>CAYSAQ010000005.1:0-114594 GCA_964429235.1 uncultured Candidatus Marinamargulisbacteria bacterium
TCAGCTCGTGTCGTGAGATGTTGGGTTAAGTCCCGCAACGAGCGCAACCCCTGTTGTATGTTGCCAGCGGATAATGCCGGGAACTCATACAAGACAGCCTATGGAAAATAGGAGGAAGGTGGGGATGACGTCAAATCATCATGGCCCTTATGTCCGGGGCTACACACATGCTACAATGGACGGAACAAAGAGCAGCGATACCGCGAGGTGGAGCGAATCTCATAAATCCGTTCTCAGTTCGGATTGTAGTCTGCAACTCGACTACATGAAGTTGGAATTGCTAGTAATCGTGGATCAGCAACGCCACGGTGAATACGTTCTCGGGCCTTGTACACACCGCCCGTCACACCATGAAAGTCGGAAACACCCAAAGCACGTGAGCTAACCTTCGGGAGGCAGCGTTCTAAGGTGGAGTCGATAATTGGGGTGAAGTCGTAACAAGGTAGCCGTACCGGAAGGTGTGGCTGGATCACCTCCTTTCTAAGGAGATAATCTTTGGTCTAGAGCTTTGCTTTAGATTTTAGATGGTCGACCAGTACAATTTAGTATATGGCCAACAACCTGCTATTCAGTTTTGAGTTTCTTTCGTCAAAAGATATATATCAATAAATTAGGATCCATGGGCTTATAGCTCAGCTTGGTTAGAGCGCACGCCTGATAAGCGTGAGGTCCCTGGTTCAAGTCCAGGTAGGCCCACCATTTAATAGAAAAACAATTATGTTCTTTCTGTTTTATCGTGGATACTTGGGGGTGTAGCTCAGTTGGGAGAGCGCCTGCCTTGCACGCAGGAGGCCATCGGTTCGATTCCGTTCACCTCCACCAAATTCATTATGGAAACATAATATGTACGTGGACGATCTTTAACGGGATTAACTAATTCATTATTCGATATATTTAAAGTGTAAATTTAACCTTTATGGTTTTATTTAAGCTCTACCAGCGAAATGTTGGGATTATGAGCTAGAAGATTGACAATTTATTATTAAGTTAAAATTTAAAAAACAAAACAGCTGTGAGTTAATTTATTTTTCATTGAAAAATTTATTAATGTCATAGAATTTATTTATTTAGACTCATTTATTTTACTCTTAGATCTGTATTGTGGATCGAGAGTATAGGATTAAGATACTAAGGGCGTATGGAGGATACCTAGGCATTGACTGACGAAGAAGGACGTGTTTAGCTGCGATAAGCTTCGGGGAGCTGCTAATAGCTTTGATCCGGAGATTTCCGAATAGGGAAACCTTTATGAAGTAATGTTCATAAATTGCTATCTGAATTAAATAGGATAGTAGGGACAACCAAGTGAACTGAAACATCTAAGTAGCTTGAGGAATAGAAATCAACCGAGATTTTCCTAGTAGCGGCGAGCGAACGGGAAACAGCCTAAACCAAATATATGTTAGTAGATTACAGTCGCTGTATATTTGGGGTCGTGAGACTTGTTGGAAACTCCTGTAAGAGTTTCAAAGAGTTACAAAATCTATTTTTAGCAAAAGTGAGCTGGAAAGCTCTGTCATAGAAGGTGATAGCCCTGTATGCAAAATTAATAGATCTCTTTACAAGTTCTCGAGTAGGACGGGACACGTGTAATCCTGTTTGAATCTGGGGGGCCCACCCTCCAAGGCTAAATACACGTCAATGACCGATAGTGAACCAGTACCGTGAGGGAAAGGTGAAAAGAACCCCGGAAGGGGAGTGAAATAGAACATGAAACCGTATGCCTACAAACAGCTAGAGCATGATTTAGTCATGTGATAGCGTGCCTATTGAAGAATGAGCCTGCGAGTTACTGTCAGTAGCAAGGTTAAGGTGTATGCCGGAGCCGTAGCGAAAGCGAGTCTGAACAGGGCGTTCAGTTGCTGGTAGTAGACCCGAAACTGAGTGATCTTGCCATGAGCAGGTTGAAGCCCGTGTAAAAGCGGGTGGAGGACCGAACCATTGAAAGTTGAAAATTTCTTGGATGACTTGTGGTAAGTGCTGAAATTGCAATCGAACTCAGAAATAGCTGGTTCTCTCCGAAATGCCTTTAGGGGCAGCCTCGGACGAAGACGTATGGAGGTAGGGCTCTGTTTGAGCTAGGGGGCTCACCAAGCTTACCAAACTCAGGCAAACTTCGAATGCCATACGTTAATATCCGGGAGTGAGACTGCGGGGGATAAGCTTCGTAGTCGAAAGGGAAACAGCCCAGACCATCAGCTAAGGTCCCCAAATCTATACTAAGTGTGAAAAGAGGTGGGGTTACTCAGACAGCTAGGAGGTTGGCTTAGAAGCAGCCATCCTTTAAAGAAAGCGTAATAGCTCACTAGTCGAGTGACCCTGCGCTGAAGATGTACCGGGGCTCAAGTATAGTACCGAAGCTATGGATCAATTTATTGATGGTAGGAGAGCGTTCCATGTTAGGTTGAAGTCAATCCGGGAGGATTGGTGGACGAAATGGAAGTGAGAATGCAGGCACGAGTAACGAAAAAATAAGTGAGAATCTTATTCGCCGAAAATCTAAGGTTTCCTGGGGAAGGTTCGTCCGCCCAGGGTTAGTCGTGCCTAAGGTGAGGCCGAAAGGCGTAGCCGATGGACAACAGGTTAATATTCCTGTACTACCTTTTTTTGTTTGAACAATGGAGTGACGCAGGAGGCTAAGTGATCCGCTTATTGGATTGCGGTGCAAATATGTAGGGAGAAGAGATTGGTAAATCCGTTTCTTTGTTAATCCTGAGGTATGATGCCGAGCGCTTAGCGCGAAGTCATTGACGCCACGCTGACGAGAAAAACTTCTAGTTAGAAAAAAGGTAACCGTACTAAAACCGACACAGGTAGATAGGGAGAGAATCCCAAGGCGCGCGAGATAACCCTCGTTAAGGAATTCGGCAAAATAACTCCGTAACTTCGGGAGAAGGAGTGCCACATTATTGTGAATGCCCTTGCGGCAGGAGCAAGAAGTGGTTGCAGTGAAATGACCCAGGCGACTGTTTATCAAAAACATAGGTCTCTGCTAAACCGTAAGGTGATGTATAGGGGCTGACGCCTGCCCAGTGCTGGAAGGTTAAGAGGAGGTGTTAGACTTAGGTCGAAGCAGCGAATCGAAGCCCCAGTGAACGGCGGCCGTAACTATAACGGTCCTAAGGTAGCGAAATTCCTTGTCGGGTAAGTTCCGACCCGCACGAAAGGCGTAACGATCTGGGTGCTGTCTCAACGAGGGACTCGGTGAAAATGGATTGTCCGTGAAGATACGGACTACCCGCAGCAGGACAGAAAGACCCCGTGGAGCTTTACTGTAGCTTGGCTTTGTTTTTCTGAATATCATGTGCAGGATAGGTGGGAGACTTTGAAGTATAGACGCTAGTTTATACTGAGTCACCCTTGAGATACCACCCTTGATATTTGGGAATCCTAACGTTTACCGTAATCCGGTAAGCGGACATAGCTTGGTGGACAGTTTGACTGGGGCGGTCGCCTCCTAAAAAGTAACGGAGGCGTTCAAAGGTTCCCTCAGGACGTTTGGAAATCGTCTGAAGAGTGTAAGGGCATAAGGGAGCTTGACTGCGAGACGGACAAGTCGAGCAGGTACGAAAGTAGGACCTAGTGATCCGGTGACTCCGCGTGGAAGGGTCATCGCTCAACGGATAAAAGTTACCCCGGGGATAACAGGCTTATTCTTCCCAAGAGTTCACATCGACGGGAGAGTTTGGCACCTCGATGTCGGATCGTCACATCCTGGAGCTGGAGCAGGTTCCAAGGGTTGGGCTGTTCGCCCATTAAAGTGGTACGCGATCTGGGTTCAGAACGTCGTGAGACAGTTTGGTCCATATCCGCTGTGGGCGTAGGAAATTTGAGAAGATCTGCTCTTAGTACGAGAGGACCGGAGTGGACACACCTCTGGTGTACCGGTTGTGCTGCCAAGTGCAAACGCCGGGTAGCCACGTGTGGAAGGGATAACCGCTGAAAGCATCTAAGCGGGAAGCCCACTTCAAGATGAGATTTCCCATCGCAAGAGTAAGGCCTCTGGAAGACTACCAGTTTGATAGGCTGGAGGTGTAAGCACAGCAATGTGTTCAGCTGACCAGTACTAATCGGCCGAGGTCTTAACCTATACTTTTCGATTTACAATAAAGGTCTAAGTTTTTAGAGTAATCTGACAAAAAACAACTGCTTTGTTTGTTTTTTAACTTAATATTTAAATTGCCAAGCGATATTTGCTTGCTGGTGATTACGGCGGAAGGGCCACACCTGTTCCCATACCGAACACAGAAGTTAAGTCTTCCTGCGCCGATGGTACTGCATGGGAAACTTTGTGGGAGAGTAGGTCGTTGCCAGCAAGCATTTTTTTTAATCCTTTTTAGGATAGTTTTTCTTAAAAAACAAACAAATTTCAATTTATTATTTATATTTATCATTTATAGCCATTACCATATGGTCTTATACCCTAATACTTGCTATTATTTGATAATGCAAAATATAAAAACAGGCAAAAGAAGACCAAACATTTCCTATAGAAAGATATCAATAGCTAGTTGGGACCATCCAAAAGATCCTAGCATTTACTGTCCTTTAGAGGTAGATTCAACTAATGCCTTGAAGTTCATAGAAGAGCTTAACAAAGATAGACAAAAGAAAGAAATAACGCTTACGCACTTTGTAGTAAAGATACTCGGCGAGTGTTTTTATAAATACAATTTACTCAACCTAGTTTTAATAAGAAATAAGCTATTTGTTAGAAAAGAGACAAATGTGTTTGTATCAGCTTTATTACGAACTAAAAAAGGTAAGGACTTGTCTGGTGTTTCAATAAAAAATGTACCAGATTTATCAATAGATGAAGTCGCAAGTGTCGTAGTAGAACAAGTAGCGAGTCTTAGAAAATCAAAAAAAATTGGCATTGCAAAAATGCATAGCATGGCAGAAATGATTCCGTCTTTATTTTTACGAGTATCTTATAAAATACTAGATTTCTTTATTTATACTTTAAACTTATCTCCTAGATTATTTGGGTTACCTAATGATCCGATAGGGTCTGTTATTGTCACTAATATAGGAGCATTGGGGCTAGAAAGTGCTTTTGTCCCATTATCTCCTTATACCAGATGTCCTTTGATAGTAGCAGTAGGCAAGACGATGAAAAAACCTGTAGTGGACGGTGATTCTGTAGTGGCTAAAGAGGTTACTTCTTTTAATTTCACATTAGACCATCGTTATGCTGATGGAGCTGATGCAGGATTGTTTTTGCATTATTTTAAAAAAATATTTGAGAATCCAAATAATTATCAAAGGGTTTTTTCAGGTGATTAATAAGATAAGAGGAGTTAATCTTGGTGGCTGGCTTGTTTTAGAGAAATGGATAAAACCTTCTCTTTTTGAAGGGACTACAGCTGAAGATGAACTTGGGTTTCTCATAGAATTAGAAGAAATTGCAAAAAAAAGAATAGAAAAACATAGAGAAACCTTTATAACAGAAAAAGATATCAAATGGTTAGCATCAATAGGTATAAATTCAATTAGGATACCTTATGGACATTGGCTGTTTGGAGATGATTATCCTTATCATAAAAATTATCAAAACAAGAGATATCCTTATGTAAAAGGGTCCTTGGAATATTTAGATAAAGCAGTTAGCTGGGCAGATAAATATGGCATTAATGTAGTTTTGGATTTACATGCTGCTCCTGGTTGTCAGAATGGATTTGATAATGGCGGAATGTATAATACTTTTGATTGGTATAAAAATGAAGAATATGTTGGTTTTACAGTAGATATTTTAAAAAAAGTTGCTGATCGATATTCTAATAAAAAAAATATATTAGCTATTTCTTTGTTAAATGAACCAGGAATGGATATTCCTACAGATTTTCTAAATAAATTTAACAGGAGAGCCATTGATGCTATTCGGCTTGTTTCTAGTGCTCGAATAATGTTCCATGATGGGTTTAGAAGCCATAAGGAATGGAATAATGTATATAGCGAGAAAGAAAAGAAGGATTTGTTTTACGATATTCATAGATATCAATGTTTTGAGACAGAAGATATGGATAAGGATATTTATGCTCATATAAATAAACCAGTTACAAAACTAATTAAGGAATCTAGTAATATAAAGCAAGAGCTTGGTATAAAGACAGTTGTAGGCGAGTGGAGTCTTGGACTAGACCCAATGGTTGTTCCTGTGCTTTTTGAAATAAAATCCGAGGATCATGCCTATTTGGGGCTTGATGAAATGCAAGCAGATACAGCTAGAAAAGCTTTTGGTTCTTCTCAATTGTTAGCTTATGAATCTTTTGATGGATGGTTTTTTTGGACGTTTAGAACCGAAACACAGCCAGAGTGGAGTTTTAAAGAATGTGTTAAAAAAGGCTGGTTGCCAAACAATTTTTTTTAGAGGCGTATTATTTATCTTTTAGAATAACGTCGTGAGCTCCACCTTCAATAATGCTAGTAGCAGAAACTAATGTAAGTTTTGCATTTTTTTGAAGGGCTTCAATACTAGTTGATCCACAACTACACATAGTTGATTTAATTTTTGCTAATGTAGTTCCTAATCCATTTTCCAGCGATCCAGCATATGGAACATAGCTGTCGACACCTTCTTCGAATTTAAGGTAACCACCTTTTTCGCCCATTTCATATCTTTGCCAATTTCTAGCTCTATTTGAGCCTTCACCCCAATATTCTTTTACATAGTTATTGCCTAGTCTAATAGTTTTATTTGGACTTTCATCAAAACGAGCAAAATATCTGCCCATCATAATAAAGTCTGCACCCATAGCAAGTGCTAGCACTGCGTGGTAGTCATGTACAATGCCACCATCAGAACAGATAGGAACATATATGCCAGTTTCTTTATAATATTCATCTCTGGCAGCTGCAACTTCAATGATAGATGTCGCTTGTCCTCTGCCAATACCTTTTTGTTCTCTAGTAATACAAATTGATCCTCCGCCAATCCCGACTTTTATAAAATCAGCACCAGCATTCACTAAGTAAAGGAAGCCGTCTTTATCTACAACATTTCCAGCACCAACTTTTACATTATCACCAAATTCTTTTTTGATATGTTCTATAGTTTCCTTTTGCCAAACAGAGAATCCATCTGAAGAATCAAGGCAAAGAATATCTGCTCCAGCTTCAATTAAGGCAGGAACTCTTTCCATATAATCCCTAGTATTTATTCCAGCGCCAACCATTAATCTTTTTTCATTATCAAGGAGTTCTAGAGGGTTTTCTTTATGCTCGTCATAGTCTTTTCTGAACACTAAATGCTTCAGGTTGCCTTGTTTGTTTACAACAGGAACGCAATTAAGTTTGTTTTCCCATAATAAATCATTAGCATCACTAAGAGTTATACCTTCTTTTCCAATAATTAGTTTTTCAATTGGGGTCATTAGTTCTGCTACTTTTTTATTTTTAGTATCTCTACTAACTCTATAGTCTTTGCTGGTAACAAGTCCCAACAGTTTCCCTTTTGCAGTTCCATCATCAGTAACTGGCATTGTTGAATGACCGGTTTTTTCTTTAAGAGCGAGTATGTCGTTAAGAGTAGCATCTGGGTTTAGGTTAGATGCACTAGAAACAAACCCAGCTTTATATTTTTTAACTTTTTTCACCATTTTAGCTTGTGCTTTTACGCTTTGAGATTGAAAGATAAATGAAAGTCCTCCAGATCTAGCAAGTGCAATTCCTAAGCTATCATTGGATACTGATTGCATAATTGCTGAAGTAAAAGGTATGTTAAGTTTAAGCTCAGGTTCTGAGCCTTTTTTAAATTTTGTTAATGGAGCACTTAGGTCTAGGTTGTTTGGAGTACAGTCTTTATCCGTAAGGCTTGGCACAAGTAAGTATTCATTAAAAGTTCGGGAAACTGATTCGTATATAAATGCCATATAGGTACTCCTTTTATTAGTGTTTTTATTGCGCAACTACCAAATAAGTTATTATAATATAGCATGAAGGCGCATAGGGTTAAAGTTATAACTGTGTCTATGTTATAATCAAGAGATAGAAATGAGGAAGCATTGGACGATTTAATACAAATAGAACAGGTTAGTTTAGAGGAAGCTAAAGAACGAGGTATCTTAGATTGGGGAATCTGGGAGAAAGAAGTGAGTGAGTTTCCGTGGAATTATGAAATAACCGAAATGAGTTATGTTTTAGAGGGAGATATTGAAATTACTCCAGATGACGGGCAAACAGTACATGTTAAGCCTGGAGATTTAGTTATATTTAAAGCAGGATTAAGCTGTCATTGGAAAGTTAATAAGGCTGTAAGAAAGCACTATAGCTTCTAGATAGAAAAAGTTTCTCCGCTGTATCCATAAAATACTTTATTCTCAAAAATTGTTTTAAGTTCATGAAAAGCAAGTAACCCAGTGCAGTGATTTGTTATTATTTTTTCTGCATTAATGTTTTTTATTTGTTCTATAATGTTTTTCCTTCTTTTTTCTCCGGATGCATTAAGATGCAATCCTCCAAATAATATATTAATAGGCATGTTGAATATTTTGGTTGTTGTTCTCATTATGTTTGTGATGCCTTTATGGGCACATCCATTAATAATGCTTACTTTGTTATCTTTAATAATTGCAATAAATAGCTCATCTTCGAAAGTGTCTTGAACAATTGCTCCCTCTTCATTAATAAACATACCTTGATAGTTGGTTTCTTCTTGGTTAAATGTTTCTATGTTGGCGATTAGATGGATATTTTTACTGATTTCGATATTTTCAGATACAAAAGTTGCTCGTTCTTGAAGCATTTCTCTTATATTTTTAGGAATACCTATATATGTTTTGTTTTTTCTTAGCTTATTTTTCACAGCATCTGGCTTAATGTAAATTTTGGCTGTTTTGTTTATTTTTATGAATTCTTCTAGGCCACCCGTATGGTCATAATGCCCATGACTGATAACAAGATCTGTGATGCTTGATAAGTCTATGCCTAATGTTTTGGCATTTTTTATAAAGCCATTGCCTTGCCCTACATCCATTAGTATATTTTTTCCAGGCGCTTCGATTAGTATACTTAGCCCGTGCTCTCCCACTAAAGGAGAACGTGGTGCAAGATTATCTATAAGAGTTGTTATTTTATATGTACTCATTGAGCTATAATAACATTATGAATGATTTGAAAGTAGATGTAGATTGTGGTGACTGCGAGAAGTGCTGTAGGTTTAGCAGTGACTTAGGAGCAAAGTATAGTTATGAAGAGCTACCTTTTAATTGCTTCCCAAGAGAGTTATGTGACACATTGTTATTAAAAGAAAATGATAAATATGTGATATCTGAAGAATGTAGGCAGTATGAAACTGGTTGTAAGTTGTTTGATAAGCAAGAGCGACCAAACTTCTGCACACTTTATCCATTAATGGTAGCAGTGAGTAATAGGGGCAGAGTGAATGTTTTCGTGGATAAAAATTGTCCAAAATGGAAAGAGATAAGAGCTAGGTATAAAGATAAAGAACTAGCATTCTCGTTCTTTGAGAAAATAGTAAATGCTATAGAAGAAGAGACATTGTCATTAGTTTTTAAAAAAGATTATAGACAGCTAGGTTATAAACTAAAAAAGATCATATAGAGAGTCTTGTTGTCTAAGATATCAATAGTCGCTATAATTACCTCATGACAAATTTTGAAGATAAAATTATTTCAGGAAAAATACTTTCTCAGCAGATTAAAGATGAGGTTAAAGAAGAAGTAGAGGACTTAAAAGAAAAGGGGCTATATCCTAATTTAGTTGTTGTTCTTGTTGGAGAAGATTCAGCTTCTCATGTTTATGTTAGGAATAAAGAGATTGGTGCTAAATATTGTGGAATAGAATCCACTATTATTAGGCATAGTGAAGATATTACTGAAGATGATTTGTTACAAATTATAAATGGACTAAATAACGATGATAAAGTTCATGGTATTTTAGTTCAGATGCCTCTGCCTAAGCATATCAGTAAAGAAAAAGTTATTCTTGCTATAGATCCAAACAAAGATGTGGATGGGTTCCATCCATATAACGTAGGACAGCTTTTATATGGGAATGAAGATGTATTATTGCCTTGTACTCCATCAGGTATTATGGAGATGCTAGAGAGAGAGAATGTTGACTTAGCAGGCAAGCAGGCTGTAGTAGTTGGCAGAAGTAACATTGTAGGAAAACCTGTTTTTCATATGTTATTAGATAAGAATGCTACTGTTAGTATTTGTCATTCACGTACACAGAACTTAGCAGAGATGACTAAGAAAGCAGACGTAGTAGTCGCAGCAGTAGGAAGAGCAAAGATGTTAACTGCTGAGTATATAAAAGAAGGTGCAGTTGTAATAGATGTTGGTATGAACAGAGATGAAAACGGGAAGCTATGCGGGGACGTAGATTTTGATTCTGTTGCACCAATAGCATCTAAGATTACTCCAGTTCCTGGAGGTGTTGGGCCAATGACAATTGCCATGCTTATGAAAAACACACTTAAAGCAGCTAAGAATATAACAAATATCAGCTAAGAGCACTTTAGCTGTTTGTCCAAATTCCAAATATAAATAAGAGAAATAAGCTATACTGATACCATGGTTTCAGAATTTCTAGTAACAAATAAAGAAGAGCTAAAGGCAAAAGGCTGGGATGCTCTAGATATAATCTTGATTACAGGAGATGCTTATGTTGATCATCAATCTTTCGCAGCTTCTTTGCTTGGCAGATGGTTAGAGAAACATGGGTTTAAGGTTGGCATCATTGCTCAACCAAGCTGGACAAATACAGCTGATTTTAGTGAGCTTGGAGCACCTAGATTATTTTTTGGCGTTACTGCTGGGAACTTAGATTCTTTGGTAGCCAATAATACATCTGAGAAGAAAACAAGAAGAGAAGACATGTATTCTCCGGGCGGAATCGTAGGCAAGAGGCCTGATAGGGCAGTAACAGTGTACTGCAATATCTTGAAACAGTTGTATAAAGATTCCATGATAGTAATAGGTGGCATTGAAGCTTCTTTGAGAAGAATCACACATTATGATTATTGGTCCAATAAAGTGCGTCGGCCTATCTTATTTGATTGTAGAGCTGATGTTTTGGTTTATGGAATGGGCGAGTTGGCTTTGCTAGAGTTAGCCAAAAGAGTTAGTGAGAATAAAGATTGGCATGATGTTGGCAATGTTTCTTATATTTCCAAGGAAGTGCCAGAAGAAGATGTATTAACTATTGATTCCTTTGAGGATGTTTCAAGTAAGGAAGAAAGTTTTGTTAGTTCTCATATTAATTATCATAAAGAGTTTGTTTCTGGTGGTAATAGAAAAGTAGTTCAAGAATGTCAGAAAAGATATGTGATTATAAATCCGCCTAGGGAGTTTACTACTCATGATTTAGACGATATAGCAGAACTAAAGTTTCTAAGGAAGCAACATCCTTCTTATAAAGAAAAAGTTCCTGCCTTTGGTTTTGTAAGAGATTCTGTTGTGACTCACCGTGGTTGTTATGGAGGATGTTATTTCTGTGTTTTAGGCATACACCAAGGCAAGAAAATAATATCTCGCAGCGAGGAGTCTTTAGTAAAAGAAGTAAAGAATATTATCTCAAAGGATTCTGAGTTTAAGGGGACAATACAAGATGTTGGTGGTCCTACTGCAAACATGTATGAGAGTGTTTGTTCAAAAGAGCAGCCTTGTTCGCGGTTTAGTTGTTTAATGCCTAGCCCCTGTAAGTATTTGAGGCCAAATCAACAGTCGCACTTGAAGCTTATTAAGGAAATATCCAAGGTAGAGGGAGTAAATAATGTTTTTGTTAACTCTGGCATTCGGTTTGATTTAGCGTTGTTAGATAAGCAGTATTCTAAGTCTATTTTAGCGAACCATGTTAGTGGTCAGCTAAGCATGGCGCCAGAACATATTTGTGACAATGTGTTGAAGCTGATGAATAAGCCTAATAATAGTGTTTATGAAGAGTTTGAAGAATTATTTGAACAGGAGAATAAAAGAAACAATAAAAAACAATTTATAATCCCATATTTTATAGCAGCATATCCAGGTAGCAGTTTGAATGATATGTATAAGCTTTCTAAGTATCTTAGAGAGAGAAATATGCGCATTAAACAAGTGCAGAATTTCATTCCAATACCAATGTCAGTAGCCTCCGTAATGTATTACACAGGCAAAGATCCTTTTAGCGGAAGCGAATTGTATGTAGCTAAGGGCGATGATAGGTTGCTGCAAAGAGCCTTATTACAGCCATGGCTTAAATCAAATTTTTCTTTTGTGAAAAGAGCTCTTAATAAAATAGGCAAAGAAAATGACTATTCTTATTTAACAGGAGATAAGCAGCTCAAGAATAATAGTGGACCATCATGGAAGAAAAGATGAGTACATTTGATGATGTTTATGCGTTTGTGCAAATTCTTGAAAAAGAAGGTATTAGGCTGGATAATGAATATAAGATTATGAAAGATTTCTTTTGGGAGGGAGACTTGTGAATCGTTTAGTATCTTTTTTTTATTTGCAGCTTGATAGGTTGAAAAAAATAAATGTTAGCAAACGAGGCATGATCTTGATGCTTCTATCTACAGTAATGAGTTTGTTGCTTATGTTGCTAGTATTGCTGATAGTTGTTAGCTGTCAGACGGCAGAGGCTATTAATAATCCTGAGCCAATTATTGAGAATGTGAGAGGGTATTTATATTCAGGACCTGAAGTAAGAGCTTTTAGAGAATGTAATAGCTCTGAGGAGTATTGGGTTACAGGTAATGTGGATTCGGATATTTGGAAACTATATGATGATATATCGCCGGAGGAATATATGCCGGTATATGTTGAAATGAAGGTTCAGTATTTAGATGAAGAAGCAGTTGCTAGGAATGATTATGTTGGCGACATTTTGTTAAAGGAGCTATACCATTTAGCTTACGAATCTAAAGGCTGTGAGAGCGGGAAAGATTATGATTATCTGCTTCAAGGAAATGCGCCTTTCTGGACTTTGTTAATAGACGAACAAAAGGGTGTCTTCATGCAAGAGATGGGCCAGGCAGAAGTTTATGCAAAATATGAGGAACCAGCAAAGATAGATAATGGTGTAATGTTTAAGTTAAATAGTGGCAGCAAGCCTATGGTTATTAAGATCAGGAAAATAGAAACATATGATACGATGAGCGGTTCTTATTATGCCTATTCCTCCTATGTGCGATTTGATGGGAAAGTTTATTATGGGCAGGCATTGATTGGCGCACCCTTTTACTAGCACAAACTAAAAACAGATATTTGCCATGTTAATTAGGTGAGATTTTTTGCTTCTTTGTATCAAAAAGGTGATTTGGAAGCGCTTATGTTAGTAACGGTTGTTGCTTATAAAGTTGCGAAATATATGAGTGCATATTTGGGGGACAATGAATAATCCACGAGGAGAGGATGCGTTAGGCATAGCTGCTAATGGTCTCGTTCCAGTAAGATACTCATTTGAATAATAGCGATTAGTAAATAATTTCTGATTGCCATTAAGGCCGTAATTAGGTAAACTAATTCTGATAGTTATGTGTGGCTATCGTGCGAGGGAAACTATTTCCAAATATTGCAGGGGATTTTTATAAGCTCTTTTAAATAAGAGACGGAGTTCTACACACTAAAATAAGTGGCTACTGATAAAGAAGTCAACAAAAGAGAAAGAAAAAGGAGGCGAAGTAAATGCAGGATTTATCTTATTTAGGGATAGAGAATAAAAACATAGTCAGAAACGGTGATTGGGCTAAACTAATAGGAACAGCTGTAGCGAAAGGACATGGTAAGTATTCTAAGACGGGAGCTTATCTAACTACTACAGGTAAACATACAGGAAGATCGCCAATTAATAGATGGTTAGTAGAAGAAGAATCTACTAAAGATATGGTTAATTGGAATAAAACTCACAAGGCAGTTTCAGACGAAACTTTTAATAAAGTAATGGAGCAGATTGTTGCATATCATAATGGGCTTGAAGAGCTTTATCTTTTTGATGGAACAATTGGTGCTGACCCAAAAACAGAAAAGAAACTAAGAGTAGTGAATGAGATGCCTCATATCAACTATTTCTTAACAAGATTATTTAGACAACCAACAGCTGATCTTACAGATTTAGCATATGGAGAGGATTATTTAATGCTTTCTGCAGCTAATATGAAGATTGAAGGATGGGAAGAAATGGGTTTAGCATCTGATTCTGCTATTATCACTCACATTTCTAAGAACATTACTCTTGTTGCTGGAACTCATTATGCAGGAGAAAGAAAGAAATCTGCATTTTCATGGATGAACTGGATTCTTCCTGATATGGATGTATGTCCAATGCATTGTTCTGCAAATACTGCTAAAGATGGTTCTGATACAGCAATCTTCTTTGGGCTTTCTGGTACAGGCAAGACTACATTATCAGCAGACGAGAATAGAATGTTGATTGGTGATGATGAGCATGGCTGGACTGCAGACGGCACTGTTTTTAACATGGAAGGTGGATGCTATGCAAAAGGTATCGATCTAGAACTTGAAAAAGAGCCAATCATTTGGAATGCTGTAAAAAAAGGAACAATGGTTGAAAATGTTGTAGGAAAAGAAGATCTTAATGAATTAGGATTGGATTTTACTGATACATCACTTACTCAGAATTCTAGAATTGCATATGGCATGGAACAGGTTCCTAACCATGTACCTTCTGGAGTTGGAAGTAATGTTAAAACAGTTGTTTTCTTAACAGCTGATGCAACCGGAACAATACCTCCGATATCAAAACTAAATACAGCACAAGCTATGTATCACTATATTTCTGGTTTTACATCTAAGCTAGCTGGTACTGAAGTTGGAATCAATGAGCCTAAGATTTTCTTTTCTGCATATTTCGGAGATCCTTTCTTTGCAAGAATGCCAATGGTTTATGCTGATTCATTAGCAAAGAGACTTAAAGAAAATCCAGATGTTTCTGTATTTCTAGTAAATACAGGATGGACAGGAACTGGTAAGAGAATGGCTTTAAAAGAAACAAGAGCAATGGTAACTGCTGCATTAGAAGGCAAGCTTGATAATGTAGAAACTTGGGAACACCCAGTGTTTAAAGTGTCAGTGCCTAAAACATGTCCAGGAGTATCTAGTGACTCTGTATTGGATCAAAAGAATACTTGGGTTAATGAAGCTAAATATTGGGAAGCAGCTGATAAGTTAGCTGTAATGTTCCAAGAGAATATTAAAAACTTTCCTGGTCTTACTGATGAAGTATTAGCTGCAGGTCCTGAACCTAAATAGTTAATAATTTACAAATTGTGAATTTTAAAAAGCCCCTCGCAAGAGGGGCTTTTTTGTTAGTTACTGAAAAGCAGTTTCAATATTGGGCGGAGTATCTTTAGATATTACGCTTACAATTGGAATAACGATAAACGGTACAATCATTGCTATGCTAGCAGAGATAGGTGATTTAGCAGGTCCTAAAAGAAAGAAAAGTATAATTGCAGTAAAAAAGCCACTCAACATTCCTATTAATGCAGCTGATTTAGAAGTTTTCTTCCAAAATAACCCATACATGTATGGGGCCATAAAAGAACCAGCAACAGCACCCCAGGAAAGTGACATAAGGGTAACAATTACGCTAAATTTGTATGTAGCTATTATCCAAGAGAATAAGATAAATATAGCGCTGACTAATCTCATAAGAAATAATAAAGATTTTTCTGATATATTTTTTTGAATAATTCCATTATATAAATCCATGACAATTGCGGATGCAGAAACTAATACTAAAGAGGAAAGGGTAGACATAGAAGCTGAAATAATAAGGATAAAGATGATTGCTAAAAAGAATTCTGGAAGGTACTGAGTAAGCAATGTCGGAATAAGCAGATCAAATACTGGTTTTCCTTCAAGCAAAGGCACTGAGTTAAAAAATATGTGAGTCATTGAGCCAATAAAATATGCGGAGAAAACGACAACAGTTGCAAATACTGTAGTAATTATTGCGGCTTTATTAATGAACTTCTCATCTTTTATGGCATAGAATTTTTGAATCATTTGCGGAAGACCCCATGTTCCAAATGAAGTCATGAAAATCAAGGCAATGAGTAGCAAGATGTCCGGTTGCTTCGCAGCTGGTATGTGCGCGCTATATTGCGTGGCTATATTGCTGAAAGCAGGGATAATTCCTCCCGCATTGTTGCTAAGGATGACAACCATTGCTATTGAACCAAAAAACATTATCACGCCCATTACAAGGTCGTTTACGGCTATTGCAAAGTATCCCCCGAGGACTAAATATATTCCAGTAAGAAATATCATAAATATTAAAGCGATATTGTATTGAATGTGAAAGCTGATTTCAAATAAATGGCCTAGCCCTTTAAATACAGAAGCTGAGTAAGGAAGTAGGAATATAAAGATAATTAAAGAAGAGATTATTTTTAAAAGCTTACTATCAAATCTTTTTTGAAAAAAATCTGGCATAGTTAGCGCTTTTAAATTATTACTCATTCTACGTGTTCTTTTCCCTAGAATTTTCCATGACAAATAACAACCAATAATTACATTACCTAAAGCAATCCATAGAACATTAGTTCCAAAAGACCATCCTAATTTGCCAGCAAATCCAATAAAGAGTACGGCGGAGAAGTAGGTTGTGCCATAAGCTATAGCGGATAGCCAAGGACCAATGCTACGTGAACCTAGAAAAAAATCATTTACGGATGATATCTTTCTCATACTCCAGATTCCAATAGAGATGATGACTACAACAAAAATTACTAAAAATAAAGCTGATAACATATATTTCCTCCTAGAAAGTTTATATTAAAAGATAACCTTATTTTTGACTAAATGTCGAGAGCAAAAGTTGTCTTATTGTGAAATTTGCCTATGTTAACAACTAATCAGTTGGCTGGAAAGCAAGTCGAATCTCTTGATATCTACTATGCATAAGTACTACTAGACATAGTAAGGATTTCAAAGGAGCATATATGCGTATATTTTCATTGCTTTGCCTTGTCATTATTTTGTTTTGGTTGTTCAAATAAAACATTAAATAACGAAAATATAACGCCACTAAGGATTCTATGGGCTGAATGGGCTCCATCAGATTACTTGCAAGATTTATATGGAATAACGGTGTGGTCTTCAGCGGCACATGACCGAATAACAATGGGCGCAGATGCTCTTATTTGGGCTTATGGTGGAGATCTTGGCTCTATGAGAACTAAAGAAGTGCGTGGTTATATTGATTCTCCAGAAGCTATTGCGGGATTACAGATGTATAAAAAGTTATATTTAACAGGAACTCCTAAATGGGATGGCGCATATCTAAATACAAATGATTTCTTTGTTCAGGGAAAGGTATCAATGATTTTTATTTATTTTGCTTTTATGCCAGATTTATTAGACCTCACTTATAATAAATATGCAGAAGATACTGGCTTTTTTGCCTTGCCAGCTGGTCCTGCGGGACAATATACCAGTTTAGGCGGACAAGGGCTGTCTTTGTTAAGGTATTCTCAGAAGAAAGAAAGTTCGTTGTTATTTATGAAATGGTTTGTGCGTGAAGATGTTCAGCTAAAATGGTTGAAGCTGGGAGGGTATTCCTGTTCTAAGAAGGCATTGAATTCTCAAGATTTTTGGAACTTGAAACCTTACAATGTGCCGTTAAGAGAATCACTAGAAGTTATGAAAGATTTTTGGAATAATCCGGAATATGAAGAATTGCTTAAGGTATCACAAATCAACTTTTATAAGTATGTAGTTGAAGATGAAATATCTGCAAAAATTGCTGTTAGAAATATTAGAAATGGCTGGGAAAATATTTTCCGGAGTGGCACTTACAGTAGTGATAACTTTATCTTTAATGACTTATACATTGGTCTATCAGTATTCTCAAGACTCACACAGAAAAACTGAAGCTAATATGCGTATTATTGCTAGAGATTGGTATAAGTTTATTAATCAAGATGAAAGAAGAGTAATTATTGATTCATTTTTTGTCGAAGATAAGCCGAATAGCTTTGGTCACTTGTTAAGGTATGCTCAATTATCCAGTCTTTTAGATAGCCAGATACTTGTATTGATATAAAATTATCGCCTTGTTTAAATTTTTCATAAAATTCGTTTACAGTTTTGTGTATTCTTTGTGTTCATTTTTATGTACTAATGTGTTCGGGTAGTTGTATTTGTCGAAAAGATCTTCTTCCGTTTTGAAATGGTAGTTAGTGTAATCTACAAGTTCTAATAATATTTGTTTTAAAGTATCTTTGTTGTTGTCTTCCTTAATGTTGTCATGAAGAGCGTTGATGATATCAAAAAGCTTTTTGTGTTGGTCATCACATTCTGGGATGTGAGTTAAAAATGTGTCATTCCATAATATTACAGGCAAAAAGGACTCCTTCATGAAAAAATTAACTAATTATATTTTATCATAAAACCGACTGGTAATGTTGGTTATGTTCTGACAGGACAAGTTAAGGCGTTATTATTCAGGCTTATTGACTAGGCCGGGGTGATTTACATTCATATAAGAATAAGGGCGAATGTAGAGAGCGTAAGCCCCCTGGAGAATAGGATAAAACTAGCTGAACAAATGATGCTTTTTTAAATGCAAGAAATTATACGAAATAGCCGTTATAATAAGAAGAGAGATAATTTTTTACAAGGGGGTATCAATTATGAGTGAGATTCAAGGAATACAAAGCGCAAATACTGGAGAAGTAAGTGGAGCACAGAGCGCTCTAAGTTCTGATTCTATAAATGACAAAGCATCGGACCAGATTAAGCTAAAAGCAACCGAAGAGACAGGTGAAGATGAACGTGTAGACGTAGATGTTAGCACAATGGTTTATAATAAGAGTCTCGAGAATGATAATTCTTTGCCAGATTTAATGAAAACAGAGCCTAATAAAGGATTTGTTTCTAAGTCTGAATTAGCAGCCGCAAGAGAGAAAGTGCAGGCAACTCCTGAGGCAGCGACAGTTACAGATAGTACTGGATCAGTCGAAGCAACAGAATCAGAGTAACAACTAGTTGAGTTGTCTTTAAGTTTGGTTGAAGCCTTTTCTTTTCATCGGCTCCCAACCTTTGGTTGTGTGAAGGGATTGAAAGAATACGATTACTCTCCAAAAGCTAAACAGTTGTCGTATGCCAAAATTTTCAATAAATGAGAATACAAGCATTTTAGTTGTTTCCCTGAGGTTGAAGTAAGGGAACTGTTTTAATGAGATATAGATAGATAATGCCGAAACCATCATTCCCATAAATATTGAAGAAAGATATAGGAGTAGTGCAGTGGCTGGATTAACGAGACCAAAGAAAACGGCAACTATCAATAGGATGTACCCTTTTATTTCAATAAGCGGTCCTATATATTCAAAGATGAAGTAGTATGGGAAGCTAATTAATCCTACTGGCCCATATTTGCGATTAAAGATAAGTTTCTTGTGCAAGCTAAGGATGTCTATGAGCCCATTTTGCCATCTTTTACGTTGCGAATATAGAGATGCCAGGTTTTCTGGAACTTCCGTCCAGCAATTGGCATTGTATGCATATCCTATTTCGTGTTTTTGTTTTGTTTCGCTCATATGTTTTCTGAGTCTTACAACTAGTTCCATATCTTCACCAACCGTGTCCTTGTTAAGTTCGCTTTTTTCAGTAAGGTACCCGCCTATTTCAATTAAACTGCTTCGTTTAAATAAGCCGAATGCTCCAGAGATTATTAAAAGGCTATTAATGTGAGCCCATCCAATTCTTCTAGCCATAAAGGCTCGAAGGTATTCCACTCCTTGTAGTATTGCAAGGTTGTTCTTGGGTATGTGTAACTCTTCAAGCGTCCCGTGACTAACTTTGCATCCGTTTATTGGGAAGATGTTTCCTCCAGATGCAACGATTTCATGATCAGAGTCAATTGTTTGAGATGCTAGTTTGAGCATAGCATCGGTCTCTAATAGTGAATCTGCATCAATTGCACAAATATAGTTGTTTTTAGATGCATTTATTCCTGTGTTAAGAGCATCGGCTTTGCCTCCATTTTCTTTGTCAATTACTGTAAGGTTTGGAAAAGTAGCGCTCTTGTAAACTCCTCGTATTGGTTGTGTATGGATATTTTGTGGAAGTGAAGATGAGAATCGTTCCATATTGTAGAAGTTAATGATCTTTTCAAGTGTGTTATCAGTAGAGCCATCGTTAACCATAATTAGTTCATAATCAGGGTACCGAAGATTTAACAGCGAGTTAACGCTATCAATAATCGATAATTCCTCGTTGTATGATGGCCCTATTATTGATATTGAAGGGAGTACATTTTTTTTAAATAAGAGAGAAAAGCTTTTGAGGTTCCAAAACGTAAGTTGTTTTTTTAAACCAGCTAGGGACAAAAGTAGAATTAGTAAATAGATTGCATTAATAGATGCAGAGTAAAAAATAAGATAATAATTGAATTCAATAACATACAGCCTTAATGCTTCTATGATTGTAAGGTATTCAAGGATTTGTAAGTTTTTCCAAAGGAATAACAGCAGGAAGAAAGAAATAAAACCAATGAGTGTTATATATACAAAAGCTTTTCTGGATGGTTCTTTCCCTCTAGGTTTTCTTAGATTTTCAGGTTCGATTCTTTGAAGTCTCAATTTGTTTATGATTTTTTCTGGAAAGTATCTGCAAACTTCATTTTTCAAGTTCTGATTTTGATGTATTTCTTCATTAAGTAGTTCAATGATTTTGTTTTCTATCTCTACGTCATTGTTTTTGTCTAGGAATCCGCTGATCCCATTTACCGTACATTCTTTGATTAGAGTTTTAATGGCTTGCTGTTGGGTAGTTTTATTTGTGTCTTTTCCAGCTAGCTTAAATATTATATATTCTATTTTCGTATTAATTACAGCTACTAATATTTTCTTTTTTTCTGGAGTTGAGTTTGCCATGTTGAGTAATAGAATAGTGTCTAGTAACTGAATATTGCTGTGAACAATCTTGGTAATTGAGTCAATTATATGAGCGTGAAGTTTTTCGTTTGAACTTAACTCTAGCAGGTTTAATAAATTATCTTTAGTTTGTAAGTTCGCAAGACCTTCAATAGCTGCTATTTGGACAGATAAATTCTCAGAGTATAAAAACTCGGGCTTGCTTAGTTCATACCAATATAGTTTTTTAAGAGATTTTACAGCTAAAGCAACCATGCTTGTGTCAAAACATATAGCTTTTTCTAAGAGATATTTTTTAAAATCAGGTTCAGGGTAATATCCAGCAAAATTAATTATTAATTTCTCTAGTTCAGCGGATTTCTTTTGGTTTAATATCCGTAAGAAGTAATAGAATAGTTCTCTGTTAAATTCAAACAACAAATACTGTGTGTTTTTTTGATGAAAGTCCGATAACGTTAAGAATGATTTTATAATAACAGGGATAGAGGCTGTGTCTTTGATTTCACATAGTGCGGATATCATATATATCTTGATGTTGTCTTTTGTTTCTTTGCTTAGTTTGTTTTCAATTATTCTTGTGTGTTTATCTTGTCCGAGGTGGCTTAGCATAATTGCTGCCATGGCTCTTTTTGCAGAATGGGCGCTTTTAATCATTTTAATTATTTTTTTGTCTATTTTATGAATTTTTATGAATTTATTTACATTATGAGGCAGTGTTTTGGTTAGTTTGGTTTGCTGTTTTATATTAATGAATTGATGGATAAATTTTTTCCAGTGAATGATAAGTATTATTTTGTTGCTAATATTTGTTTGGTAGCGAAACTTATTAATTAGAATATTTGCAATATGCGGATCGATTAGTTCTGAATATTTATTTTTCAAGAATTGAAAGACACAGCCAATATAAGCTAGAAGGAAGAGACCAATAAAGCTAAGAAGAATGGTTGTCGATACTGGGTGTGACCTTAGAAGTTCAATCATTAATCATTTTGTTTAGTTTGTTTTTAACAATTCCAACTACTTCTGAAAGCATGTACGGTTTTTGAAAGTAGTAATCCACTTCGAGACTTAGAGCTCTTTTTACTGAACGCTCATCTTTTTTAAAAGAAACAAATATGAAAGGAGTTCCGCTTAGTTCTGCTTGTTCGGATAGATATTTTTTTATTGAGAAACCATCTACTTTTGGCAAGATAACTTCTGATATTATTATTTTAGGTTTTAATTGTTCAATTTGTTCTATAGCAGATTGCCCATCAACACAGCTTTTTGTGGAATAACCAAGTTGTGTAAAGATGTTGGAAAGTATTTTTGTGTTATGCGTATCGGCATCTACTAATAGAATGTCAATTTGATGTAAGCTTCCAGGCGTACACGAATCTACACAAACTTGTAGTGTGTTGTCTCTTTTTGCAAGAGAGGATCGTGCTTTTGCCATTCTAATTAAAGAATTAACATGATTTTTGTCACTTTTTGTTTCTTCAATACTTGCGAGACCGCCTGTTACGGAGACATTAGTTTGAAAGATGTTTGATGTGGAAATTTTATTCCTAAGGCTATAGGCAAGATCAATAATTTGTTGTTTGTCAGGGTTGTTTGAAAATATAGCAAAATATGGCCCAGACAATCTAAATATTTCAGAATTAAGCTGTTTATTTGAGGTTAGTATAAAAGCAATTCCTTTTAATACTTCATCTAATTCGTTTGTGCCGATATTGTCTAGCATATGCTGATATTCAAGAAGTTCGAATATGATTATATGAAATGATTCATCAGTTAGTGAATAGTGTTTTGATTGATCTTTGATAAAGTTATAAAAGAAAGGTTCGTTATAAAGATGTGTTGCTAGGTCCTGAGTCATAGAGTCTTTTGTGTTGGTGATATCTTGCCCTAGCTTTTTATTCTGGTCCAGTAGTTTTACATTCTCTTTAGTAAGTTGTTCAGTTTTTTTTTGAAGTCCTAGAACTTCTTTTTGATAAACTTCGGGTTGTTCAATCCCATATTCTTTGCAGATTCTAGTTACAATAGTCTCGAGAACACTTATCCAAGAGTAGCCTTTTTTTGAATAGATGATTTCAAATAAATTATTCCATAGCTCTGGCCCGGATGAACTAAAATCCTCAATAATTCCGTCTTCAATATTTACTTTAATCGGTGTTTCTTGGAATAGTTTCTTTACGTCACTTGGCGTAAAGACGGCAATAAGTCTTTTAATGATTAAATTACTAACCCCAGTATAGCCGCCGATATCTGCGATATGTTTTCTTATCGGTGTTATAAATGCTCCACACTCTAGGCTGCTAAGAATATTGATATATTTTGTAATATCTTTATTGATAATAGATCCATGTTGAGGTGCGATTATTGATATCGGGATGTTTCGTATAAGCTCCATGATTGGCTGTAGTATGTCATTTGAAGGCATATAGTTTTCATGGAAGACTTTCATGCCTTCAATATAGTTTTTATCAGCAAAAAGTTTGTTGTTTTTTGAAAAAGAACCAAATAAGTCAGAGGAGAACAGGACCTTTGATTGTTGGTCATAAGCCATAATTGCACCAGGGAAGTGTAGATAGGGAGTGTGAAGAAAATCAATTTTTCTTCCTGATTTTAGTTGTAATTCAAACCCATGTTCATTTACTAAATAAAAAGGAGACTTTATCCCATAATATTTTTGAAGAATTGCAGCTCTCCAATGTGTGACAATTTGGAACTCCAGACCTTCTGCTTCAAATAATGGTACAGCTGCGCATAAATCAGGGTCTTGGTGCGTTAATATTACATGTTTTATCTGTGTTAATGGAATTAATTTTTCAATTTGGGATTTTACAATATCAAAGTCTAGAACAGACCCTGGGTCTATAAGTGTGGATTCATCTTCATCAATGATTAAGTATGGGTTGCATTGCAGTTCCCCCTCATTGTCCATCGCGCCAACCCAATAAATGTCATTTCCTAAATGATATGGTTCTAGTTGCATAATTCTATTATAGAGAACAATCTTCAAAATATAAATTGAAGAAGCATTAATTTAATATATTTTTGTTGAAATATATATTAGGATATAAGCATGAAGCCAAAATTAATGGTATATATGCTTTGTTTTCTTTTTGCTTTTGGTATGGCTGCAGATAGAGAAACAAGCATTAAAAACGCAAAGGAATTAAGTTATTCCGGCAAGTACCAACAAGCGATTGGCATATACGATGCTTTGCTTCGAGAGAATCCAAACGATTTAGATGTTCGCATTCATAAGGCAAGTGTCTTGAGTTGGGCGAAAGCTTATGATAATGCAATTATTCAATACCAATTGGTTTTGAGCAAGAATCCTCAGTATTGGGATGCAGAAATAGGCATTATTAGAGTTACCTTTTGGAAAGGTAATGATAAAGAAGCATTTCTAATGGCAGAGAAAGCCAGTCAAAAGTATTTTGATAATATTGGAGTTTTGAATATTTATGCAGAGATGTTAACTCATCAGTCGCAATATAATAAAGCCATTGAAGTATATAAAAAGGTGTTGATTCTTGATAATAATAGCGAGGAAGCGTTATTTGGAATTTCGCGTTTATATTACTGGGCAGGTGATCTCAACGAAGCTATAAAGTATGCTGAACTTGTGGTGGGAAACTTTGTAGATAATGTTGAGGCCGTATCACTTTTAGAAAAGCTTCATATAAAAAAGAATTATCTGTTCGTTGAAAATAATAAACTTGTTGGCGAGGCATCAATACATATGAGGGCTTCCGGAGCGTATTTAAAACAAATAAAGAGTCCTGAGGTGAGCGGAAGAGAATTTCCAGAGGTTTATTTTAGGAATTGGAACTCTAATGTAAAAGAAAGAGATAATGTTTTAAATAGGGAAGATTACGCGACAGACACAAAATATTCTTTTGTTAAATTTATGGACGGTAATGGAGATGATACAGATTGGTTTGTGTTAGTAAATAATGTTGAATACAAAGATGTAAACAGTGTTTTAGGCAGACTGGATCACCATATTGCGGATGTGGTTTTTGCCGCCGGGATAACACATAGACTAGATAAAAGGTATTCGATTGATGCGAGTGTAGATTTGCATAAGTATTCAGATATAGGAACCAGTTTCTATTCGGTTGCAGGAAATAGAAATCCCGTTTCCTGGAGTTTGTTGTTTCAAAAAAAGCTAGAATTATCCAAGTTAGCATTTAGTTATAGTAGAGAATATGAGATGTTGCGGGGCGCTACTCCAAGGTTTATAGATTATTGGGGTTTGCTTTATGAGAATAGGCTTAATGAGGATTTGTCAGTATTTACTTCAGTATTTAATAATTATTATGATTATCGAAGTGATAATGTCCAAGAGATAAGTATTGCTCTTAGGTATGGAGTGCCTTTTGTAAGAGGGTTAAATATTTCTGGTGAATGGTTAAGGGTTTTTCCATATGAGGATTTGTTGCTAGCGTCGGTTTCGTATAATGGTGCTTTGAACAAGCAGAGTTTTTATTATGCAAAGTATTATTATTCAAATAGAGTTGGTACTTATTTAGAAAAGGGCATAGAAGTTAGGTTGAATTATAATTTTGATAAGCAGTGGAGTGCTTATTATGAAATGACTTTAGAGCAAGAAAAATATCTAACGGGCAAGGAGCTAATGATTAATGAGTTTCAGGCAGGCGTTAAGCTACTTTTCAATTAATTCTAATGTTTCAGTAAATATAGGTTTTCCTGAAGAGTTAGTGCTTTCATAAGCAAGTCTAAGAATATTTGTGCTAGTAAATGAGTTTTCGCTATTAGTCATAAATACCTCCTTTTTTCTTTGTTAAGTTATTTTCGGTCGTTATTTTAATAACTTGAGTTCTTAATTTAGATATTAGCCTAGAATTTTAAAAGTGCTAAATTTTGCATTGTCGTTATGATATACTTTACTTATGAATAAAAAGTTAATAGTAATTTCTATTGTAATAAGTTTTTTTCTTGTTGGTTGCGGAGTAGTAGATAACGGCGGAAGTCCTCCTTCTAGTTCTTCGGCAATTTTTACCAGTGTAGATCCGCAGTGGTCAGTTTCCTTAGTTTATGAGCATGATTTCGTATATCCTCAGTCTATTTGTGTCGGACCAAATGGCGATGCTTTTGTTTTAGATAAAACGCTTGGTAAAATATTTAAAGTGGCATCTTCAGATAAGACTGTTTCTGAATACTATGATTTAGGCGTACAAGGTATTACCAAATCAGATTTAAGATGTATGGCATGGCAACCAAATGCACAGAGATTTTTAATAGGTGTATCTGATAAGGTATATACCTATACGCCAGGGACCGGTAGGCTAGAATTGTTGGCTTCTGGATATTCTCAAGGTTGGAGTTTTTTTGAAGTAGCTTCATCCAATGATGATATATATGCTAGTTCACAGACTACTGGCACAGATATCTATAAATATAATGCAAATATGGGGAGCCAAGTAGTAATGGATTCTAATACCAACGGTGCTTATCAGTTGGCATATGTGGCTAGTGAGAATGTTCTATATTATACAGAAACATATACAGGGACTCTTAAGAAAATAGATACAACTAACCCTGGTAGTTCTGTAACAGTTCTTTCTGGTTTAGGAATTTTAAACACCTATGAGCCTATTACTGTTGAATACAATCCTAATACTTTAACAATTAATGTTTTTGATGCGGTTAATGGCATCCAGACTGCGGGTGGCACATCTTTGATGTTAGCAGATTCTGGTGTTGGCAATATGTGTTGGTGGGATGCGGCAGGTTCTTCTGGTGCAATGGTAATGCTGCAAAATGCTGGCGCAAATATAATATGGTTTGATATTGGCGCAAGTGATACAAAAGCTCTTACTCAATATATGAATTCTGACTATATCGCAAGAATGGCTAATGGCGATATCTTATTACAAGGGGAAGACTATATATCTAAATTAACTCCCAGCGGTAAAGCGACTTATTATACAAATAGTGGTGTTGGGTTACGCACAATTATGAATGACGTTAGTGGAAATATTTATGCAGCTTGGGCTGACGGAGATATAGAAATAATCACAGACACAGGCGCAGGCATAGGCACTTCTACTCCTTGGGCTACAGGAATAACAGGAATTGTTGATATGGCGCATAATGCTACGATGAACCTGATGATAGTGCTTAGAGAGTCTGCTACAGATACCTTGGAGGTACTAAGGGTAGATATGACTAATCCAGCTTCAAGGAATATAATGGCGACTTTGAATAATGTGCAGACTAATAGTGCTGAGGTGGTTTGTGGTCATGATGACGATGGGGCTATTTATGTATTAGCATACGATAAACTAACTTCTCCAGAACAAGCTAATATATTGAGATACAATTCTGATGGTAGTTATGACAAGATATTACAGTCAGATATATTTAGTCATAATGTAGCAATTGCGGTTCCTTCTTTGGTATATGCAAGTGAAACGAGGTTGCTTATTGTTTCGGGAATAGAAGATATTCGGGCTTATCCAGCATGTGGAGTAACTTTGGCTGAGGCAACTTTTGCCGTAAGCAACGGAGCTGTAGATATATTTGGACTAACAGAAGATAAAGATGGTGATATAGTTGGCATACAAGCAGGCAGGGTTTTTAGATTCTCTGCTAATTAGTTTGAATGTTTGTTGAGAGTATAAAAAAGGGCAGTACTAGGTACTGCCCTTTTTTTATTTAGTTTAAGCCTTTGGTCTAGCGGCGTTTACTGTTACAGCTCTACCATCAAGATCTTTGCCATTAAGCGCTTCAATAGCAGCGTTTGCTTCAGCATCGTTGTCCATTGTTACGAAGGCGAATCCTTTTGATGTGTCGGTATCTCTATCTTTTATAACTTTTACTCTAGCTACGTCTCCGTGTTCTGCGAAAAGTTCTTGAAGATCATTTTCGCTTACTTCATATTTCAGGTTTCCTACATAAATATCCATATCTCTCTCCTTTATTAAATTTACTCAATTATTATTATACTGATTAAAATTTCTGTTCGCAAGAATATCGAATTTAAGTTAGGTTTTGAAAATTATTGTTTCCTGTCTATGAGATAGGAGGTTTCTAGTAGATTAGTCCTGTCTTTTCTTTTTAAAGTTCGTGCCGAAGAATTGGAAATACCAACATTGGATTCCACCATTAAATAGTTTTCTTTTTTTATCAGCTTGTTTCCCAAAAAGACCTTCAAATCTTTCATTTGGAGTAAGTAAATAATAAGACCATTCAGGGAAGTTTGTTTGGAACGTTTTTCCTAGTTGCTTATATAGCTCGTTTACTTCTTCTCTGTCGTCTAGTCTTACACCATAAGGAGGGTTTGTTACGATAACGCCATTTTTATGTTTTGATGTTATTTCTTTCACTGGCATTTTTTGTACGTAGATATCTTCAAATCCAGCGTTACGGATGTTTTCTCTGGCTATTTTTGTTGCTTGATAGTCATAGTCAGATCCAAATATTAGAAATGGTTCGTCAGGTCTTGATAGTTCTTCTGCCTCTTCTCTAGCATTTGCCCAAGAAGTTTTTGATATCCAATTCCATTGCTCGCTATAGAACTTTCTGTTGCGACCAGGTGCAATATTTCTAGCTATCATAGCTGCTTCAATTAGTAGCGTACCAGTTCCACACATAGGGTCGATAAACGCTCTGTCTCCGCCTTTCCACCTACTAAGAAGGATAAGCCCTGCGGCAAGTGTTTCCCTGATTGGTGCGGTGTATGATGTTAGTCTGTATCCTCTACGATGAAGACCTTCTCCACTAGTATCAATGCTCAGTAGTGCTTGGTCTTTGTTTATCTCAAGTCGGATATTATAGATAGATCCTGTTTCTGGTAAATTTTTAACATCATGATGTCGTTTTAGACTATCTACAACTGATTTTTTTACTAGTCTTTGGCAGTCTGATCTAGAAAATAGAACTGATTTTACGCAAACTGATTTTACTACAGGGAATTGGTCTTTAGGTCCAATAAGTTCTCCCCAGTTTAGTTCTTTTGTCTGGTCAAAAAGTTCGTCGAAAGTAGTTGCTTTAAATGTTCCTATTTTAATAAGAACTCTGTCAGCAGCTCTTAGCCAGATATTACATCTGCAAATATCTTTAGGTTCAGCAGGGAACTCTACTCTGCCATTATGGATAGTAAGGTCTGTGTATCCAAGTGCTTTAAGCTCCTCAGAGACTACTTTCTCTAATCCAATGCTGGTTGTTGCTATAAGCGTAATGTTTTTCATGTTTACCATTATCGCATCTTATATTTTATTTTGCAGTCTTAAAGTAAGATGGTGTTGGTCTATTATTATTTATGAGTATTATTGTGGAACTATCGTGATGATATAATTGTATATAAAATAGGCACAGTATTTTTTCATTAAAAGGAAATCAATCAATGTTAAGAGGATTAATCTCATATTTCGTACGAAGACACCTACTTGCAAACTTTATTATTTTTGGTGTGCTCTTAGGTGGCATTTATTTCTGGAACACTACTAATAAAGAAGAGATGCCTAATGTGACTTTTGACACGTTACGTGTTTCGGTGTCTTATCCAGGAGCTTCTGCAAGAGAAGTAGAGTACTTCGTGACGCGACCATTGGAAGATGCATTAAAAGGATTAGAAGGAATTAGAGAAGTAATAAGTGGAGTAAGTAACAGTAAAACAACCGTTACCTTGGAGCTTGATAATAACCCTAGTGAAAGAGCTGAGGTTGTTAATAATATAAAGAGTGTGGTTCTCAGCGTTAAGCTTCCTGATGAGATAGATGATGAGCCTTCTTTTAGAGAGTTTAAGACATCTCAAAAATCAATTATCGATATCTTTTTATATGATGAGTCATCAATAGTATTAGATGATGAGAAACGTGCCTCTTTGCAAAAGCTTGTAATAGCCTTAGAGAACCAATTGCTAAATCTGCCACAGGTTAGAGAAGTGAATAGATCTAATTATCTAGAAGATGAGATTACAATCCAGCTTGACCCAAAGAAGGCTGAGAAATATCAGATATCTATTACTGATGTCCTTAGCGAAATTAAGAATAATAATGTTAGAATTCCTGCTGGAACTTTAAAAGATGATAATGAATCAAGTGTTACTTTATTAGCAGAATTAGATACCATAGAAGACTTAGAGAATCTTACTATTCAGGGCAGTTTCAATAGTAATTTTATTAGACTGAGAGATGTGGCCACAATTCGCTCTAGTTTCCAAGAAACAACACAGATAATGAAAGCCAATGGATATGAATCAGTGCAATTGAATATCGTTAAATCAAGTGATTCGGGAATAATTGATTCAGTTGATGAGGTACAAGAACAGTTAGAGAAATTCCGTCAGAATAATCTGAAGGATACTAGTGTAAAGCTAATAACTCTTGATGATGAAAGTATTACAGTACGAAATAGGATATCTCTTATTGTTCAGAATGGAATGATAGGTTTTCTATTAATACTGGCGATTTTGTTTATATTTTTGAATTTTAAAGCAGGGTTCTGGGTGGCAATAGGAATTCCTTTTACTGTTTGTTTTACAATGATAGCCGGTTCGCTAATGGGGCTTACGATTAACAATGTCACGCTAGCGGCAGTGATAGTTGTTTTGGGTATGGTGGTAGATGATGCGATAGTAGTGGCTGAGAATATAACTAGGCAGAAAATGGAAGGCGCAGATGATGAGACAGCCTCTATAGATGGAACAACTTTTGTATTCCAGCCGATAGTTGCCAGTATAATAACAACTTGTTTAGCGTTTGTGCCTTTGTTGATGTTTCAAGGAAAAATGTCTCGAATTATCCAAAGTATGCCAGTCGTAATTTCCTTGATGCTAGCTGCCAGTTTGTTTGAGTCTACTTTGATTTTGCCAGGACATTTAAACCTTCATCTTCCAATTTGGATTAAATCCTTCAGGCCTAAAAAGAAACAGACTGATAAGAAGAAAAGGCATTGGTTTTACAATATAGAAGATAGATATGGGAAATTGCTTCAGAGGATTTTAAAGCATAAGGCAAAATTGTTGGCTTTATTTGTTTTATTGTTAGTGGGCTCTCTGTTTATTTTTAAAACACAATTTAAGTTTGCCATGTTCCCAAATGAAGAGACTACAGAGCTTCGCCTTTCCGGCATAGTGCCAGCTGCAACCGATAGGCTTGCTACTGCAGAGAAGGTTAGAGAGCTAGAGGATGTTATAAATAGCTACGTTGGCAAAGAAGTTGTTGGGTATAGAACTTACATTGCAAGGGGTATGCGAGGAAGAATGGCAGAGGAAAATAATTTCTTTATGGTTATAGAATTGGTGCCTGTAGAAAAAAGAAATATCTCATCAAAGAAGCTTTTGAAAAAATGGACAAAGGAATTTGATAAGATTACTGGCTTGGATAGATTTCGTATAAACAAAAGTAGGTTTGGCCAGGCTAGTGGAAGTCCTATGGAAATAGTTGTTTTAGAAAATGATGATAAAGTTAGGGCAAGAATCGCTAATGAGATAGTTGAATATTTGAACAGTTTCTCTGTTTTGAAGAATGCTGAAATAGATGAGCCAATGAAGAATTGGGAATATACAGTGAAGCTTAAACGAGATTATATAAGGAGGCTTGGTGTTAGTCCTGGTGCCATCGGCTCTACCTTGAGGTCAATAGTTGAGGGCAGTAGGCTTTATTATCTAATGATTGATGATCAAGAAGTAGATGTGAAGCTAACCTCATTTGATAAATATCGATACGATATCGATTCTTTGCTTGCGTTACCTGTGGAAACTAGCCAAGGTTATTTGGTGCCATTGAATCGACTTGTAGATTATAGCTATGAGTCAGTGCCAAGCTCTATTGAGAGAGAAAATCAGAAGCGAAGAACTAAAGTATTTGCAGATTTGAAAGAAGATGTAAAAAGAACACCGTTAGATGTTGCGACGCAGATAGAGGCAGAGCTTTTTCCAACGCTTATGGCCGAGTCTCCGTCTAGTTATATATATTTTGCTGGAGAAGTGGAAGAGAGCCGGGAGTCAGCTAATGAGTTTGCCTTTGGTTTAGGCATGGTGTTGCTGTTAATTTATATAATATTGTCATTGTTATTCAATTCTCTCTCAGTTCCTCTTGTGATAATGCTTAGTATTCCGTTTGGTGTTATTGGTGTAATTATTGCTTATTATTTTCATGGGATGCATTTATATGGGTTTTTTACTTTGATTGGGGTGCTAGGTTTGTCTGGAATAGTTGTAAATGACTCTATTGTAATGATTGCTAAATTGCTCGATGAGCAGAGAAAGAAGAAAGAGCTACTCGTAGATGCTGAAATAGCGGATATCGCAAAAACAAGGCTTAGAGCGGTCGTCCTGACCACGATAACAACGGTGGCAGGATTGTTTCCAACAGCCTATGGCATTGCGGGATATGATTCAATGTTAGGTGAAATGATGTTGGCTATGGGATGGGGGCTTATTTTTGCTACAGTTATTACGCTTTGCCTTGTTCCTGTTATGTTTAGTGTCCTGAATTTAATCAAAAGGAAGTTCTTATGAAAAGATTGTTTATTTTAGTATTAATGGCGGGGCAGTTGTTTGCAGTGCAAGATGTATTAAAGATGGAAGATTTTTTACAAGTAGCGGTAAAGAATAATCCAGCTATTATTAATATTCTAGCTGAAAAGGGACTGATTAGCCCAAACTATATAGTTGATAAAGAACAGGAGGATTTAGAATTTTCAGTTGGATTAGGCAATACATTTCTTATTAGTGGCTCAGATCTATATAATCCTGAGCTAACGTTTTCAGCTAGCAAGTTTCTGTTAGGAACTGGCACCACATTCACAGGTTCTTATACAAGAACTCAAACTAGTACTAATCAGGACCAGCAGAAGTATGCTCTTGGAATAGAGCAGCCATTACTTCGTAATAGTTTCGGATATAAGTTTTGGTTAGAAGAAAAAGCCAGAGTATTAAATATTTATTTAACACAGCTTGAAATAATGGAAAGATATGAAGATTATTTGCTGTCGCTTATAAATGATTATTACGATTGGTATTCTCTGTCTTTGGAAGAAAATTCTGCAGAGGGTTTGGTTAATGATTATCGCAAATTATTAGAAGATATTTTAGACAGAAAGAGCAACTATATTGCTAGAGAAATAGATGTTAATAAAGTCAAATTGCAGTTATTAGAAAAGGAAGATAATTTACTACTTAGACAGAATGAATTAAAAAATATGGCTGAGAATATTTTAGGAGAGATGTATTTGTCTGAGACAGGATTAGTTGTTCCTTCTTTTCCTTTAATCACTAAGTCAAATAAAGATTTGTTTTCATTTCAAGAAACTATTAGTAGGACAGATGAGCAATTACTAGTTGAATCTCAGATAAGCTCTTTGAGTGTTTTGATTGCTGAAGACGATTTAAGTCCAGAGGTAAGTTTAGACGGGGAGATCTCTTATACACATTATCCTTCAGGTAGCGCTAGTAGTATTAAGAAAGCTTATGTTGGCTTAGGAATAGGATTTCCCTTTTCTGACAATAAAGAATTAGCTGCAGCAGAAGTAGCTAAATTGGGAACCCTTATATTTATTCGTGAACAAAGTAAGTTCAAAAGGGATCGCAGTATTAATTTGCAACAGCTTAAACGCAGCATAGAGTTAGAGGAGAAGCATATAGTCTTAGGCGAAAAGAAAATAAGTTTGCTTACAAGTATAGCTAAAGATGAGAAAGCAGATTATTTATTAGGCAAATCAACTTTAAATGCTCTTATCCAAGCTTTAATCAATTTGGAGAATGCAAATAATAATTTAATAAAACATAAAATAGCTTTGGATAAGCTAAAGTGGCAATGGCTAGCAGAGACAGATCAACTCTTACAGTTTATATAAAATCTTTTACAAAAACTATATTACTATCTATCATAATTAACATGATAAAAATATTTGCTTATTTGGCTGTTTATATTATTTGGGGAACAACATATTTCTTTATGAAATTTGCAGTTACAGGGATATCTCCATATTATGTTGTAGGGATTAGGAATTTTGGAAGCTTTATGTTGTTGATAGGCGCAGGTTTATTGTTGCGACAGATAAAAAGCTTTCCCTCAATAAAGCAAATAATGTCATCAATAATTATTGGAACATGTTTGTTAGTAGGCGGCAGTGGATTTGTAATGATTGCAGTAAAAGGGGTTGATAGCTATATGGCTTCTTTGGTTATATCGTGTACGCCATTAGTAGTAGTCTTTACTGACAGATTTTTACTTGGGAATAAAGTTGATTTTTCAGCAGTGGTCGGGATATTAATTGGTTTGTTGGGTGTCGGAATACTTTTGTTTGATGGGCAAAGCTTTGTTTTTACATATAATCCATATTTCTTTTTGCTTTTTGCTGCTGTTTTGTCTTGGTCGTTAGGAACGTCGCTAAGCAAGAAACTGCCGTTGCCAGATGATAGCTTCACGCATGCAAGTATCCAGTTTATTGTTATTGGATTGGCATGTGTTATTGGTATGCAGTTTGTTGAACCTATTCAATCTGTAGCTTGGAGTGAAGTTAGTCTTAATGTTTGGCTTTCTGTAGCCTACTTGTCATTCTTTGGGAGTATTGCCTTCGCTAGTTTTCATTATTTAGTAAAGAACGAGCCAAATTATAGAGTAGTGACTTATACTTTTATTAATCCTGCAATTGCTATGTTCATAGGGATTGTCTTAGGAAATGAAGCGGTTGTAGCAGGTTTGCTGCCAGGCTGTTTTTTGATATTTGTTTCTTTGATAATTATTTTCTATTATAAAAGTATAAAAAAAAGCATATTGAGATTATTTTAAAGGGAAAATATATTTAATTTCTTAGTTGATATGTTAGCATTTGATGCTTTTTAAATAATAGTAAATCAATTTATGGAAACACAAACCATATTGTTGGCGAGATAACTACTTAAGACGGGTTTGCAGCAGTTATGGCGTAGTGATTTGTGAGTCCTTTTGTAATGCAGTTAGAGTCTATAAGTCCAGCTTCAGTGAGCTCTTTAATTATTTGCTTTGAGTCTATTCTTGTTTCGTATTTTGGCCCATGTTCACAGGCATCTAGATTTTTGTCCCAATCAACTATTAGCAATCTTCCGCCTGGGTTTAGTATCCGTTTTGTTTCAGACAAAAAGAGAGAAAGATCTTTAATTTCATGATATACATTTATAGACCAAACAGCATCAATTGAGCTGTTTTCTATTGGGAATATTCCATCGGAAATAAGTTTTGGTTTGATATTATCTGGCATATTCTCAGAAATATAATCTAGCATTTTTTGCTGGATATCTAATGCAAAAATTATACTATCTTTGGTAAAGTTTAAAAGTTCTTTTGTGAAGTAACCACTGCCAGCACCGATATCAACAAAATTACCTTTTTTTGAAACATTTAGGGCCTGCCAAAGAAGCTTTGGTGGAACCCATTCTAATCTTAATGGGTTGTTTAGTTTTTCTAAGTTAATTGCCTGAAATATCATAAATCTATTGCCATCATTAAGAACCCAGTAAAAGCTAGGTTGTTGGGTCGCAGCGATTTTGGAGTTTGTTTCTTCATTTCAAATAATACTTTCTTATATTTTTTATAAAAATCATAACTAGGAGTAGCCTTGTATTGTAGTCCTTCAAGCTCAAATATTTCTATAATATTTTTAACAGTGGTTGGTTTGATAAATACTTCTTTATTTGGATAATAATATGCAGGAATAACAGTCAATAGTGTCCACTTTGCTAGTTTTATAGGTTGGAGAAAATCTACAAGATCATTAAAACCATTTTCTTGTTTTCCGTGTAGAAGCTCTTTAAGTGCATTAGCAACAAAAAGATGTTCATCCTCAGCCAAGGTATTCATAAAGTCTTTAAATTTAACTTTTTCAAAAACAGAAACTACCGAAGAACGAGCAGCTATTTTGCCCATGTCTATTGTGATTTGTTTTGTGTTTTCAAAGTTCTCTGGTGCAAACATTTCATGTACATTTTGTGTCATCTTGGTCACGCGATGTTTTTTGCCAATTTGCAGCATCTCAGGGTCTTGGAATCCTTCTGGATATAGCTCAAGAAATTGGTTTTCAGCTATCTTAAGTCGTTGTAAGTTCATAATTTAATTGTACCATGCTAGATTTCTCCAGCATGGTTTTTTTGTCTTATTTGATTTTAATAAGTCTAGCTTTGATTACCCCTTTAATATCCGTGATAGTCTTAAGAGTTTTTTCATCTATCTCTTTTTCAATATCAATAATGTTGTAGGCATAGTCACCTTTACTTTTATTAAGCATTTCAACAATGTTAACTTTTGCATCTGCAAGCACAGATGAAATTTGTCCTACCATATTTGGCACATTTTTGTTCATGATTGCAAGTCTATAATCTGAGCTAATAGGCAATTTGGCATTAGGATAGTTTACAGAATTTTTGATGTTCCCTTTTTCAAGAAAATCTTTTACCTGATTAGCAACAATAATAGCACAATTTACTTCAGCTTCTCCGGTAGATGCTCCAAGGTGTGGTATCGCTATAACTTGGGCTATCCCTAGCAATTCATCATCAGGGAAGTCTGTTACGTATCTATCTACAGTTCCTTCTTCGATTGCTTTTATAAGAGCTTCGTTATTAACAATTCCGCCTCTAGAGAAGTTAAGAATTTTTATGCCTTTTTTCATGCATTTTATTTTATCTTCGTTAATCATTCCTCTAGTTGCATCGTTAAGAGGCGTATGAAGGGATAGATAGTCGCATTGTCCTAATAGAGACTCGATGCCGTCTGCTCTCTTCACTTCTTTAGATAGCCCCCATGCTGCTTCTACAGAAATAAATGGGTCTAGACCAATTACGTTCATGCCAAGATCTAAGGCTGAATTAGCCACCATTACTCCAATTTTGCCAAGACCGATAATTCCAAGAGTTTTTCCTGCAATCTCACATCCAGCAAATTGGCTTTTGTTTTTTTCTACTAAAGAAGGAGCTTCGTCGCCTTTTCCTTTTATGGATTGTGCATAGTTCATTGCTTGAAAAACATCTCTAGATGCAAGCAACAAACCTGCTATTACTAGTTCTTTTACTGCATTTGCGTTTGCGCCAGGAGAGTTAAAAACAACGATTCCTTTTTCTTGGCACTTATCTACTGGAATATTATTTACACCAGCACCAGCTCTTCCGACAGCTAATAGGCTATCAGGTAGCTTCATGTCGTGCATTTTGAAGCTTCTAAGCAAGATTGCTTCTGGGCTAGAGATTTCTGTTCCTATTTCGTAGTCATCTAGCGGCAAAAGAGATAATCCTTCTTTTGCGATTGGGTTTAGTGTTAGTACTTTTTTCATCATTTCCTCCTTAGTTCATTTGAGACACAACAAACCTTAAGGCTGATGTGAAATCCATATTATACAAGACAACTCCTTTAGGCACTTGTATTTGTGCGTTAGAGAAGTTTAATATGCCTTTTACTCCACTATTTATTAGTGTTGTTGCAACTTCCTGTGCTGCCTTATGAGGGACAGCAATAATCCCTATTTCTATGTTTTTTCCTTTTACGATATTCTCAATGTCGGTAGATGGATAAACATCAATGCTTGTTTGTAGTCGTTCTACTTTGTTGATGTTGCTGTCAAACCCAGCAAGGATATCAAACCCATCATTTTTAAAGGATTCATAGTCTATTAGGGCATTGCCGAGTCTTCCAAGTCCTACAATACAAGATTTGTACGGACGAGATAGTTTCAGTGCTTTCCCAAGAGTATTAGATAGCTCATCTACATGGTAGCCTCTTCTCGTGAAGTTAGTTACCTTTAGTGCGCTTATATCCTTCCTTATGGTATGGCCAGTAGTTCCCATCATAGTTGCAAGCGTTTTTGAGGATACATACTCAGTGTCCGGTTTAATGATTTGTAGCAGACCGTATATCTTGCAAAGTCTTTCAGCTGTAGCTGTCGGTATCATCTTGCTTGCTCCCTTCTTCTCATTTGTGAAATATTTCACCAATAAACCTGTATCCATAGATTACTACTTTGAGGTTTTTGTTGCAAGTCTTATTTTTATTGAATTATAAACTGTGAAATATTTCATCAATTAGTTTAGAATCAAACTGCTGATGGATAAATTATCAGAAAATTGATTGAGAACTTATTTAAGTCTTTAATGATTTATCCTACGAAGAATTCCAATGTTTATTTGCATATATACTGGGCAAAATTAAAAAAGGGTGAATAATATATATATGGGCGAGAATCCACTAGTACAAATAAGCATATCAGTTTCTGAAGATAATATGGCAGTAATCATGTCTATTCCTTCTGAATGCACTCAGGTAGAGCTTCAGGATATTTTAGATTTATTATCTGAAAATGGCGTTGTATATGGAATAAATAATGATAATATTCAAATGATTTTGGAAGAGCATGTTTTTGATAAAGAAGTTGAGCTTGCAAGCGGTGAGGCTGCGATAGATAAAGAAGTTGAGGTTGCCATAGGTGAGGTTGTTGAGGATGGTGCAGATGCATGGTTAGAGCTTTTCTTTGATCCAGCAGAAAAGAAGCCTACTCCTGAGATGTCAGCAGATGGTTCTGTAGATCAACATGAATTGAATTTGATTGAGCTTGTTAAGGCTGGAGATTTGCTAATAAAAAAGCATCCACTAGTAAGTTCTAATGTTGATGGATGTGATGTGTATGGTAAAAAAATAAAAGCACATGTAGGGAAAGATGTTTTTATTAAAGCAGGGGATAACGTCGAGTTATCAGAGAACGGGTTAGAAGCATATGCAAAGGTTAGTGGTTCTTTGAAATGGGGAAGCAACAAAGTGTCCATTGAAACAAAGCTTCATGTGCGAGGCGATGTCGATTTTGCTACTGGTGATATAGATTTTTATGGAGATGTTGAAATCGAGGGGAACGTACTTAATGATTTCAAGGTTCAAACAACAGGAGATATTCTAATTAAAGGGGTTGTTGAGGCTGCAACCATTATAGCTGGAGGAACAGTTACCATTGTTAAAGGTGTTTTAGGGCGTGGCAATTGCTATATTCAAGCTGAGCTAGATGTTATTTCTGGGCATATTGAGGCTGCCAATGTAGTTTCTGGTAGATGTGTATATGTAAGTTCTGCTATTAGACACAGCAATGTAACTGCAAAAGAGAGTATCTATTGTGATAAAGAAGATGGCGCCATCATTGGGGGAAAATTAGTAGCCGGAAAGCTAGTGCAAGCCAGAGATGTTGGTACAGAGATTGAGACTCCAACAGTAATAAAAATTGGAGATGTGAGGGATATAGAAGAAAAAATAAAGCTAATAAATAGGCATAAAGAAGAGTTGGAAAAGCAGTTGCAGCAAATAAAAGAAGTTCAATCGATACTCTGCTTGAAGTTGGTTAGATATAAAAAGGGAGTAGTGGATGCTGATAGGCTGCGGTCTATGGTAGAACATTTAAAAAAGCTTAATAGTGCTATTGCTAGGCAGGAACAAGAAAATAATAAGCTAATGAGCGAGATAGGTGTTCTTAACGATGTGATAGAAGAAAAGAAGGATCCTAAATTGTCAGCAGAGGGAAATATATTTCCAGGGGTTAAGATTTCATTAGGACATAGCAGTATGCTTACTAAAGAGATATATTTTAATAAATCGATTGTGGTTATAGATTATGAGTTTTATTTTTTACGATATAAGGATCTTGATGAAGAAGACTCGGATGAATAAAAAAAAGGGTAGCACCGAAGTGCTACCCTTTTCAAAGTTATCTTACCAACGGTTGTTGCTAGGACGTGCTTCTCTTGGCTTAGCAAGAGAAACTTTTAAATCTCTTCCGCCCATATCTTTGCCGTTTAATGCTTCGATTGCAGCGTTAGCTTCTTCTTCTGTACCCATTTCAACGAAACCAAAACCTTTAGAACGGTTTGTGTCTCTATCAACGATTACATTAGCTGAAGTTACAGTTCCTGCTACAGAAAATGATTCTGTGATAGAGTCATTTGTAGCAGAGAATGGTAGGTTTCCTACATATAATTTATTGTTCATTGTGTGCTCCTTTCCTTTTAATTAATCGTAACGTGAGTCTTTCAGAGATTAATTAATCGGAAATTTTGAACAGTGACCTGCGAAAAAATAACATAACTAAACCTTAAGTATACTAACTAATTACTATTGGATTCTAGTATAGGACCTATTTATTATAATAGCTAGTTATATTTTTACAACATATGCAGCGTGATATGGGAATAAAGCTTGTGATACAATACTAGCCATGAATGAAACTATAGAAACAATCAACAAAAGGCATAGCACAAGAATGTTTTCAGATCAGGACGTAAAACAGGCAGATCTGCTAGAAGTATTAGATGCAGCTAATAAAGCTCCTTCTGCACATAATCAACAATCATGGAGGTTTATTATTACAAGAGGAGAGAAGAAAGCTGGGTTAGCGAATCTTATTTCTGAGAACGCTTCTAAATTTCCTAAAACATCGGGGGCATTACTGAGAATGGCAGCTAGAAGTATCAAAAGCGCACCACTTGTTATTGCGATAGCAAATACTGGCGACCTCATAGAACATGGGGGAGAGCTTTTTAAATTAGATCAAGAACATACATATGAGTTTTTTAGGACTATGGAAATACAAAGTTCGTCAGCAGCAGTACAAAACTTGCTATTAGCGGCAACTTCTTTAGGATTACATACAGTATGGCTTGGCATTATGTACCTTATAAAGGATGAAGTGCTTGAATATTTAGATGAACCAACAGGTGAATTTATGGCAATCATTCCAATGGGTTATCCAGCACGAGAAGGCAAGAGTCCATCAAAGCGTTCATTAGACATGATCGTAAAAGACCTAGGATAGCTGGGTGTTTATCAATTAACTGATTGATAAATTAAGATTTAATCTTGTGTTTTAAAAAAATATTTTTTCATGTATATTGGGGTTATTGGTAAAACCTATAGGAGACTAGGGTGAAGCTAAATAAAAAATTAGGAGGATATAGATGAGAAAAATTATATTGTTAGCGGTTTTAGTGTTTAGTTTAAGTGCATCATTATTTGGATTTGCGACACTTACAGCACCTCAAGGTGGTGACCCAATTCAATTTTCAGCAAATATTGCGGATGTTGATGTGTATTTGAATAATCAATTAGTTGGAAAGCTTGGCGCTCTTCCATTTACGTATAAAGTTAAAAGAGAAGAAGAGTCAAAAGTATTCACTTTTACTAAGGATGGATACAAAGACTCAACTGTAGTTTTAACCAAATCACCTGTTTCAATATTTTGGCTAAACTTTATAATTGGTGGCGTTTGGGGTTCATCGACAGACAGCCTTTCTACAAAAAACAATATGGAATATTCACCTAATCAATATTTCATTCAAATGAAAAAGATGTAAATTTAAAATGAATGGCATGAAGCGATTCTTATTTATAGTTTTGCTTCTGCCCATTTTTTCATATGCTGGAACTAGATTACCTGAAAACATTTCTAATGAAATAATTTCTTTTACATTATTTAGCTATGACAACTTAATCGCTGATGCTTACGAATCAGAAAAACCGTACATTAATCGATTAAGCTTTCTGTTAAGCGAAGCAACTAATGTAACTGAATCTGTTTATTATCAAATATTAAATAGTAAAGAGTTAAGTAGCGAACCTTTCCCCGTTAAGTATATGGTGTTGCTTAATAAAAAAACTTTAGAGAAAAGTGGATATTATTTTGTTGATGAATAAACTACCTTTTTATGTACTATTATTAATATTTAGCACCTCTTTACTTTTCTCAGGGGAATTTTGCTATAGCCGAAAATGGCTAAATATACTCTTTTATGACAAACAAGGAGATAGCTATATCAGTTTAGCTGATACTTCTGATTTTTTTATCACACAGGAGGGTAAGACTGACCCTAAAGCAGAATATGAAGCTTCTTTAAAACTTGTTGAAGCTAATGACTTATCGTTTAAGACTAAATTTCCACTTAGATATAAATATATTGCAAATAATAATAACTTTAAATACGAGCCTGTTGTTCAAGTAGCTAATAATATTGAGAATGTAGTCATTGCTTATCCAAACAGATACATGAGTAACCCTGCATCAATGTTTGGACATCTATATTTGGTACTAAAAACAAATAAGGGATTATTAGATAGCGACATCCTTCATTATGTTGCTGATACGAAAGGGGTAGGAGGGTTTAATTATTTATTGGGTGGCCTTGTTGGGGAGTTCGAAGGCTGGTTCTTAAGAGAGCCGTATTATAAAGAGGTTAAGAATTATACCTATGTTGAAGATAGAGATATTATTTATTATGATTTGAAGTTGTTTCCTGAGCAAATAGAAGACTTGCAACTAGCGTATATTGAATTGCAAAATTATTCTTTTTATTATTATTTTTTAGATAAAAATTGTGCTTTTATTATAGGGAAATTATTAAACGTAATCCTTTTGGAAGATATAGTAAAAAAAGAAGCATATGTTATGCCATCTCAAATAATTAATAAATTAATAGATGCTAGCTTGTTAGAAAACAAGCTCTTCAGAGTCTCTAATACAAAGCTATTTAATAATATATTTAATAAATTGAGTGGTTCTGATAAAAAGAAAGTTATTAAACTGTTTTTCAAAAAGCACCCTAATGTTCAATATAATAAAGAAATTTTAAAGTCATTCCTTTTGATTTCAGAATATGTAATTAGCAATTATAGCTCTATGTCAGATACTGTAAGATTTAATAGAATAGAAGCTTATAAGCGATTAAGAGAGTTAAATGTTTTTGGTGTGCGCCAGAAAGACATAAAGAGTAAAAGCGTTAGCAGAATAAAATCTGAATCAGTAGGTGTCTCTGGTTTGGTTAATGGTCGCTATGAGTTTGTATATAATCCAGTCTATTTCTCTGAATATAGCAAACATGACAAAATTGATATAAAAAGCGTCAAATGTTTAGGCATAAAATTAAAGCTTAATCCTAATGATTCAAATAGTTTGAAGTTTAATATTGTAGATCTAAAAAACATAACCCAATACAATGAATTACTTAACACTTTTTCGTGGGAAGTAAAAAGCTCAATAATATATAATGACTCTTTTTTAACAAATCAGGAATTTAACTATGGGCTTGCCTTTAATTTTTTAAATAATGGACTTATTTATAGCTTAATTGGGCTTAATTATACGAGCTTTGATGATATTACAGATGTCTTACTTGTTGATTTAAATTTTATACCTGCAATAAAGATTGGTTTAAATCAAAACTTAACTGAAAACCTCAAATTCTTTGTGTCCTACGAAAATAGATTTAAAAAAGATTATATAAAAGCTGAATTACTTTATAAACATGATAATCTTTTAAATAAATTAATGTTAATTAATGAAGGGTCTAGCTCAATACTTAAATTATCCTTTGAGTTTCTCTTCTGAAAATATGAAGCATTAAAATGGTAAGGCATCTGTTGAATATATGTTTTAAGTTAATTTATGCAAATAGTAAAAGAATTAGATTAGGAGATTTCGATGAACATAATAATAGATAATAAAGAAATCGAGATTTTCATAGAAGATAAAAACATTGTGGATGTAGCAACTAGGGAAAAAGTTATTTTACCAGCACCATGTTATAGGTCTAATAAGAGTAACGGTTGCTGCAATGTCTGTGTTGTAGAAGTAGATGGAAGACAAGTGTATGCATGTGCAACGAAACCAGAAGATGGCATGAACATTGTAGTTTTTAGGGAAGACTTAGTTAAGATTAGAAAAGAGAAAATTAAGATTTATAATCAGACAAAAGCAAAGGGATGTCAGGGTAGTTGTGATTGTCCAAGCTCAAAATCTTCAGGTGGATGTTGTTCTGAGAGAAATCATGGATAAAGTAAGAGTCGTAACTACTTCTAGAAATGAATTAATTGATATTACTGTGCAAATACAAGCAGTAGTAAGTTGCTCAGAAGTTCAGTCTGGAATAGTTGTTGTCTATTCTCCACATACTACAGGTGCAATTACGGTAAATGAGAATGCTGATCCTGATGTTCAGCGAGATATGTCCTCGTTTATGGAAGAACTTGTCCCCTGTAAAAGCAGTTTCCGTCATATGGAAGGCAATTCCGATTCCCATATCAAAGGTAGTTTGTTCAATTTTAATCAAACATTTATTATAGAGAATGGTCAGATACAATTAGGAATTTGGCAGGGAATATATTTTGCTGAGTTTGATGGTCCAAGAACCAGAGAAGTTTGGGTTAAAGTTCTATAGCAAGGTTCATAGTTCACCATGAACTGTGAACCATGCTATAATAAGAAATATGAGAACTGAAACATCAAAAAAAATTCTAGAATATATTAAACAGCAAAAGCGTGTAAGTCCAAAGCAACTTGGGGAAGTTTTGGATATTTCAAATCGTGCAATTTTTAAGCAGCTTAAAAACTTATTAGATAAAAATGAAATAGAGAGAATTGGGTCTCCGCCAAAAGTTTTTTATAAATTAGTTGATGTTTCTGATCAAGAAATAATTTTTAATTTATCAAATGATGATATGAAGTTTTTGGATCAATTTTTTTATTGGATTACTCCTTTGGGACAGGTTAAAGAAGGTGTTATTGGATTCTCTTGGTGGTGTACAAGTAGAGGTTTGCCAATAGAAAAAACGTTTATTGAGTATAAGAAGACAATTGATAAATATAACGGATATCATTTAGAGAATGGACTAATTAGTGGTTTAGGAAAAATTAGAGATACATTTCAAGATGTATATTTAGATGATTTGTTTTATGTAGATTTTTATGCGATTGAAAGGTTTGGAAAGACAAAGGTTGGTCAGATATTGAATCTAGCAAAGCAAAACCAGAGTTTGCCACAGATTAATGATTTAATAGAAATAATCAAGAGTAATATTGCTATTTTAGTTAAAGAATTAAAAATTGATTGTGTTGGATTTATTCCTCCAACTGTTAAACGGGAAGTTCAAATAATGAATGAGTTTAAGAAAAAATTACATTTCAACCTTCCTGTATTAAACATTACTAAAATCAAAACACCGATTATGGTTCCGCAGAAAACTCTAAGTAAGCTTAATGATAGGATAGAAAATGCTAGAAATACAATTGTTGTAGATGATATAAGAGTTTATAAAAATATATTATTGATTGATGATGCAGTTGGTTCAGGTTCTACAATTAATGAGACAGCAAGCCATATAAAGGATAAGAATTTATGTTCAGGAAAATTATATGGATTAGCTATTACCGGAAGTGTTAAAGGTTTTGAAGTACTAAGTGAGGTATGATTTAGTATAGTTTTTTATTTCATTGTATCTGTAGCAGCTAGCAATATGGTCGTTAACCATGCCAGTAGCTTGCATAAAGGCATAGCAGATAGTTGATCCGACGAATTTGAATCCATATTTCTTTAATGCCTTGCTCATAGTATCAGATTCTTTACTAGTAGCTGGGATTTCAGACATTGTTTTCCAAGAATTTGTAATTGGAGTGCCATTCACAAATGACCATAAGTATTTAGAAAAAGAACCATGTTCTTCGACTATTTTAAAATAGCATTCTGCATTTTGTTTAGCAGCATTTATTTTTAGTTTGTTTCTGATGATTCCTGGGTCTTTAAGCAGTGATGCTATTTTTTTCTCATTCCAATTAGCCATTTTTTTCGGGTTAAAATTGTCATAAGCGATTCTATATGTTTTGCGTCTTTTAAGAATGGTAATCCAACTAAGGCCTGCTTGGGAACCTTCGAGTATAAGCATCTCAAATAGTTTGGTGTCATCATAAACAGGCACTCCCCATTCATCATCATGGTAAGCGATGTATTCTTCATCAGTTGTTAACCATTCGCATCTTTTTAGCATATGAGCATTATAGCAAAAAAAATCCCCAATAGAGCGAACCCCATCAGGGATTTTTGTTTCTGAAAAAAGTTAAATAATTATTTAACGAAGTTTCTGTCAGAAAATCCTAATTCTGTAACAAGAGTAGCTGCGATATCTTTATCCATTGCAACAGCTTTGTCATAGCACATAGTTGCTAGGCCATCTTGTTCTTCTCTTCTCATTGTTTCAGCTTCTTTTAGTAGAAACTTAACATATAGTTGAGTTCTTTTTTCTTCAGTAATGCTTCCTTTTTTAACAGCTATTGTAGATGCTGCATCGAATCCAGCCTCATCAACTCTACACTTAGTAGTATAGAATCCTTTTTTGCCACCTTCACGGCTCCTAGATGCTGACCCTTCAGTATTCTGAGGGATTCTATATAGGGTAGGCGAATCAGGCGTATAAACGAATTCAGCTCCACTTGCAGAGTAAACTAACCATGCATAGTAATCTTCAGATACTTTTTCTGGTGGGAATAAATTGTTGAACGCGATATCAGTTTTTACTGAAGTTGCAGAAGTTAGGTTTGTGTACCCTGTTTCTGTCGCGATTTGAATCCAAGTGTCTTTACCTTGAGGAGGTGCAGTATCATGAGATTCTAATATTTCTGCGATAGATTCAGAAAGTTCTGATCTTGGAACTACATTGTCTTGCTCATCGATTACTTCGAATGTGCTATATACAACGCCTGCATTTTTATTTTCTAAGAAAGTTTTTCTAGCGATTTCAACTCTTCTTGGAGATGCTAAATCGTCAGCGTCTAGGAATACGATGAATGGATGACCGTCTGCGTATGCTTTTTTGATAGCTACGTTTCTTGCGTGTCCAGGTCCATCACTATGTTCCATGTAAATCACTTCTAGCTTATCGCCATATTCTCCTTCAAGTTGCTTTAGGTAATCTTTAGCTTCTTGTGATGGTGAGTTTCCATCAGCGATTAATATTTTCCAGTTTTCATCTGTTTGTGCTTTGATTGTATCTAGAGTTGTGTTCAACCAAGTTTTTTCTAGTCCAGAACCACCATTACTCCAGTGAGGCATGATGAATACTGCTGAGCCATTTTTCATATCGAATTTTGTCATGTTATTCTCCTTCTTTATTCTTTATATATAGTATGCAATTATTGCAACCTAAATGCTCTTATTTTCTTGCGAATCTGTCAAGAAGATATTGTTGTTTTGAGGTTTATGGAAATGATACACTAAAGATATGAGTAATAGTGTTCAACTTATATCTTTATACAGATTATCAATAATTTTACTGCCAGTAGCTGTTGTGCTGTTTATCCACTACAAGTGGTCTACTAAACCAGTGAATGCTATGTATGCTTTGTTAAGGATGTTAACTCAGTTACTTATAGTCGGTTATTTTTTAGTTTTTATTTTCGAAGCAAGTAATTATTTAGTGATATTAACGATTCTTGCTGTAATGCTGTTTTTTGCTAGCTGGATATCACTTAGAACAGTTCCAGAAAGAAGAAAATCGCTTTATCTTAAAGCTTTTATATCATTGGCTGTTGGCGGCGGCATAATGATATTTATAGTCACTCAATTGGTCTTAGATTTAGAGCCATGGTTTTGGCCAAGGTACATGGTTCCATTGGCTGGGATGATATTTGCTAACTCTATGAATAGTATTAGTTTGGCTTCTGAAAGATTTTTTGTGGAAAGAGGAAGAGGAGAGAGTTATGAGAAGTCTAGGAATATAGCTTATAGTGCAGCGCTTATTCCTGTGGTTAATTCTCTATTCGCGGTTGGCTTAGTTTCTTTACCAGGCATGATGACAGGTCAGATACTATCAGGCGTATCTCCATTGATAGCTGTTCGATATCAGATAATGGTCATGGCGATGATCTTTGGAGCAGCTGGGATTTCTACAGCTTTGTTCTTAGAGTTATTAAAGGATAAGCTTAAAACTGTCTAAGATACTTTAGAGCTTCAAGAGAGGCTGTAACACCTTCTCCTACAGCTACAGATATTTGCATGCCACCGCATGTTATATCACCAGCGGCAAAAACTCCCGGAAGCGAAGTATTCATATGTCTGTTTACATCTATGCAATCTTTATTTGATGTTTTTATCCCTGATTTTTTGATTAAAGTTCCAGAAGGTATTTCCTGAATAATAAATAACCCATCAGTTGGCAAATCTTTTTGTCCTTCGGCAGCTTTGATAGTAATGGATTCAATAGAAGAGTTGCCATTAACTGAAATTATTTCAGTATCTCGAATAACATTTATGTTATGGTTAAGCGCTTTATCGATAAGTGCATCAGCGCAATTGTTCCCTCCGCAATATAAGAGTAAGGAAGTCTTGCATCCTAATTGTTGTAACATTAATGCGTCATCAACAGCTTCTGAATCATTACCGTAGACTACAACATTTCTCCCTTTATAAAAGGCACCATCGCAACTGGCGCAGTAGGACACCCCTCTGCCTACAAAATCTTCTTCATTTTCGATTGATTGTTTATGTTGGCCTTTGCCCATTGCTAGAATTACAGATTTTGCTGTGATAAAGGCATCTCTAGTGGTGACCATTTTTATGTCCATATTTAAGGCTAGTTCTAATACTTCGTTTTCTAGAATCTCTGCACCAAAGCTTGTGGCTTGGTCTTTAAATGATTGTAATAATTCACTGCCAGTAGCACTCATAATTCCTGGGTAGTTTTCTACTTTGTGAGCTAGCTCTAAGTGAGACTTAGCTTTGCCTTTGATCACCAAAGTTTTTTTGCCTGCCCTCGCAGTATAGATAGCAGCAGCTAGACCAGCTGGACCAGCACCGATAATTAATACATCAACATTAATTTCTTGCATTTTGATTAATGCCTCCAAAGATTTTATCTGTAAATTGAACATACCATGCAGCGCTTTGAACCTGAATAATATATGCTAAGGCAATTATTAAAGCGATATCAGAGCCTTCTTTTCCGAAAACTGTCATGGCAATGGCAAGTGCAATTGAAAGATTTCTCATCACAGTTCCGTAAACTAGTGCTATACCGTCTCCACGGTTAAACATATATTTCCCTGCTAATGTGCTAATTAGAAAATTAATTAAATATAAAATTATTAAAGGTATAAATAGAGAAGGAAGCAACATTGGTTGAGCGACTAATGCTTTAGACTTTAAAGCCATAGCAACAAACACTATGCCTACGACACCAATAGTTGCAAAGGGAGGAAATCTCTTTTTTATTTTATTTTGGTATGTCTCAATGCTGTATTTTTTTATTAGTAAAAACTGAGTTATTTGACCAAAAATCATTGGCAAGAATACTATAAATGCTATTTGTATAAAGGTATTCGCTAATGGTATTTTTACAATTGTTCCCATTAGCCAATTTGCGTACAATGGTGTAGCCAAAGAGCCAACGATAAGTCCGAGTATGGTCATTTTTATCGCTGCATTAATGTTTCCCTTAGCAAAACCTGTCCAAGAGATTGTCATTCCACTTGTAGGAAGTAGAGCAGCAAGTAATAGTCCTAGTGCTAGGAGTGGTTGGTCGGCAAAGAATATTTTCCCTAGAAATAATGCAACGAAGGGAATTATTCCAAAATTTATAATTTGTGTTACTACTTGGAGTTTAAGATCTCCTTTGGTGAATAGTTTTTTTAATTGCAGATTTACCATCATTGGATAAACCATTAAGAAGGTAAGAGGAATTATCGTTTGTTTAAGAAAAAATGGATCTGTTATTAATCCAAAAAGGAAACCGGCAACCATAAATATTGGGATAGCTAAAACAAGATTTTTTTGTATTTTTTCTAAGAGTTTAAACATAAGTATTTCCTTTAATTTTCTAGTTCTTTAGAGATGCTTATTGAAGCTATAGTTCCATCAGCAACAGCTGTGGTTATTTGTCTATACATTTTAGAACGCACATCTCCAGCAGCATAAACATCTTTTATGTTAGTGCGCATTTCTTCATCTGATTTTACATAGCCCCATTCGTCTAGAGTTAAATCTTCTCGCATTCCATCTATATTTGGATTCATGCCAACGAACATAAAGACTCCGTTTGTTTCAAGTTTTTTAACTTCTTTTGTTTTTAAATCTTCAAGAGTAATTGTTATTCCATTGTCTGTTTTCTTGAATTCTCTAGGTTCATGTTTAAACAAGAAAGAAATCTTCTTTTCATTGAAAGCTTTTTCTTGTGCTTGTTTGTTAGCCTGTAGTTTATCAAATTGGTGAACAATTGTTATTTTACTGGCAAATTTAGCTAAGAACAGTGCTTCTTCAATTGCTGAATTGCCGCCACCAACAACTACAACTTCTTTTCCTTCATAGTATTTAGCATCACAGGTAGCACAGTAAGAAATGCCTTGTCCTTTATATTCAAGTTCGCCTGGTATTCCAAGAGCTCTAGGTGAAGCTCCTGTCGCTATGATTATTTTTTTAGCAGTAATGGTTTCTACACTATCAATGGTAATTTTCTTTCCAGCTAAGTTTATGTTTGTTACATCAACTGCTGAGCGGTATGATACTCCAGCTTCTTTTGCCTGTTCACTCATATAATGAGCTAACATAAATCCTTGGATTGCTTTTGGCTGACCAGGGAAATTTGATACTAGGTGAGTAGTGGCTACTTGTCCACCAGGTAGAGCGATATCAATAATAATAGTATTTAGCTTGGCTTGTGCAGTATAAATTCCTGCTGATAATCCCGCAGGACCACCGCCTAGTATTAGTACATCGCAACTTGTTTCAGAAGTTTTTGTTAAAGAATTTATCTTAGTAACTCTAGAGCTTGGAAGTAAAGTGTTTAGGTTTTCAATTAAGGAACTACGCTTGATGCCTCCACGGAGAGTCTCTCCTGTTAGTTTGCCATTTTTATAAAATGTTACTGTTGGAGAGCCAGATATGCCCAGTTCTGCAGCTAGATCTTTATTTTCTTGTCTGAATATTTTTACAAATTTAACATCATTACCATATAGCTCGCTAAGTGAATCATATTTAGTTGCGAGTGCCTCACAAGGCGGGCATTCGGTAGAGTACCAGTCTACGATAACTAGTTCGTTTTCCTTTATTATTTTTTCATAATTTTCTGCGTTTATGTATTCTGTTTTTTCTGACATCTTATTTCTCCTTTGTTAAATCTTTTTTAAAATATAAATCAATCCCAAGCTCTAGAAGTTCTTTAACTGGTCTACAGTCTGGTGATAGGATCTTGCCTGTTTTATTTTTTGCGACAGAAGCACAACCACCACCACAAGCTAGTTGTAAATTGCAATTTGCACATTCAGGAATACTTGTGACATCACGTTCTTGCCATTCAGCAATCTGTTGGTTATTTAGAGATATTTCTGGATAAAATGTGCCGAGAGATTCTCCTTCTTTACCTACCGTAGCAGTGCAAGAATATATTCTTCCAGTGTAGTCAAAAGCCCATTCTGTTTTAGTTCCTGGACATGAGTCAAAAAGAGGGTCGGGTAGTGCTCCATTATCAAATAAAAATTTACTTATAGAATAAGCAGGCCTATGAAACTTTAGGATATTAGGGTGCGTTATTATAAGTTTATGTAAGTCCTGATAAAGATTGATTCTGTCATAGAGTGCAGGATTGCTTTTTTTGCAGGTATGTAACTCATAATTTCTTCCTAGTTGTGTTTTGAATATTGGGCTATCATTCCATCCTTTTTCTGTAGCATAGTCAGCTAAATCCACCAGGCTGGTTAAGTTTTCCTTATCAACAACAACTCTTAAGTTCACTGGAATTTCATTTTCTAGCAATAAATCAACACCATTAGAAATTTCTTTAAAAGTACCTTGCCCATTTTTAAGTGGACGTCTTTTATTGTGAATTGCAGGAGGCCCATCAAGAGTAATCTGGATTTCACGAATACCTAGATCCTTAAATTCTGAAATGTATTTTGAAATATTATAACCGTTGGTAACTATTGCTATGCTTAGTTGTGATTCCTTAACTTTCTGAAAGAAATATTGAAGGTGTTTTTTATAGTTACTGTTGTCTACTAGCGGTTCTCCACCAAAGAGAGTTATGTATTTTTGCTTGCCAGCAAAAGTTGTATTTATATAATTGAAGAAAGCGTCTATAAGCTCTCTGGTAAGTTCTTTTGTTTGGTTTGTGTATTCGCTTTGGTAGCAATAAGAGCAGTCAAAATTGCAGGTATATGTTGAAGCGAAGAATATTTGTATTTCATCGCTATCTCTATTATCGAGAAAGTCTAGATAGTGTTCTTTATAAGTCTTGCTTTCTTGTTCAGGGTCTACAAAATAATTATTATCAATTAATTTTTGTTTTAGAGTTACATCTGAAAAGTTCTCGGAGAGAATCATTCTAGCTTCTGGTCCATTTAGAATGTCAGCATTGCGGGACAGAAGATTAATAATGAAATAATCTTCCGACCCATCAATTTTTGATAAAATGTTATGACGAGATAATTTATGTCTAGTCATGACAACCTGCTACAAGATTAGAAATTTTTGCACAACATTGAGCGATAAAATTCTTCTTTTCGTTCTTCTTTTTAATTAGGCTTTTCACTTAAGTCACCTCCTTTATTAATTTTTTACCATAAATTGTCCAACTAGAAACCATGATTTTAACTTTTTCATAAGGGTCACTTTCTTCAAGAATAGTTAAATGCTGAAACCCAACGTTATCAAGTGTTTCTAAGTATTCTTTTTTTGTTACTGATCCTGCCCAGCATTCTGCAACTGCAGCTGGATCATTTGCATATTCTTTTGGCACTGGTTTGTCCGAATAGATGTCGCTTACTACAAAACGTCCACCTGGTTTTAATATACGAAATATTTCTGACCAAACCTTGTTTTTGTCTTTTGCGTGATTGATGGTGCAATTTGAGATTACTAAGTCGACAGAATTCTCTTCAAGCGGAAGCTTTTCTAGTTCTGCTTCACGGAAATCAACATTTTTATAATCAAGACGGTTAGCTGTATTTTTTGCAGTTTCCAACATGCCACTAGAAATATCTATTCCATAGACGAAGCCATCAGCCTCTACACTGTCGGCTAATCTCATTACATCTGTTCCTCTTCCACTGCCAAGGTCAACACATATTTCTCCTTTTTTAGGTTTTGCATGGCTTATCGCACCACCACAGGAAAGACAACAAGAGCTAGTTGCTAGGTCTGTGTATCTTACGTTAATAGCATCTAAAACAGTATCATTTTTAGTCATAATAAATTATCCTTTCTTTATTGCGTTTATTATTTTCACAAGGTTCTCTGAAATATTATTAGTGTCGAGATCATCCAATCTTGCTAGTAATTTTTTTTCGCATACTTTTTTAGCTTTAGTTATTACTTTTAAAATATTGATGCCTTTTTTTGTTAAGGTTAGGACAGTCACTCTGCGGTCTGAGCTTTTGGTGTTACGCTCTAATAGTTTTTTATTTGCGAGACTGTCTATAATTCGGCTGGTTCTTGATGCTGAGAGTGAAAGCATTTCAGCAAAATCATTATTTGTAGTCTCTTTTAGTTTACTAAAAACCAGTACACCTTTTATTTCAGAAGAGTTTAATCCTGTTTTGTTTGTCAGATCATCTTCAATATTACAGACATCTTTTAATTCAAGTATTTGATCTATAAGTAGTCCTTTTAACATATTTGCTCCTAACAACATTTGCCACTAGCAAATAATAATACTTTTGGTGTATGATGGCAATAGGTAATTTTTAAATTGGAAGGAAATAGGATGGATTGTTTAGCATGTTCAAGTAAACTTTGTAAGAAAGAAGCCAAAGATTGTAATAATTCCAGAGATGTTGTTTTGTTGAAATATAAAGAGGAAGTTAATAACGATATATATAACAAATCTGATAAATTGGTAGCAGGGGGTAGAGCTGGTAATTTGTCACGGCTAGAAGAAATAGCAGAGTTTTCTGTTAGCAGAAGTTATAAGAATATTGCGATTGCCTATTGTTATTGTATGGAGAATTTAGCTGGAGATGTTAAAGAATTTTTAACAGGTTATGGATTAACGACAAGTTCTTATCGGTGCACTATAAATGGTATAAAAGAAAATCAGATCAGTAATGAGTTAGCCGATAGTGTGAATTGTAATCCGATAGGGCAAGCGGAAGCTATTAATAATAGTGATGCTGATTTTGTTATTGAGATGGGCCTTTGTTTAGGACATGATGTCCTTTTTCATCAACATCTTAAAAAGCCTTTTACAGTTTTTATAGTTAAAGATAGGGTTCACAATCATAATCCGGCAAAAGCGTTATCTTCTTATAAATGAAATTATTAATAGTGTATAAGCTTAGGGAGGCTTTATAATTAGGATATGATAAATGAAAAACAATGTCCTTGTGATAGTGGGTTGAATTTCTTAGAATGCTGCTCAAATTTCATCAGTGGCGATAGCGTTCCGTTAACAGCAGAAGCATTAATGAGATCACGATATAGTGCTTATGTATTAGGCAACGCAGATTATATAGTTGAAACTACTCACCCCAAAAAGAGAACAATCTTATTAGAAAAGTCAGTAACTAATTGGATAGAAGAAGCTAGTTTTCAGAAATTAGAAATTATTAATACTGGTATGGGACAAGAGAAAGATAAAGCAGGAAAAGTAGAGTTTAAAGCATTTTATACAAGTAATGATACCAAAACAACTCACCATGAGTTATCCAAGTTTAAGAAATACGATGGCAAGTGGTATTTCTTTGATGGAGAGGTGTTTTAGCTAATTTTTTAGATATAAAGGTCTCGTTCTCCATTTTCTATTCTTTCATATAAGTTATAAAATTCTTCTAATATTTTTTTATGAGATGAATACCATTCAGATTCCTTAGTTTCTTTTATTTCTTTTAAAATAAGTTGTTCTCCTGTTTTTTTAGTTTCTTCAGAGGCATAATCTTCTAAATATTCTTTAAATGTTAATATAGCATTTAATTTGCAGTATTTTCCTTCTACTCCTGTACATAATAGTCTCATTATTTTATCGCCAGTTCTACCACAACGATAACCCGCTGTGCAAAAAGATGAGATGATGCCCATTGTTGCTAATTCTCTTATTACAGTATCAATCCTTCTTGTGTCACCTAAATTAAATTGTTGTTTTTTATTGTCTTGTTGATTTGTTTTATTTGGTTGGGTTTCCCATTCTTGGGCAATTTGGTTATATCCGCCGATATCTATTCTTGTAGAAGCGTCTGTTTGAGTACAGCCTAGATTAATGCATTCTTTTTTGAAGTCGCCTTCTTCTCTAGCAGTAATAATTAATCCAGTGTAGGGTACTGATAATCTTAGAATTGTAATGATTTTTTTTAGATCATCATCAGATACAAGATATTTGTTTTTGGATAGGTCTGTGCCGTAGGCTTCTCTTAGTCTAGGGAATGAAATTGTATGAGGTCCAATCCCAAATCTATTTTCAAGGTCAATAGCATGATAAAGCAAACCCATTATCTCATATCGCCAATCATATAAACCCAAAAGTACTCCTAACGAGAAATCATCGATACCAGCATCCATTGCTCGGTGAAGTGCATATAGTCTCCATTCATAATTGCCTTTAATAGTGTTTTGAGGGTGTACTTTTTCGTATGTTTTTTGATGGTATGTTTCTTGAAATACTTGATAGGTTCCAATTCCTGCTTTTTTTAGTTTTGTTAAATCTTCTATAGACATTGGAGCTGCATTTACGTTAATTCTTCTAATTTCGCCTTTGATATCACTGTTGTTTTTGTGATTAACATTATAAATTTGTTCCATTGAATGCGTTATATAATCAATCGCTGAGTCTGGATGTTCACCATATACGGCAATTACTCTTTTATGTCCTTCAGCGACAATAACAGCTACTTCTTTTTGTATTTCTTCGTCTGAAAGTATTTTTCGTGGTTTTAAAATATTATCTGTCTTGAACCCACAATAATTGCAATTATTTATACATTTATCTGATAGATACAGTGGAGCAAAGAAAACAATGCGGTTATCATAAACCTTTTTCTTAACTATATCTGCCGTAGCATATAATTCTTCCCATATTTTTTCGTCTTTAACGTTTAATAACATTGCTACTTCTTCTGGTTCAAGTCTTTGAATTGAAAGTGATTTTTTTAGGATATCTTTTATCTTTTCATGAGTTATTTTAGGTGTATTTTTTAGGTCATTTAAAATTTTTGTATCATCTATAAAATGTTTATTATTTATATGATATTTATCAATTTCATCTTGTTTTATAACTTGCGTAGCCCATGGTTGTTGTTGTTGCTTCATGATAAATCCTTATATTGAATTTTTAATATATATGAGTATATTCCCACATGAGGCATTTTGACTATTGTTAGTTTTTTGTTGGGTTTTTTTCTAGTAATTGTTGAGAATTAAATGTTTCCCAGTCGTGAATAAATCCGGTCTTTTATTTGGTTTTGGCTTTCCTGATTTGATAGAACATCAACAATCCGATAATTACTGTAAACCCGTTAAGGACGGCACCGATTACATCATTGCCCATTATTCCACCGACTGCCAGTATAAGGGCCCCAATAGAATATAGTATAAGAAAGAGCTTCTGGATGTGAGTATCCTTGTTCAATATAGTAAAAAATGCCTGATACCCCCAAGCTATTGTTATAAGTCCCAATCCAATAGTGAATATGTTCATATGTTCTCCTTAATAGTTATGTTAGTTATAGATTACAGAAATATTTTTATAATGTGAAGAGTAGGGCGTGGATATAGGTTATTAAGAAAGTTTGTGGATTTTAATTGGATTTCTACTGCAGATTTGCTTTTTGAATAATTGTATCTATTTTTCCTTCGGCACACACTTGGCCATTTTTTAAATATATACCTGCAGATGCTACTTTTTGAGCAAACAATTGGTCATGCGTTACAACTATTAAATTAGTTTCTTTTTCCAGCCCTTGTAACCATTCAGCAAACATATTCATTGTATTATTATCAAGTGCACTAGTTGGCTCATCCAGTAATAAATATTCTGGTTTTAATAAAAGAGCTCTAGCAACTGCAACTCGTTGTGCTTGCCCTCCGCTAATTTGAGCTGGGAAACTAGTTTCTATTTCGTGAAGGCCTAATTTTCTAAGAGTATGATGGGATTGCTCAATTGCATCTTTTTCGTTTTTTCTCTGAACATGAACTAGTGCTAATGTTAAATTTTCCAAAACAGTTAAATGAGGGAAAAGAAATAAATGTTGGAATACTATCCCAATACTTTTCCTATAATCTTGTTCTGTTAATTTAAAAATATCCTTACCGTTATAATTGATCGTGCCTGTTTGTGGTTTTAAAAATTGACCAATACACTTTAATAATGTCGTTTTTCCAGAACCACTTTCACCAAGAATAGCGTAGTTTGAATCTTTAGGGATAGTTGCAGAAAAATCCTCAAAGATTTGATTACCTTTAGTATATTTAAATGAAATATTTTTAATATCAATCATGCATAAATCCTTTTTCTTTTACTTTATTTTCGACATAACTTGCTATTTTCATTAATGGAAAGGTAACAACAAAAAACATAATAGCTACGATTAAGTAATATTTCATAGGATTAAAGGTATAGCTAATAATCGATTGCGCTTCTCTAATAACCTCCCCAACAGAAATCACTGAAATAATTGCAGTATCTTTAGTTAGAGCAACTACTGAATTCATAAGAGGAGGTATTGTTACTCTAAATGCTTGAGGCCAAATAATGAATCTAAAAACCTGAAACTTTGAAAGACCTAAAGCCCGTCCGCCAAGAAATTGACCGAAGTTAACGCTTAATAACCCCGACCTGATAACCTCTGACAAATAAGCCATTGAGTTAACAGATAGAGTTATAATCGCTGAAGTAATGGGAGAAAACGTAAATCCAAATTGAGGTGCTCCATAATAAACAAAAAAGAGTTGGATAAGAACGGGAGTTCCTCTAATAAAATCAACTACACTTCTAACTAACAGGTACAATGGGCCCTTATTCCTATGCAGAATAACTCCTAACGGAAGTGCGCAAATAAACCCTATTAATAATGAAAAAAATGCTACAAAAAGTGTGATTGCAAAACCTTTCATCAACTTTTGGGAAACAACCTTCGAGTCCATTTTTTGATTTATTGCTTCTGGTTCAATATTTAAAGCAAACCACTTATCATAAAGTTGTTTCTTTTTTCCACTAAGAGATATTTGAGATAAGGCTTTATTAATCTGACTTAAAAGCAGGCCATCACTTTTTTTAACTGGAATGGCTATTTTTTCTTTAAATAAAAGTTTTCCTTTTTTGATGAAAGATTTATTTGCTTTTTTTATCTGCCAAGCGCCAACAAGCCGATCTGTCACAAAACCATCTAATCTGCCATTTTCCATATCTTGAAAAATATCTATTGATGATTTGTATGTAATAATCCTTATTTTGCTATGATTCTTTCTTAAAAATTGCTCATATGTTTCTCCTAATACAACTCCAATATTTTTTTGATTACAATCTTTTATATCTTGTATGGAGCTATTTCTATTTACGAATAATTGAGCACCTGAAATATAGTAAGGACTTGAAAACAAAACTTGTTCTGCTCTTTTTGGGGTGACAGCCATAGACCCAATAATAGCGTCATATTTATCTGTTAATAATCCAGCAACAATCCCATCCCATTCAGTTGTAATAATTTCAACATCTTTATGTAAAATATTAGCTATTTCTTTGGCAATATCTACATCAAATCCTGCCAATTTGCCTTGTTGATTATAAAAACTAAAAGGTGGATATTTGCCTGTTAACGCAATTTTTAAAGTTTCTTGTTTTTCTGCAAATCCGAAAGAAAAAACTGAAAATAATATTATTGATAATATAGTGATTTTAGAAAACTTAAAAAAAATCATCTTATTTTTTTTCATAAATTAAAAACATCTCCAGTTCTTTTAGTTGTTGAAAGGTAAACCCTTGCAAAATATTGTATGTGAATTTGCCACTAAGGCTTTTGTATAACAATAATTAGTTTAGCTATATTATCTTTGTATATAGTGATTATAACAAATTTATGGCTATAGGTTTAGAATGAATTAAAATTGGCTCCCCCAAGTGGATAAGCTTAAAACCTTGTTTTTTGAGTTGGGATATAACTATATTCAAATAAAAAGGTTAGAAACATTGCTGAATGTGGCTTAGGAACTTGCTTGGTATGGGATTATCTATTAATTAATATTCACAATAATGATAATATATTCAATATGTTATTCAACTCAATAGATTTTGCCATATTTTTACCGATAGTATTTCTTTTATACTGGTTTGTGTTTCCTCGTAATCTTAAAATACAAAACTTATTTCTATTAATAGTTAGTTATATTTTTTATGGATGGTGGGATTGGCGATTTTTGTCCTTAATAATAATTAGCTCTTTTGTGGATTATTATGTGGGTTTAAAAATTCATGGTGAGAAAGATGATAGTAAAAGAAAAGCATACTTATGGGTGAGTATTTTGGTTAATCTAGGATTCCTAGGTTTTTTCAAATATTTTAACTTTTTTGCAGGAAATTTTGTGCAAGCATTTAGCTTCTTTGGTCAGGAGCTTAATATTCAATCATTAAAAATCATATTACCAGTTGGCATTAGTTTTTATACCTTTCAAACCATGAGTTATACAATAGATATTTATAGGAAGAAACTAGAGCCAACCAAGGATATGATTGCTTTTTTTTCTTTTGTAACTTTTTTCCCACAATTAGTTGCGGGCCCTATTGAAAGAGCTAGTAATCTACTCCCTCAATTTTACAAAAAAAGAAAATTTACTTATGAAAATGGTGTTGATGGGATGCGTCAAATATTGTGGGGGCTATTTAAAAAAATAGTTATTGCAGATAATTGTGCGCAATATGTTAATTTAATTTTTAACAATTCAGCTGATTATCCAGGAAGTGTACTTTTTGTTGGTGCTTTTCTTTTTGCTTTCCAAATATATGGTGATTTTTCTGGATACTCAGATATTGCTATTGGAACATCTCGTTTATTTGGATTTAATTTAATGCAAAATTTTAACTTTCCATATTTTTCGAGAGACATTGCAGAATTTTGGAGACGTTGGCATATATCTCTTTCAACCTGGTTTAGGGATTATTTGTATATTCCATTAGGTGGAAGTCGCAGAGGGAAAATAGTTAATATTAGAAATATATTTATTATATTTATTGTTAGTGGGTTTTGGCATGGAGCAAATTGGACTTTTATAGTTTGGGGTGTTTTAAATGCATTCTTTTTTTTACCTCTTATGTTGCTTGGTAAGAATAGAGTGAATACAGATACTGTTGCACAAGGTAAATTATTTCCTTCACTTAAAGAGATATTTTATATGTCCGTAACATTTATTATTACTCTTTTTGCTTGGATATTTTTTAGAGCAACTGACTTAACCCATGCTTTTAGTTATATAAAGGAGATGTTTTCATCATCAATTTTTGTCGTTCCTAATGGCGCTTACTTTGCGAAAATGACAACACACCCTTATTCTATTGTTTTATTAATTGTTCTTTTTATTATTATTGAATGGCTGCAAAGGGACAGAGAATTTGGGTTAGATTTAAAGGATATTAAAATGAAGTCAATTTACAAATATAGTATTTATTACTCGATAATTAGCTTAATTGTCCTCTTTGCTGCTAAATCACAAGATTTCATATACTTTCAGTTTTAAAGGGATAATTAAATGAAAAAATTTATTATTAGATTCTTTATATTTCTCGTTCCTATTTTAATAATGGGTGTTTTTATAGAAGTAGTAACACGTAGTATTCCCAATGAGTATAAATATAAAAATAATTATCTAAATAAATTTTCTAATCAAATTGAAGTATTAGTGTTAGGAAGTTCTCACACATATTACGGCATAAATCCTGATTATTTCACATTAAATACTTTTAATAGTGCTCATGTTTCTCAAACAGTAGATTTTGATTATTTTATATTAAATAAATTTATCGAAGATTTAAGCAGTTTAAAAGTTGTTATAATTCCTATTTCATATTTTTCATTGTTTAGTAGACTAGAAGAAGGTTTAGAAGCTTATAGGGCAAAGAATTACACAATATACTATGGATATAAAGATAGTAATGCTCTAAATTATTTTGAAGTTTCAAGTGGGCAAATATTAAAGAAAATAAAAAGAATTATAAAATACTCATTTTTTGGGATAGATGCAACAATATCAAAAAAAGGGTTCGGTCTAAGTAAGTTAAAAAAAGAGCCAATTGATTATTTTATCAAAGATGGCAAGATTGCAGCAACAAGACATAGCAAGGGTAAGTGGGAAAATGTTGTAAAAAACAAAAAAAATATAGAAAAAATTATAATGCTTTGTCAAAAAAAACAAATAAAGGTTATATTTGTTACTTTGCCAGCATATAGGTCTTATAGAGAAAACATTGATGATGAGAGGTTGTTATATACAACGAATTATCTCAATAAAGTTAGTAAAACCTATAATAATGTGACATATTATAATTTTCTTGCTGATGCTAGATTTGTTGTGGATGATTATATGAATGCAGACCACTTTAATAGTAATGGGGCAAAAAAATTATCAAAGATAATTAATAATTTAATTAAAAAGTCTTCTTAATAAGGATATATAGAGGAAAGCAAGTAGCCAGAATTGACTGATGTTAAGAAATATTCAGATACAAGACCATAACCAAAAAGTATATTAAACAAACTTTATAATAACTTGTATAATGTTTAGTATGAGAACACCTTTTTTGGATGAAGAAATATTAACAGGAACTGTATCTTATTATTATAATGGTCAATTACCGCTGAATGATTCACTTGAGTATTTGGCTTTTCCAGAAGAATCTTTGCCATCAAATACTTATAGGATAAATGTTAATAAATCAGAAAATATTTTAATTAAAGTAAATCAATTATCTCAAGGATTGCGAGATTTAGGTTTTTTTGAAAAACTAGTGGAATTAGGGTTTAATCTTGAGTTTGTATTATCTAAAGAAGTTATAGACTCTGGAGCAAAGGAGATATTTGAGATATTTAAGTCAAATTATAATGCAAAGATACCTTTGGGTAGCGGATTAAGTGTAGACCAGTTAAATAGCTATAAAGATAAGATAGAAAAGTATATGACGATTAGAATATTTCCAGATGAAAATACTCATCAAAAAATTAAAGCATATTTCGATAGTTATATCAGTAACTATGAGAAAAATAAACTGTTTGTAAGCGATAAAAATGTTATTAGTTTAAAACGACATTATGAAGAATATAAAAAAGTAATAGCTTATTGCTCTGAAAACTTCATGAATAGCAATGTAGTATTAGAAGCAAATTTAGACTATAAGTTTGAGAATAATACGATACATCGCCCAATTGAGTTTTATATGTTGATGGAAGTCAAAGGTGTTATTAAGATACATGGTATAAAAATAAAGGAGAGAATCCTTACATGTAATGTTGAAATATTAAAAGACCATAAAGAAATGGATGATTTGTATTTTAATTGGATTCGTTTTGGAAATTTGGTATTTAATCCTAAAACAGGGCATGCTAAGAACGGCAATTTGGCATTAAAACATTTTTCGTTAAATGGTCCTTCGTTTAAAGCAATGCAGTTGTTCTTTGAGAAATTCAACGAATTACATAGTTTCGAAGAAATTGAGAAGTTTTGTTTTGGCGATGAGTCATCTACTAGCAAGCAGTTAAAAGATAGGATTAATAGCTTGATTGACAAGCAAATAAGAAAGCCTTTAAAGCTTAATGACCCAAGGTCAAAAGTTAATATACTTGGCGTTAATAATGCCTTTAAGCTAACAGCCTTACCTTGATGTACAATAGACTATAAGTAAAAATACAACACTAAGCTAATAAAGATACAACGCTTGCCCCATTGCGCTACAAGTAGGCAACCATGCGAAACTTTAGGCATGGCTACAAAACATATTACAGACGAGTTCATTCAAAAAACCATTAAGTTATGGCAACCATACTATCCAAATACTTTAACTAAAGAAGATGCTCGTAAGATTATTGCCAATATGACCAGTTTTACCAAGCTAGTAGTGAAGGCGGGTATTGATGGTTAAAGCATATAGGAAGACATTCAACACAAGGCTTATTAAAACGGGCATGAGTTACACTATACAAGATATTGAGGAGTTATTTGGTGTTCACAAACGAACAGTTCAGGTTTGGCACAAGGAAGGATTAAAAAAAATAGATGCTAAGAAACCGTATATGTTTCATTCAGAAGATTTAAGAGTTTTTTTAAATAATAGACAGCAAAAGAGAAAAAATAAATGTAAGCCAATAGAGTTTTATTGTTTCAAATGCAAACAACCAAGACACAGTAAAGAAGATGAAATTCAAATAGATATTAGGAATCAAAAAAGTATTAATCTCGTTGGTGTATGTGCCGTTTGCGGAGGACGTATGAACAAAATTAATTCTTTAATAAACATTGAAAAGGTAAAGAAAACTTTTGTGGTGATAGAAATACACAATAAACACATAATAGCGTGTGATGTTTCCCTCGATAGCACTGACAAAAAGGAGTAATAAAAATGAGTAACTATAATGCAGTAAATGAGAGAGTTAAAAGAGATTATTTTGATTGGAAAAGACATGCTGATGGAAAAGCTGAAAGTACGATTAATGAGGCAAGGCAACACATAGCTAGGTATGAGGCATATACCGATTATAAGGAGTTTGGAACATTCAACAGCAAGCAAGCAATAGGGTTTAAGGGTAAGTTAGTGAAAGAGAAAATAAGTTTATCAACCATGAGGACAATCCTCAATAATTTAATGGATTTTTTTAAGTGGTTGGCTGGGCAAAAAGGGTATGTTAGTAAAATATTTTATAATGATATTGCTTTTTTACAATTACCCCAAAGAGATGCACGAATTGCTAAATCAAAGAGTTTGAAAGAATATCCCACAATAGAACAAGTAAAACATGCGTTATCCTTAATGCCAGAAGATACTGTTATCCAAAAGAGAAACAGGGCGTTTGTAGCATTTACATTACTTTCAGGGATGAGAGATAGTGCAATTGTATCCTTAAAAATAAGACATGTAGCTGTAGATAAAGAATTAATTTCTCAAAAACCAAGTGATGGCGTAAATACAAAGTTTGGTAAAACTATATTTACTTGGTTCTTTCCTGTTGGTGATGATATAAAAACAATTGTTATTGATTGGATTAAGGTATTGAGGGAGGTGCTGTTGTATGGTGACCAAGACCCTTTATTCCCAAGACTTAAACAGAGCATGGATGAAAACTATTCATTCAAGTATAAAGAGTTAGAACCTGTTTTTTTACAATCAGCTAGTCCTATGCGGAAAGTATTTAAGGAAGCATTCCAAAATGCTGGATTGCAATATTATAGCCCTCATAAATTTAGAGACACATTAGCAAACTATGGCGAGAAGATTTGTAAGTCACCTGAAGATTTTAAAGCATGGAGTCAAAACTTGGGGCATGAACATGTTTTAACAACTTTTACTAGTTATGGGTATGTAGATGAAAATAGACAGGGTGAAATCATTAGGAATCTTTCAAAAATGGAAACAGAAGAAGACAAAATGGATGAGATATTGAGTTTACTTAAGGGAAAGGTTGGTGCATAATGTTGTGTAAGGTTATGAGAAAAGAAAAAGAATTTTTAACAGTAAAAGAAGCTTCTCAAATTTTAGGAGTTAATCCAGAAACGCTAAGGCGTTGGGATAAAAAAGGAAAGCTAAAAGCAAAAAGGCATCCTATGAATAATTATAGGATTTACAAGGCAAGAGAGATTGAAAGAATAATGAGTTTAATTGTAGCTGAAGGGAATTGTTGAATTGAAAAAATTAAAGTTTATTGATTTATTTGCAGGGATTGGAGGGTTTCATTTAGCTTTTCATAATGTTGGTGCTGAGTGTGTTATGGCAAGTGAAATAGACATACATGCAAGAAAAACGTATGAAGTGAATTTTAGTAAATTATCACCAAAGTTGTTTAATGAAGATATGCTTAAAGGTGATTTGCTTAAAATCCCAGTTTCGGATATACCTGATTTTGATATTTTATGTGCAGGATTTCCTTGTCAGCCTTTTTCTCAGATTGGTTACAGAAGAGGGTTTTTGGACAGTCATGAGAATAGAGGAAATATGTTTTTTGAAATTGCAAATATTATTGAAAAGAAAAAGCCACATGCTTTTTTTCTTGAGAATGTTAGACATTTGTTGAAACATGATAATGGAGATACTTTTAGGGTTATAAAAGATGTTTTAGAGGGGTTAGGGTATTCTTTTCATTATAAAGTTGTAAAAGCATCAGATTATGGACTGCCACAGCATAGACCGAGAGTTTTTATGGTTGGTTTTAGGGGTGAAAAAACAAACAATAGTAGTTTTATGTTCCCTGCAAAAAAACCACTGATTTATGATATGTCAGATATTTTTCAAGGTGAATGTGAAAAACAAATTGGGTTTACTTTAAGAGTAGGTGGCAGAGGTTCTAAAATTCATGATAGAAGAAATTGGGAATTTTATCGAGTTGATGGTTCTGTAAAAAGGTTAGGCGTTAAAGAAGGAAAAATGATGCAAGGCTTTCCTTTAGACTTTGTTTTTCCTGTGTCAGAATCACAATCAATGAAACAACTTGGTAATTCAGTTGCGGTTAAGGCTATAGAGGAAGTTGCAAAACAAATAGTGCAATATTTGAAAGTAAAAAACTTAAAATATGAGGGAATATTATCAATGAAAGATTATGAAAGTAAATTAGCTTATGTGTAAAAAGTATAACAAAGGTGAGTGGAGTGAGTTTTATGCATTTATTAAAGTTCTTGTAGATAAAAAGATTAACCTATTTGATATAAATTTAGAAAAATTAGATTCTTTTTATAGTGTTATTGAGGTTCAAAGAAAAGAAAATAGTACTTTGTCAAAGTATGAACTGAAAAATGATATTATTATTAAAGAAACAGACGGAGAGTCTTTTATTATTCCTACAGAAGAGATTTCTGGTTTTATTAAATTAATATTGGAAGGAATTAAGAATACAGGGGGAGCATCATTTGCTATAAATAGTCTTTCAGATTTATTTAAATTATTAGGAACAGATTTAATTAAAGAAGGGACTAGTTATGATAAAGCAGATATTACATTGCTGATACAAGACGAGACCGTTACCCATAATATTGGGTTTAATATAAAATCTTATTTAGGTAATCACCCAACGTTATTAAATTCTTCAAAAGCAACAAATTTTGTTTATGAGGTGATTGGTTTTGAAGGTGATATTGAGGAAGTGAATTGTATTGATTCAAGGTCAAAAATAAGAGATAGAATAGCAAAAATTTTGAAACAGAATGGTGAACTATTATTTGTAAAAATCGATAATAATGTTTTTGAAGAAAATTTACTAAAAATAGATACGTTAATGTCTAAAATTATTTCTTTTTTTCTACTTGAATTTTTTAAGGGTAATGGTAGAAAAATATCAGAGATTTCTGTTGATTTTAATGAATTAGAAAAAAACAGTAATATAAATTTTAGTAACTTAGAATATAAGTTTAAGTCTTTTTTAACAAATGTTGCTTTGGGATTTGTCCCAACAAAAGAATGGGATGGTTATAAGAAAGCCAATGGATATATAGTAGTCAAACATGATGGAGAAATGGGATGTTTTAGTATCTTTGATGAAAAATTATTAGCGAACTATTTATTTAATAATACTGTGTTTGATACCCCAAGTTCATCCCGTCATGACTATGGTTATTTGTATAAAGAAAACGGTAAATTGTATATAAAGTTAAATTTGCAAATCAGGCTTTAGATTATGGCTAAATCAATCCTCTATTCTTGGGTATCATCAAAAAGGCTTTGTTTCAAGGTTTGGGAGATAAATAATGGTTATTTATAGTTCAGACGAAATTGAAAAGATTATTCAAAAACTTCGAGCTACTTACCCTAAAGGCTCACTGTCCGATAGAGTAAAAATAGCCAAGGAAAATAGAGAGTTTGCAATGAATTTCATTATTGATGTTGCTTTTATTGAATCCATAGCAAGAGTATTATTGGTTGATGAAGTATCAAAATCTACAAAACAACCGAAAGCGGAAGTATATAAAAAATATAAAAACAAAACTATAGAAGTTTTAATTCCAGAAATGGGAATAAAAGACAAATTAGGTGATAGTATATTATTTGTTAAAGCAATATCAAATCTTAGGAATTTTTTTGTTCATGAGAGTGGCACAATAAGAGGTTCTATCAAGACACAATTATCTTCAGAGTTAAATAAAATAAAAAATGTAATAGAAAAGATAGAAGCCAATGACTAAATCAATCCTCTACGCTCGAGTGTCTTCCAAAGAACAAGCTAATGAAGGGTTTTCAATTCCTGCACAAGAAAAGTTATTAAGAGAATACGCCTCTAAAGAAGGTTTTCAGATTGTAAAAGAGTTTGTGGATGTGGAGACTGCAAAAAGAGCAGGGCGAGAAAAATTCGGTCAAATGAAACAGTATATAAAAGACCATCCTGATGTTAAATCATTATTGGTTGAGAAGACTGATAGGCTTTATCGTAATTTGAAAGATTACGTTGAGTTAGAGGATTTCGATATAGATATTCATCTTGTGAAAGAAAACCAAGTAATGAGCAAGGATTCGTACTCTGATGCGAAGTTTATGCATGGTATAAGAGTGTTAATGGCAAAGAAGTATGTTGATAATCTTTCTGAAGAAACAAAAAAGGGAATGACTGAAAAAGCGGAGCAGGGACTTTACCCAAGTGTTGCCCCTTTTGGTTATCTTAATAATAGGATTGAAAAGACAATTGAGGTTGATGAGGGCAATTCTGAGACAGTTAGACAATTATATGAATGGTATTCAACAGGCGAGTATTCACTTAAAGATTTAAGAGCAAAGGCACAAGAAGAAGGTTTTCTTGATGGGTTGAGTAAATACAAGATGAGTAAGAGTAGTTTAGAGAAGCTTTTGAAATCAGTTTTCTATTTTGGTGATTTTGTTTGGAATGGTAAACAATATCAAGGTAGCCACAAGCCTATTGTCGATAAGGGGCTTTGGGAAACAGTTCAAGATGTGTTTAAGAATAAGACAAACAACTGCCAAGGCAAGAGAACAAAAGACCCTTTTAAGTTCTCGGGCTTAATGACTTGTAGCAAATGTGGCTGTTCAATTACCGCCCAAAGGCAAAAGGGAAAGTACGTTTATTATCGTTGTACAAATGGAAGAGGGAAATGCGACCAGTCTTTTGTTCGAGAAGAGGCTATCGAAGAGCAATTTCTCGGTGTTTTAGGAAAGTTGCATTTTACTGATGAAATTATGGATTGGATGAGAGAAGCTTTGTTGTTAAGTCATAAAGACGAAGCAGACTATCACCAAGATATGATAGATAAGCTACAAGCTAAATATAAGTCGTTACAGACAAAGATAGATGTAATGTATGAGGATAAGTTAGAAGGTAAAATTTCAGAAGAGTTATGGCAAAGAAAATATTCAGAGTATTCAGAGAAGCAAAAGGAAAGTCAAAAATCTATTGATTTACATAAGAGTGCTGATAGTTCGTATATAGATTTAGGTTTAAAACTTATGGAATTAGCTAAGGATGCGGTTAAACTTTATAACAAGCTAGATGTTAAGAGAAAACGAGATTTATTAAAGACGTTACTTTTAAACTCTACTTTAAATGATGGGAAGCTAGTCGTTACATACAATACACCCTTCGATGTACTGGTTGATTGTGTAAAAAGTGAAAATTGGCTCCCCGGCGCGGATTCGAACCACGGACCCATTGGTTAACAGCCAATTGCTCTACCAGCTGAGCTACCGGGGAATATCTAATATGCTCATATTATTATAAAAGCATGCTCAAATAAAAATGCTTAAGTATTTTAACAACGAATACCCTTGTTGTAAAATAGAAAAACAACTCCACGGAGAATTATTTTATGAAATTAAGTATTAAATACAAAGTGCCTTTATTTTTTGCCTTAGCAATTGTCACTACAGTTATAATTTCTGTATTAGTTTTGGCCTTTTTTTCAAATAGCAAAGAATCCGCTGTTCATAAGAATATTATTAGAAGATTTGCTTATGAAAATTCATCAATAATTTTATCAAAAGATCAAGATGCCCTACAGTATCAAATGATGCTATGGGGTAAGGAAGACGAGTATTTAGTATCATTATTTATGGTTGATAATAAATTTGGCGTTGTGGCTTTGCATGATCCAGAGAAGATGATAGAAGTTGACCAATATCAGCAAATACGCGAAAGCTTTTTAGATGAGGAATCAGCATATTATAGATTTGATCATAATCATACAATAATTCTAAAGAGATTAGAGATTAATGGTATGGAGATTGGCATAATAGGCGGAATTTTTAATCGTTTGAACTTTTTTCAAGTTCTTTTGGAGATGGATCAAGGCATCAAGGTTTCTGTTACTGTTTTTTTTATTGTTGGGTTGATTCTTGTTATTATTATTTCTGTATCTTTAAGCAGACAAATAGTAGACCCCATTATGGAGATATCTCAGTTTATTAATGAAAACAATCACTTAAGTCCAGAACATATTCAAAATATTAAAATAAAGAATAAAAAGTGTTGGGTCGTAAAGAATTGTAAGAAAAAATCGTGCATAAATTATAAAAACAATACTAATAACTGTTGGGATACGCAGATGGAGAATGCAACAGCTAATGCGGGGAATCCCATGCTTACTTCTTGTTTTGATTGTTCAGTCTTTCTTAGCAGAGAAGATGATGAGATAGATAGATTGAAAATTTTCTTAAATCATTTAATCTCAAGGATGCGGTATCACTATAAGCAAAGTAAACAATATAGTGTTTCGTTAGAGGATAAAGTTAAGCGAAGGACGTCTGAGTTAAGGCTTATGGCGGATGATTTGATATCAGCAAACCTTAAGACAAAGTTGGTTTTAGAGAATGTGGCAGAAGGTATAATTGTTGTAAATCCTGACGGCATAATTGTTCAGGTTAATGAGGAGGCAAAGAAAGATCTTTTTATTAAGCAAGCAGAAGGTGGATTGGGTAAAAAGTTTCAAGATGTATTTATTGATAAGGATTCGGGAGAGAAAATTAATGAACTAATTATAAGAACAATCTCTATGAATAAGGGTTATGAGGAAGAAGTAGCGTTTGGTGATTTAGAGAGTAAAAAAAATCTAGTAATTAGAACTACAATTGTACATAATGAGCATTTAGATGAGAAGTATGTGATTTTACTATTATGTGATTTTACTGATCAGAAAATAGTTGATAATTTTAAGAATGACTTTTTCCATATGATTTCGCATGATTTAAAAAACCCATTAGCAAGCGTAATGGGATTCTTGGACCTTTTACATAATGGAGCAGAACATGAAGCACTTAGTGACAAACAAAAACAATATATAGAGGTTGCAACACGTAGCTCTTCAGACTTGAAGATGATGTTAGATGATTTAAGTAAAATAATTAAGTTACAGTCTGACTCACTTCAGCTTGATAAAAGAGAGTTTGTTTTAAATGACCTTTTCGAGGAGCTTGCTCAATCTTTTTATCCAGTTTTTTTAAGCAAGAATGCAGAGTTTGTATCTAGGGTGTCACCTAGAAGGCTTAAAGTAAACGGAGATTATGTGCGACTTAAACAAGCGTTATCTAATCTTATTGGCAACGCAATAAAGACTGGAGAAAATATAAAAATCAGCCTAGATGCAGTTAAAGTAGGTTCGAATATAGTTATAGCAATAGAGGATAATGGCGTGGGTATTTCTGAGGACAAGTTGCCGTTAATTTTTGAGAGATTTAAACAATTATATACATATCAGACTAATGATGCAGGTATGGGCCTAGGTCTCACTATTGTCAAAACGATTATTAACCTGCATAATGGTCATATAGCCGTTGAGAGCCAAGTAAATAAAGGAACAAAGTTTATAATTACACTACCACATCATGGTTAATTTATTTACATATTTATCATTAGAGAGTATTTCATTAGGGCAGCTATATCAGCAGTTTGTCATTATACTTTTTTCAGTAATAATTTTATTTTCTATATATTTTAGTATTACAAGATTACCTGCAAGTAATAACATGAAGCTACGTTTCAAAATAGTATTTGTTAGCAATCTTATTATATTACTAAACTCTTGTTTGTTTTTTATTTTCCTTCGTTTGGCTAAGTATAGCTACAACACCCCCGCTTTTATCTTGCCTGCATTTAGTGTCTCTATACACTTGTTGAACCTTTTGGCACATGTGTTGCTCCCATTAGCATTGTTGGTTCCGTTGATACTAAACAAGGAACACCTTAAAAGATATATAATTTTCTTTTGTGCATTTTTTGTACTTTTGATATTTGCTACATTTATAACAGTCCTGGATCCTAATTGGACAGTAATTTACGTGAATCTTATTAATAGAGGATGGATTATTATAGGAGCTGATTTCTTTTTCGTTGTTAGTGTAGGAATTATGCTGATACTAAGCAGATTAAATGCAAATATCTTTATGATAATTGCTTCTTTAACATTATTCTTGGCGAATGTTTTACACTTTGTTACCTTAATCCAACCTCGCTATATGAAATACTTGGTTATATATAATTTATTAATAATATTGGCAAACACGTTTACGGAAATATTTATTTTCTTTGAGATTATCAAGGCACTTCGGTTTAGTAAGAATGAAGTTCAGAAATTAAACGAAGATTTGGAAAGCAAAATTCAAGAAAGAACACAGGAATTGTTTAATAGTAACAAAGAGTTATTTCAATCTAATTATATGTTGCACCAAGAAAAGGAAAAGCTAAACGCGATAATAAGAAATATTGATGAAGGTATTATCGTAAGTAATATTAGTGGCAAGGTTTTGTTAATTAATGATAGTGCAGCAAAGATGCTGCATATTGATAAGAACGTATCCGGTGCATCAGTTAAAGATGTAATTCGTGATAAAGATTATGTTAAAGAAATTAACAGTTTGGTTCTTAGAAAGGTACGAAGGACCAATAAAGATGTAAAAGTAGATATTGATGGAACTGAGAAACATTTGCAGTTTGCCTCAACATTATCGATAGATTCCAAGGGAAATATTATTGGTATTATTACGTTAGTAAGAGATGTTTCCAAAGAGATAGAAATAGAAAGATTAAAAACAGGATTTTTAAGAACAATCTCTCATGAATTAAAAACACCACTTACGACTATTATTGGATTTGCTGAGACAATATCTTCTGAGAGAAGGGGTCAGCTGAATAAGGATCAACGTGAGTTCGTTGATATTATTGTTAGAGAAGGCGAGCATTTACATAAGCTTATTTCTAATTTATTAGAATTTACAAAGATTAGCTCTAGTAAGGCAAGTTTGATGTATGAAAAGATTAATTTAAGGCCATTTATTACTGAAATATTAGATAGTTTTTTGCCAGCTGCTGGATCTAAAGGTATTAAGTTGAATATAGATAATGAGATAGCATTGCCGATTATACAGGCAGATAAGATTAAGCTACATAAGGCTTTCCTGAATATCATCAAGAATGCATTAGATTATACTAATTCAGGAGAGGTTGCAATCCATTTTAAAAAGAGTAAGAACAGGGTGCAGACGATTATAGAGGATACTGGTGTTGGAATACCAGAGGCTGAATTGTCTCGAATATTTGATACTTTTTTTCAGTATGATCAGAAGAAAGTTGTAGGTTATAAGAGTGGTCTTGGCTTAGGACTTGCTATAGCTAGAAACTTTATTCAAATTCATGATGGAGAAGTAGTTGTTGAAAGTGTCGTTGATAAGGGCACTTCAGTTATTATTGATTTACCGATATCTCGCTGATAAAGTGAACGTAGTCTAGTTCTCTCGATATGTGAGGGAAATCATCTCTATAATGAGTTCCTCTACTTTCTTTTCTTTTTAATGCATTAGCAGCAATTAATTTAGCTGTTATTAGGATATTTTTAGTTTCAGTGAGCAATATTTTTTCCTTGGAAGAAGATGTTTTTAGTAGTTTGTATTGTTCCTCAAGAAATTTATTCAGAATTAGTAACGAATCTTTATTTCTCTTTATCCCAGCGTATGCATACATTTTCTCTTTAATAATTTTAGCTAGGTCTGTTAGTTCTTTTTTAGATATTTTTGGCATAGAATCTTTTTCAGCTGTAATTTCTTCAAATTCTAACAATTTGAATTTAATAATATTTTTATTAATATGTTCTGCAGACTTATGAGCAAATACCATGCATTCAAGAAGTGAATTACTAGCTAGACGATTTGCTCCGTGTACACCTGTTGATGCAACCTCTCCACATGCATATAGGTTGTTAATTGAAGATTTTCCGGTTGTATCAGTTTGAATTCCACCTATCATATAATGTGCTGCTGGCAGAATTCGTATGGTTTCTTTTGTTAGATCTATACCTGCCTTAAGGCAGTTGGAATAAATAACTGGGAATTTATTGGTTAGGTCCTTAATGATTCTCATGTCTAAGAATACTTTGTTATTTTTTTGAAGTTGATCATAAATAGCTCTTGCTACTATATCTCGAGGAGCTAGCTCACCTCTAGCATCATAATCATATAGGAATCTTTCTTCTTTTTGGTTAACAATAGTTGCACCTTCGCCTCTTACTGATTCCGAGATTAAGAAATTTTTGATATCTCCCTTTTCTAAAAGAATAGCTGTGGGATGGAATTGATAAAATTCCATATCTCTAATTCTTGCACCAGCTAGATATGCTGCCGATAGTCCATCACCAGTACTGCCTTCCCAATTAGTAGTCTTTTCATATACTGCTCCAGCACCGCCTGTAGCAATAATTGTGCATTTGGAGTATATTGTTTGATTTTTCCCGTTTTTTCCATCAATAAACTTAGCCCCAAAACAGGAGTTTTCTCTGGTTATGATGGTATTCAGAAAGAAGTTGCCCAATATCTTTATGTTTGGGCGTTTAAGGGCTTCTTGAAGCAGAGTAGTCTGTATGCTGAATCCAGTTTTGTCTCTTACATGCATTATTCTTCTGCTTGAGTGTGCGGCTTCTCTTAATAGTTCGTATTCGTTATCCTGGTTCTTATCAAAACGTACCCCATGATGAATAAGATCCCAAACTCGATCAGGACCTTCAGTTACTAACATATTTACTGCGTCTTCATCATACATTTCGCAACCGGTTTTTAAAGTATCATTTTTATGAACAGGTATATCTGAAGGCTCTTTAAGTGCAACAGCTACGCCACCTTGTGCGTAGAAAGAGTTGTTGCTGCTGACTTTCCCTTTTGTGATTATAGTTATGTTAACGTTTGTATTTATATCAAGTGCTGCAGTAAGACCAGCTACTCCGCCACCAATAATTAATACATCAGTTGTAATTCTTTTTGTCATGATATGGATATGATATCATTTATTGTCTGTTTTGTTGTCTTGGAAGTAGAAAGTCAATATCTTACCATCAAGATTTTTTTCATTTAATATAGGGGTGTATACAATATAAGTGCTTCTTCCATCTTTTAATTCATATTGGCCTAATGTGTATTTTTTCTTTGCACATTTTTTGTATTTTTCCATGAAGCTTTCTTTCTTAACTATTTGGTATGCGAAATAGTTTAACAATTGCGATTCGGTGTCATTCAGTACGACACTTTCGGGAAGCTCCCAGTTTTCACTGAAAGACTTGTTAGATTTTACTACTTCTCCATCATCATTTAGTATTAGTATTCCACAATCAACTGCATCAAGAAGAGAGTCTAGAATACTAACATTAACTTTCAGAGCAGATTCCAGCATGTTTTTTCTGCTGATTTCTTCTTTTACCATAAGTTTAATTTCGTCTAATGTGTGATCTTTTTTCTCTACATTTTCTGCTAATAGTGATTGGCTTTGTTTTAGTTTTTGTTCTATTTTTTTTCTATTTTTGATTTCAGTATTAAGTTGCGCTATTTGCTCATTAATAGATTTTTTCATATTTAGATAGCTATGGATTAATGGTTCAAATTCTGATTTTTCAAAGGAAGGGTATTCCGACTTATCACTTATCTCCCCACTTTCTGAAATAAGTTGTAAATCTCTTATAAGGTCCTGAAGAGGGTTGGTTATCTTAAAGCTAAAAATATTTATAAGGAATAAGCTAATCATAAACATTGCAAATGCAAATATTACACTTACAGCCATTGCTTTTCTTTTTTCAGTATTAATAGATGCCGGGTTATATTCTAGCAAAAGACCACCTAATGGCTTTCCATCGTAATGAATTGGGATGTTTATGTAGATGAATCTATCTTGGAATGAATACGATGGCTCTTTTTTTGACAACGAGCTTTTAAGAGCTGGAGATATTATTAATCTTTCGTGATTTAGTGTTTTAATGTTGCTTCTGTCAGTGTAATAGTAGATTTCCTCAACATTTTTAATTACGTCTTTTATAGCTGTGAATACCAGTTTACCCCTAATATTTAAAAGAATGTCTAAGTATTCTTGTTTGTTTTCTCTTTGCTTAATAAATTCAAGTTTCTCTTGAGTTTCTGCTATTAATGGATGTGTCATGTTTATAGATTCTTGAATCATTTTATCTACGAGTAGATGTCTTGAGTTAATATATAAAAAGCTACTTATTAAAACAGACAGAAGTATCTGAACAAGCAGAGTTGTTATTATGATTTTTTTCTGAATAGTGCTTACAAGGAAGTTTTTATCAAAGTTCATTTTTTAGTAAAAATTCTTTATCAGCAAGAACAGGATCTATAAGTGTTTTTATTCTATAATGAGATTTCGCAAGAATCTTTTTGGTTATTAAGATCGTTTTTTCTGCCATTTTATTAGAGTTTTGTGCAATTGTTGCATTAATATGATTTGTTTTTATTAGGTCAAATGTTTGAGGTAATCCATCAAAACCAACAAAGATTAAATCCTTTTTTCCTCTAGTGGATTTATATACTGCTTCCGCTACAATAATTCCAGGATCCCAGCAACTGAAGACTGCATCAAAATCTGTATTTTCAGTAAGTAATTCTTTACTAATCTCGTATGCTTTTTCGTTGCTCCAATCAGCATAAACTATACTATAGTCTATGTTTTCGTCCTCACATATTTCTTGTATGCCCTTTATCCTAAGTATAGAGTTAGGGTGCTTTTTTTCACCACCTAAGATAAGGACGCTAGGCGTTTTGTTGTTTTTAATTTTACTGGCAATGTGTTGTCCAGCAAGTTTGCCTCCGAATAGGTTGTCGGAAGTTATATATGCGAGTACCCCCGGATGAGAAAAATATGTATCAATTAATATGATTGGGATGCCTTCAGCATAGAATTTATCAAATGTCTTGGTTATTTCTTTTTCATCAAGTGGAGAGCCAAGTCCAATAATTATCGCATCGGTATTTTTATTAAGAGCATATTCCATTAGTTCTGCTTGTCCTTGGCTATGTTTGTTAAGTGCGGGAGTTAAGTCTATTAAATCTAAACCGTGGATACGACTATATGTTTTTAATTTTTTACTGAGAGCATTCCAAAATGGTTTTTCAAGGGAATAACCAATATAGACGATATTTGTGCCTTTTTTATTTGCAGTAAAACAAAATGTAGAAGTGAATAATAATAGCGCTATTAGAATGATATTCAATTTTTTCATATATATATAATACCTCTAATATAGCAGTAATTACAAAGGATGGCGCAAAATAAAGGGGACAGCTATTTAGGCTGGACCCCTTATATATTATTTTGTTTTATTAAACTTGTCCTTTATTGACTCAATAATTGAGACTAAACAAGGGACAACAAACAATGTTAATAGAGATGCTCCAAGTAACCCATACCCAAGGGCCATCCCCATTGGCATAAGATATTCATCGTATCCTCCCCAGCCATAAATCATTGGCATAACCCCAATTACAGTAGTGATGGTAGTTAAGAGAATAGGGCGTAGTCTGCTGACGGCACCTTCAACAATACAGTCTTTACAGGATGTTTCAGATCTAATCCCCATTTTTTTGATGCGTGTGACCATTACAAGTGAGTCATTTACAACAACACCGGCAAGCCCGACAAACCCAATTAATGCCTGAAAGGTAAGAGGTCTTCCATGAAGTGCGAATGCTGCGATAACTGGCATTACACTAAGTGGTATGGCTGACATTATTAGTACTGGTTCAATAAAAGAGCCAAAAGCAAGAACTAGGATGAAATAGATAGCAATAACAGCAACCAGGAATAGCTTCCCAATGTCACCAAAGGAATCTGCAGTTGCTTTCCCTTCACCTTTAAATTCAAATACTACATCAGGATATTTATCAATTAGTTTAGATTTAATGAATTTGTTTGTTTTTGTCATTACGGTGAGCGGCGTAGTTTTGCCTTCTACAACTTCACCTTGAATCGTGATAGACCTCATTCTGTCGTATCTCACAATGCTTGATTGACTAGTTTGAGGAACGAGTGAAGCAAAGTTTTTAATCCTAATCATTTTCCCCGATCTATTGCTGATAGCTAAATTCATTAGAGATTTAGTATCTTTTCTGAATTCTGGAGCAAGCTTGATTATTAGATCAATATCTTCGTTTCCATCTCTTATAGATGTAATCTTTGTTCCGGAGAATGCAATTCGTAGTGTACTCGCAACTCCGTAGATATCTAAACCAAGTTTATTGATTTTGTCATGATCTATATCCAGTCTAAGTTCTGCTTTACCTTCTTCTGTATCATCTTCTATTTCAGAAACTCCTTCAATTTTTTTAATAAAAGATATTAATTCTTTTGCAGCTGCTTTGCGTTGTTCTCCGTTATCACTAAGTAATTGTACAGATATTGGTTTGCCAGATTTTGGTCCTCTTTGGTTTAGTTCTGGAAGTATTTCATCAAATCCTTTTTTATATGGCTCAATGTCCTTTTTTATTTTTTCAATTATTTGTTCGGCAGTTCTAGTTCTTTCTGTGTAAGGAGTAAGGTAAACATAAATTACTGCGTAATTAGAGTCTGTGCCTAGATCACTCCAGTAAAAAGTTGAATCATATCCCACTCTAGTTGAGAAAGATTCAAGTTCTTTATCTGGAAGATTATTAACTATGGTCTCTATTGGTTTAGTGAGTGCGAGTGTTTTTTCTATTGGCGTTCCTACTGGTGCATGTAGTCTAATGGAGAATTCTGTTGCGCCATCTTTTGGAGCAAAGTAGAAAGGAATGAAGTTTTTTGCATACCAAAGTGAACCAATAAATGATAGGAATATTAAGGTTAAGAAGATTAGTTTGTGGCTAAGTACTTTTATTAATGTTTTTTCGTATTTAGATTCCAGTGTTTGCATAAACTTTTTTTTCTTTTTTACTTTTGTTTTGCTATTCTCATGTGAGCTAAGATGGCTTGGAAGTATGAATATCGATTCAAACCATGAAGCTGCAAGAGCGAGCATTACAACCATAGGAATAGAATAGATGAATTTGCCCATTACTCCTGGGATAAAGATTAGAGGTAAGAATGCAAGTATGGTTGTGATAATAGAGAAACTAACTGGGAAAACAATATCATAAACTGCTTCTAGTATATCTTTTTTGGAAGTTTTTCCTTCTTCTTTTGCTTTATGAATATTTTCGGCAACAATAATTGCATCATCTACTAACATCCCAAGTACAAGTATCAGTCCTCCAAGGCTTAGGGCGTTGATAGTAAGGCCCGCTTTTGGGAAAAATATAAAGGCAAGAAGGAACGTGAATGGTATGCCAAAAGAAGTCCAAATAGCAGTACGTAGGTCAAGAAAGATTAATAAGGTAATAAATACCATTATCATTCCCATTGTTCCATTGGTTACAACCATTTTTAGCCTGTTTTTTGTGTAAGAAGACATGTCATTACTTAATACATAAGAAGTGCCATCTTCCCATGTAGTTTTATCTAGAATTTTCTTAACACCTTTTATAGTTTTTAAGATATCTGATTTTTCTTTTTTATGGATACATAGAGAGACAGCTGTTTTACCGTTACTTCTTACGTAAAGGTCTTGTTCTTCGTAGTCTTTTTCAACATTCGCTAGATCTTTTATTTTAAGTGTTTTGCCAGAAAAATTTGAGCGAATAATAACATTTTTTACTTGCTCAGGAGTTTTTAGTTCTTCAACGGTAACAATACTTTTTTCTACTGGATGAGTTTCTAATGTGCCTCCAGATAATCTTACATTATTTGCATTAATTGCATTGAATATTTCCATGATGGAGGTTTCTGTGTCTCTTAGTTTGTTTTGGTCGAGTTCTATGCGTATTTCTTTTTCTCGATAACCAACCTTGCTGATTTTGCTTACACCAGGACTTCTTCTTAATTTAAGATCAAGTTTATTAGCCATCTTTCTGACAGATTCTTCATTATCTCCTTGGATGTTTAGCTCGAGGATAGGGAATATACTAGTTTTAACTTCAGTTATATATGGGTTTTCTAGTATGTCAGCAGGCAGATCAGGTATTCTGTCTATAGCTTTTTCTATATCTCTTTTTACATCATCAGCTTCATCATCGCTAAGGTCTTCATCGATTTCTATAACTACTTGGGATAATCCTTCTTGGCTAATAGAAGATATTCCGTCTATGCCGTCTATTTCTTCAAGCGCATCTTCTATAACCATCGATACATTAAGCTCTACATCAGCAGGAGCAGCTCCAGGATATACTGTGGATATGAATAGTTGGTTAATTGTGATGTTTGGTATGCCTTCTTTTTGAATGCTTGTTATTGTAAATAACCCACCAATTAAAACTAAGACAACCAGTAAGTTAACTAGTAGCTTATTTTGTAAAAAATAATTTATTAAATATTTCATATTTATTCTCCTCCTAGCAATTTGTTGATTTTGTCTAATAAAGTATCATTCAGCGCAGCAAGGCTTACTTGTTGTTTCGAAAGTTCTACCAATTTATTTAAGTGATCTATTTTGCTCTGAGTGTATCTTTGTCGGTAGTCTGTGATATTAAAAAGCATTGTTTTCCCTTGTGAGAATCTTTTAGTTTCCATATCTAATATTTTTCTAGAGTTGCTAGCAATTTTAAGCATATTTACTTCTGTTGTTTTTATGTTTTCTAAATTTAACAATTGATTGATGTATAAGGTATTTAAATCATTTTTAGTTTTTGTTAGAGCTTGCTTAGTCTTTTCAATGTCCGCATTGATTGATTTTTTTTGCCCATCTAGACTGTTGGTGCCTAATGGTGTTGAGAATGCGAAGCCAGCAGCATATTCTGCTTTGTTGAGGTCAGTAAAAGAATCAGTAGCGGCACTAGTGTTTTTGTAGTTTGCAATTTCTCCATAAACAGAGAGGTTTGGCATGCTACTTCTTACAGCTTTTTCTAAATCTAATTGATATTGCTCTAGCAACTTTTGAGTAGTGGCAATTAGTCTTATATTTGGAAGAGAGTCGATGTTGTTTTCTTGGCAAAAGGTGTCACAGATTATCGGTGTTTCAGAAAGATTCTCCCAGTTGGTTTCTGGCGTAAAGTTTGTTCCCATTTTTTGATATATGGATGAGGCTACTTGGTTCCATGAGTACATAGTTTGCTGTAACGCATTCTTGTATAACAATACTGCATTTTCTGCCTGTAGCAGGTCTGTTTTTAGCGCAGCATCATTATTGAACTGATCTTTAACCTGAGCATACATTAGTTTAGCATTTTGGTAGCTAACACTAAGTGGAGTAATAGCAAGTGATAAAGACAACCAGTCATAATATAAGTTAGTAGCTTGCAGGAAATAGTTTTCCTTAGCCTCCAATACTGAAAGTGCTACGAGTTCTTTTTGCATTTCTAGTTTATTAGAATCCATCCTAGAATATATGCCCATGAAGTCTTGCCATAGTGGTTGAGCAATTTTCAATGTTACAGATGGATTGATTTGGGTGTTACTTGTTGGTCCAAGCATAGAGCTAGTGTCCATTCTAAGGTAAGAAAGACTAATATCAGTACCGGTAGCTTTTACTTTTTTACTTAGTCCAAGTGTTGTCATAAAAGATTTATTATCATTGATGGCAATAGGTGATCCGACGAAGTTATATATTTGTTGATCTTTTTTTCTATATTCATAAGAAGCAGATAGTCTTGGGTCATACATGGCACGCATTGATTGTAATGCTCCTTTAATGTTTTGATTGTCTAAGAATATTTGGGAGTAGGCAGGGTCATTATTAATGATGTCCTTTAAATAATTGTCGAGTGTTAGCGTATTGGATAACGCAATCGCTCCTAGCATTAGTATGAGAATGGTCCTTTTTTTTATATTCATTTGTTCAGCTCCTTTTCTGTTTTGTTATTTATTGTTCCATATAGAAATATATCCATTGATTCTAGCAATTCTTTTTCAGATGGTGTCTGGTCCATCATATAAGCTTTTATCCCAATATATGAGAATACTGACATGAAGAATCCTACCATTAGTGTATGTGGATTTATATCTCTCATTTTATTGTTGTCTATAAATTCTTGAATCTTATCGATTATAACTATTGATTGTTCTTGCATTCTTTCATTCAGTATTTGGTGAAACATTTTTCCTTTAAATTCCATAAAATCAATCATACGAAGCTTCATTGTTTCAACATTAAAGTTATTAAGGAATGTAAGCGCTAGTTTTTTAAAGAAATCTTCTGGAGTATTGCTTTTAGATGCAATTGAATTTAAATTGTTCATGAATTGCTCGAAGGGCAGCGAGTTAATAAGGACTTCTTTAAATATTTCTTCTTTATTAGCGAAACATGAATAGATGCCTCCTTGAGATACCCCAGAATTTTTGGTTATCTCGCGCATACTTGTTCCATTAAACCCTTTTTCTATAAAGAGATTTTTAGCGGATAATAATATTTTTTCGTTACTGTTCATGCTTCCCTCATAGCGAGCGTTCGCTCTGCCAGTAGTCTACTGCTTCTTATATGTGAATGCAAGGAGCTATTTAATCGGTTTTATTTTTGTAGAAACCTACGCCAAGGTAGGTTAATGGTTTGTCTTCAAGTCGAATAAGGAATGAATATTTTGCAGAAGTTTCCATTGTGTTTGGATTTGGCCAGAGATAGCTTACCCATCCTTGTTTTTTCTTTTTCATTAATTTTAAGAAATCTTTAATAAAATATTTACCTGTTGGATCAGTGAGCTCTTTCAGGTTTCTGTTGACTAGCTCAGGGATAGTTGGGTGAACTAGGCAAGTTGTATTTTCGAAAACAAAAACGTAATATTCGCCTTCCACAAAATGTTCTGTAACATTCTGGAAAAGTTTATACGCTTCTTCTTTACCATACATAACGTAATGATTTTTGGCTTCAATCGCTGTTTCTTTTACATGTTGTTTCTGAAGCTTTACTTCTTTATCTTCAAACCAGAAGGGAAGTGAAAGGCTAGTAAGTAATAGTAATAGTATTAAGTAGTTTCTTTTTAGCATAATAATTATTTGTCCTCAAATTTATCTTATCCTATTTGGGTGTAAAAAAACAAACAATAAATAAAGGGCCCTATAAAACTAATATCTATAATTTGCAAAGAAACTAATTATTATTAGCCCAATATGCTCCAAAATTGATGTTAATTATTTGGTTGGTAGGATTTCCGTTTAAGATTCTCCAATTTTGGTTTTGCCCCCAAGTATTATAACGTAACATTGAGCTATCCATCCAAATGTCTCCTTCTGCAGATTCTGTCTGCTCAAGCGGGTGAGAGTAATTGTTATTTCCTCCTGCCAAAAAGTCTATGGCATCATTTACTGCTGATCCATAAGCATCCCATTCTGCTTGGTCATAGCTTTGTTGTGGTGTTGAGTCATAATCATACCAAACATAGATTTGATAGTTTTTGTGCTTTTCTAAATCAATTTTTGTGAAAACCGGAAGCTCATAAGTTGCTTCATATCCGTTATTCACAGCTGTAAGAGTTCCTAAGTTAGCAACAATAGGAACAAATGATTGTGTTTCTAATGGAGTTCTTTCACCTGAAGTGTTAGACCAAAACATATCTTCCCAATCTCCATTATTTCCTGGCTGTCCAGTAAGAAATAATCCTATTTTCCATGTCCCAGAATAGATATCTCCACTTATATTTCTTTGCATGTGTTGCTCAATAGTGGATGGAAATGAAACCGTTCCATTAAGAGTTATACTCCAGGGGTTATCAGTTCCTACAAAGAACTCTGTTCTACTATTAGAACCTTGCCAAGCAATTCTTCCATTCGCTTTGTTCATAAGTAGTGGAGTTATATTAACTTCATACCTAGTTTGATAATTATTAATAATATTTACAGTAGTTGGCTCAAGGTCATTTTTGAAGATAAATGAGCTTCCTTTTATGAACCTATTATCTTCCCAAGAGCTCCATATATGTTCCCATTTATTGTTACCACTAGGATCTTCCCAGTCATAGTCTCCATTTGGGAAATTTGCAGACTGTTCCCAATTTACTTTCATGTAGGATTTGCCTAGATTGATAGAATAAACCAATTCAAAGCCATCTGGAATTGTTCCTGCTGGGGCACTCCATATAGCTCTTAATTTTGCCTTTCCTGTAGTTTGGTCTATATCAAGTCTTTGTGGTTCAAATGAAGGATCCCATCCTTGTGTTTGAACTGTATTCATATTTGGACCTTTAGGGAATTCCCATACAGGATATCCAATATTTGGCTTCATGAGTTGGATAGTAACTCTTTTGATTTCTTGTGCTTGGGAATTTAACACTTTGATAATAGCGGTTCCTTCAGCAAAATCTTCTACATATACTGGAGCTATATTGTTATTGTTCCCACTCCAAGGCATTATTACCCATCTGGTTTCATTAACGTTAGATTGTTCTTCTTGAGCGCTTATCTCTTCATTATATTGCATTATTTGATCTGATTCATTTGCTGCTGTCATTGTATTTATGTTTGTAGGTTCTGATTGTGTATTACCTTGTCCTCCACTTTCAGCAACAAGATCAACATTGCTTCTTCCACCACCACTGGCAGGATAGTCTAGGACAACCCTTGCTACATCTGCTGATTGTCCTGTTTCTAGGATACTTATTTTTACTTCTAGGGCATCGACTTCACCCCAAGTGTTTGTGTTTATTTCTTTCCAAGCTTTTACTGGATGAATATCAGATTCTGTAATGTAAACTTGATCACTTTCTAATTGAACCCAGCCAATTTGTTGACAAAAAGAATATGGATTCATTGGTGGACCTTCATTCCCTAGTCCATCTTGAACGCTTTGAGGCAGAGAAGATCCATCCATTAGTCCTGAAAGCATAAAAAGTGCAATAGCTTGAGGCACAGAAAAGCTTGAATTTATGTCTACTCTCAGATTTTCAGGAAAAACCGCTTTTGCAAATATAGGGATATTGGAGTCGTCTGATATTACTTCATCATAGACATCATATACATATTTAATTTCTCCATTAGTAATAAAGTAATTTAAAGAAGTAATTATCTGTGCAACTGTCCAATATGTATTTTTAATATTGTCACTTAAAACCGATGCATTATAGGCTGTTGCAAATTCAGGGATAGTAACAGTGTTTCCTCTGAGATATGCTTGCGCAAATTGCTCTATAAAGAATTCAGGTGGTCCGTTTTGGCTACTGCTAACACCAGATGATCTGTCATTTGAATTTTGTGTTTCCATAGCAAAGATATCTCTTATAAGGCTTTTTGCATCTTCAAGCGACATGTTAGGTTGTGATAGTTTTGCTTTTAGCTTAGCCTTTTTTGTCTCAGTTTGTACCTCATCGTTATTACCTATTGTATTTATTGTTTCATCACCATAATTCTTCTCATAATCAGTACTGTCATCGCTATAATCTGTACCTTCGTTTACTCGTTCTGTTGTATCTGCTTTTGTTATATCTCCGTTTGATAGAGCATCAGAATAAGCCTGGTTTGCTTTGTCATATACTTCCTGTGCTGTTTCTTTGTCTAAATTATTGTCATTTACGGCGTCAAATATCTCTTGCACCATATATTCAGTACCTGCTCCAGTTATTGGAGTTATGTTTGCTGACGCTGCATTTACTCCATCAATGGATATAAACGCTTTTTGAATAAGTTTCCAATCGTTACCATTGGCATCTTCTCCGATTTTAATAAATTTAAGCACATAGCTTCCTTCTCCTAGGTTTGGAACTGTGTAGTGCCCATTAGTGTCAACTTGTACGGATATTCCAGTGTAGACAGGAGTTCCATCGTCATTGATAAGGAAAATTCTTACGATACCTCCATTTATTTCTGCATATGTTGTTGATTCTGGTGCTTCGGCACTGCTAAACATTGCCATTACTTCACTGCCAGCTTGAGCTTGGATATCTCCTGCTGATACTTTTGCTGAGTCTGATGTTGAGACAATTATGGTCCCGGATAATGTTGATAATCCCGTAACCCCTTCATTGCCACCTCCAGTTTGGTTCATTACCTCACCGCAAGATGTTAATATTAATAATAATGGAATTAGCAATACTAAACTTAGTACCTTTTTAGTTGTCATAAACATACCCCCTGTTTCTCTTATTGAAGTATGCCCGCTATGTTTAATAGTAAACATTTTGTGTTTATGATATTTCTTTGAATCCTATCTGTTTAAAGGGATTAGCCACTAACCGATTGGTTTACTGGTAAATGAGTCTTGTTTTGTTTATGTAGATTATAATCAATATAGTCTATAATGATTTTGACTTATACATAAGGAGAAAATATGGCGTTGGCAATTAGTTTAGCATTATTAATATCATATACAATGATTGGATATATCAGTTATATAAAATTGCCATTTATTTATTATAAAAAGTTACAATTTATTTTGTTTAATATTGTGTTGCCGGTTTTTATATTTCTGAATTTGTTTAACCATCTAACTACAGAGTTTTTTATAAATAATATTTATATTATTCTGGGTCAGTTTTGGTTTTTAGGGTTGGCAGTTATATTTCTTAAGTTTTCTAAATTGAAGTTCGATAAAGTTAACTTTAATACTTTATCTTTTCAGAATGCAGCATATTTACCTTTGCCGGTAATAATGGTTCTACCTGGTAGCGCTCAGCTGAAAGTATTGTTATTTATGTTTGTGATTGGCTTTAATGTAACAATATTCTCTATTGGCGCAATGGTTTTTAGTGGTCAGCGAAACTTAAAAGGTGTGCTAAATCTTCCTTTTATAGCAACAATTGTGGCAATAGTTGTTGTGCTGTTAGGATTTGGGGGAGTTAATAGTAATTTATGTTTTCAAGTTGAGGATATATTAGGCATTATTCTTATTCCTGGGGTTCTTTTTTTCTTTGGCGGAGTACTACATCATAGCACCAAAGGTAAGAGCTTAAAGTTAAATACAGATATCGCAGAATTAGTGTTTGCAAAGTATTTTATATTTCCGTCTTTGACTATGATTCTTGTTTTAGCGTTAGATTTAAATAAGCTTATTGCTACAATACTTATTATAGAGAGCTTGATGCCACCAGCAGTAAATTTAGTGCTTCTTCCTAGTAGTGATGATGATAAAGATCAAATTAGTTTGAATATGTTTTATTTATACCTAGCATTTATGGTGGGCGCTGTTCTTTTTATAGCATATCAATTATTAGCTAGTTAGCAGTTAACCCTCTCCCTAGCCCTCTCCCAAGAGAGGGAACAATAATGCCTAGAACTAATTTTTTATTTTAGAAAGATTTTATATATTATCCTTTCCCCTGGGGGAAAGCCAGATAGGGGGTAATCTTTATTAGAGGGAGCTAGCAGGATATTTCATATTTCGAATAGCCACTAGAATATTTTACTAACCAAGGTCTTATGGATCTAGGTATTAGCTTCCTTATATGAAACAGAAGTTTATTTTTCCATCCAGGAATGATTATGCTTTTATTTTTTTTCATAGCATTGTACGTGATGTGTGCAACTGTTTTTGCAGTCATTTTTATTGAGTTATGATTACTATATTCATAGTTGCATCTATCTCCAAACTTGCTTTCCGTAGGTCCAGGACAAAGGCAACTTACTTTTACGCCAGTAGGCTTCAGCTCTTCTCGTAATGCTTCAGAGAAACTAAGTATATATGCTTTGCTTGAGAAATAGGTATTCATAAAAGGACCTGGGAAAAAAGATGCCATAGATCCTACATTCAGAATATGGCCCTTTTTATTTTTTATCATTGTTGGAAGAATTAATTTAGTTAAAGTTGTTGGTACGGTAATGTTTAGCTGAATAAGGTTTTCATCTGTATCGCTATCAGTTTCGGCAAAGAAACCATAGTTGCCAAAGCCTGCATTGTTAATAAGTATATCAATATTTATCTTTTCTTTTTCACAGTATGTGAAGAGTTCTTTACAAGCTTTTTGCGCAGTTAAATCAATTGCAAAGACTTTAATGTCTACATTGTAAGCTTTAGAAATAGTTGAGGCTGCATTAAGAAGATTCTCTTTGTTTCTAGCTACTAATAATAGGTTATGGCCATGTTTTGCAAACTGAGTTGCTATAGCCAGGCCAATGCCATAAGAGCCCCCTGTTATTAGTGTGTAATTGTTATTTTTCATGTCATAGATTCTAGCATATATATAACGATAATTTTCATTATAAAATGCGAAAAAATAGTTTTTTGAAAAGATAAAAAACGAGTACAATGAGAATTATGAAAAAGCAGTTAACTGTTATTTTTAAATTAGCGTTAGTTTTTTTCTTTTTATACTTATTTTTAGTAAGTATCGGTTTGATGGGAGCTGCCTTTAAAGGATTCGGCAAAGACTTTGCTGTTGCTCTTATTAGTACTACTTCAAATCCATTTATTGCATTATTTATAGGTGTCTTTTGTACAAGTTTGGTGCAGAGCTCATCTACAACAACATCTATTGTAGTTGGCATGGTTGGTTCTGGTGTATTAACAGTAGGTAATGCTATTCCTATTATAATGGGTGCAAATATTGGTACAGCTGTTACAAATACGATGGTTGCATTAGGCCACGTTGGTAGAAGAGAAGAGTTTAAGCGAGCAATCGCTGGTGCTACAGTTCATGATTTCTTTAATTTGCTTTGTGTTGCGATTTTATTCCCATTGGAATTAATGTTTGGGTTTTTACAAAAGACAGCAATGTGGTTAAGTGCAATCTTTGTAGGAGTAGAGAGTGGTGGGACTTTTAACAGTCCTGTTAAAGCAGTTACAAAACCACTTATTAATTTGGTAAAACATTTATTTATAGATACGTTTCAGATAGAGCACACATTGGCATATATATTAATGTTAGTGTTGGCATTAACAGTTATTTTTATCGCTCTTTATTTTATTGTTAAAATAATGAAATCCATGATTATGGGTAAAGCTGAAATGGTGTTTGATAATGTGCTAGGACAAAATGCCCTGATAGCTTTTGGTGCTGGATTGCTTTTTACAATAGTTGTTCAGAGTAGCTCGATTACAACATCACTTATGGTTCCAATGGTTGCCGCTGGAATGGTACAATTAGAGATGCTATTGCCTATAGTGCTTGGTGCAAATATTGGAACAACAATAACAGCATTGCTTGCATCGTTAGCTGTTGGTAATGTGGCTGCTATTAGCATAGCATTTGTTCATATATTATTTAATTTTATTGGGGTTGTTTTTATCTCTCAAGTTTCTTTATTTAGGCAGATTCCATTGAAGTTAGCTAGGGGGCTAGGTGAACTTGCTTATCATAAACGTCGATATGCATTTGTGTATGTTATAGGTTTATATTTTATTGTTCCGGCTACATTAATATTTGTTTCTAAAGTTTTTACATAAAAAAAGGAGGAGATTGCGCATGTTTAATAATTTATTTGATATTTGGAAAGGGAAAGATTTTCTAGAGAGTGTAGAAGAAGATTTCTCTGCAATGCTCGAGATAAGTTCAAAAATGTTCAAAAATGTTAAGAAGTTCATAAGTGCTGAGCTTACTGATAGTGAGTTACAACAAGAGATTTATGATATGGACAAAGACATAAATAATCTTGAACGTAAGATAAGAAAAAGAATCTTAGAGCATATGGCAATGCAGCCTTCTTGTGATGTGTCAGCTTCATTAATTCTTATGAGTGTTATTAAGGATGCTGAAAGACTTGGTGATTATCTTAAGAATATTGCCGAAGTTAGAACTATTCTTAATGGGAAAATAGACGAAAAATGTTATAACCAGTTTTTTGGTGACTTAGAATATCAGATTACAGGAATGTTTGTTGCAGCTAAAAAAGCTTTTGTAGATTCAGATACTGATTTGGCAAAAGAGGTAGGGAAAAAGAAAACTGTATTAGGGCCAAAATGTGAAGATATTATACAAGACATTGCTAATAGCGATATGCCAGCAAGAGATGCCGTAGCATATGCTTTGATTGCTAGATATTGTAAAAGGTTAGTAGCTCACTTAGGAAATATCGCAACTTCAGTAATCTTACCTTTTGAAGAGTTGGATTATTATAGACCAGAAAGTTAATGATAGTTTTAGCACTATGTACGGCGAACAGATGCCGATCGCAGATGTTCGAAGCAATATTCAACTATCTTTCTAAAGGGGAACTGACAGCAATTAGTGCTGGCACAAAAGCAACCTTTGTTCATCCACTAGCAACTAGAGTTCTTGAAGAGATAGACATTTCTACAAGCGGTCAAAAATCTAAGAAGATAATACAAATAGAGCCAGCTAAAAACGTTTTGTTGTTGGAAGATCAGGATGCTAATTTTCATAAAATAGATTTAGATAAAATTTTGCATGTTATTACTTTATGCGGTGGTGCAAATGAAAAATGTCCTATATTTCCAGCAAATGTTTCTAGAATCCATTGGCCAATAGATGACCCTGACCAGTATAAGGGTTCAGACGAGGAAATGTTGCCTCATTTTCGTGCTTCTAGAGATGATATATATCAGCGTATAGAAAAGTTTTTAGAGGCTAAATAACGCTATTTGTGCGGTTCCTTAGTATATGAATAATAGATGATGATATAATTATAAAAAATTAATTAGATGGAGAAGATTATGAAAAGATTTATATTAATAGCGTTAATGGTTACTTTCTCTTTTGCCGAAGTATTGAATGTAGTAAATGATAATCCCGAGGCACAAATATTTATTAATGGGCAAATTGTAGGAACTGGATCAGTTGAGGCTTATGAAGTATTACCAGGTTCTCATTTAGTAAAAGTATTAGTTGATGGAGAGAAAACATATTCAGAGATAGTTGAGATTGAAGCTGGTAAGGTAAAGTCTTTAGACACTTCTCATTTTGTGGATGTTAAAACAGAGTATGCTAATAAGGGCGCTAAGTCAGTAGAGGCAGGCAGAATTAGAGAGTCTTTGGGAGATTATGGATTAGGTTTTTATCTTGGACCAGTTACATCTGGGTTAAGTTTTAAATGGTTTGGAAGTAATGATTTGGGTATCCAGACTACTGGCTGGTTAGCAGCGGATGCCACTACTAGTTTTTATAATTTTGAAGTAAGAGCATTATATCTTCTAGCCACAAATGTTATTAATAAAAAGTTACAGTCATTATACTTAGCTGTTGGTGCCGGTAAAAGTGAATATGATGATGGTAGCAGTAGTGTTGAGCTAAGAGAGATAATGGAAGTTGCGTTAGGTATTGAGACTGCAGCAACAGGAATGCTTGATGATACAGCTGTTAGTTCTATATTTAATGATGCATTTGTATCTTTAGAGCTTGGGTTTAATAGAATTATAAAAAATCATAAGTTTGAATACCAAGGGGTTAAGCTTTCAGCAGCAATGCACTGGTATTTTTAATTAGACAGACAACATTAAGAGTATCTTAAGCCTTCAACTATGCTAAAGCATCATCGGCGATATGCCATTCGAGGTCTTCAATTACACTTAACTCGACTATGTTTTCAGCTTTCTTAAGTAATAGGTTGCATTCCTTACTTAAGTTTAGCAAGTGAAGTTTTTTGTTATAATTGCCGTATCGTTCGGTGATGTTTTGAAGCGCTTCTATTCCAGAGTGATCACATACACGTGACTCAGAAAAATCGATCACAACATGTTCAGCATCATTTTGGAAATCGAACAGATCTTTGAAAGAGGCAGCAGATCCAAAAAACAAAGGGCCATGAAGGTTGTAGATAGTTTTACCCTCACTTGTTTCTTTATTAGCCAGCATTACTTTCCCGTGTTCCCAGGCAAAAACCAAAGCTGAAATAATAATTCCTACTAATACGGCTATTGCCAGGTCGTACAAAACAGTGACAGCTGAAACGATTATAATAACGGCCAGGTCGGATTTAGGAATCTTGTTTGATAGTCGTAAGCTGGACCATTCGAAAGTTCCGATAACCACTAAAAACATAACACCCACAAGTGCTGCTAATGGGATAATTTCGATTAAGTTTGCTCCAAATAATAGAAAGCCAAGTAGAAAGAGAGCGGCTGCAATACCAGAGGTTCTTCCTCTACCACCACCACGAATATTGATCATGCTTTGTCCGATCATGGCACAGCCCCCCATTCCACCAAAGAATCCGTTAACAACGTTAGCTATCCCTTGTCCGATACATTCTTTGTTACTTCGTCCACGAGTTTCTGTTAGTTCATCAATAAGAGATAGAGTCATAAGTGATTCGATAATTCCAACAGCGGCTGCCAATAGTGCAAAGGGGAATATTAGTTTTAATGCTGCGAAACTAAATGGGATTTTTGGAATTCCGAAAGTAGGTAGCCCAGCTGCAATTGTTGTTATGCTAGAGTTTCCGTCTTGTACAAAGTCTAATACGGTATTAACCATGCCAGGATTGGTTTTGTTTATAAATAAGCCTATTACAGAAACTATTATTATTCCTATCAGTGTTGAAGGTACAGCTTTAGTAAGCTTTGGTAATAGGATTCCAATAGCCATTGTAAGAAAAACAAGTCCGAACATGATTGTTAGTGGAACTATTGGTAATAAATGACCACCATGAGTAAATTGTTCGAATTGTGATTTAAAGATTATAATAGCTAACCCGTTTACGAATCCTAGTACTACAGGGTGGGGCACCATACGGATGAATTTTCCTAGTTTCAAAACACCAAATAGGATTTGGATTAAGCCCATTAAGATAACAGCTGCGAATAGATATCCAAGTGCGCTTTCCATGATAGCTCCTGCACTCATCTCAGCTACTTTACCCATTTCTACTACTTTAGCGACTAGTGGAGCAAAAATAACGGCTACTGCACCGGTTGCTCCAGATATCATCCCAGGACGTCCGCCAAATATGGCTGTGATTAAGCCCATCATAAATGCTGCATATAGTCCTACTTTTGGATCTACGCCAGCTACAAAAGCAAATGCGATTGCTTCTGGTATAAGTGCTAAGGATACTGTTAATCCAGAAAGGATATCGTTCTTTAGGTTACGTGGTCTTGCAAGTTTAAGTGGTACAAATCTGTTTTTGATTGATTTGAAATCTTTTGAGTGTTTTGTTGTAGTCATAGTATCTTCCTTTTAGCTTTTAGTAAGTTTCGTGATTATTTCTTTATATTCTGGGTATTTTTCAACTAGTGATATTCTATCACCATGTTCATAATCTTGGAATTCGAAAGAGGGTGCAACAGTTGTTCCCAGCAATGCAAACTTACCACCTTTTTTAAGTCTCATTCCCTGCCAAATATTTTTCTTTACCGTAACTTGCACATGTTGTTCATTGGCAATATCTTGCCCAAGTGTAACCTTGATTCCTTCTCCATCTGGAGCAAGTTGAACCATTTCACAGGGGTCGCCAAGATAGAAATGAAATATCTCATCTGATTGTAGTCTATGTATGTGGGAAAAAGTATCAGGTGTTAGAAGATAGTAGATACATGTAGAGAAGTCTCTATCACCCATGTAGCGCATTGGTAGTGCGTCTTTATCTATAGATTCTTTACATCGATATGTTTCTCTGTAGAAACCACCTTCCTCTGGATGAGGGATTAGTTTTAGTGTTTCAATTACTTGTTGGGCTTTAAGCATATTAATGTTGAAATAAATTTTTACTATTAACTAATGTAAAACGAACAACTGAGAAAACAAGAAAAACTAGTGCGATTAGTACAAAGTATATATCGGCACCACTTACCCAGTAGAATATTGCTAGAAGAAGTGAGGATATAATAATTGGTATTTCTTGAAGGTCTTTATTGGTTAACATAAAAAAGGCTTCAATTACTAATAGGCCCAAAGCCAAATATGGATTGATGCTGAATAAGAATATAAGAAGTAGGATTGTGGTGCTTCTATGTAGCTTCGGATTCCAGAATGGGAATATTTGCCCAAGAGTAAGCCCGATAATCCAAGCAATAGAGCCATAACTAATCAAGTAATAGAAAAAGAAAAATTTAAGAATATCAATACTAAGAAAAAGCCACTGCCAACCAAATCCAGGATAATAACTAACAGTTATTCCTTTCTTTATGACAATGACAGTTTTCTTATTTAGATTATCAATGTTACCTGCAAAGAAAGCTATCCCCGGGATTGATCCGACAATATAGCTTATTAACAGGTAGATAAAAATCATTGTTTATTTATCTAGGTTAAAGCCTGAATGTAACAATTTGACTGTTTTATCTGTTTCTTCTGTATCAATGATACAAGATATTTTTATTTCAGAAGTTGTAATCAAATCTATGTTGATTTTGTTTGTTCCTAGAATAGAGAACATTTTTGCAGCTACACCTGGGCTAGAAACCATTCCAACTCCTACGATAGAAACCTTAGATACATTTTCTTTAGAGGTAACGCCTTTAGCGCCAACTTTTTTAGAGAAAGCTTCTGTAAGTTCTATAGCTGTTTTGTATTCATCTCTAGGCATTGTGAATGCGATATCATTATGATCATCAGTTTGGTTACTCTGGACAATCATATCTACATTGATACTTGCTACCGCTAGTTCTGTAAATAAATCTCCTGCAATACCGGGTTTGTCTGGTAACCCCTTGATAGCTATTTTCGATGTATTTTCGTCGTATGCGATTCCTGTTACTGGATTCTTAATTTCCATGTCTGATACCTCCCTTACTATAGTTCCTTCATTAAAATTGTAACTAGAACGGACAACAAGCTTCAGCCCATAAGCCTTAGCTCCTTCTACCGCGCGTGGATGTAATACTTGAGCACCAAGACTGGCTAGCTCTAACATTTCATCATAATCAATAAAATTGTGTTTTTTTGCTTCTTTTACAAGACTTGGGTTCGTAGTATAGACTCCGTCCACATCTGTGTAAATTTCACAGCATTCAGCCTTTAGAGCAGCAGCGATTGCTACAGCTGATGTGTCAGAACCACCTCTGCCAATAGTTGTAATATCGTCATCACTATTAATTCCTTGGAATCCATTAACGATTACTATTTTATTGTCGGTTAGTTCGCCTTGTATTCTATCTGGCTTAACATCTAGAATTTTTGCCTTGTTTGGCGTGTCTTCTGTATAAACACCTGCTTGCCATCCTGTTAAAGAAATAGCATCATGCCCTTTAGATGTAAGCATCATTGCTAGCAGCGATGAAGATATAGATTCTCCAGTAGCTAATAGTGCATCATATTCTCTGCCTGATGGGTTCGGGTCTATTTGTTTAGCTAAGCTTACTAGCTCATCAGTAAAATCCCCCATGGCAGATACTATAACAACCATGTGATAACCTTTTTCTTTATTAGTTATAATACGGTCAGCAACACGTTGGATTTTTTCAATACTACCTACGCTTGTTCCTCCATATTTTTGTACGATTATTTTCAACTTTTTCTCCTTTGTAACAAATTAAGTCAATGTAGTTTACCTTATTTCTAGGTTCTGTGTCTATAGTAAGCCCCCTGATGCTAAAGCATCTTTCCCCCTTAGATTAAGGGGGCTAAAGCAATGTTCTATTTGAATAATTTTTCTATTGGGATATTAAGTGTTTCTGATAAATTATTTACCCAGTGTAATGATGGTATTTTTTTACCTTGTTCTATGAACTGTATGTATCTCCAGCTACAGTTAGCTTTTTCAGCAAAACGTTCTTGAGTAAGATTCATTTCGAGTCTAATTTTTTTTATATTTTGTCCAAGAATTTTTAAATCCATAAATAATATATTGAACCAGTACACCAGATAGTTGTATGAACTAGCAGGTGTAGTTATAATGGGTAGTAAATTGATTAGGAGGAAGTTTATGAGTAAAAAAGTGTTAATTATGTATGTTTTGGTAATTTCAATGTTTTCAATAAGTAACGCATCATGGAGAGTTTTTGGTGGGTATAATATGACTGATAAATTAATGAGTACGTATGTAAATATGGATTATCAAGAGAATTCAAAAGGTGCAGTTGTTTATGGTATAGAGTATGATGGAGCGTTTTCTTTATTAGATTCATTAGGGATAGATTCATATACAATCGGGTATAAAAAATCTGCTAAAAGATCTATTCCAACAATGACATGGAATGGAACTATTTATACATATACGCCAGTTCCAGCTGAGGTAGAACTTGATGTAATATATTTGAATTTGAATTATAGAATTGCTGGTGATATAGGGGTGTTTGCTGGAGTTAATTATCCGGGATTTAAGGGTAAGCAACCAGCAAGCGCAACATATACTCAAAAGATAGGTTTTCAAGTGGGAGTAGATTATAGTTTAACTGAAAAATTAATACTCTCAGCTATGTATGAACATGTTGATTTAGGGAGAACTTTTCCTAATGTTTCTGGAGATATTGAAGGTTATGTGATAGGTGGATTTGAAGTATTGTTGAAATATCAGTTTTGATTTAAAAAATTAAAGGGGCTCCGCGCCCCTTTAGAATCCTCTCTGCGCTGAGCTTCAGAGCTTAGATTCCATAGCATTCATTCCACTAACGGACAAATTCACCTCCTGGTTCAGTTGTCCTTAAAAATTGTCCTAATTTTTATACGCTTCATTTATGCATTGTATCTATAGCTCTTTTCGCTAGGTGCAAATTGTTGTTAAATAAATGAATTTTTTCCTTCTCCTTTAGGAGAGGGGCAAGGGGAGAGGTTTGTAGTTTTTATCTGAATAGAAAAAGTCCCCTTTAGGGGATTTAGGGGCTAAAGGATTACCCTAATATATATTTAGCAGCTTCTGCGAGCATTTTTTTATCTTCTTTAGCAGAAAGTTGTTTTGAGATGATCATAAATTCTTCTTTTAGTTTAATAAGTACTGATGGATTCTCCATAAGTTGATGTAGGTTGTTTGCTATTTCTGTTGTATCAAAATTTTGCAGATATTCTGGTACTATTTCTTTTCCTGCAAGAATGTTTGTAAGCGAATAATTATCGAATTTAAATTTATTTTGAAGATAGTTTCTTACTATCAGAAAAGAGATAGGATTAAATTTATAAAATATAGCATGAGGTATATTCATTAATAGACATTCTAATGTAATAGTTCCTGAAGTAACTAAAGCGAATTTGCTTTTAGCTAGAGTAGGGTATGTTTCCCCGACTGTTATTTGTGTATATTTTTTTAGATGTTTTAGCATTGTTTCGATTTTTGTTTTGTAATGTGTGTTTGGTAAGTTAACTATGAATTTATATTCTTTCTTTTTAATAAGCTCTTCCATTACTTTTATCATTTCAGGGAAGCTATATTTTATTTCTTGTTTCCTTGAGCCTGGGAAAACGGCTATGTATTCTTGTTTGGAGTTTGCTATTGTTGTTTTTGCTTCTGAAATAATTTGAGTAAGAGGATGTCCAAAGAAACGAACATTGTTTGTGAATTTTTTATAAGCTTCATGTTCTTGTTTGAATATAGTTACTATTTTGTCTGTAATTTCTGTTATTTTTTTCATTCCTTTTTCAGATCCCCATACCCATTCTTGTGGTGGTATATAATAAGCTACAGGAATGCCTAATTCTTTTGCCTTTTTTGCAATTATCATGTTGAATCCTTGAAAATCTATACAGATAAGTAAATCGATATGCTGTTCTTTTAGTATTTTTATTAGGTTTCTTTTTAGAAGCAATAAGGTTGGAATGTTTTTTATTGTTTCTAAGAAGCCAATAGTAGATTTTTTAACAATATCTTTTATTATTGTTGCCCCGGCAGCTTTTAGGTTGTCGCTTCCGACTGCAAAGACTTTTGCTTTTGGGTTTAGTTCTAATATATTTTGTAAAAGGTGGGCACCATGCATATCACCAGATACTTCACCTGTTAGTATTAAGATTCGTTGATATTTTTCGAAGCTCATAAATGGCTTAAGAAGCTGTTCCTTTTTTGCCTCTTTTCATGATTCCAGGTCTAGATTCTGTTTGTACAAATTCTATAAGATGATTTACTTCAGCAGAGTTTATTTTTAATTCATTCTGAACTTTATCTATAGATTGGCTTAGGTTCATTTCAGAACGGAACATTGCTTTGTAAGCATCTTTTACATCTTTTTGAGATTCTTTAGAAACGCCATTTCTTTCTAGTCCGATAACATTTAAGCTTCTGATACATGCAGGATTTCCTTCAATTAACATATAAGGAGGGATATCTTGGTTAACTTTTGAATATCCGCCAACCATAGCCATTGTCCCAATTCTACAGAATTGTGTAATACCCGCCATACCACCAATAATAGCTTTATCTTCTATTATTACATGTCCGGCAACTTGAACAGCATTAGACATAATAATGTCGTTACCCAAGATACAGTCATGCCCGATGTGTACCATTGTTAATAGTAGGCAGTTATCGCCAACAATTGTTGCTTCATTTTTGATTGTTGCTCTGTTTATTGTTACGTATTCTCTGATATCACAGTCTTTACCAATATGAACAAAGCTCTTCTCGCCTTTGAATTTTTTATCTTGTGTAGAGTTTCCAATAATTGCACCGTAGTGGATATGTGTGTTTTCACCAATTGTTGTCCATTTTTCGATAACAACATTTGCCTCAACTGTTACGTTGTTGCCAAGGGTTACGCCTTCGCCAATATATGTATTAGGTCCGATTTTTACATCTTTACCTATAACAGCGTTTGGATGAATCTTAGCAGAAGGGTCTATCATTGTTTCTATTTGTGAACTAACTAGTGAGAAAGTCATGTCTGCTTCAGCTACAAGATTTCCATCTACAAAAGCTTGTCCAAAAGTTTTTCCAATAGGACCTTTGATTTTTTTGACATCTACTTCAAATCTAATCTGGTCACCAGGTATTACTGGTTTTTTAAATCGAACATTATTCATAGCTGCAAAGTAAGCTATTTTCCCTTTGGATGTAGGGTTATTTAACAGGATAATTCCGGATAATTGTGCCATTGCTTCAACAATAAGAACACCAGGCATTACTGGGTGTCCAGGAAAGTGACCTTGGAAAAATTGTTCATTTATTGTTGTATTTTTTATACCAACAACTCTATCGCTACTAACCTCTAAAACTCTATCTATTAATAAAAATGGGTAACGGTGAGGCAAAATATCCATTATTTTATTTACATCAAAGATCATTTGTTTATCTCCCTATCTTTTTTCAAGAATCATCTGTATTTTAACAGATATATCGGTAGGTGATAAGCCTTGGACCTTGATGTCCAGTATCTCAACAGGAACACTCAGGGCGTTTAATCTTATTAGAAATAAATTTAAGTCATTCTTGTTTGATGTGAACTCAAGATAGACGGGGATTATTTCAACACCTCTTGAATTTATGTGTTTTCCAGAAGAGAGAGATTTTACTTTGAAGGTGTTAGGCATTTTGCTGTTAACTTTATTGTGTAAAAGGGATATTACATTACCTCGGTAGGATAGTTTGCTATTAACCAGAGCTTGTTGTTTTTTAAACTCACTTTGTTGAAGCATGGCATCTGCAATTTTATTATTCATTATTTTTATATCTTTTTGATATGTTTTACGAAGTGTTACGTAAGTTTCCCTTTTTTGTATCTTTGGATATATCAATATTTGAAGTAGCAGGATAGTTAGTAGAGTTAAGAAAACCCATAATAAATATTTTTTTTCCTCAGGAAGGAAAAAGTTTTTTCTTTTATTTTCTTTCATAGTTGTACCTCTAATACAAATTTCATTGGCGTTCCAGGCTGTAGCCTTTTTAGAATCACTTTTTGCGTGAGCTCATTTTTGCTTAAGCTATCTATATAGCTGTAGATAGTGGCTTGTTTGGGTACCTGTCCATAGATAAGTATTTTAGAATCCTTAATCGTAAGTTTTGTGTGTTGAAGTTGCAGGTTGTTGCTAAGTTGCCTCATGATAACGGAGGTCATTTTTTGTAGTTTTGTGTTCTTTTTTTCAAGATCATATATTCTGGCAATAGTATCGTTTATTTGTTTTTGGGTATATAAAGATTCTGAAACCTCAATATACTGGGCCTTTGTTCTTGTAAGCTGATTCTTTGTGCCATAGAGTGCGGTTTTTGCAAGTTGCATAGATTTATAAAGATTAGAGTTTAAATATAGAGAACCAGTAACAATAATCAATAGTAAAGAAAAGAAAACCACAATATCTTTGCTTATAGTTTTCTTTTTTATAGGAGCTTCGTTGTTCCCGTTTTTCTGAGGAGTGTATGTAAGAAAAAGTTCCATATTTTTTACTTTATCTAAAGCACTAGCAGCAACATTCATTAGTCTTTTTTCTTGTACAGAGTTTAGTAAGTCTGTTTTGAGCCCATTGTCTGGTAGGGCCGAAACGGCACAAGGGATGTCTATTTTATCGTTTATCATGTCTACTAAATCACTTTTTTGTAATTGCTCGGCGATAAGTAGAGCAGTGTTTATCGATATTTTGTATGTAGAGCAAATGAAGTGGATTTCTTTTTGTAAATCTTCTAGAGCTTGCGTAATTAATTGTTTAGTATGAAAACCTAGAGATTCCTTTAGTACTAATCCCATGGATAATTTATTTTGTATCTGGTTATCAGATAGACCATCTTCGGACAGTGCTTTTTTTAATTGGCTAACAGAAAAAGGGATGCTGGAGATAGTAATTAGTTCTTTCTCTTGTTGTACGATTAGGTTAGTTTGTTTGCTTGTAACATGTATAGTTAGGGGCTGTTCGTTTTTTGCGCTTAGAATTGTTCCTGCAAGACAGTAATTGATTGGTATCCATTGAACTAGGTTGCTAGGCTTTATCTTGTTAATAATTTTTGAGAAATTCTTATAAAAATTACTAGGAATAATTAGTAACGAAATAATATAGTCCAATTTGTCATTGCTTGTTTCAGATATAATCTTGTAATTGAGAATAGTATCCTGTGTGCTGATGTTTGATTGTTCTAGTTTGCGAATTAGAGAATAGTTAAAGCTATCTGTTTCTCCAATACTTAGGCTAAAGAAGTTTTCTTTTATTGATGCTAGTTCTGGCAGAACAATAATTCTATCTATTTTATCTTTATCTAATATTTTTATAATTTCTTTTAAAGCAACAAATATATCTTGATAGAATATTTGGTTTGTTTCTACGATCTGATTGTCGTTATTTACAAGTAAGTAGGTAATGAACTTATTTGTAAGATAGAGTAAAAGATGATTTTTCATTGATTCCCCCAGTTAACCTTAATTAGAATTATAGCAAATGAAAGAACTGGCTTAAAGGTTTAATAGATTGATAGATTATTGCCAGAGAAATTTATTTTTCCTTGGTCAGCTTCTTCTATTAGGTTGTACTTATTAAAAAGTTTGTATGTGTATTTTAATTCTTGTTTGTTGAAGTTAGCTAAATTGATGGCAGAAGTAAATATTTGATCATTTTTGATTTTATCTAGACCCTTGCCATCATCAGCCATCATAATATTTTTTGTATGATAATTATCGGCTATAAGTAGTTCGATAAAGGCAATTTTTTGTTCTGAGTTGCAGATTGATTTTATTTTAAAAGTTTGGTTATTGATAAGTGAAAATGTGATTTCTGCAGATTTTGCAGATTTCCCAATATTTTTTTTAACTGGCGAAAGAAATTGGCTAATTTTTAGTTCATTTTTTATTCTTTTCATTAGCTTGTCGGTATGAGCAAAAACAAATGCAACTTCAGCACGAGTGAGCGCTTTCTTTGGATAAATGCTATTTTGAGCTGTCCATTCTTTAGGAAAATATCCTGCAACAGCAATATCAGCTAATAGTTTTTCTTCATAATTGTTGTAATTAATATCGATAAAAGGCTTTATTGTGTTTTTTGAGTTATATGAGATAAGTGGTTTTATAATGTTTGCGAGCTCTTTTCTTGATATATAAGATTCAGTGCCAAAGAAATTTGCTTCTTTTGGTTTAAGCAATTTATTGTTAAGGGCTGTTTGAATGTATTCATATGACCAATGGTTAGAAAGTAGATCTTTAAAGTAATATTTTGTTGTAAAGTCAGTTGGTGACAGACCGTGTACCTTAATTAATAATTTGCTGATTTCAGCTTTAGTGATGAATCTATTTGGTTTAAAGAAATCTGTTCCCATATAGGCTGATAGTATGTTTAAAGTATAAAGAATTTCTATTTCTTTTTTGTAAGGGGATACATATATATCTGATATTGTTTTTAATGTGGTTATTGGGATATCTTTGTTTGTTGTCCCGTAGTAGTTCTTTGCAGAAAGCCTATATTTATTATAGCCTGGAGATTGAAGAGGAAGCTTTATTTTAAAGAGACCATTATCAATCTTTACAGGTTTATTGTTAAAATATAGAGTGTTTGAAAGTTTGATTTCTCCATATAGCACCACTTCTTTTGCAGTGATAATAGGATTATGTTCGATAGGAGAAATTATTTTAATTAAGGGTGTTTGGGTAAAAGATAGTGCTGTTAAAAAATATATAGCAAGGCTGGTTTTTATGGCGGTCATAATACTAGCAGAATACCATGGCACGGTTGCCTTCTACTAGCAGTAATGAATCCTCTCTAAGAGTTATTTTTCTTTTGGGTTTTTCACCCTTTGTGTCGATTAATCCTAAGTCGCCCTTTTTTAAAACGGTAATGTAGTCTTCATGGTCCTCAAGAAAAGTGATATTTCCATCAAGTGCATTTGAGGTGAATCCATATATGTCACCATCAAACAGTAATTCTTCAGAACCAACTATTCTTAAATACATTATTTCAGAACCTCTTCGATAGAGCCTTTCATTAAGAAATTTTGTTCTGGAATATCATCAAATTCTCCAGCAATAATTCTTTGGAATCCCTTGATAGTATCTTCAAGAGGAACGTATTTCCCTTCCATGCCGGTAAATGCTTCAGCTACAGCGAAAGGTTGTGATAAGAAGTTTCTTATTTTACGAGCCCTGTTAACTGTGATTCTGTCTTCTTCTGGAAGTTCGCTGATTCCCAAGATAGCAATAATGTCCTGTAACTCATTATATCTTTGCAACATTTGTTTCACTTGTTGTGCTGTATTATAGTGGTCTTCTCCAACTATTTCAGGATCTAGTATTCTAGAAGAAGAGGCAAGAGGATCAACTGCTGGATAGATTCCCATCTCTACGATTTTCCTTGATAGTACCGTCACAGAATCCAAGTGGCTAAACGTGATTGCTGCTGCAGGGTCTGTAAAGTCATCAGCAGGAACATAAACAGCTTGTATAGAAGTGATGAATCCATTCTTTGTAGAAGCAATACGTTCTTCTAGTCTTCCCATTTCAATATCAAGCGTAGGTTGATATCCAACGGCTGAAGGGATACGTCCAAGTAATGTTGATATCTCTGATCCCGCTTGTACAAAACGGAAGATGTTGTCTACAAAGAAAAGTACGTCTTGTTTTGCAACATCCCTAAAATATTCTGCTTGAGTAAGCGCTGATTGAGCAACAATAAGTCTTGATCCAGGCAGGTCGCCCATCTGGCCGAATAAAAGGATAGTTTTATCAATTACTCCAGTTTCCTTCATTTCTAGCCAAAGGTCGTTTCCTTCTCTAGTTCTTTCTCCAACACCAGCAAATATAGAGATTCCTCCATGGTGTTTTGCCATGTTATGAATCATTTCCATGATGATAACTGTTTTGCCAACACCAGCACCGCCAAATAGGCCTGTTTTACCGCCTTTAACATATGGCGAAAGTAAATCAATTGCTTTGATTCCCGTTTCATATATGTCTTCCTTATATTCGAGGTCTTCGAATTTTGGAGCAGGTCTTCTGACAGGGTAATACTCTGCATCAGTTATTCTTTCTCCACCATCAATGATTTCTCCCCAAGGGTTAAACATTCTTCCAAGGCAGCTTCTGCCTACTGGTATTTCAAGTGGTTTTCCCGTATCAATAACATCCATTCCTCTTGAAAGACCGTCAGTTGGCTGCAAAGCTACTGCTTTTACAACACTTCCTTCCGTTTGTAGTGCTATTTCGGCGATGATCTTTCGGGTTTTATTGTTTTGTATATCTTTGAACTTAATTTCTAAAGCATTTCTAATATCTGGTATTTGGTCTGGTGCAAACTTAACATCGATAATCGGGCCTATTACTTGTACTATTTTTCCTATATTATTTGTCATTTTATTTTTCCTCCCTAGATTGAAGAACTTTATAAGAAGAGATGACCTCACTTAGTTCTTGGGTTATTTTTGTTTGTCTTGCTTTGTAAATCTCTTTAGCGAGAGTTTCTTTTAGTTTTTCAGAGTTTTCTACTGCATTTTTCATCATTAATAGTTTAGAGGCAGTTTCGCCAGTAAAATTTTGAATGAAGAAGTAATACAGCCTATCTCTTACAAATTTACTTATTATTGCTTCATATAAAGTGATTTTATCTAAGTCAGTATTAGTGTTAGCAGTTTTATAAACATTTTCAAATTGTGGGAAAAAGTCTATTTCGCCAGGTTGTTGTTTGAACATGTTGCTGTATTTGTTGATTATAATTTTAGTATTCCAAGGGAACCCATCTGCTTTTAGTATGTCATAAATAGGTTCTATTATAGATTCATGAGGAATTTTTTTTGGTGCATTAAAAAAATATTTATATTTAATTCCTAGTTTTTCACAGAACAACCTTCCTTTATCTCCAACAATAATTAAATTTTGATGATGTTTATGTTTTATCAGATACGGCATAAGTTGTTGATTGAAAGATGAAACAAAACCTTTTTCGGAGAAAAAGATAATGATCCATTCTTTCTTTGATGTTTTGTGTTTACTTACAATGTCTTGGTCAATGGTAAAGAGCAGTCTGTCAAAATATGGTTGAATCTTTTTTCTGTAATTCATAAGCTTCTGAGATCTTCCAATCATAATGGTATTGATGATTTGCATAGCTTCTGTAATCTCATTTACAGATTCTATGTTTACTAGTCTTTGTTTTAGTAAAACTAAATCAGCCATTATTTTGAATATATCTCCCGAACAATTTTAGGGATGATTAAATTAAGTGTTTTAATGTCTTCATCTGTAACGTTTTTTGTTTCATCAATTCTTTTGTATAGTTCTTTATCTGTTTCCTTGAGGAAGAAAATAAATTCACTTTGGAACCTATTTACCTGAGTTGTTTCTACTTCGTCTAAAAACCCGTTAATAGCTGCATAAATGATAAGAATTTGGTCAGTTACGTCTATCAATTGGTGTTGTTTTTGTTTCAATACTTGGATAAGAGCTTTACCTCTTTTTAATTGTAGAATAGTCATATCATCAAGGTCTGAAGCAAATAGCGAAAATTTTTCTTTTTCTCGGTATTGAGCCAAAGTAAGCCTTAGTAACCCAGCGACTTTTTTAACGCCTTTTTCTTGTGCTGCTCCACCTACTCTTGATACCGAAATGCCAGGATTAATCGCAGGTTTAATATTTGCATTAAATAGTTCGGTAGAAAGAAAAATCTGACCATCTGTAATGGAGATAACATTAGTCGGAATATACGCTGATACATCTCCTGCCTGAGTTTCAATAATTGGCAGTGCGGTCATAGATCCACCACCAAGTTCATTATTCATTTGTGACGCACGTTCCAGAAGTCTTGAATGCACATAAAAGATATCTCCAGGGAAAGCTTCTCTTCCAGGAGGACGTTTAAGTAATAGCGAAATGTTTCTGTATGCATGAGCATGTTTTGTGAGATCGTCATAAACAATCAATGTTCTTTTTCCTTGATACATAAAGTGTTCAGCTATAGCGCAACCAGCATAAGGCGCATAATATTGTAATGCAGAAGGTGCTGATGCAGGAGCATTTACAATAATTGAGTAGTCCATAGCACCATGTGCTTCTAGAGTTTGCTTTACCTGTGCTACAGAAGAGTTTTTTTGACCAATTGCTACATATACGCAGATAACATCTTTATCTTTTTGGTTAATTATTGTATCAATCGCCAACGTTGATTTTCCTGTTTGTCTGTCGCCAATAATAAGCTCTCTTTGCCCATGTCCAATAGGAATCATAGCGTCAACCATCATATAACCAGTTTGTAGTGGTGTGTCTACAGGTTTTCTATCAATAACCCCAGGAGGAACCAGCGATAATGGTCGGCATGTTTCATATTTAATATCTCCATCGCCGTCCATCGGTATTCCTTGAGCATCTACTACTCTTCCAAGGAGTCCTTCTCCACAAGGCACTTCAATGATTTTGTTTGTTTTCTTAACTGCATGACCTTCTTTTACTTTGTTATGTCTGGCTAGAATAACAGCTACAAGTTCTTCTTTTTCTAAGTTGAATACAACGCCATAAACATTGTTGCCAAAGTCAAGCATTTCTCCAAGTAAGGCTCCAGGAAGGCCGCCGACTCTTGCTATACCGTCTCCACTGTCTAAGACTATTCCAGTTTCTTCTTTTTTAATGTCAATAGTGTACTGTTCAATTTGCTGAAGTATGTCATCAACAATTCCTTTTTTATGTTCTAGTTTTTCTCCTAACATGCTTTACACCTTTCTTTATCCATGGACTATAAGATCTTTAAGTTGATCTACTTGTTTTCTTAGAGTAGCGTCTATTTCACCTGTATGCCATCTTAGCTTGAATCCTCCAAGCATATTAGGCACCTTTTTAAAAATAAACTGTACGTTGTGTTTGCTTTGTTCTTCTATTTTATTTTTATAAAATTCTAAAATATCTTCAGGCACTTCATATCTTGATATTACTTCTACTAACAGTAAATCAGTTTCATTAGCAAAATAGTATTTAAAGATATGCATAATATAGCTGAGCTTAGAAAAAAAATTATTTTCAAGAAGGTAGAAAAGAAAGGCTATAGTGTACTCAGAAGAGTTGCTCGTAACTTCTTCGATTACAGTTAGCATTATTTTTTTTCTTGCCGCAACTGGTAAAATTATATTTTCAAGGTGGTGCTTAATTTGGCTGTTTGCTGATATAAACCAGTGAACGGCATATAAATCACGAATAATAGAGGTAATGGATTCATTGTTATTGTTCTGAACCATTGCATTAAATAGCGCAAAATATTTTGAGTCACCAGCTTTACTCAACTGTGCTTACCACCTTTTTGATTTCTTCCATAACTCTTTTATCAAGATCCTCGTCAACAATGTTATATAGAACTTGTTTAATTGCTTTAGCAACAATCATGGAGACATCTTTTCTAACTTCTTCAAATGCATTGGTTTTTTCTTTATGAATTTCGACTTTTGCTTTTTCAATTATTGATGATGCTTCGTTATGTGCCTTAAACATTATTTCTTTTTTTAAATCGATACTTTCTTTCTTTGTGTCTGTAAGGATTTTTTTTCTTCTTTGAGCTGCTTTGGAGCTTTCATCCTTCATTTTCTCTGCTAAATCTGCCACTTCTTTGTTCCTGCGTTCGTAAGACTTCTGCAGTGACTCGATTTTTATACGTCTAGCTTCTATAAAATAATATAGTTTTGGCCAGAGGGCATAACGAACTATAAATAGCATTAATAAAAAGGCTAATAAGTTCCAAATAATAAGTAAGCTTTCAGAATGTCCCATATGCTTACTTTGCTAGAATCATGAAGCTGATAACTAGAGCATATAAAATAGCTGCTTCAACGAATGCGATTGCAATAATCATTGTTGCTCTTATATTTCCAACTTGCTCAGGTTGTCTAGCGATAGCCTCCAGTGCCTTACCTGCTAAATTGCCAATACCTATAGATCCTCCTAGTGATGCTAATCCTATGGATATAGCTGCTGCTGTGTAATGTAAATCCGTCATAACTTTTCCTCCTTAATTTTATTTAACTTAATGTCCCTCATACATGGTATCAGTGATATATATCGCTGATAAATAAGCGAATATAAAAGCCTGAATAAATGACACCATTAGTTCAAAAAACAATATCATTGTAACAACAATGATATCTAAGGGCACTATTAAAACTGAATGAAAAATTTCAGTTAATGAAAGTAATGATAGAATAACCATATGACCAGCAAACATATTGGCGTAAAGCCTTACTGCTAGAGAAAAAGGTTTTGATATAAGAGAGGCTGCTTCTATTGGAAACATCATGACTCTTATTGGCCACATAACTCCTTTTGGCGTCATTCCAACAAAAAAGCCTATAGGTCCTTTTCTCTTAATGCCTATTAATATGCTGATGATAATAATGAGTATTGCCAATGATCCAGTAATATATACATTAGACGTAAGAGGATGTACTCCAGGGATGAGACCGAAGAGGTTATGGAATAAAATATAAAAGAATAAGCTAAGGAATAGGGGCATCCATCTTTTATAATCTTTTTCGTTATGAAATAGACCTTTTATTTGATCCTCCAGAAACTCGTAAATCAATTCTATTATTGATTGAATTTTGTTAGGTATTATTGAGAATTTAGCGATGCTTATTAGTATGATAGCAATGATAGGAACGAAAAAGGGTAAGAATACATGATTTGCATGAATGAAGTGGGTTACCAGCTCTACCTCATGTAAGATAAAATCTATCATCAACGGTCCTTTCGTGACTTGTGGCTGACTTTTATCTTACAACTATCCTGTAGATGCGTAAATCTCAAAATGTAGCACTTTTTATTTATGCTTTTTCTAAAAATACTTTATATGATAAATAAGTCATATATATATCTAATTTAGAACAGCATTCCATTGGAGAATGCATCGCTAATACAGGTGTGCCTAAATCTACAATTTCCATGCCATATTCTGCAAGGAATTTAGCTACAGTTCCACCACCACCTTCATCCACTTTGCCAAGAGTTCCTGGTTGCCATATTACAGCGTTTTCGTTGAAGACTTTCCGTAGGTGAGCGATATATTCTGCATTTGCATCAGAACTGCCAGATTTTCCTCTAGAACCACTATATTTTTCCATACATACGCCAAAACCTAGTTTTGCAGAGTTACGTACTTCATATACTTCTTTCCATTCAGGGTCAAAAGCACCAGTTACGTCTGCTGATACGGCAATGCTATTAAACAGACAATCATCTATTAGTAAGGCAGTTGGTTCTTTGTCTTGATTGATTAGGCATTGTTTTATTATTTGTTTGATAAAGGCACTTTTTGCTCCTGTGTTTCCATCAGAACCAATTTCTTCTTTATCTACAAGCCAAACAAGCATAGGTTTGTCAGAATTATCAGCATCAATTATTGCCTGCATAGCAGCATAGGAGCAAACTCTATCATCTTGTCCATAAGCGCCAACCATAGATCTGTCTAATCCAAGTTCCCTAGCTTTTCCAGCAGGTACTATTTCTAATTCTGCTGTAATGAAATCCTCTTCTGTTATTCCGTATTTTTCATTAAGCATATTAAGGATGTTTAGTTTTACGGAGTCTTTTACTTGCTCTGAGCCTTTAGAAGGGTCTTCTTCGTCAAAGATAATAGGAGTGTTTCCAACAAGAACGTTTAGCTGTTCTCCTTTGATAGCATCTTTTATTTTTTTATCGCCTTGAGCTTTTCCTGCTAGGTGAGGCAATAAATCTGGAATATATAATATTGGATCAGAGTCATCTTCACCTATTGATATATCTATACGTTCACCATCTTTTGTGAAAACTACGCCATGGATTGCTAATGCTCTAGCTACCCATTGGTATTTTTTAATTCCACCATAGTAATGAGTTTTCAGATAAGCTAAGTCACTATCTTCATATAATGGTTTTGGTTTTAGGTCTAATCTTGGACAATCCACATGAGCTACAACAATTTTTACACCTTTAGCGATGTCTTGGTCTTTATTCATTTTTACAATTGCAATGTTTTTGTCCTTATGTGTTACAAAGAAGTTGGTGGATGTATCTTTCTTAAAGCCGTTTTTAGAAAACAGCTGTTCGCAGAAATTCACTGCTTGTCGTTCAGTTTTGCATATAGATAGAAAATTTATATATCCTTTTGAGAAATCGTTTATTTCAGTTGTTTTGTCTGTAGCTGTTATCCAACCATTTTTGGTTGAGTATTCTAGTTTATCTTTAAGCTCTTTGCTTTTTGTCATAGTTTGCTCCTTTGATGCAGTTCTGTTTATAAGAGTATAACAAAATAAAACGTTGATAAAAATTCTTATTTTATTTAAAGTAATGTTTAGAAACGAGGAAGATAGATGGCAAAAAGAAAAAAGAATAGAAGCATTACGCTAGTAGTATCCATTGTAGTACTAGTTCTTTTTGCATTTTCAATCAATATACTTCTTAAAAAATTAAGCGGAATAAGCCTTCAAGATGTAATAAATAGCTTTAATGCAATTTCAAGATACCAGATTATAGCTTCCTTTGGATTGATGATAATGAGTTATACAGTTTTTACTTGTTATGATCTATTAGCTATCAAATATTTAGGATATGGAACAAAATATGTAAAGATTCTTATGGGATCGTTTGTCAGTTATGTGTTTAGCGAAAACTTAGGGTTTGCTGTAATTAGTGGTTCTACTATCAGGTATAAGTACTATAGCGAATGGGGTATTTCACCTAAACATATAGCTAAAGCAATTACTTTTTGTACAATTACGTTTTGGTTAGGAATGCTCGCTGTAGCTGGTATTTTTCTAACAACACACCCAATTGTGCTTCCAGAAACATCAATATTTAGTAATCTTTTATTTTTGAGAGGCACGTTGCTTGGGCCGTTGATGTTGGTAATAGTAGGCGCATATTTTTTTATAGGTATTCTTCGTAAGACTCCTTTAAAGATAATTGGTTCTCAATATATAATTCCGTCTAACCGTTTAGCTTTTCTTCAGTTGCTTATAGGCATGACAGATTTTATTATTGGAGCAGGGGTCTTTTATATGTTATTGCCCCATTCTAATATGCTTGATTTCCCTCAATTTGTAAGCTTTTTCATGTTTGTTAAGGTCATAGTGCTGTTTAGTAATATTCCGGCAGGATTAGGCGTATTTGAGACATTGATGTTGATGTTGTTAGCGCCATATTATAGTGATGTAACAATTCTTGGAACAATAGTTCTATATAGAGTGATATATTATATTCTTCCTTTATTTACTGCTTTGTTTTTATATAGTTTTAATGAAATAAAGAGTGGATATAAAAGAGCGAAGGCGTTCATGAGACTTATAAGATTTCGTAAAAAGAAAATTAACCTATCTTAGCAGAGAGGCTAAAAATCTAATTGACCACCAATGCTTACGACAGAATCATTTGCATAATCTTTTACTTGTTCAAAACTATATTGAAAAAATAATCTAAAAGTTGAAGACATTTCGCTATCTACCATAAACGCATATGTGGCGTTCGCTGCTGCAAATTCTGCTTTTGCTGTAAATAAAAGGTATTCATAATTAGGCACTTTGAATGTGCTATTAAATAAAACAGAAGAATTATTTTTATGTGTCTTGTAAGAAATCTCAGTTGTTTGGTAATCGCTCAAGTAAATTCCTGTGAAATAAAGCAAGTCCTCATTTTCAAGCTGAGTGTCTAGCGGATCGTTGATTATTCCTTTGTAAGAAAGTCCTATAGAAAACTGTCTATGTAGTTTATGAAGAAGTCCAATATCAAGAGCATATGATAAGTCTGTTCTTTCACTTCCAACCCCAAAAATACTATTGAAGTCACCACTAAAAGTTGTTTTAGATTCTTCTGTTCCCGTAAGTACAGCTGTTCTAATTAAAAAAGCGACATCTGTATTATTTCTAATTTCAAAAGATTTACCATAGAAAAAATGGAGGATGTTGTTTTGGTAGAGGTTTGCGGTTGATGCGCTGACCATATGCAAATAACGTTGTTTTTTGAAATATACTCCTAGCCCTGTTCCTTTTTCTAAAGTTCTTATACCAAGAACTTGATTGTCTTCTATTCTATGATTTTGTCCAGCATTTACTATGCTTGGATCAGTTATATACGCACTATTTGTATAATTATTATCATACTTTTGGACGCTGCCATCTGTTCCTGTATTGTAGTAAACGGAATTGATTTTTCTGTCAGATATTTGTGAGAGTATCGCTGGATTTCTATATAAAAGAGAGTCATTCAAGATAGATAGTGAGTTATTTTTAGATATTAATAACTCTATAGGACTTTCTGGTTTAGTCTCTATAATTATTTGGTTATTGTTTGGTTGCTTTAGGTTTGTTGATACTATGACATTTTGAGTAAGTGGCCGAACTTCTTTAGCTTTCAATTTTTGTGATTTTTTTAGTAAATTTTTATTTTTAATAGGAGTAACAGTAGATATGCTAATGGCCTTAATGGTTGTGGCTTGAAAATAAGTGCTTTTTTGCTCAAATTCTTCAAAGGAACTAATACCTTCTTCGTCCATTTCTTCAGCATTTGTCATGAATCCATATTTGTTTATCCTTGTTTGTTCGCCGGCATTAACAGTGATTGTTAGATTTTGCTGAGTTACCTGAACGATTCCTTCATAGGTAGTAATCTTCCCATGTGGAGCTTCAACAGAGAATACAGTTCCTTTTACAGAGATAGAAGCATGGGGAGTATCTAGTGTAAAATTCTTGGCATTTGGGGCGTCTTTTATGATTTTTACCCATATTTTGCCTGTATTTATTTTGAAGGATGCCCATTTATCTAAGCCAGGATTTTTCTCGGCAAAGGAGAAATTAGAGCTAGGCTCTAGTCTTAAGACATGGTTCCCATAAAGTTTTATTTCGCAAATAGCCCTGTTATCAGTTTGGATAGTGTCTAATGGCTGAAATTTTGTATAAAGTGTTACTTGTTGCCAATAAGTTGAGTTAGCTCTTTTTACGTAAACGAGGCCTTTTTTATAGATAACAACACCTACACTACCGTTTAAATTTATAGATTGTATTTCTTTTTCTAATTTGCTTGGCTGGTTATCTGTATTTGCCAAACTAATAGTTGTCATTAGGGATAAGAATATAAAAATTGATAATAGTTTCAATAGTTTCATTGTCATTATTTTATTACATAATCGTTAAACCTTAAACCATTCCTCAATAAGCCCCTATTTGATAAGATTAGATTGTTATGAAAAAGGGTATTTTTATTTCATTAGTAATCGCAGTTTTGCTATTTTCTTTTTATTCACTAGGAACCTTTCAAGTGTTTGATAGATATCTTTATGATAGTTATCAAAATAATATTCAGCTGGGCGACAATAATATGGAGTCCATCATCGTTGTGGCAATTGATGATTTAACATTGGATAGGTCTAAAATATGGCCATTTCCAAGGAGCATGTATGCTGATTTAGTGAGGGTTCTTAATAATGGTGGCGCTAGTGTCATTGCTTTTGATATTAATTTTGATTCATATAGTGGATATTCAGAAAAAGAAGATCGGCTGTTCGCAAAAGAGATTAAAGATGCAGGTAATGTAGTATTAGCTAGAGACTATTATATGGAAAAAGGCGAGCCTGTAATTCGTAATCCTATAAAGTTATTTTCTGATAATGCTGTGTTAGCGATGGTTGATCCTGTTTTGGATGATGATTCTTTTATTAGAAGGTATAGGCTACTTGCTTATCATGATGATGAGACTTTGTTGTATTTTGCGCTTCAGGTGTACTTGCTGCACGAGAAGATTAGCGCAGGGAGCATGAGAGTTGTAGACAGGTCTTTGCAAATAGGAGATATTCAGATTCCTCTTGATAGAGATGGGTCAATGTTAGTGAACTATTCTGCTGTAAACAAGGGTGTTGAAGTGGTTCCTTTTGCGCATGTTATTAGAAAAGAGTTTTTAGAGCTAAATCCAGATTATTTTAAAGATAAGATCGTTTTAGTAGGTTCTACGGCTAGTTATTTGCAAGATAGTTTTCCTACACCTGTAGATCTTAATATGCCAGGCGTTCTGATACATGCTAATGCTATTAGGACAATTATGGGTAAAGAATATATTTCATCTTTGTATCATCTGAATTATCTTTGGCTTGTGGTGTTGTCTGTAATGTCCGTATTTTTGCTTACGGTAATGGCAGGTTCTTTGTTGGGTTTTATTGGTGTAGGTAGTTTGCTAGCAAGCAGCATGTTTGTTGTTAGAGAAATTTATATTAGAGGAGTATATATAGAATTAGCTGTAATAATTGCAGCTATAGTATCTGCATATTTGTTGGGTTTCTTTATGAATTTTCTGAAAGTAAGAGATGAAAGAACTAGGGTTAAAGGAGTTTTTAAACAGTATGTATCTCCAAACATAGTAGATAGGTTTGTTTCTGGCGAAGAAGATATGGCTGAAGCAGGTAAGGAAAGAATAGTTAGCGTTTTATTTGCTGATATTATTGGTTTTACAACTTTTTGCGAGGATAGACCTCCCGCCCAAGTTGTGGCACAACTTAACGAGATACTAGATGTGCTTACAGAGGAAGTTTTTAAATACAAGGGGACGTTAGATAAGTTTATTGGCGATGAGTTAATGGCGGTTTGGGGAAGTCCTGTTGAACAATTAGATCATGCTGAGCTTGCTGTTAAGTGTGCCGTTACTATGAAGCACGCTGTTGCTAAACTTCAAGAGAAATGGAAGTTAAAAGGGGCTCCAATATTAGATGTGGGTGTAAGTATTAGTTCCGGTCAGGTGATAGCAGGAAATATTGGTGCAAAAAAATATAAAGACTATACCGTAATAGGAGATGTTGTTAACAGTGCATCGCGTCTTCAATCCTTAACAAGAGAGGGATATTCGATAGTTATAGGAGAGCAAACAAAGGAACTTGTAGAAGATATCTTTGTTTGTGAAAATATTGGTGATGTGAAGGTAAAAGGCAAGAAACAAAAATTGTCTGCGTGGGCTATAGCTTAGCTTGCAGTCTTGCACAAAACCTGCCTTTTAATATATGATTATAGGGGTAATAAAAATATTTCAAAGAAGAGGCAATTAATCTGTTTATAAAGAATTTCAGAAAATCATTCATTTTATTTTTATTGTTAGTTTCTTTTAGTTTTTCTGCAACCTATAATGCAACAATTTTAGAAACAAGTAGCAACTATATAACTATTCAATTAGCTTTAAATGACGTCAGTGCAGGACAAACAATACAAATATCTGCTGGTACACATTCAGGGACTGGTAATGTTGGATTAGTATGGCCTAATGTAGACAACGTAACACTTCAAGGAGTAAGTTCTGTAGACACTATTCTTGATGCACAGCAAATAATAAGACATATTCAACAGGATTACGCATTAAACTGGACAGTTAAAGACATTACGCTAATCAATGGTAAAAGCCCAAGCATAACCGATTCCGGTTATAACCGAGGAGGAAGTATATACATTAATGTCGATAATGATGGGTATAGCTTGACCCTGAATACTGTGGTAATCAGTGGTAATGAATCATATTACGGAGGAGCCATTGCCCAAGTATATAACGCTTTTAGAGTTTCTAAAGTTGTAGTAATGAATTCTGTCATTGCCAGTAATAGTGCTTTTGACGGTGGTGGGCTTTATTATGGAACTAACATTCTAATTAGTAGTTCAGTATATGGCAACACTGCTGATAATAGTGGTGGTGGATTTATGTTTGGCACGAATACGCTGATTGATAGCAATGTGTATGATAATAGTGCTAAGTATTATGGTGGTGGGTTTAAGGATGCGGTTAATACACTCACAAACAGTAATGTGTACGGAAATAGTGCTCCTAATGGTGGTGGTTTTAATGGTGGCACGAATACGCTGATTGATAGCAATGTGCATGACAATAGTGCTACTTATGGTGGTGGTTTGTCTGGTGGAACAAATATTCTGACTAATAGTAATGTGTACGGAAATATTGCTAATGAAGAAGGTGGTGGATTTAATTATGGAACGAGTACACTGACTAGTAGCAATGTGTATGGAAATAGTGCAGATTTTGGTGG
>CAYSAQ010000006.1:0-60972 GCA_964429235.1 uncultured Candidatus Marinamargulisbacteria bacterium
TGAAACGAAAAAAATGTGACACATCTACTTTTGCCGTTATCTCAAGATGCCTAAATCCTGCTTGATAAAAAGATTCGCCATGTATTGCTAAATCAGAACTTTTCCCACCAAAATGAGAAAAGTCTAAAGCAATAATTTTCCTATGCAATAAATGTTGTGATTGATTGCTCATATTAATATATCGCAAAGACAACAATAATATTTCACTAAAAATTTATAAAAATAATCTTACGCACATTACGTGCAAAACATTTAATTATAAAACGACTAAAATACTATCCGAAGAATACTTTTATTTCTCTTGCCGCATTTTCAGGAGAATCAGAAGAATGAACTACATTTCTCTCTGTAACAGTTGCATATCTTGATCTAATAGTTCCAGGAGCAGCATTAGCTGGATTCGTTGCGCCACATAATGTTCTAACGTCCGCAATTGCATTCGATCCAATAATCTCTAATGCATATAATGGACCAGAAGTAATAAATTGCATTAAATCTTCAAAAAAAGGTTTACCATCATGCTCTCCATAATGCTCATAAGCCTTTTCTTTTGTTAATGTCATTAACTTCATTTGTTTGATCTCTATCTCTGTGTGGCTTTCAAAAACATCAAGAATGTTTCCAGCTATTCTACGCTTCACAGAATCAGGTTTTATTAAAACTAAAGTATTTTGCATATTATTCCCCTTTGTTTAAACTAATTTAAGTCTAGCATTCTCTATCTGAGTTTCTATACTCTTTCTAGCTGTTCCCCCGTAACTATCTCTAGAGTCCACACTATTCTGCACACTCAGATACACTTTAAGGTCATCTCCTATCATTTCAGAGAAATCTTTAATTTCTTCGACATTAAGCTCAACCAAACCTTTATGGTTATCTTCACAATATCTAACTATCTTTCCTACTACAGAATGAGCTTCTCTAAACGGCATACCCTTCTTCACTAGATAATCAGCTATATCAGTTGCTAACAAATATCCTTTATTAACCTCAGCTGCTAAATGCTCTTTATTTAATTTTAATGTTTTTAATGACCCAATGTTCACCTTAAGAACTTGCTCAACAGTATCAGCTGCTTCAAAAAATAAATGCTTATCTTCCTGCAAGTCTCTGTTATAACCCATTGGAAGTGACTTAAGTGTTGTAATCATGCCAATAAACGAACCAACTACTCTCCCGGTTTTACCTCTGGTTAACTCATATACATCAGGATTCTTTTTCTGAGGCATAATAGACGATCCAGTAGTATAAGCATCGCTAAGTGTTACAAATCCAAACTCCTCTGAAGACCATATAATCATATCTTCACTTAGACGAGAAAAATGCAACATAATTGAATTGAATACGTATAAAACATCCAATACATAATCTCTGTCTGCTACGCTATCTAATGAATTAGCTGTTGGCTGAGACATATTTAACTCTTCTGCAATCTTAAATCTATCAAGACCAAAAGGTTGTCCAGCTAAAGCTCCAGCACCAAGAGGAACTTCTCTTAAAAATTTCTTAAAAAACTTCAACTTTTCATAATCTCTATTAAACATTTCAAAGTAAGCCATAAAATACAAACTCGCACATATTGGTTGAGCTTTCTGTAAATGTGTATAACCAGGAATTATTACATCCATAGAATTTTCTGCTAAATTTATAAAAGTTGCTAAAAGATCTTTTAGCATGACCATTGTTGAATCTACTCTGTCTAATATTGTCAGCTTAAATGCAGTGACAACTTGGTCATTTCTACTTCTACCTGTATGGATTTTCTTACCAATATCTCCTAGTTTTTCTATAAGATAATTCTCTATATTCATATGTATATCTTCAAATTTGCTATCTGGAAGAAAATTACCATTTTCGTAATCTTTCCATAATTGTTTTAATGTATTTTCTAATTTATAAGATTCATCATGTGTAACAATTCCCTGCTCTCTTAATTGATGAAGATGAGCTGTTGAAGCTAATATGTCTGCTTTGAATAAATGGATATCATCGACTAATGAAGACGTGAAAAGTTCAACATCTATATTCGTACCTTCTGTAAATCTACCGCCCCAGAGTTTATCACTCACAATAATCTCCTTTTTTGTTTTAGTATTCAGTTCCTCTTAACAAGAATTTTGTCTTTAACGGAAGCCCTAACAACCTAATAAAACCAGTAGCATCTTTATGGTCATACATATCACTTTCACCAAAAGTTGCAACTTCTTCGCTATACAGCGTATTAGGAGATTCTACAGCAGCAAGTATAAGATTCCCTTTATATAACTTTATTTTTACTCTTCCAGTCATATGCTTTTGAGTAACAGCAATAAAAGCATCTAATGATTCTCTAAGAGTTGTAAACCACATACCATCATAAACTAATTCAGCATACTTAAGACCGATATGCTCTTTATAATGAAATGTATCTTTATCTAAAACTAATGTTTCTAATGCGTGTTGTCCGTAATATAGAATTGTTCCACCTGGTGTTTCATAAACGCCTCTAGACTTCATCCCTACTAATCTATTTTCAGTAATATCTATCTGACCAATTGCGTGTTTACCGCCTATTATATTTAGTTCTTCAATGATTTCATAAAACTTCATAGCTTTGCCATTGAGTTTAATCGGCACACCTTTTTCATATTCTAATTCTATATATTCTGCTTTATCTGGCGCTTGTTCTACTGGAGTAGATAGCATAAATAAATTTTCCTGATCTGGCTCATTAGCTGGATCTTCTAGCTCAGCACCCTCATGGCTTATATGCCAAAGGTTTCTATCTCTAGAATATATTTTTTTCTTTGTAACTGGTAATGGAATATTTCTTTCATTTGCATACTCAATACAATCTTCTCTGCTCTTAAGTGTCCACTTTGGATCTTTCCAAGGTGCAACTATCTTTAAGTCTGGTGCTAATGCCATAAATGTAAGCTCAAATCTTACTTGGTCATTGCCTTTACCAGTAGCTCCATGAGAAACAGCTGTTGCATTTTCTTTTCTTGCAATCTCTACCTGCTTCTTAGCAATAAGAGGCCTTGCAAACGATGTTCCTAATAAATATTTACCTTCGTATACTGATCTTGCTTGTAATGTTGGAAGAATATATTCATTTGCGAACTCTTCTCTAAGATCTTCAATATAGCATTTTGAAGCGCCACTCTTTATTGCCTTTTCTCTAAGACCATCAAGCTCGACAGCCCCCTGTCCTACATCAGCAGCAAAAGCAATTACTTCATAATCATATGTTTCTTTTAACCAAGGAATAATAACAGAGGTATCTAATCCTCCACTATAAGCTAGTACAATTTTTTCTTTCATCGGATGATTGTTTGCATCCTGCCACTACCGACAGATACTATATCTATTGGAACTTCTAGTTCTTTTTCAATAGCCTTTATATACTTCCTGGCGTTTACTGGCAGCTCATCAAATTTAGTACATCCAGTAATATCTTCATCCCATCCAGGATAAGTTTTGTATACTGGCTTAGCTTTTTCTAACATTTCTCTATCACAAGGGAAATCTTTTACTTTTTTTCCATCAATTTCATAAGCTACACAAACTTTTAATTCTTTCAAACCTGAAAGAACATCACTCTTAGTAAGAGCGATACTTGTTAAGCTGTTTACATTAGCTGCATAGCGTAAAACCACTAAGTCCAACCATCCACAACGTCTAGCTCTACCTGTAGTAGTTCCAACCTCATGACCATTAGTAGCTAAGAAATTACCTACTTCATCATTTAGTTCTGTTGGGAAAGGACCTTCACCAACTCTAGTTGTATATGCTTTCACAACACCAATAACATCATCGATCATTGTTGGGCCAATTCCACTTCCAGTACATGCTCCCCCCGCTGTAGGGTTTGAACTAGTAACAAATGGATATGTTCCGAAATCTACATCAAGCATTGTACCCTGAGCACCCTCAAGAAAAATCTCTTTACCTTCTTTTCTTAACTTGTGAACGAAGGACACAGAATCTACGACAAATGGTTTTAACTTATCGCCAAACACTAACACGTCTTTTACCGCACCAGCTATTTGCTGCTCAGTAACACCTAAAACTTCGCCCCAATTCTTTTGTTTAATTCTGCTAGTTAAAGCTTTTTCATTTAAAATATCAGCTATCCTGATACCTGTTCTAGAAATTTTATCTGTATATGCAGGACCAATTCCTCTGGAAGTTGTTCCTATCTTATCATCATCACTACGAGCATCTTCTTGCTTTCTATCAAGCATTCTATGAAAAGGAAGAATTACATGTGCATTACTACTAATCTTTAGATTAGCTACAGAGATTCCTCTCTTTTTCAGACCATCCATTTCTTGCAAAAGAACTTCAGGGTCTATCACTACTCCATTACCTATTACACAGATAACATCTTTATATAAAACTCCAGATGGGATAAGGTGCAACTTGAATGTTTCACCATTTACAACCAAGGTATGTCCAGCATTATTGCCGCCTTGATATCTAAAAACTACATCACTTTTTTCTGCTAGAAGATCGGTAATCTTTCCTTTACCTTCATCTCCCCATTGTGTGCCTATTAAAACTTTTATACTCATAAATCTAAATCTTTTCTTTCAAGGATATTTTTTTTATGTAAACGCCCCACCATGCCGTGTACTTAATAATCTCTGAACCAGAACAATTCAGATTGGGTCAGATCAAAGATCTGTTCTAAAACTGGCCAAAATGAACCGCAGTCCAAATTGAACACAGCTCCCGGTTTTTTAAAGTTGGCTCATCTCTTATAAAGTATCACCAACATGGTCGAGCTTCTACAAGTCAATAATAACATTTATTGAACGAATTGTTAATTATATATATCCAATATATTTTCTTAATATGAGCGTCTTCTCACAAGCCAAAGAACAATTAACACAATTAAAAAGGTCACAGAAGGAAACCAAGCAGCCACCATTGGGTCTATGTGGCCACCTATACCCAATGCTCTAGCGTAAGCTGAAAGAAAAAAGAAAACAGATATGCTGAGCAGTGCTGTTGCGATAGAAGCTATGATTCCCCATACATCTCGTGATGAACGAATAAACGTCAATATAAACACTACGCCTAACAATGCAAAAATCATATTCGCAACTGATGATGAAAATTTAAGATAATATTCAACCAACATTTTCTTTGCATCTAATCCAGCTTTTCTTAAAGAATCAACTCGTGAGCTAATCTGTCTTGAACTCATTTCTTTAGGGTTTCTAAGCTTTATATAATTGTCATCCAAACTATAATCTACTTTTATTCTCATCTCATTAAACCCAGCTTCAAAATCTAAAAACCCATCGTTTCTATAATTATACATTCTGCCCTCTTTTAAATCCCAATAATTTCCGTTCCACAAAGCTGTTTTTGCAGAAATAACTCGAGGCAATGTGCCTCCCATTTCATAGATCATAATATCCTGCATCTGATTATTTGTTTTGTTAATCTTTCTAACGTATACATATTTATCATCAGAATCTTTAAAAAAAACATTCTCTTCTATCATAGGAATACTTTCCTTTAATATCAGCTTATGAATCATTGTATTAGATTTATAGTTTGTTACAGGTACAATATACTCTCCTAATATAAAGGATAAAGCCACAATAGATAACGCAAACAAAAGAAACGGGAGGATTACTCGCTCATAAAAAACCCCAGAGGTCCAATAAACAGTGAGCTCGTTGTCACTAATCATCCTAAACATAACAATCATTACTGAGAATAATGAAGCTATAGGCAAAAACAACACTACTATTGCGGGGATTTTATATAACAATAATTGAAAGATTATTTCTAACCCTATCCCCCTATTAACTACATAGTCCATAAGTGAGAACAGGACATCGGCTAGACCGATTATTACTAATGAAAAAACCGCTACCAAAAAAGGAATCATTAACTCCTTTAAAAAATAGCGGTCTATTATTTTAAACATTAAACTATTACCAATTATCCTTAGCCTGCTCAGTTAAGTTTCTTCTAACTGCAGCTCTCTTGGCTTTCTTTTTGCCTTCTGAAGGTTTTTCAAAAAATTCTCTATTACGAACTTCCATCAAGGTACCTTCTTCTTTAACTTTACGTTTAAATTTTCTAAGCATCTTCTCTATTGGCTCATCTGGACTTCTTCTAACTTCTGCCACTACATTCACCTCCAGTCAAATTTTGTAAAAAAGTATTTTATATCAATTATTAAACTATATTTTCCAAAAAAACTCTACTAATTATTTATTAACTTAAGTAAAGAAAACTTTTTTTTTATTAACCTGGAGGCCACTGCATTTGGCGTTTACCAATAACATGAAAGTGAATATGTTCAACTGTTTGTTGGCCAAAATCACCACAATTATTAACGACTCTAAAGCCTTCTCCATCTAATCCATTTTCTTTTGCAATTACTTGTATAGCAATGATTACATCTGCAGCTACTCCTGGGTCCAAAGTCATAATAGAACTATAATGCTCTTTAGGAACAACTAAACAATGAAAAGGAGCAACAGGGTTCATGTCCATAAAGGCAACAACATTACTACTCTCATAGATAAAATCACTTGGTATTTCACCATTTACTATTCTACAAAACAAACAATCACTCATGTACAAAACGTCCATCCTGATAATTTTCTCTTTCATAAGACAAACAACATTTCAAACGTCCACAACATCCAGATAATTTAGGTATATTTATAGAAAGACCTTGTTCCTTTGCCATTTTCACTGTTACAGAAGAACCTTTTTTATTCCAATCAACGCAACATAATGTTTTACCACAATCGCCTACGCCACCGAAAAGCTTTGCTTCTCCACGGCTACCCACTTCTCTTAACTCAACCTTGGACTTTAACTGTTGTGATAATTCCATAATAAATGGTTGGAAATTATTCTTTTTAGGTTTAATCAGTTTTTTACCTTTTTTGCCATGATCATCATCAGCTCTTTTGTAATAAATAATATATCTTGAGCCATCAAAAATCTTTTCAACTTTAAAAAACTTCACTGTCAATTTATGCTGCTGGTTCTTTTTAATGCATTGAATATATACATTAGTCTCATCAGCGCATATGCCTCTATAAAGCTGGTCATCTTCTGATGTAGCTATACGAACTATTCTTCTTACAACTATATCGCTCTTAGGAGGTCTCGTATCTGGAAGTTCTTTTCTAAGAGCAACTGTCCCATATTCTTTACCTCTATTTGTTTCTACTACAACATTCTGGTTAAGCACTACTGGAATCTGCATCTTCTGAATTGGATATACCTTATCAAAGAACCTAAATTTCACTCCAAAATACACAGTACCTTCAGACTTTACATTTTTTCTTTCAGAATTATTATTTCTATTCATTATTTTCTCTCATCTCTAATAGCATTAGTAAAAAATTATTCGTTACATTCACTGGCCTATTTAAATACTTGTGATATTTACGAACTACTAATGAAATATTTAAATATTGTTTTAAACTATTTTCCTTAAACATATTAACACAATGAGCTTCAAAATTAATTAAAAATTCTTTGAGCTCACCTCTATCCAACTTTTGTTTATCAGCAAAAATAATTAAATCTTGAACACTATTACTGACAACAAAATCATAAAAGCTATCTACAGAAAGTCCTTCCACTAGCTCTTGTCCTTCATCTAACCCATTAATATTACTAAAATTAACTACTTGAGACCTAGATCTAACTGTTGGCAAAACTGAATAATAATTAGCCACATCAAAAACAAACATAACATGATCCGGGCTATCCTCTAACACCTTTAATAAGCTATTTACCGCATTAATAGTAAGGTCCTCGGCGCGTGATACATAAACCATCAAATAACCCTGATATGCGCCACTCAGTATATCCATGCGAACATCTTTCACAGACTCGACTGATATGCTTTGTTTTCGCTTCGCTTCATTATCTCTAGACAATACTTTAAAAGAATGAAATGTTCCTGCCATAATAGCTTTACAATTAGCACATTCACCACAAGTAACATGCTCATGAGTACAATTTAATGAAGCAGAAATATACTTAGCTGTATCTAGCTTAGTTGATCTGTCACTGCCTGCAAAAATATAGCTTGGAAATACCCTCTTATTAGATAGAGCATTATCGATTTTTACCTTTACTTGACTAATCAAATTAGCGTTAAAGGTCATATTTTCCCTTCACTATTTCTTTTATGTCTTCATGTACAGTAGCAATTGTTGTTTCTGATGTGTTTACTAGCTTCACTCTATCTGGCTCATTTTTTTGAATATCCAAATAACAATTTCTAATAACATTATGAAATGAAGAATCTTCATTCTCAAATCTATCACTAGCAATTTTGGTTGCTCTCTTTATACCTATCTCATAATCCACATCAAGTAACAACGTAAGGTCGGGCCTTACACCATATGCGGAAAAATCATTAAGCTGATCTATAAACTCTCTAGGAAAACCTCTCCCTGCAACTTGATAGGCAATTGTTGAATCAATAAACCTATCACAAAGCACATATAGCCCTTTTTCTAATGCAGGCAATACTATCTCTTTAATATGCTGAGCTCTATCTGCTTGAAATAAAAGAACCTCAGTTCTATCTCCAATAGTTGTATCATATGGGCTTAAGATGATGCCTCTTATCTGGGAACCAAGTTTTGTTCCGCCAGGCTCTCTACTAACTAAGACCTCTTTACCTTTACTTCTAAAGAAATCGGCCAGCATATTAATCTGTGTAGATTTTCCGCCACCTTCAGGTCCTTCAAATGTTATTAACTGTCCGCTATATCTCTTTTTTTCCATAAATTTTTACTCTCCTATTCGGTTCTTTGCCAACACTTTGACTGATAAAGCCATGTGCTGTTATTAACTGATGCTGAAATCTTCTTAGAAATGAATTTGCTTCTGGCAATTCTACAGCCGTAGATGATTTTTTATATTTTTTTATTGCTGCAAATACTAAAGTCTCTGCTTCCAGAGTATCATTACCTTCGTCGCCTATTCGGAAATAAAACCTTACAAACTTAGTTAACTGAGGAAATGTTGATGATTTAACTGCATGAACTGGTATGTTGTGATTTCGGCCATACTTCGCTATATTTGTATTTCTTTTCAAATGTGACTTAGTGGTCAGAATAATATCCGCATCTTCAGGCTTATTAACAACTCTTCCAGGCAAGCCTAGTGAGTCCATGGCAAGTTCAAAATTAGCTCTATTAATAGCAAACAAAAAGAACCTAGAAGTCTTATCTTCTGCCATCAAGCCATTATGAAACGCCGACAAAGGCTCCGCTACCTCTACAGTTACGACACCATCTCCTCGAATAGTTCTTATTTCAGGAGATATAGGCTTATCCCTCAATATTAAATCTACTGTAGCAGCTACATCTCTATAACAATGTAGTAATTCTCTATTTTTTATCTCTACTAAGATATCAAAGGTTGGCTTAGATGCCCTCTCTAATACGGTCTTCTGTGTGCCTCTTCTCCTGGCCTCTTCATCTCCTAAAGTAGCAGTCTCTATACTGCCTAATAGATCTGATAATGTAGGATTCTTTATTAAATTATGAATTGTCTGTCCATGTGCTGTTGCTATCAACTGAACTCCACGTTCAGCAATAGTTCTAGCTGCTCTAGCCTCTGCTTCTGTTCCTATCTCATCTACAATAATTACTTCTGGCATATGGTTCTGCACAGCCTCAATCATAACATTATGCTGCATTTCAACATGTTTAACCTGCATTCTTCTTGCATCACCAATTCCTGGGTGTGGAATATCTCCCTCTCCAGCAATCTCATTGGAAGTATCCACTACTACTACGCGCTTCCCTCTTTCAGCTAAAAGCCTTGCAGCTTCACGCAACTTAGTTGTTTTTCCACTTCCAGGAGGTCCTAATAATAAAATAGAATGATCAGTATTAAGCAAATCCATGATAACTTCTGCTGATCCATAGATAGCTCTACCAACTCTAATAGTAAGCCCAACTATCCTATCCTGACGATTCTTAATTGCAGATATTCTATGCAATGTTCTATCTAAACCAGCTCTATTATCTTCAGAAAAAAAAGAAAGTTTATCGACTACTGAGTCTATATCTTTTAGAGCAGCAATATGCTCTAATTTATAACTATTCTGCCCCTCTCTAATCTCAATAAATCGGCCATAATCAATAATAACTTCATCTACTTTCTCTAGCTCTGTTTTCTCTTTTATTGCTGCAACTATAAAGTCTGGCAACACCTCTAATAAGCTTAAGAAATCCTGAAGATTGGTTGTTTCTTGCATTGTTATCCTCGTACCGTCCCTTTTAATTTACTTCCTGCTTTAAATCCAACATATTTACTTGCCGGTATAATTATTTTTTCATGGGTTATTGGGCTTCGACCTTCTCTTTCTGGCCTTTCTCTTAATTCAAAAGAACCAAAACCAACCAAATGCACTTTGCCTTCTTTTTTTAAAGCAGCAATAATCTCATCAAAACAATTCTCGACTACAGACTTAACATCTTTCTTTTTAAGATCAACATTTTCCGTTATCCTATCAATTAAAACTTTCTTATTCACCTATCTTAGTTCTCCCTTCAAATGCTCTTCCTAAAGTAACCTCATCAGCCCACTCTAGTTCTCCCCCTACTGGGATGCCATAAGCAATCTGACTCATACTTAATTCTAATGGAGACAAAAGCTTTTTTAAATACAACATAGTTGCCTCACCCTCAATAGTTGGTTTTAAAGCAAAAATAACTTCTTCAAATGAACCTTTATCAATCCGTGCTAATAACTCTCTTATCCTGAGGCTATCTGGACCTATACCATCTAAAGGAGAAATCACACCACCCAAAACATGGTACAACCCCTTATGGCGCCCCATGCCTTCAATAGCTAATAAATCTTTCTGATCACTAACTACGCATATGCAATTATTGCTTCTTTTATGATCAGTACAAATTGAACAATCATCATCTTTAGAAACTAAAGCAAAACAACTCTTACAAAACCTCACATTATCTTTTAACTCTGCGATACTGTTAGCAAGAACTGCAACCTCATCTTTAGGCAAAGTTAATAGGTAAAAAGACATTCTCTGAGCTGTTCTTTTGCCTATACCTGGCATTTTTGAAAACTCATGAATTATGTCATTTAATGGATTTTCATATTCCAATTTTATCCAAGCCCTGGGATATTTAGGCCTTTAAATTGACCTGCTGATTTCATAGTAACTTCTTGAAATGCTTTATTAATTGTATCTTTTATAAGAACTGGAAGTTTTTTAGTATCTACTCCATCTGCAATCTTTAAATCCTTAAGCTTCATGTCACCTGACATAACAACTGTTACTTCATTATTTTTTGAACTTACTTCTATATTCAGCTTTTTAAGTTCCTTCATCTGCTTCTTCATATCGCCTAACTGTTTCATCATATCGCCCATATTACCTAACATCTGCATCCTCCAAATTTTTATTTCTATAATTATTATAGCGTTTTAATGCTATTTTTAAAAATAATAATACACCTAGAATTTGCGATAGTTATGAGAAAATAAAGGCTTTAAGGTATTTTATACTTTAACGCTATCAAGTAGCATTGAAAATCTATTTAAGATAACACTTGGAGAAGACTCTACAACTTTTTTATCCTGCATGCCAAAAGTTCTATAAGCAGTTTGCTTCAAGCTATTACCTACTTTTGTCTTTGGATAAGCCACAGAAATAGGACTTCTTTTCTGAATAGACTCTTTAACAGTAAGCGGATCCTCTAATACAAACCCATAATTCTTTAAAGAATGTTTCAAGAACTTTTCAGAAGCCATATTCAGCTTTCTAAATACCGTATCAGCTTCTGCTGCATTCCTAACTCTATTAATAACAACTCCGATATCATCAGACTTTTTATTCATTCGCATTACCTTAATAATTGCATATGCATCAGAAAGTGAAGTTAAATCTGGAGTAGCTACAACAATGGTTCTGTCAGCAATTGATATAAACTTCATAACATTATGAGACATGCCTGCTTCCGTATCCAATATTATTAAGTCATAATCTTTATCCAATTCATTCAGCTGTTCTGTAAATTTATGTCTCTTCGCATGTGAAATATTTGAAAGCTTAAAAATACCAGAAGCTCCAGGAATAATATCTATTCCACCTGGACCTTTAATTATTACATCTTTAATAGATTTTTTATTTGAAACTACATCCATAATATCGTGGTCAGGATAAACTCCTGTAACAATATGAACGTTTGCCATACCCAAATCACCATCTAAAATAAGAGTCTTTTTACCCATCATAACGGCTTCAATAGCTAAATTAACAGAAAATAAAGTTTTACCAACTCCACCTTTTCCGCTTGTAACTGCTATTAACTCAGTATTTCGTGAACTCATACTTCCCTCCGATATTTCAATGGAATCCCCACTAGTTGTAAATGTGAACATATATCTATTATACACACCACATATAGAGTAATCAAGCGCATGTTGCATAAAAATGACATATCACTTATAATGAACCGATGGTCAATAAAAATATTATTATCAATAAAGCATCTATAGCAGATGCCCCAGCAATAAAAAACATCTTAGACAAGTATGCTGATGAAAGAAAGCTACTTTCTCGTTCGCTACAACACATACTTGAAAATATAAGAGATTTTCACATAGCAACTATTGATAACAAAATTATTGGAACATGTGCCTTAAAGGTATCTACTAATGAATTAGCTGAAGTGAAATCTATGGCTGTAAGTGAAACTAATATAGGACAAGGCATCGGAGCTCTATTACTAAGCAGAGTAATAGAAGAAGGGGAATCACTTGGTATAACCAATTTTTTTGCGCTTACTTATATACCTGACTTCTTTTATAAATATGGATTTAAAGAGATTGCAAAAGAAGCACTACCTCACAAAATATGGACTGAATGTATTCATTGTCCATTTTTCCCAAACTGTAACGAAACTGCAGTAATCCTGGAAAAGTAATCCAAAGATGCACAAGCATCAGGGGTATTAATTAGAAATCATCAAAATCTATATCATCAAAGTCTAAATCATCTCCAAGCAAATCATCATTAGATGAACTAGAAGGTGTTTTTGGCATTGAAGTCGTAGACACACTTCCTCCAGTACCTTTACCCATTATAGATATTATCTGTTGCACTGCTTGCTCAAAAGGATGATTCTCGTGAGTACCTTGTCTTAAAAACTGGTTAACTGGATCTATCTTATCAATAGCCCAATCAACTTTAGGGTTGCTGCCACTCACATAGGCTCCGATATTAATAAGGTCTTCTGCCTCTACATATCTCGCCAAAACCTCTCTAAGCAATCCAGCAGCCTTCATATGATCATCACTATTTATACTAGTAAACAGACGACTTACACTCGCATTTACATCCACTGATGGAAAATGATTCTTTGCCGCTATCTCTCTAGAAAGGATAATATGTCCATCTAAAATACCTCTAGCAGTGTCAGCAATTGGCTCATCCATATCACTACCTTCAACTAGTATTGTATAAATTGCAGTAATCGTCCCTTTTGGACTTGTCCCTGTACGCTCCATTAGGCGAGGCATCAATGCAAACACAGAAGGTGGATAACCTTTTGTAGTAGGAGGCTCTCCAGTTGCCAAGCCAACCTCTCTCTGAGCCATTGCATACCTTGTAGTACTGTCCATCATAAACAAGACACTCTTGCCTTGATCTCTAAAAAATTCAGCCATTGCGGTACCAACAAGAGCTCCTTTAAGCCTAATAAGTGGTGGCTTATCTGAAGTAGCAACTACAACCACAGATTTCTTTAACCCCTCTTCTCCTAATGACTCTTCAATAAAATCACGAACCTCACGTCCTCTTTCCCCAATTAAAGCAATAACTACAACATCAGCTTCAGACTGCCTGGCAAGCTGACCCATAAGTGTAGATTTACCTACACCAGACCCAGCAAATATGCCAATACGCTGGCCTTTGCCAAATGTAAGCAATCCATCTATAACTCTAACGCCTGTTTTCAACACCTCTGTAATTCTTGGTCTTTTAACAGGGTCTGGAGGCTCATTATCCAATGGGTATTCTGTTTCATAGTCTAGCTCACCTAAATCATCAATAGGATCGCCTAGCCCATCAAGAACCCTGCCCAACAAACCGTAACCAACCTTAACCCTCATAGGTTTACCAGTTGAATAAACCAAGTTTCCAGGACCTATACCTTCAATTGGACCAAAAGGCATAAGCAAAACCTTGCCTTCTTTAAAACCAACAACTTCAGAACGAAGAGTTTTATCTTTATTTAGTTGTATTAAACAAATATCGCCAACACGAGCTCCTTGCAGATGAGCTTCGATTACTAGTCCTACGACCTCAATAACCTTGCCTACAACCTTATTAAGTGGTTCCATGCCATTAATTTTTTTTATATAACGGGAAAAATCTACTCTAGGATTATCAGAACTCATCGTCATCTGTTAAAAAATCAAAAGAATCATCATCCAAATCATCATCCAAAGACAAAACATCATCTTTGCCTTTAAAAATATCATCACTAGCATCTTCTTCTTTAGGCACAACATCAATCACATCATCAGAACTCTCTACTAGGTCAGCTTCTTCATCACAATCTTTAATGCTACATATTAAATCTTTAATAGACTCAAATTTAGACTCTATGCGAGAATCTATTACTCCAAAATCTGCCTCAACTAAACAACCACCTTCAGAAATATCATTATCTCCAACAATATTACATTCCTTAATAGAAATAAATTCAGATAATAATTTTGATTTATTTTCTTCTAAATGATCAACATTTTTTGGATTCACCTTAATTGTGAGCTGATGTCCACTGGATACCGGAGCCAAAGCCTCTTTTACTACTTTAACCATAATATCTTTATCTAACTCTATGGATTCTGACAAAAGTTTCTTAACAATTGAATCTAAAAGATCAATCAAAAATGGCTCTGTGCTTTTAAAAATATCGTTTTTATAATCATCTAGCTCTTTAAACTTTTCTAATAGTTTATATAATTCATTTTCATAATCTTTTCTAGCCTTATCGTAATCGGCACGTCCTTCAGCATCACCCTGTTTTAATCCATCTACTTTACCTTGAGCTATGCCTTCTTTATACCCAACATCATAACCATCAGCCTTAGCCTTTTCTTTCAATGCATCAACATCAGAAAACAACGATTGCTTATCTTGGTCTATAAAAGCGATCTTCTCTGCTAAAACTTTTTCACGCTCATGCAGTTGAGCTTTCTCATGTTCTAATTGAATGCGATATTCCTCTGCCTCTTTCATTATTTCTGATTTCAGCAAAGCTATCTCTTCTTCAATCTTTTCTTTAGGCAAGGAAACGTTAAGTTGGAACTTCTGGGAAATGGGTTTAATAATAGGCTTCCTGCCTACTCCCTCACCATAACTAAGTTGGTTCTTTTTTATTAAAGACATACTATCCCTTATCTTCTTGTTTTATAAGGTCTTTCATCTTCTCAATAAATTCCATTTTTAATTTGACCTCTACACTCTCAAGAATTGAAGTTTTTTTAATTGACCTTAAAACCTCAACCCCTTCTTGTTTCATCTTTTCTATTAATTTTTCTTTTTTATCATTATGAAAAAAACCTAACAACAAACTCTGAAACATTGGTTTCTCTGATTTAATTACTGCAAAGGCAATATTTACTGGAACTTCTTCTAAAAAATGATCATCTGAAAGCAAAACAAGCTTATCTGTTGTTGATTCTTCCTCTAATATCTCATCTTCTTTATCAAAATCAAGCGATTCCTCATCTCTCAAAATATTATCTAAAACAAAAGCATCAATATCATCAGGAAGAGGAAGCTGTCCTCTCAATGGCAGCACATCATCTTGCACCTTTGTAAATACATCCTCTGGCAGCTGCCGAAGTATATTATCAGAAAATACCTCGCCTAACATTGAAAATACAATTATTGCTTTTTGCTTATTGTTAAACATTGTCGTCTTCTCTCATCCATTTAATAATCTTTTTCACTACAAGCTCTTCGTTATTATTTATAAATGATCTGAATTTCTCTAAAGCAAAATCCACATCTTGCTCCCTAGATTCCATTTCTTGCACAGGTATCACTGGCTCTTCAGATTCCGCTTCTTCTTGTTCATACACATTGGCACTAGACAGAAAATAAACCACAAAAACAATTGCTCCTGATGCTAAAAGCAGCAAACCTAATACAATGAATATCCAAGATAATGAGTTTTTCTTTTCATTAGCATAACTGTTTTCTACCAAATTTAAATTATCTACAACAACATTTTCAGTTGCTCTCAAGTCTTGTGTTGCTTCAATATTCACAAAAGGCATAAGCTCCAATACTATTTTGTCTCTACCTTTAACATAAGCAATCACGGATGAAACCAACTTAAAGGTACTCTGTTTTAATTCTTGACTGAAATTCAATTCTGAATTATCACTATCTAATATAATTGCTACATTAATTCTACCTATTTCATAAGGAGCGCTCTCCTTATATGATTCAGTAAGTGTAACATTCACATAAATCATAAAAGAACCGTCAGGATAAAGACCATCTAATACATCTTCAACCTTTTGGGTGTAGTCTTTTTCATAATCATCTTTTAACTCTTTTTTAAACTTCAATAAAAGTTCTAACGGAGACTCTTGTTCGCCATCAGCAACCCTTAGTAGTCTCATGAAATTACCAGCATCTTTAGTAATCATGTCTTTTTTTATCATTTCACTAAGAATTTCACCTTTATTATCTATAACTGTAACATTTTCAGGAGTTACGTTTTCAACAGAACTTGCCACCAAATGCATAATTCCACGTACTTTCTGATCAGTTATTCCATAACCCTCTTCTATATTCAAAATTACAGATGTTGAACCAGGAACCTTTTCTCCAAACAATGTCTTTGCAGGCATAACTATCTGAACCCTCGCACTCTGGATATGTTCCATTGTTGATATTATTCTGGAAAGCTCTCCACTGACTGCTCTCATATATTTAATTCTTCTATCATAGTCAGTAGCACCAAGACCAGCAGCTTCATCAAATATTTCAAAGCCAACTATTCCACCTTCTGGCAAACCCAGCTGCGCCATTTTCAACTTAATCTCATCTGCAAACTCTTTTGGAACTGCAATATTAGTAATTCGACCATCTTTTACTGACTCAAAAGGCATATTTTCATAGCTTAATACTTTTCTAATCTGTGCCGCATCCATAGGAGTAAGCTCCGCAAAGGCAGGAACAAACTTATATTTTTTATTAATCTGCTGCTTTGATGTTTGGTTTGGATCTTGTGCAGCGTTAACTGACTTCTGACGCACAAAGAATCCTACGCCAATTAATACTGCAAGTAATAGCACAAAAACGGCTATACCAACTTGCACCCATATATTAGAAAAAAGACCTAAAGTACTGGAGGAAAAAGACTCTAGTTCTTCACCATCTTCCTCGGGCGTATCTGCAACTTCTTGTTCATCTATATCTACCATATTCTATTATTATACAGCCATTTGCAGAATTTCTTTAGTAGTTTGCACTGCAGAATTTATTACAGTCAATGCAAGACTAATAGAAACATTGGCTTTTTCCATCTCAATCATAACTTCCTCAAGCCCTACTTTACCCTGAACATAATCCTCTACAAGCGTCTCTGCCTTCATTTCTTGAGCACTTATTCTATTCAAACTTTCTACTGCTTTATCAAGTGTAACCTTGAATAAGTTCTCTTTTAAATCTAAGCTTTCGCTTGCTGGAGTCTTTATTGAATAAATATTATATAGGCCTTCAGCCTTTGATATTCCTGTTTTATCTATATTGATTCCACCAGCCATAATTACTTCCCTATATTCATTATTGTTTGCGCAACTTGTTTAGCAGAGCTAAATATTGCGGCATTTGCTTCATACATTCTTCTTGTAACAGCCATATCCGACATTTCCTTAGATAATGAATAGTCAGACATCCTTACAAAACCGTCTTCATCAGCAAGAGGATTTTCTGGATCATATAATCTTTGTATTTCCTGAGCATTGTCCCTTACTTGCGAAACATACGGTTCATTGGTTCCTGGCATTGTCCTTACTTCCACATCTTTTCTTCTATAGATATCACCATTCACAGTTTTTGATGAATTAATATTAGCTATGTTCTCTGCAATTGCCTGCAACTTTTGTTGTTGAACAATCATGCCGGAACTGCTTATTCCCATAACGTCAAAGACATCAGCGAAGAAAAAACTCATACAAAATAAAACAAGCACTATCCTATACATATTAACCACCATTACCTAGCGTCACTACTTTCTTTAAAGTCTTTAACCTTGAAGAAAGCAAGGTAGCATAAGAGGAAAGTCTAAGATTATTCTCGGCAAACCTTGTCATTTCCTGATCCATCAAACTTTCTTTATTACCTAGCTTCACTTTTGCTTTATCTAAAGCAGAAGAAAAATCTGCTTTATGATAGTTGCCAGATTCTATATTTGCTATATTTGATGCGATTTTCTGTTGTTTAACAGTAGATGCTTTGATTGCTTTTTCTAAATTATCAAAAGACTGACCATAAACTATTGCATCTAATTCAGCCATTTAACATCCCCCCAGACAACAACTTATATACTACTTATTTATATTAGCCGTTATATCGACCATTTCCTACCCATCTTATAAGATAAATTTCTTTTTAATTTTTCAAGAATCTTCATATGCATTCTACTTACCTTGCTTTTGGATATTTGTAGCATTTTAGCTATTTCTAGTTGGTTTTTATCTTCATAGTAGTACAACTTAACTACCTGCTGTTCTTCTGGAGTTAATTTTTGCACACAATCATGTAAGTTTATTCTTTCATTAGATCGTTCAATTCTATTTACTATTTCTTCTCCAACATCCTCTTTTTTAAGTGCGGAAGAAATACTTTCCATATTTTCTAAAGATAATAAATAAACAATTGCTGAGCTGTTTAAAGCTTTATATAACGCGTGATCATGTTCTGGACTACCTTCTTCTACTGCGTCCATATTGTCATTAGCTAATTGCATCATGCGTTCTTTAACTTTTTCTTTATCTACTCGCTTAGAATATCCTGGATTCTTAGCTTTCCATTCTTTTCTTATATTATCTAATATTTCTCCTCTAATACGATATGTGGCATAAGTTCTGAAAACAGCACCTTTACTATTGTTATAGTTTTTCCATGCCTTCATAAGGCCTTCCCAGCCATAACTAACTAAATCATCGAATTCCATTCCAGGAGGCAAATTGCCACCAGAAAAAACTCCTGCTGCAATAGTTTTGATTAAGTTAACAAACTCTTCCTTTTTGTCTTCAGGAATAGCTTCAACCTTAGTCTCAGACTCTACTGCCTTATATACTGGATTTATTTCAACAATTTTTATCTCATCACTCATCCATTGATCTCCTAATCAAAAGTAATAGTTCCGTCTGCTACCATCTGTTCAGCAACTTGTTGCCTAAAGACTTCATCAATGAGCATTTCAGAAATATCATTAGAAAATAAGCCTGAAAAAATAGAATCTTCATCATCATCTGAATCCAATCCCTCTGTCATAGCTACTTTCTGCATAAATATTTTCTCTATGTACAGCTTTGCAAACTCTTGTTTAATTGCATCTTGCTGTTCAATAGAGGGGTCTTTAACCCCACTTTGATATATTATACTGGAATTACCCACAAATGTTAAAGGGTTAACCGCCATTAAATGACCTCTATTTCAGCGGTAATAGCTCCAGCAGCCTTAATAGCCTGCAATATTGAAATCATTGTTGATGATTTTGCACCAAGAGCGTTCAAGGATTTAACTAAATCCATCAATGTGTCACCATTCGCTACAATCTTAAATTTAGACTTAGCCTCAGATACCTTAATATTAACTACATCATAAATATCACGATCTATCTTAATGCTAATATCTCCATAATTAATAGCTACTGGGGAGATACGAACTTTCTCGCCAATAACAATAGCACCAGTTCTTTCACTAATAACAATCTTAGCCGAAGTATCTGGTTCAACTGGAACATCCATAAGTTTAGCTATAAAATCCACCATATCTTTTTTATGCTCCGGAGCCAACCTTACCTTTACAGAAGCAGCATCATACTTTTCACAATAAGCTAATCCAGACTCTTCTATTGCATAACCAATCCTAGCCGCTGTTATAAAATCTGGTTTTTTCAAATTTAGCTTTAAGTAATGATCATCTGCTAACTTAACAGGAACCTCTTTTTCTACGATTCCTCCATCAGAAATAACCCCTCTATTAGATTGATTCTTCTGATACCTAACTTCTCCTGATTCTGCAGAAATTCCGCCAACAACTATGTTTCCCTGAGCTGTTATATAAGTAGACCCATTTGAACCCACAAGTGGAGTAAGCAGCAACGTACCGCCTCTTAAAGAAACTGCATCTCCTATCGAAGATACGTTCACGTCCAGCTTTTGTCCATTCTTAGCAAATGCTGGTAATTCAGCAGTTACCATAACAGATGCAGCATTCCTTCCTTGAATATCTGTTTCATCAGGCGATAAACCCATTTTCTTCAACAGATTACGCATTGATTTCTGCGTAAGCATTAGCTGAGGAGAGTCGCCAGTATTCTTAAGACCTACTACTAGTCCATAGCCCATAACCTGATTAGATCTTGCATCTTCTAAAGAAACAAGCGCTTTAACTCTTGTCTGTATAGCAAACAATTGGGCAGATAGAAGAACCAAGCTAATTATCAATAACTTTTTCATACTTATATCCCCCTAAAAAATCCAATCAACAAACTGAGCAAGAAAACCTTTTTCCTGATCACGAGAAACATTGCCATAGCCCTTAAGCTTTAAAACAACATTGGAAACTTTAGATGAGTTAACAGAGTTATTAGCCTGGATATCAGCTTTCCTAACTAATCCATCTATTGATATTTCTTCTTCTTCATTATTTATGATAATTGTCTTGGTTCCACGAATATAAAACTTATCTTCATGAACTTTATAAATGGTTGCTGTTAATGCACCCTGCAATTTACTTGTTCTTCCAGTACTTCCACTACCTGAAAAATTGTTCTCTGCAGAAAAACCCAGTCCGCCTCTATGTGCTTGAGTTTTATCAAGGTCTAAATAATTAGCCGCTTGGGACCAGCTAAGATCAGCATCTCCATTAATACCTGTATTTCTTCTAAGCTGAGTATCTGCTTGCTGTGTAGCCATATGATATTCATCAATATTTATAAAAACAACATCTCCAACTTTTCTAGCTACAGATGGACCATAGGGATTAACACTATCTTCTGTCCATAAAGATCCAGCAAACATAAATGATACTGTCATTAATAAAAGTATATACTTTTTCATAATCCCCCCAGATGAACTAATTTTTATTTATTAGTTCTAATTATTTCGTTATTCTCTCCGAGAATAACTTTTAATGGCTTATAACTAGGCAATTCTGCCTCATCAAGCATACCATATGACATAATAATTATTACATCCCCAGGCTCTGCAAGCCTTGCAGCTGCGCCATTAAGAGTAATATCCCCTTGTGTGTCGCCCTTGATAACATAAGTAACAAACCGTTGTCCGTTATTTACATTCACAACTTGCACTTGCTCATATTCTACTATATTAGCCTGCTTCATCAGGTCCTCATAGATGGTGATACTTCCTTCATACTCTGTATTTGTATCTACTACTCTCGCTCTGTGTATTTTTGATCTTAAAACATTCACTAACATCAGTTAACAATTACCTCCACATTTTTACTACTTAAGACTCTTACAGACAACCTTTTTCCTGTCTGTTTATTTAGCACCTTAATTGTACTACCGACAGCCCCGTTTTTCAACGAAACACCAGGCATGAATACTGTTACGCTTCCACTTTTTGCCTCTATAACACAATCATCTTGTTTAAAGATTACATCTTTCTCTTTTAGATCATACTTATTAAACACATCGCCTTTAGATTTATAAAACTTATTTTGCTTGCCATACAGGGACTTTTTATCAAAAATAACATTATCATTTAAATCTCTAAAGTCTTTCCATATCTGCATAACAGCATTTTCAGACAGAATTACTCCTGATCCTAACTTGTTTGCAACAACAGGAACTAAAACTCTCACATCTAGATAAAAAGGAATCTTTCGTATAACTGCGTTTGTTTTACCAAGCACTCCTAGCTCATTGTAGCCGTGCTTATATGTTTTAGGAAATTTCAATCTTTTCCCAGACAGCTTTTCATCTAATTTTACCGAAAAAGTTACTTCACTAGGAATATACTCAAAATGACTTTCAATATCCGCTAACAAATCTACATTTTGCACATTCGCAAATGCAAATGAGAAACATAAAAGAAATAGTAGTAAGAAACTACGCTCTAGCGATTTCTGCAGCAGACTTAAGCATGTCTTCCCCAGATTGTATTGCTTTTGAAATAACATCGAATGCTCTCTGAGTTATTAACATCTCCATCATGGAGCCTATTATATCAACATTACTAGATTCTATGGCAAACTGTGATAGTGAACCAAAATTATTATCCCCAGGATCTCCAACTATTGGATTACCTGAAGCCATAGTTTCTTTATATAAATTATTACCGATACTTTCTAATCCAGGAGCGTTAACAAATTTTGCTAACTGAATTTGCCCCATTGTTCTTTCTTGAGTCTCCTGATTTAGGGTAATATACACCATTCCATCTGGAGCTACTCTAACAGTATCTGTTCCTTCTGGTATAAGGATTCCAGGTTCTAAAATATTACCATTAGGGTCTACTAATTGACCTCTACTATCTAAATTCAAGTTTCCAGCTCTTCCATACCCTACTTCCGAATTTGCCATACGGAACATAAAAAATCCATCTCCATTTATTGCCAGATCAAACTCATTATTAGTAACAGCTATCGTACCTTGGCTGAAATCTTTTGGTGTAGCAACAACCCGTACACCTGAACCCATCTCTATGTTTGAAGGTTTAGTAATACCGTCTCTTCTTTGTACTGCTCTATCCAACACCTGTGGAAAAATATTTTCCATATCTGTTCTTGTTGATTTATATCCAATAGTTTTAGAGTTGGAAATATTGTTGGTAATATTGATCATATCCTTTTCCAAGGCTGTCATGCCGGTTGCACCAACGAAAAATTGTCTAATCATAATAACTCCCCCCCAGAGACAAATCCACCAGCCCAATAAACTAGTGAACAAATTAACCAATGAACTAATTAAATATTAGCCTCTTTTATATAGTGAGACAATAGATGATGATGAAAAGTTCCCTATTTATTTAGGACTACTACAGGGAAATCTACGACGTATAGTTTATAGACAGCTTCAGGGCCTAACTCAGGAAATGCGACACAGTCCATTTTTTTAATTTTATCAGCTAAATATGCTCCTGCGCCTCCGATAGTTCCAAAATAAACAGCATCATTATCTTTGATAGACTGTTTAACTTCTTCAGACCTATTACCTTTACCAATCATTACTTTTACGCCTTCGCTAAGCAATCTTGGAGTAAATTTATCCATCCTTGCACTAGTGGTCGGTCCAGCTGAACCGCAAACAAATCCAACAGGTGCTGGAGTTGGCCCCATATAATAAATAGAGGCATTATCTAGCTCAAAAGGAGTCTTCTCTCCAGCATCAAGCAACTTAATAAGTTTCATATGAGTATTATCCCTAGCTGTATACAATGTTCCAGAAAGAAACACAGTATCTCCCTCATTAAGACCAGCGATATCCTCATTTGTTAGTGGAAGAGTTATGTTCTTCATAATTTAATCACCGCATGTCGCGTGCTATGGCATCCAACATTAAGAGCAACTGGCATAGATGCTATATGACAAGGGGATGCTTCTATAAACACATCCATTACCGTAAGCTTTCCACCAAAACCACCAACACCAATACCAAGGTCATTAACCTCTTTTAAGATTCTTTCTTCAAGAGCAGCATATCTAGAGTTAGGATTTCTTTGACCTAGTTCTCTAAATAAAGCTTTCTTAGAAATCATGGCAACTTTTTCGAAATTACCACCAACACCAATACCTAAAATAAGAGGAGGACAACAATTAGCACCCTTCTCTCTTATTCTGTTAACTACTAAATCTACAATACCTTGCTCTCCATCAGCAGGGCTCATCATCTCTAATACAGATACGTTCTCGCTACCACCACCTTTGGCCATTACAGCAAGCTCAAACACATCTCCATCTACTAATTCCATATGGATAATTGCTGGAGTGTTATCTCCAGTATTCTTCCTATCAAGAGGGTCTGCTACTACAGATTTCCTAAGATTATTCTCTTCATAGCCTTTTTTGACAGCCTCATTGATTATTACTCTCAAATCACCATCAAAAGAAACATCCTTACCTACTTTAGCAAAGACAACTACAATGCCAGTATCCTGACATAGAGCTATTTTCTTTGCATCTGCGATCTCAGCATTCTCTACTAATATATTAAGGAACTCTTTCTCCTTTGTTTCAACATTAGCCTGCTGAAAACAACCGAGTATCCCTTTATCAATCGTAAAATTAATATCAGCCAATGACTGGGCTAATTTATCGATTATTAGTTTAGAATCTATTTTCCTCATGATTTAAAATCTTATATATTTGCACAGAGTGCATCAGCAAATGCAGAAGTAGACAATTCGTCAGCTCCATCCATTAATCTTGCAAGATCATAAGTAACTTTCTTCTCAGATATTGTCTTCTCTATAGCTTTAACTATTAACTCACCAGCTTCTTGCCATCCCAAATAATCTAACATCATAACTGCTGAAAGAATTAATGATGAAGGATTAACTTTATTAAGATTAGTATACTTAGGTGCTGTACCATGAGTAGCTTCAAAAATAGCAACGCCTGTTAAATAATTGATATTTGCTCCTGGAGCGATACCAATACCACCAACACAGGCTGCTAATGCATCAGAGATATAATCTCCATTAAGGTTCATTGTTGCGATAACATCATATTCGGCAGGTCTTAGAAGGATCTGTTGCAAAAATGCATCAGCGATAACGTCTTTGATAACAATATCTTTACCATTATTAGGGTTCTTCATAGTCATCCATGGACCACCATCAAGTAGCTCTGCGCCAAACTCATCTTTTGCAAGCTCATATCCCCAATCACGGAATCCACCTTCAGTGAACTTCATGATATTTCCTTTATGTACTAATGTTACAGATGGTCTATCCATCTCAATAGCATAAAGGATAGCTGCCTTAACTAGTCTTGCAGTACCTTCCTGTGATACAGGCTTGATTCCGATGCCAGAAGTCTCTGGAAAACGAATCTTATCTACACCCATTTCTTCTTGTAAGAATTTGATAACTTTCTTTACCTCAGGAGTACCTTGTTGCCATTCAATACCAGCATAGATATCTTCAGAGTTCTCTCTAAAAATAACCATATCTGTAAGATCTGGTCTCTTTAATGGAGAAGGAACACCTTTGAAATATCTAACAGGTCTTAGACAAACATATAAATCCATAATCTGTCTTAGTGCCACGTTCAGGCTTCTCATACCACCACCGATAGGAGTAGTAAGAGGACCTTTGATAGCTACAACATATTCATTAATGTCTTTGATAGTTTGATCTGGTAGCCATTCGCCTTTTTCGTTGAAAGCTTTCTCTCCAGCGTATGTCTCTTTCCAGATAATTTTCTTACCAATTTTTGCACAAGCAGTATCCACTACCTGTTTCATTGCTTTAGTAATATCAGCACCGATTCCATCTCCTTCAATAAAAGGGATTATCGCCTCATCTGGTACTACTAACTGTCCGTTTTGCATTGTTATTTTATTTGTCATCTAGCTAGTTCTTCCTTTCTAATTCTTCTAATGTTTTTCCTAATTTCTTTATATTATCGCCATAAGCACTCCAGTCAGATTTCTTAACTGAATCCTCTGCCTGCTTATAATATTGTTTAGCTCTGCGAATTAATTGGATTAACGTACTATCATCTAAGAAAGCCTTTTTGCTAGTACTATCTATTTTCTTTAGATCATCTTTTTCTAAATCGAAAACTTTAGCTAACGCTTCCTCAAAAGTAGTCTCCATTACGATACTGTTCTTGTATGCTATTACTATTCTTTTTAGCTCAGGGAAACGAGACTGTGTTGCCTGCAAATAAATAGGCTCTACATAGATAAAAGAATTATCTATAGGGATAACTAGCAAATTACCTCTGATAACTCTTGAACCTTTTTGTCCCCATAATGTGAGCTGTTGTGAAATCTCTGTATCCTGATCTATTCTAGACTCTATCTGCATAGGACCATAAACAAGCTCCTCTTTTGGCAACTTATACACTGTCAGGTTTCCGTAACCTGAAGGATCGCAATTTGCACTCATCCAACCAATCATGTTGTTCTTCTTAGCTGGCGTAAATGGCATCATAAGTCTGAAAGTAAGCTCTTCATCTTCTGGTAGTCTCATATTTGTATAATAAGGCTCTACAGGTCTAGTATCATTATCATAAGTCTCGTTTGGAATAACCCAAAGGTCCTCTTGGTTATAGAACACTTGAGGGTCTGTCATATGATATGTTGAATACATTTTTGACTGGATAGAAAATAAATCTTCTGGATAACGGAAGTGAGCAACAAACGCTTCGTCTAGTTCGCTAACAGGCTTAAACAAGTCTGGAAAGACTTTGCTATAAGCTTTAACAATAGGCTCGTCTGGCTCTACTATATAGAAGTTTGTCTCGCCAGTATAAGCATCTACAATTACTTTTACTGAGTTTCTAATGTAGTTGTAGTAGTTATAAAAAGGTTCTGCATAAGGGAACTTAGCCGATAATGTATAAGCATCGATGAACCAATACAATTTACCTTTTACTAATACTAGGTATGGGTCGTTATCATAGACTAAGAATGGAGCTATCTTCCTTATTCTTGTCATGATATTACGATCAAACAACACCTTACTATCTGGCTTGATATAATCTGAGAAAATTATCTTAAATTCGTTGAATCTGATAGAGAAAACAAGCTTCTTCCAAAAGCTATCTAGCTTGATGCCTTTGTCTGCACTATAAATGCTGTACTGGTTCTCATCTCCTGCAGGATAATCGAACTCTTTAGTAGAAGTGTTTGTTATTACATACTTGTTAGTAGATTCACCGAAATAGATAGAAGTATTTTTTACTTCTAAATCCACATTAACCTTAGAAGGAACATCATAGATATAAAACTCTGGAAGACCTTCTTTAGTAACCTTATTAACGGGCAACATTACTAGTCCCTGTCCATGAGTGTAAGTTAGCTTCTGGTTAATCCAGTTTTGCGCTCTTACTGGAAGCTGGTCTGAATCTAGCTCTCTAGCAGAAAGCATTACCTGCTGGTATCTACCATTAACCCAATAACGATCTATATCCACATCATTGAAATCATAATAAAGTCTTATCTCTTGCAACTGCGCTAATGTCTTAAGCAAAGGACGAGGGTCCCAAAGCCTAATATTATCGATAGTATCTTGGTTCTCTTTTATAGCTTTTTTAGAAATACCATCGCCTATTTCGATATCTTGTTCAGCTATCTTATCTAAGCCATAAGCTTTACGAGTGTAATCTATATTATATTGAATAAACGGTCTTTCTTTTTCTATCTCGTTTGGTTTAACAACAAACTGTTGGATAATCCCAGGATAGAATCCTTTCATAACCATATAAACGATAACCATAACAACGATACCTTCTAAAGGAAGCAATATTCCCTGTCTAATAATGTTATAAAAGAAAAGCACAACAACAGCGATTGAGGCAAAGAATAGAACCTTAAGACCAAGTAAATCTGCATAGATATCTGTATACCCTGCGCCAAATACTATTCCGGATGAAGAATAAAGCAATTCGTACATATTCAGACGATAGCCCCAAGCGATAAGGATAAATAAACAAGCAAGCAAAAAGCTAACATGTCTTCTTACACCTGGTCTGATTTTTATCTTAATACCTTTGATAGAGATTGCTTTGTAATGTGCATATATAAGACCTACTGCAATCATAGTAAAAATAAGTACACTGAATAACCAATTCTTAGTGATTAATAAAAAAGGATAAGTGAAAAAGTAGAATCCGATATCTTTATGAAAGATAGGATCTGAAGATCCAAAAGGCTGTCTGTTTATATATAATAATAATTTATCCCATTGCACAAACCAAATAAAACTTGCCATAAGGCCAAGTACAGCTGAAGCTACAAAAGGTATCCATCTGAAAACTTTTATTTTACCAAAGGACGAGAGACTAGAGTTAATTTGCTCAAAAACATCAAACTTCTTAGTATCATCGTTTACAATCTCTGGCTCTGCTACCAAGTTCTTTCTAATTCTCTGAGCCAACTTTATGTTAAGGAACAGGAATAAAAATGCGACTATAGATAGTGCAATAAATACTACCCATTTATAAGTAAGCATCTTAAGGAAGATATTTTGATATCCTAAATCTAAGAACCAAAGGAACTCAGGGTAAAGATTAATCAAACCTTTAATCAATGGAACTCCAAGAAAAACAGCGGCCATAATACCGTAGATATACATTACTAATTTATTGGACTTTTTCATAACTATCTCCTACATTTTCTTAAGCCACAAAATACAGCTTCTTTGTAAGGTATAGTATACCGTTATTTGGGATATATTTCAGCTAGATATTTAAGAGATGGAAACTATCAACTACAAGAAAAATTACTTCTTCTTTTTACCTGCCGCTCGACTTGTCCCTCGTAGCCTTGGCGTAGTGGGAAGCTTTAGCGCAGTGCGGGGTTTAGGCATTGGCAACTCTTCAGCAGTAACTCTGATTAGTTCACTAAGCCATTCTCTATCTTCTAATCTATCACCGATAAGAAAATAATCTTTAGCTCCAGGATATGGTGGTTCTTCATTGATCTCATCTAAATATTCACGTCCAGCTACTGTAGGTTTTACAAATAATTGATTATTACAAACAAGCCCTATGATTTTACTATCACAATAAACGCCGTATTCGCCAAACATTTTACGATAAGTAACCATGCCTGCATCAGCCATATTATCTACTAAAAGTTCTATGAAATCTAAATCGGAAGCCATGAAAGTTAAACTAAGCCAGTTGCCTCATCAAAACCAAACATAAGGTTCATATTCTGAACAGCTTGTCCTGAAGCACCTTTTAGTAAGTTATCGATAACACTTACTATAATGAAATTACCTGGTTTAGTACCTGCATATAGTTTGAATACACATTTATTAGTATTAGCGATATCAGATATCTTAGGTTCTGTATCCGTAAGTACAGTAATAAACTGCTCATCTTCATAAAAAATAAACAGCTTAGACTGTAGTTCAACGAATGAACTATCAGACTTAAAATGGATAGTTGATAGTATCCCACGGTTAAGTGGTAATAGATGTGGAGTAAACTCTATCGTTGTATCTAGATAAGCTTCCATCTCTATCTGATGACGATGACTACTTACACCATAAGCTTTAAAATCCTCAGCTTCTATAAACTGTTGCATCTGCTCTGCTACTTTCACACCAGCTCCAGACACACCACTATTCGAATCAACGATAATATCAGATACTTTATTTTTTATAGGAAGCATTGGTAAAAGAACTGATGTTACATAACAACCAGGGTTACCGATAAGCTCAGCATTCTTCACTTCATCTCGATATACTTCAGTAAGACCAAACACTGCTGTCTTACAAAGCTCTGGATGAATATGTTTTGGGTATTTTTGTTCATAAACCTTTGGATCGGCGAATCGGAAATCTGCACTAAGGTCTACTACCTTTATACCAACTGCTAGTATCTCTGCTGCATAGTTCATAGAAGTACCATGTGGTGTAGCAAGGAATACTAAATCTATTTTATATTCTTGTAGTTTCGCTAACGAATATTCTTCCAAAACTAAATCTGTTTCCAAATCTGGATAGAACTTCTTTATTGGAACACCTGCTTGGGTGGTTGATGTAATACATACAACCTCAGCCATTGCGTGCTTGCTAAATATTTTTAATAATTCTGAACCGGTGTAACCAGTTGCTCCTACGATTGCTATGTTTTTCATGGTTTTGATTATATCACAGCCCCCTTGTTGCCTCCAGCAGACTCTAAATATCATTGAAACTTTATTTTATAGGTTAAATAGATATTCTTATCGCATCACTATCAACAGCATTTCTGGCATAGTGATTTAATTTACTATATCCAGTTGCTCTATTATACGTATAAATAGCTTTTATATGTTTTTTCTTACCATCTTCTAAACTGTAGCTAGCAGTAAAAGGTTTTTCAGAGAATACTGCATTATCTTTATCATCAAAGAATACTGCGAAATAATAGTGTGGTTTAAACCATGATTTTTTCTTTTTTTCACAAAAAGCTAACAAAGTTAATATTTCTAATGAGTCAGAATAGGTAAATAACTCCATTTTATTACCACTTTCTTCGACTTTAGAATTTATAAAAGTATAGGGATATCCCTTAGGGACAGGTTTTTGATTTATAATAAATAAATACAGAGCAAACATAACAGCAATTAAAAAAACCACGGAGATTCCAATAATTGTTTTCTTGTTCAGCTTCTTTAGGAGTTGGATTACTTGTCCCATTCGTTAGATTACTTCTGCTGAACCTTGATTCTTTTTCTCTAGCTTTTTCGCTTTCTTTTTCTGCTTAGCCATTTCTTTCTGTTTCTTTTCGTTTTTATAATTTGGTGTCTTCAATTATTTACTCCTTTTTTTTTACTTCTTATGTATAAGATATATCTTATCACAGCCCAGCTACCTCTGTCAGACTTGCTTTTGCTAGTATTTAATAGCTAACCCGCTATCTAAGAGCTCTTGGTTCAAAAAATTTCCGTTCTGAGTAAGCGAATAATAATCACATTCGGTTTTAGAGTAGAATATATCTGCAAGGTAACGGGTGAATTTGTCCCGCCAATAGGTTCTTACTGCAATGAACGGACATTGGGATAACTTAGATTCGACAACTTCTCTAGCAGTCTTTCCTGTCTTAGTCTCTAACCCTTGAGTATTTATTCCTCTAAACCTCAACCGCTGAGTTGTCCAAACACCAAATCCTAAATCTATATCAGCCCAGATTGTATCGCCATCAATTGCTTCAAGGAAATATGCTTTGTAAACATAATGCGGATTTATAGCGTTAGTTATAGGTTGGAATTTATATTTCTGGTTTATCTTTTCTGAACTAATAATACTCTCTTCGGTAAATCCCTTACACGGATTCTCTGCATAGATCCGAAACCCTAAATCTACCACTAACTTGTCTTGAATCTTTTTTAACTTATAAGTGAAAGGAGTCCCTCGTTCAACTGCTAATTTGGGATTGTCCGAGGCTTTTAAATCCCCCCTTTTTTCTTGGGTTACTATTGATTTGAAGTCTCTATAACTTAACTTTTCAGCTACTATTTGCTCTTCGTATTTTTGTCTTTGTTCTGTATCTGGGATTGTCAGCAGCTTTGTATAATGACTCCATGTCAATTGTCCAGACGTCCGGACAATCTGTGGATATTCTACATAAAACTGCACAGCCAAATAGAGGTTAGTCCTACTTACTACTGTATTTTCAGCTAATATTTTAAATATATGTTTTCCATATTCCGCTCGGTCAGCATTTTGCATTAAATGTTCTTTGACATACATCCCAATATTCCAAAACGTTTGGCGGTTCTCGCTTTCCATTGCCAACTGAGCACGTTCTTTACCTTGTTCGATTTCTAGTTGGATTTTTTCGATGAGAGAGAGGATTTGAGAAGGTAAAGGTTGTTGTTGAGTTACAGGTAAAGTAGTCATGTTGATATTATATAGGAGGTTATTGGGAATTTAGAAGAGAACGGGAAATGTTTAAAATTTGCATTCATGGGCATTATACGTATATAATAAATATATAAATACGTATAAAGGTGAAATTATGACAAAACTAACACTAAGTGTAGCGCAAGAAACTATAAAAAGTGCAAAATATTATGCGCAACAACAACACACATCGCTTTCTCGTCTGGTAGAAAATTACTTTAAACAACTTAATAAAACAACATCAGCGAAAACATATGAAGCAAAAATAACAAACGAGTTAATAGGAATTGCAACCATAGGCATAGTAAAGGATAAAAACGATCCAAGACTTGCAGGTCTTTTAGAAAAATACGCACATGACTGATAAACTTTTTATTGATGCAGACGTACTGCTAGATATTTTATTAAACCGCGAACCTTTTGTTTTAGATGCCGTACAGCTATTTGCATTTATAGAAGCTGAAAGGTTCAAAGCATATACTTCACCAGTAGTTATAAGCAACGTTTATTATATGCTTTCTAAGCTGAAAGACGAAAAAACTGCCAGAACAGCAATCGGAAAACTTTTATGCATGATAGAGGTATTGCCAGTAGATCAAAAAATTACAAAACTTGCATTAGTATCATTAATGAAAGATTTTGAAGATGCGATTCAATACTATTGTGCAAAAAATTCTGATATACCTACTCTGATTACTAGAAATATAAAGCACTACAAAGTTGATGATATGTTAATAGCGACTCCTAGGGAATTTATAAAAATGTTAGATTAGCAGTCGCATTTTGCGATCGCAAATAATTAACTCAATTTTATGTCACTCAAACAATTGCTCAGTCAGGAAAACCCTAAGTAAAGGCTCCTTTATGTTACTTAAATAAATCTGAATGTGTGCCAGTTCTTTCAAATATAATTGTTTGTTTATCAATTTTATATAATAATAACCAATCTGGCGCTATATGACATTCTCTTCGTCCTTCATAATTACCTGTTAGCTTATGATCTTTGTGCTTTCTTTCTAAAAGTTCTTGGTTTTGTAATTGAGTAATAATAGTTTTTATTTTACTTACATTGCGCTTTCGTTTCTCTATCATAAACTTTAAGTCTTTCTTGAATTTTCCTGTAAAAGAAGGCTTTAGCATTTATATCCCCATTTCTTCAAAAAACTCATCTACACTATTATATGCAGTTAAATCCTCACCTTTATCAGTTTTCTCGAAGACTTCTAAGGTTTCTTTGTTAGGTATTCTTACATCAAAAGGCAATCCTTTATTTAACAATATTTGTCTATAGAACAATGCTATTGCTTGAGTAGTTGTTAATCCTAGAGCTTTTATGACACTTTCCGCTTGACTCTTTAATTCAGGCTCAATTCTGGTTTTAATATAAGCTTCTTTATGTTTTGTATTTACCTTAGGACTCATATAAATCACTTCCTTTTTTAAACTATATCTATAATATACCACAAGTGTGGTATTCTAAACATTCTTTTATACTAATATATGCGATAAAGGCTTGTTTATGTTACTCGCTATTTAATTGAAAGCTACTAAAAAAAATGTTGCAATCGGACCTAAAAATATGGACAAAATAAACCACAATAGTCCTGATTTATTTTTCAATTGTGCTAACCCTGCGTTGATTAAAGCTAATGTGCCCCATCCAAGACTATATTCCATTTATTTCTCCTTCGTTATATTGCATCTTGTCCCAAATATTCATCTTCCAATTGTCGTAATCTTTTTTATATACATACCCCGTAGTATCAATGGGGTTATCATTATTAACTGGCAAAAAGATGGGTTCCGCTTCTAACCATTTCGAAAATAGCTCTCGTTGTCTTTCCTCTATATCAATCAACTTAATCATTTCCATTAAAACTCTCCTTTATGTTACAGATATAATTCTATTTCAACTTATCTGACTTTTGATTAGCATGAAATTCATCTAGGTTTTGTTTATACGAAATGATGTTTCCTGAAACATGAAGAATCTTTCCTAATACGAAAACAGCAATAGCTCCTAAAATAATCAGTCCAATAAAAAAAATTAATAATGTCATAATCGGGGTATGTATAAATAAGTTCCATAATTCAGCTATACTCATTAGATATCTCCTTTATGTTACTTTTTATTTACATGCCCCATAAGAGACACTTCCGTATATTCCTGCAAAATTCCCACCTGTTAATCTCACATACTTTCCATTATTTAGATTAATAACAAACGTATCTACGCTTCCAGTTCCAGAAGCAACTAGTTGAACTGTTAATGTTTCTTCGCTTTTATATATTATTTTCAATGGATACCTAGCTTCTGAATCACCAATAATTACTTTCGGGCTTTCATTATCTAAATCCAAGAATGTTATTTTTTTATTTTTATCACTGGAATCCGTTGATTTCACTATTGTAGAATGTATTACTGGTTTTAATTTAAAAAACTCATTTCCTTTGATTTTTTTTGCTGAAAATTCTTTGCAGTATACAGTGCTTAATAATAATAAAACTAATACCAATATAATTTTTTTCATAATTCCTCCTTTCTTTACTTATTTTCGTCCACTGCTGCCCAAATTAATAATATAATCCAAACAATACCTGTGACACCAAAAAAGAGGTTTAACCAAAAAATCAAACTCGAGTTTTTCTTTTCTTTTGCAGTAATAGCAGGAAGAAAATATATAACTAAGGCAACAAAAATAACTATTAATAGCAAAACAATCTCCACGACAATTCTCCTTTAGGTCTACGCTAATGAAACCAAATAACTTCTTCCACTCTTTTCCCTTTTTACAATATTTAATCTATCCATAGTATAAAGAATTCCACCAACATCAATTTCAGATGTGTTATTTAATTCTGATTGTATAAAAGCACCTTTTTCTTTTAAAACTTTTAAAACGATATCTCTAGCTTTTAATTCTTCATATGCTAGATCCAAATTCTCTTTCCAAGGTTTCAATTCTTTATTTATAACTATTAGATCTCTAATATTATTAATTTGACCAACAGCGCCTGTAGCTGGCAAATAAGTAAGAGCTTCTTCAAGAGGGGGAATGTCTAAAATACTAAAACTTCCATACTCTTTTTTGTTATAAAATATTAAAGGTTCTAATAGTGGAATACATAACATGCTTAACTCAAACACCTTATTATAATCCCCGTTTGTTTTCTCTCTTTTAATATTATCTAATAACTTATAATACATATTAGAAAGTTCCGCTAAGTTCTTATCAAGATATACAGACCGCATAGTTAATATATATTTATTATCAGTTTCCTTAACAACATCTTTTAATTTATATTTAAAAGCTTTAACTGAGTTAGTCTCTTCCATCTAATTTCTCCTTTATATTACTTATTAATAAACTGGGTAAGGATAGATACTAATCCGCCAGCAATTGTACCTAATAAAAGATTTGAAGCTTGCATATCTTTTCTTACCATTCTTAATATAATTAACACAACCAAAGGAATGAAAAACAACAAACTACTTATTTGAAATCCTTTCGAAAAATAAATCAATGTAAATATTACCGTACATCCAACAGAAAGCCAGGTTATTATAGTCTCATTAAAAATATCTTTTTTTTGCTCATAATTTTCGCATTCTATCTTATTCATGTTTTCTCCTTTTTGTTACTTTTTTTCTTAATTATGTTTTGAATCCATTTCCAACCTAATATTTTTGTTTTAATTTTATAAAATATGGGTGGATTTACTCCAAGTATTTTTGAAAATTTTGTTGAAAGTATTTCTTTAATTATTGGGAAATTTTGCTTAACTTTTCCCCAGGCAGAATTCCAAAGTTCAAGTTTTTTCCCTTCATCTTCTTTAAATATTGTTTTGTTTTGAAATTCAGCAAGTGCACTATGCATAACATTATCAATTTCGGATAATACTTTATTTATATCTGCATCAAAATAAATAGCAGATTTTTTATATATACTTTTAAATTCATTTATAGAATCTATAGCAGCAATTGTAAGCTCTTCTTCATTTTTTTTACCAAATTGAAGTGGATCTATTAAAAGATAAAAACTCCTCTCCATATCAACTATAGTTGCATATAATTCACTTATAACATCAGCTCTTTTTTCATGTAGCTTAGTAAATATTGTTTTGTATTTAAATAAATTTAAGGGAATAAGCCAAGCTCCAATAACCGTTACTAACACCCACTTAAACAGCTCTTGTATATATGAATTACTTATAACTTTTGCAAATATATCAATAATCTCAGCCATAAAAAACCTCCTTTAGATAACTTCTATTTAAACTATAACAAAAAAAAGTGTCCTGGAGAACTGACCGAACAACTGTTTATACCAAAGAACCCAACTTCACCATTACCCCCTATCTATCTTTCCCCCAAGGGAAAGAAAAACACACCTATTTTATATTTAGTTAAAAGCAGAATTATAAATAGAACTTATATTAAATTATTTAATGTTTGTGGATTGCCCTGTCCCCTTGGGGAAAGTCGGAAAGGGGGTTTGAAGTCTATGGGGCGTATACAAGAAAAAATGAAGGTTAATTACTAATCAACAACCTTCTTCCTGCTCTCTTTCACTTTAGAAACCATCTTCTTATCATTAAGCATCTTCTCTTTAGACTTCCTGGAACGTCTCTTCTTCTGTTGTCTTATTTTTTGATATTCTTGTTCTCTTTTAGTTTTAACGCCTTCAATCAACGACTCCACTTTTTCACATAACGATCGTCTGGCAAGGAACCTATTCAATTCACGGGAGCGCCCTCTTTGACATTTCACTTCTATATTTGTTGGTATATGTTTCAAGTAAACACAGGAAGCTGTTTTATTTACTTTTTGACCACCACTACCAGAGCCTAGAATAAACTTTTCGATGATATCATCATCCTTAATGCCCAATTTAAGCATCTGTTCCTGTAGGACGTTCTTCTTGTGTGCTGTGATTTCCATAATAGAAATATATTAACACACTACTTATGACTTGCTAAAACCATGAAACCTCCTTTATCAAAGGAGGTGGCAGTCGCTAGACTGACGGAGGATTACTGCATTATCCTTTCCCTTGGGGGAAAGCTAGAAAGGGGGTTTCCCTTATTAGACTAAGAGAGAAAACGCTATTGACGTTACCTCTTGTACAGTTGTACAATAGACCTATGAACATCAAAAACTCACTAGAAAAACTAAAAGATTTTTATAACAACTACGATAGACTGCCTAGCTTAGGAGAGATAGCCGACCTATTCAGCTACTCATCTCGTAACTCCGCAGTCTACCTAGTCAAAAAGCTAATCGAGCATGAGCTCATTCGAAAAGACCCCCAAACCGGCAAGCTGCTGACAACTCCCCTGTTTCACAACAGAGTCAAATTATTAGGCTCTGTAGCTGCCGGTTTCCCCACTGCTGAAGAAGAAGAACTTGGAGGAACGATCTCGTTAGAAGACTATTTAATAGAAAAGCCAACCTCTACCTTCATGTTAGAAGTAAAAGGCGATTCTATGATAGACGCAGGTATCTTACCTAGAGACATGGTTCTTGTAGAAAAAGGTCGTTTAGAAAAAAACGGCGACATCGTAATTGCTGAAGTAGACGGTGAATGGACTATGAAATACTTACGATCAAAAAATGGAAAAAAATATCTTCAAGCAGCTAACCCAAACTATCCAGATATCCATCCAGAAGAAACACTTAACATTGCTGGCGTTGTAATAAGTACCTGTCGTAAATATGGATAATAAACCTATAACTATTATGGATTGGCCGAAAGCGATACTCCATCTTGATGGAGACAGCTTTTTTGCGTCAGTATCCAAAGCACTGGACCCTTCGCTTAAAGATAAGGCCGTCGTCACTGGTGGAGAACGTGGAGTAGCCACAGCCATGAGCCAAGAAGCTAAAAAGCTGGGCATTACAAGAGGGATGCCTATCGCAAAAGTAAAAAGAGAATATCCAGAATGCGTTGTGGTATCTGGCAACTACGAAGCATATTCTATCTTTGCTAAGAAAATTTTTAACATAATGAGACGCTACACCCCTGATGTAGAAGAATATTCTATAGATGAAGCATTCGCAGATATAACAGGACTACGAAAAATCCATAACGCTAGCTACAAAGAAATAGCAGAAAAGATGCAAAAAGACATCATGGCTGAACTAAACATCTCTGTATCAGTTGGAGTAAGCATATCTAAAACTCTAGCAAAACTATGTTCAAACTTCCGGAAGCCTTACGGTATCACTTGTGTAAAAGGCACCCAGATACATATATTGTTACAAAAAACACCTATAGAAAAAGTATGGGGCATAGGGAAAAACACAGCTGAGTTCCTTAGAAAATATGATTGTCATACTGCCTACGACTTTGTACAAAAAGACCATATCTTCATGAATAGATATCTAACCAAAAGAGAACGCGAGATCCATAGCGAGCTACGTGGCGAATATATCAATAAATTAAAAATAGAAAAGAAATCCAGTTACCAAAGCATTAGCAAAGCCAAAACCTTTGAGCCAACTAAGGATAAAGAGATTATAACCGCTCAATTATATAAGAACATAGAAGAGGCTTGCGCTAAAAGCAGAAAATACAAACTAGCAGCTACAAAAGTATCCATTATGACAAAAACTCAGTCATTCTTTACTAACGGCAAAAAGATAACCCTATCCAGACCATCTGCCTCAGCTAGTGAAATCTATAAACTTATAGAAGAACTATTACCAGCTCTACTAATAAACAACACTATTTATAGACAAACAAGCATCGTGTTAGCTGACCTGACGTCCGACAATACTTCTCAACTATCATTATTTGAAGACAACATTAAAATCTCGAAAATAGAGCAACTAGATACAACCATAGATGATATTAATAAGAAGTTTGGCTACAACACAGTACATCTTGCAAAAAGCCTAAAAGCTAGAAGCCTTTACAACAAGAGACTATCTATACCAAAACTAAATATAGCAGTTTAAGTAAAAAACTCTATTTCGGGGAACTGTTCTGTAAGAATACCAGTTAAATAATGAACAGCAGGCCATTCACTCTGCTCATGTCCAATATCAAGTATTGTTAATCCAAGCTCATACGCTTCAACACCAGCATGATAATCAATATCACCTGTAATTAATAAATCTATCCCCATAGAAGCAGCTTTTTTCACGAAACTAGACCCACTTCCACCAGAGAAGGCTATTTTGTTTACTTTTCGCCCTCCATCACCACTACCCTTCAATTGACCCTGAAAAACCCAAAGAAAATCACCGACATGTCTACCATCAGTAACACGCGCATACCGACCATACCCAATACTTTTATCTTTATTCTTCATAGGAAAAATATCATAAGCCGGTTCTTCGTATGGATGAAGATTCTTCATTAATGAAACTACATTATCTAGCTCAGCTTCTTTTACAATTGTTTCTAATTTAATTTCCTGCACTCTTTCGAGGGTTCCCTCTTCACCAATATAAGGCCTAGAACCTTCTCCAGGAAGGAATGTACCCTCGCCCACAGAAGAAAACGAACAATTCGAATAAGCACCAATATTACCGACTTGCAGTTCAAGAAAAGAATCTCTAAACTCATCGTAATTCTTAACAGGAACATAGACCACTAACTTAAACAACTCTGATACTATAGGGCTAAGGACTTTTGTTTTTTTAAATCCATAGGAACTAGCTAATATATCACTAACACCATTAACATTAACGTCAAAATTTGTATGTGCGGAATATGCAGAAATATTATTCTGAATTAATTTCTCTATAATTTTACCTTGGTAGCTAGAAGTATCTATTTTACTAAGCTTATTAAATATCAACGGATGATGGCTAAGAATAAGGTTAGCCCCTGTTTCAATTGCTCTAGCTACAACATCAGATGTAATAGTCAAACAAACCAAAACCTTCTTAATCTCATTATTACTTGAACCGACTTGCAGTCCAACATTATCCCAGTCAGCAGAATACTTAGCAGGATACCTGTTCTCGATATACTTATGAATAGAAGACAGCGTTACCATCTAGGACAGAAGGTTAGGCACATTCTCTTCTTGAGCTTTCCGTGCAATACCTTTTTTGATATTCCTAAGAAAATCTCTTTGTGGATGCGCTTTATTAAGCGTTTCAAGCTTAGCCTCCATTTGAACAACACCGGATGTTGTTTGCTCAGTAGAAGAAAAAACATATTTATACACATTATCCTTTTGACTATTAGACGTATATTTATAAGGCTTTATAACTCGCTTAGGCTCATGCTTACTATATAGAGACTTGAACACATGCTTACCATGGGCGCTAACTTTAAACTTACAATCCTGCAAAGAGCTACCTTTAGATATAACATCAACTATGCCTAGATAATTAAGTGTCTTAAAAATAAACAAGAAAGCAAACTGCTTATTATTGAACACGTCTCCTTTTGAGTAGTAAAATTTACCAGGATCGTTGTAATCCCTAAAGAATGCATACCTTTTTGTCAAAGTTTTATACAAAGCATCAAAAGACACCACTTCGTCGTTATTCATATACATTTGCAAAGTAGTTATTACTGACTTACGTTTATTTACGACTTCAAAGTCATTATTAGAGAATGGAGTATTGAATACTAATGGAGATTTGTAATACTCATTATAATCTCTTGTGAAAAATAAAAATTTAAAAAGATTTGTTAGAAGAAAATCTTCTTTATCTATTTTTTTAGCAAGATTCTGATCTACCTTCCACTTCTGCTCATCGACATATAAGAATTTTGTTACTAGTAGAAATAAAGATATATAGTTAGCAAAATCTTTTGGAAATTTATATTCTGCAGCTAAGTGTTTAACCCTAGCTTTTAATGTCTTTCTTTTATTAGAAATATCCATGTCCTCGACATCAACAGAAGACAAATAATCTTTTACAAACTGAATGACCTTATTATGATCCTTATATACTTGCTCCACTAAATTCCCCCTTCTTCACCTTAACAACCTGACCGAATATTCAGTCATATACAAATAAAAAAAAAGAAAATTCCCCAAAACTCTCTTTTGTCTATTTAGTGTAACACAAAAATATGAAAATGCAAAATCCAGTAAACACTAGGCTATATATAGTGTAAACAAGTATACTGCTACGCTTTATTTTTGCAGTAGCGGCGCAACCCTTGTTCTAGATTGTAGCGTGGGAAATAAGAATAATCACGTTTAATTCTTCCTATATCGGAAACAGACTTTTGTATATCGCCTTCTCTAGGAGATGCATACATTACCTTATTTTCCTGACTAAATATTTTTTCTAATATTGATATCAATTCATTTATTGTTTTAGGAACGCCTGTTCCAACGTTATACACGCAAAAACCCTCATATGACATAAGCATCATAATATTTGCAGTAACAACATCTTTTATGTATACAAAATCTCTACTCTGCTCACCGTCTCCGTATACAGCAAGATTTTCATCCCGTTCAAACTTATCCATAAAAATTGAAATCACTCCAGAATATTCACTGCTAGGATTCTGTCTTTCACCATATACATTAAAATATCTAAGACCTAAAAATTGAGTTGTTCCTTTTTCGCTATATATTAACGCCATATCCTCATTTATCATTTTATGTTCTCCATAAGGGCTAACAGGATTAAGCCTCATTGCTTCGTTTTTAGGCAAGAGAGGATCATCACCGTATACTGCTGCAGAAGAAGCAAACACAACCTTGTCTACATGTGTTCTTACAGCATTTGTAAATATATTCTCAGTACCATGAACATTCACGGCTTTTGTATTCTCAGCATCATTAATAGATTTTTGAACAGAAGCGATAGCTGCTTGGTGATAAACCACATCAAACTTCTTCCTATCAAAGACAGCTGCAACTGCATCATCATCCCTAATATCAAGGTTAATTACATCAACATTCTTCTTTTCAATATGAGCGATATTCGCCAATTTACCGCTAGAAAAATCATCTATTATGGTAATGTTATGATCTAGTAACACAAGCTCCTCTACAATATGGGAACCAATAAAACCTAAACCACCTGTTACCAATATATTATCCATTCATGTACTCCTTAATTTTTTTTGCGAATTCTTCAGCCGCATCAGGGCCGCTTGCTGTTATTATGTTACCATCATTTTCTACTAAATTTCCAGTGTACTCAGCGCCATAACTAATTAGCCTATCTTTGTCACCAATAAATACTGTAGATTTTTTACCTTTTAACAGCCCCATATCTCCAAGAATTAGAGGAGCCATACAAATTGCAGCAATAAGTTTATTCTCTCCATATATAGCAGAAATCGCTGACACTAATGGCTGATAGCCTATTAAACAATGACCGCCAGGGCCTCCAACAAGAACTATAGCAGCATATACTTCTGGCAAAAAATCCTTCAATTCATTGTGAACATCTACTTTTGCTCCTAGCTTCCCAGTAGCAACACCCTTCTCAGTAGAAAATATTTCTATTTCAAAATCTCTAGCAAGTATTTTATAAGGGACTAAAAATTCTTCATCTCTAAAACCATTAAAGGCAATAACAATTGCTATCTTCTGCAAATCTACACTCCCAAAAGAATTAATTTAAAAGAAAGGTAAATAAGCACAAACAATACTAAACTAAAGTTCTCAATAAAAAAACGTCTTGCATCATAAACTAATCTTATTCTTAAAACCTGCCTAATAATTAACAACCCAATTATTCCTACATAAAAATATTTACCTATCAGTAGCAAAAATATAATTATTCTAACTAACATTGAAAAATAATTATGCTTTAGATAGTTAACTTCAAGATCAACAGTTCTATCATAATAATATAAAATTACAGAAATGCCATATGCCACATAAACAGAAAAACAGGCCTGTAATACAAAAAACAATACATTGATACCGCTTATACCTAAAAAACTCCCTATCAAGGAAAACAGAATAGTAGACGAGGCCATCTCCTTAAAGAAAAACAAACTAGTTGCCAGAACAAACACATGCAAACTTTGATCTAAAAAGAAATGCGATAATTCTTTTTGAATAATGTTACGTTGAAAAAAAAGTTTAATCTTATCTATAAAATAATGGCTAACTGACACCGCTATAAGCCAAAACAAAAATCCTATATTTAATGTAAACGGAAAACATAATAAAACTGACAGAAAAAAGAAAATCAAAACATGCATAAAAATACCTAAGCCAGATTTTGTTTTTAATTTATAAATATAATTAGTTTGCAAAACAAAATCAGACAAAACATGAGCCAATAATAAGCATGAAAATATCTCTAACATTTTAACTCCTTTTACTTAATCTTAAATTCAAAATCAATATACTGATCTGGAGCAAAAAGCCTTCTAGCTCTAACAGCATAACTGCCTCTTACCAAATCTCCAGATATAACTATGCTTGCTATGCCTTGCCTATTTGTTGCAGTGCGTCTAAAGAAGTCAAGAACTGCTCCTAATGGTTTTTCTGTTACTTCCCATAAAACATAATCTCCAACTATTTTCTTGGGTAATTTATTATTAACTACTTCAAAAGAAATAGGAACGGAAATAGCTTTTTCACCAAGTACGTACTCAGAATATTCGCTAATTGGTCTTAAGATATAATCTCCGTCAAAAACGCGAATACTATAGGATAATGTACTATCCAATAAATATGACTCTACAACAACTCTATACTCTCCTGGATCCTGAAATAAATAGTCTAAAATTACGGGCTCTCCGATTGCTACTGGCGAATTTTGACTATCAACTAAACCTTTATCATTATAAATAGAAAACTGAACATCAATCTCATTCACACCTTCCTCCATCTCTGCTACTGGTTTTATGATAAACGAAAAGAACCCAATACCATTCTTAGAAAAAGCTCTTCTTGTAGAATCTTTATGAGAGATACTATAAGTTTCCGCTTTATCAGTAACAAGCATTAAGGTAACAGAATCTTTGATCCACGGAACCATTCTATTTCGAGGAGAAGAAAAAACAATCTTTTCTTGTAATTCCACATCATTTGGAGTCAGCATAACTTCTATAAACTTCTTTGACGGTATTGCATATTCCACAACATCTCTTTTGCCAAATTTATATTTTACTAAGACCACGCTATCCTTATTATTAAAGACCTTTATTTTTTGAGGCTTTTGCCCTACAAATAACTTTAAATCTTTTGAAATATTTAGTTGCATAGACCCATCCATAAGAACAATCTCATAAGATTCTAAAGATGTTTCATCCTCTAATAATTCAATATAATCAGCCTTATCTTTAATCATCGGCATGCCTAAAAAGTTCAGACTAACATCTTTATTTAACTCTTTAACAATATCTACATTAAATAATAATGAAGACCTTGAGCTAGGTTCTATAACTTTAACTACAAAACGTCTCGCATATCCTCTATTCACCTCTGGCAAATATGTTTTACCCTCTTCATCGGTTTTAGTTGCACGTTGATATGTGACATCTTTAATAACATCATAAATCTCCCACTCAACCTTTTTTCCAACTACTGGCACGTTATACCTATCTATAAGAGTAACTTCACACAACAAAGAATTATCTCCAATTAAGATTGTCTGCTTTTCCGCCTGTGCTGATTCAAATTTCAAAAGGTTATCTTCTTTTTCTTTACTTGCATCAGATTTTGTCCTTATCTCTTCACTATCAACCTGTAAATCGAACACAACTCTTTGCTTCTCCTGAAATTGCGGATAAACGACTATCTGATATTTTCCAACCTTTATTGGAGCACGGAACTTCTGTTTTGCAATACCATTCTCATCACAATTACTAATATATTCAATAACTAAACTATCGACATCTCCATCGATTGAGAACATCCTAAATACAATTGGTATATCTTGCAAAGCGTTACCATCCATATCCAGAGCTTTTACAACATAAAAATCAGAAATATCATCACCAATAACAGTTTGCTGGTTATCTCCTGCTATTTTCTTAATATCTTCAACTGATAATCCAATAACCTTTATATAAAAAGAAGCGTGCACCCATTTACCTTCTTGCTTGTAATAAGCCATTATCTCTCTAACGCCTGGATTTTCATCTATTTGGAAATTAAATGTTGAAACTCCATATTTATTCGTATTTAATGTTCTAGTATATTGTCTTCGCTCTCCTCTAACCATTACAAAATATGACCATCTAACCTGTTCATCTGAAACTGGGTTATCATATCTATCAATCAACTTCAAAGTAAAATCATCTTTAAAATAGGAATTTGGCTCTACTTTCTGATTATTACCAGAAACAACAACTGATTTGTAAACTTCTTCAGGCAAAACAGTAACAACTAAATCCTTACGAACTGTTGGATCCTCCTCTGAGTATATCCCTAAACTATATACACCCGATTGTTCAGGCATATGAATATCAAAAGCAGCCACTCCGTCTTCAAGCGTAAAAGCATCTGAACCTACAGAAGAACTTACACTTCCTTCTTTATACAAATCTACGCTTAACTTGGCCTTTTCGACAAAATTACCAAAACGATCCAAGACTTTTGTTCTAAAAATACCCTTATACATTCTGCCAGCAACATAATCCTTATCCGTATCAGATGAACTTAGTAATATTAATCCATTTATACCAGACTCATATGCTTCAAATTTATAGAACTCTTTAACAGAATAATCTTTATCAGAAACATAGACATAATAAGATCCTTTTCTCTCTGGAGTCTCAAACGGTAATTTGGTAAGCCCTGTCTCGTTTATTTCTATAATTTTGTTAAAATCGTGACGCAGCACCTTCTTCGAAGAATTCACATTGTACACAAATTTACCCTTAGTAATTAAGTTGTCATGTTTATCATACATCTGTGCGCCTAAATTGCTTATTTCTCTAAACACAGGGAAACGAGCCTTAACATTAGACACCAATCTTATTCTTGAAGGAACATCTGGGGCTGCGTTGATAACAATATCTTTTTCCAAAGTATTAATCTTAGCAGTATAAACATAGTTTCCTTTTAGCTTGCCTAACGTAGGGTTAAATTCAGCCATGCCTTGTTTATTAGTTTTTAATTGATATATCTGTTCTAGTTTGTTATCAGCATTCGCACCGAGTGGAGCTTTCTTTAACCTAATTGATAAAAAGATATCCGTTACTGGCGATGCATTATTATCTGCTACAAATACTTGAATTGCCTTACTTAGTTTATTACCAACAATGCCTTCTATATAATCTGGAATTACTATATTAGAAATCTCTTCAGGTATTACATTTATTTTCACCCAGGTTATTCTAGGCTTACCCTCAACATAATATTTTCCTTTTAAGTTAATGACATCGTTCTGATCACTTGCTAAGAAATTAAATGTAACAATTCCCTCTTCATTAGTAATCAGGTTATAGTTCTGCAAATACTGAACTCCACGTTTATAAACTATATACTCAATGCTAACTTTCTCTCCTGCTTTCACATCTCCATACTGATCTTTTAGATTAAACTCAATCGGATCAGCCAGCATTTGACTAGTAAATACGTTCACTATCGGATTGGTCTTCAAGTACAACTTATAGTAGCTTGGCTGTTTAGGATAAAGCTTAAATGCTTGCTGAACTTTACCAACCTCTGCTATTACATAGTTTTCTTTGCTTTTTGTTTCTCCAGCTTTAACAACCATAGTTGCAAAACCATCATAATCAGTTACGTCATCATAATCACCAAAACTTAAACTTTTAGATTTTCTCCACTTAACTCGTACATCTGGTATTGGATTACCTCTATCATCTTTAACTTTTATTCTTAGTGGGTTGGAATTCTTACCCCACTCTACTGTCTGTTTGTCTCCGGATTCAATTGACATTTTAGCTGCATTACCAGGCATTACTAAAACAACAAAAGCCACCTCATAATCTGGCAATTTAGGAGAAGACGCTATGATCTGAAAATCACCAACAATCTCTGGTGTTCTAAACTCTACCTCTGCACGTCCACTTTTATCAGTTCTTGCACTCTTAAATTGCAATTCTTCAAAATCTCCTGTTTGAAAAGAATATTCAATAGGAACATGAGGACAAGGGTTCCCTTTATCATCAATAACTCTTACTCTGAAAGGTTTTTTTAATGGGATGCCTACAATTGCCTCTATTTCCTCTTCGCTCTCTGCTAGTAATTCGTATGGTTCAGTAGACTCGCTCTGAACAGTATAGACAAAACGTCCTTTCCCTTTCTGGTTCTTTGCAATAATCAATGCTCTTCCGGAGCTATCGCTCATTCTATAATCGAAATTAGCTCTTCCTTTTTCATCAGACTCAACTTCTGCAAATTTAAAAGGTTCTTCTTTTGCATCTATATCTTGTTCCATTAAATCAACAATCGCACCAGGAACAGCGTTTTTATAGGAATCATAAACTCTTACTTTAAAAGCCTTTCTAACAAGTTTTCCAGCTTCTGCAAATAACATTGGTCTATTAGTAAAATCTTCAATGATTGAAGGCTCTGCCGCTTCTGTCATAAAATCATAAATAAATTCTTTGCCTTTAATCTTAAACTTTAATTCATGGTCACTTACTTTATGCCCGAACCTAAGCTTAACCTTTATATTTCCACTATTATTAGTGAAAACCGTCATTGGCGAAAGTAATAAACTATTATTCTTTGCTTTAGATGAGAAATATACCTTCACGCGTTCCTTAGCTAACACCTCTCCCAGCCCATTAAAAAAGCTAAATTCAACATCTCCAAGCTCTACTCCTACTGTATATATCTTTGAAGCTAGGTTATTTTTAACAACAACTTCATCTCTCTTTTTTTCTTCTAACCTTCCAGCTACTACTAGGTTATAAGCTGATTGCTTTGCTCCTCTAAACACATCAGCAATACCACTATGGAAACCACCAACTAAACTATTAGTATTCCCGCTTATGTCTCTAAAGAAAACAAACACATAATTGTTCTTAAATATAGAAAATGCATGATTTATTACATTTTCGGATCTATTAACCATTACACTACCTACAAATTTTGTTGCTTGTAATGCTGACTTATCCCCTTTATATAAAGAATTAGAGACAACATCCCATCCCCTGCCAAAAAACTTACCAGCAACATTTAAACCACTCCAGCTAACTCGCAAAAATGCTTTTGTAACATTAAATACATATTTATTAAGTTCCATAAAAAAGTTCCAGCTAACCTTAGAGTACCTGACAGTTCCTCCAAACAAACCACTAAAAAACTTACCATAAGAAAGTTTTGCTGATTCTGTTTCATAATTCATATCTATTACTAGATTTTCAACAGAAATCATATCACCTTTCTTACTAGAGAAAACATATTCTGTATCTATTTTATTTTCAAAAAAGGATAATTTGTTTTTATTAACCGTCATCGTAGGGTTAACCACCGATGTCTCACAAGACAAATCTACAAGTTGTTTATCTAATAATGCTGCCTGAGGGAACCGTAAATTAAGATCTATAAAATTATCTTGTTTGTCTCTAATGAACAATCTATATAGTTTATTCTTTTTATAATCAATATTTACTGAACGAAAAACATCATCTTGTTTCTGCCATGCAACATCTTTATCATTAACAACTACTTGATCTAAAGCAAACTCATCACCTATAAGAAAGAAGTAGTGATTCTTTGTATCAACGGCTACAGAGCAACGATAGTTTTGTGTTGGGCCATAAAAAAAGAAGTAAAATAAAGGGATTGAAACTATAAATAGAAGATAAACCCCCAAAATTAGATATATAAACCGTTTTTTCATACTAAATTACCTTGTTTGATTTTTATTATATGCACTATTAAATTTTAATATCAAAAGGCAGGATGCACAAGGGATGCAAGGAAAAAGATAGCTCCCTTTTCTAATGCTGTTTTGCAATAAAAAAGAGAGCTATGCCTTTAATAATTAAAAATTAATGAAGAATAATTTCTATTTAGCGCCACTGTCATTGGCATCTGGTTCGCTGAAGGGCCCCATAATTGTCTAGGACCAGGCGAATTAAAAAGGTCAGAACTAGCCCAATCATCTCTACGTGACTCAAAGAATTGGAAAGCTGGAGAATCTAATTTCACCAAAGCTTTCTCAATAACCATTTCATCATGACCATGTCTTCTCTCAATGTTAAGCAATCCAGGTAATGGAAGACCCACAACCTGTGCTTCTTTATCAAAAGAAGAAATAGCAGCGATATACCCAGTTTTGCCAGCTAGGATTAATGAGCCAGCAGTAAGTCCTAAGTTATATGTATATGCCGCATCAAAAAGAGTTGGAGCTCCACATCTTCCTTCATAACCGAAGAAATGATTGTGATGTTTAAAAGGAACATCAGAATCTAATTCTTTAACTCTTCTATTTACCATATCAATAATAAGTCTTTCTGTAGGGATTAAAGAAACCTGAAGGTTTCCATGAGAATCTCTTTCAGCAAGTAACATATCCTCAATATAGTCTGGCAATGTTGCCATTAGCTTGGTATTGTCAGCAGAAAGTTGCTGATAAATAAAATCACGCTTCTCTTCTTTATCCTTCTTAGCCAAAATATCTCCGAACTCAGCAACTTTATCGTTAAGTTCAGCAATTAATGACTTCATTTCGGGAATAAACTCAATAACGCCTTCTGGAATAAGTACTACTCCATAATCCATGCCGTTTTTAGATCTATCCACTACTACCTTTGCGATATTATCAACTATCTGAGACAAAGACATCTCTCTGGCTTCAACCTCTTCAGAAATCAAACATACAGCTGGTTTAGTCTGCAATGCCACTTCTAAAGCAACATGAGAAGCACTTCTCCCCATAAGCTTTATAAAATGCCAATACTTTCTTGATGATGGGGTATCTTGAAGGATATTCCCTACCATCTCAGCATATATCTTTGTTGCAGTATCAAATCCGAAAGAAATAGGAAGTAAATCACCAATTTGCAAATCACCATCAATGGTTTTAGGACATCCAATTACTTGAACTCCAGAATCAAACAAATACTCTGCTAAAATTGCAGCATTCGTATTTGAGTCATCACCACCAATTACAACTAGTGCATTAAGGTCGAACTTCTTGCAAGTTGCTTTAACTTTTGCAAACTGCTCATCAGTTTTAATTTTGGTTCTATCACTACCAAGATAATCAAATCCACCAGTATTAACTACAGAACAGATGCTTTCATCTGTTATCTCAAAAAGATTTCCTTTTAAAAGACCTTTGGGTCCAGCTTTAATACCAAATAATGTATTTTTATCTCCTAGTATTCTATGCAAACCAACTACTACATTATGTCCACCAGAAGCAGGGCCTCCAGAAAACATAACAGCAACATTTAAGCCAGTTTTTGGTTCAGCATTAGTGCCTGAAGATTTTAAAACCATGTTTTTTGAAGCAGTAGCAGTATTTTTAAACTCAGCGTTAACCTTGATTGTATCTTTTGTGAAAAGCTCTGTGCCTTCATTATCAAAAGTTACAGGTGCAACATCATTACCGCTTAAAAAAACCTTACAAGTTGGAATATCCATCTTTTTGATATCCTGCTCAAATAAGGAATTATGCTCTTCTGTTTCTATTAACAAATCTCTAATTGTCATTAACTTGTCCTCCTATGCCTTACCAGCACTACCAAGAACATTTTCATTCTTATGCTTATAAACTTTTTTCAATGCTTCTCTAGCTGGACCAAGATATTTTCTTGGATCAAATTCAGCAGGAGTATCATTAAATACTTTTCTTACTGCAGCAGTCATTGCTAATCTGCCATCAGAATCGATATTAATCTTACATACTGAAGATTTAGCAGCTAATCTTAGTTGCTCTTCTGGAATACCAATAGCATCAGCCATCTGACCACCATTATCATTAATAATCTTTACTAAATCTTGAGGAACTGAAGAAGAACCATGAAGAACAATAGGAAATCCAGGTATTTTTTCTTCTATTGCTTCAAGGATATCTAATCTAATCTTTGGGTCTTGACCAGGTTTGAATTTGAAAGCACCATGCGAAGTACCAACAGCAATAGCTAAGCTATCTACGCCTGTTTTAGCTACGAATTCTTCTACTTCTTCTGGCTGAGTATAAACGTGCTCTTCAGCTACTACGTCATCTTCTACTCCAGCTAATACACCAAGTTCACCTTCTACTGTTACATAGTTTTCTCTTGAATGTGCATACTCTACAACTTTTTTTGTAAGTGCGATATTGTCTTCGAAAGAGTGATGTGAACCATCAATCATTACAGAAGAGAAACCAAAATCGATACAATCTTTACATGTTTCAAAATCTGGTCCGTGATCTAAATGAAGAACTATAGGAATGTCTCCTCCAAGCTCTTTAGCGTACTCAACAGCACCTTGCGCCATATATCTTAACAATGTCTGGTTAGCATATTTTCTTGCACCAGCTGAAACCTGAAGAATAACTGGAGAATTTGTTTCAACACAAGCTTGAATAATTGCTTGCATCTGCTCCATATTGTTAAAATTGTATGCTGGTATTGCGTATCCACCATCAACTGCTTTTGCAAACATATCTTTTGAGTTTACTAATCCTAAATCTGTATAACTAATTGTCATCTTATATCCTCCTATTAATAATTGATTATTTCTAAAAAGCTATCCGCTTTTAATGCAGCTCCACCGATCAAAGCTCCATCAATATCAGACATTCCCATCAATTCTGTACTATTATCTGGCTTTACACTTCCACCATATAATATTGAAATTTGCTCTGCTACTGTAGCATCAGACATAGCTACTAATAATCCACGAATGAATACGTGTACAGCATTTGCTTGATCTGGAGTAGCTGTCTTGCCTGTACCAATAGCCCATACTGGCTCATATGCTACTACTACTTTTTTAAGATCTTCATCAGAAACACCAGCAAGACCTTCTGTAATCATTTTTTTGATTACAGATTCGTACTTGTCAGCTTCTCTTTCTTCTAAAGTCTCTCCAACACAATAAATTGGGATTAAGTTATTTTCTAACGCTACTTTAACCTTTTTATTTAGGAAATCATTACTTTCTTTAAAGTATTCTCTTCTTTCAGAGTGACCGATTATTGCGTATCTGCATCCTACACTCTTAAGCATAGAAGCACTTATCTCTCCTGTGTAAGCACCTTTATCTTCAGTATATATATTCTGAGATCCAATACTTATATCTGTATCTTTAGTTATTTCATTAACTGCTGACAAGTTAGTGAATGAAGGACATACAACTACCTCCACTTTATTCTTATTTTTAAAACTTTTCTTTAATTTTTCAACTAAAGCCACAGCCTCATCAAGATCTTTATTCATTTTCCAGTTACCTGCCATTATCATCTTACCCATTAATCTATCTCCCTTCTATATTATAATTGGTACAAAAATTATTGTTATTAAAATAACTGCTTTTAAGAAAGCATTAATTGCTGGCCCAAGCACATCCTTTAAACAATCGCCAAAAAGATCTGCCTCTTTTGCATTCTCATATCGCTGAGTACCTTTACCACCTAGAAATCCTTTTTCAATAAACTTCTTAGAATTATCTAGTAAAGCACCTGCATTAGTATAGCTTATTGAAAGAAAAGTGGAAACCATGATACATCCGATTAAAAATGCAGCTAAAACTTCCACACTTAAGAATCTACCTATTAAAAAAGGCAGAAAAAATATAACAATAGTTGGAATAAATAAATCTTTAATAATATGCACTCCATGAATCCTAATGAATCTTCTTAAATCCGGTGTTGTTTTACCTTCTTTCAAATATGGAATCTCTTGCAACTGCACTTTTGATTCATTATACATATCAGTAACTGTATAAGATAAGGCACGCAATAAAATAGAAACAAACACATATGGGAACATGCCACCTAAAAACAGTGCCACCATTATTACCGGATGGAACAAAGGAATGCTATGATAATTAATTCCAGACAAATGAACAAAAGAAAAAAAGAACGAAAAAGCCATAAGCAATACTGCATAAGAAGATGCATGTTTGCTTACTGCAGAAAGGTTATTTCCAACCACATTCATTTTCTCAATATCACTTAAATAGGCATCTCCTTTTTCATTCATTCGAACTATTCCATTCATAGTGTCAAAAAAAGGCGCAGATAAGGATGAAGCTACCATTATTGGGAGCATAGAAGCAAACCCAATACCTGCTAAAATAATTCCATAAAAATCACTTATCTTAAATGCTATAAATAAAAATATTGAAGATAAAATAATAGGAAGATACACAGATTTCATACCCACAGACATACCATTAAAAATAGAAAGCACTGGGCTATATTGAGAAAAATAAGCATTGTCTCTAACATTCTGATGAGATTCAGCAGTATAAATATCAGTTACTATCCCTATAATTAAGGCGAATACAACTCCCATGACAACACATATAAAAGGACTAAGAGCTGTAGGCATTCCTAAAAATGAACTAAGATTTATCAAAGGCAATACACTTCCTTTTGATACTAAATATACATAAATAGCGATCAACACTATAGAAAAATATGTTGCGTGCAATGGTTTTAAACTAACAGATACAATATTTTTTCTTTTTAAAAACCAAAAAACAAAACTTATAGCAAAGCTAATAATCATGCTTCCTATCCCAATAATAAAAGGATAAGCAACAAGCACTAACGCTTCATCGATCGGAATACTATCATTAATATAATATGTTCCAACATAGAGAATTACTGCCACAAACATCCCAATAAAAACTTCAATTAAATTGAAATTAATAGCTAATCCATTATTAAGGAAATCTCCGACTTTATCAGCCATTGATGAAACATTTCTAATGTCATTAGTATTTACATCAGCATGCTCTTTTGCAATCAATGCTGCCGATATATCTGCTCCTTTTGCAAACAATCCACCACCAATCTGCATAAAGAAAGTAACAATTGCTATACCCATTAAATAATATACTGTAGCTAACGAACCATATAATACAAAAACCCCAACTAATCCCATCAATGGAACTATTGTCATAAAGACAGATATTAAAATCCCCATACCATAATAAAGATTAAATAATTTACTTGGATTATCTAAGTAGCTAACTTCTTTTTTCTTAACTAATTTAAAAGCTAATGGGAAACATAAATATGCACAAACAGCAGATACAATACCGCCAATAATAAATGAAGCAAGATTACCTACACTTATTGATGATCCAAATAGAACAAATATAGCAGTTAGGAATGCACTAAAAATGAGTAACAATAATATACTGAAAAGAAAATACCTTTTTATCAAATAAATAAAGTTCTCTCTTATTAGATTAATTATATTCTGAAACTGTTCTCTGCTTTCCATATTCCCTCTATACTTGGTGCACCGCGAAGGATTCGAACCTTCGGCCGCCTGATTAAGAGTCAGATGCTCTACCAACTGAGCTAGCGGTGCTTACCTATGATTTTTGCGTATTTAGTATACCATAAACCACTCACTCGTGAAACAATTGGTGCGCCCGATACGATTCGAACGTATGGCCTACGGATTCGAAGTCCGTTGCTCTATCCAGCTGAGCTACGAGCGCCTACTAATCTCACTCTATATAGTATAAATACTTTTATCTATCTGGACAACTTAAACAAGGCAAACTTAACTGCTTCCAAAACAGTTAAAATACCGTATCGACAACTGCGCACAAAATTAATTGAGGATGCTTCTGGAAAATATCTTACAGGAACCTGCACTTCGCCAATCCGAAACTTATGCCTTAATGAATTAAATAAAACTTGAGAATCAAAAACAAAATCATCAGACTGTTTTTTATAATTAATTGTGTGTAACACTTCAGCCTTATAAGCTCTCATCCCCGTATGCCATTCAGATAAATTCTGACCAGATACTATGTTTTGAAACAATGTAAGCATCCTATTAGAAAAATACTTATAACGTGGCATGCCGCCTTCTAATGCTTCTTTTCTACTTCTAATTCTAGAACCCAAAACTATGTCACAGACTCCAAGCTCTAATAAATCAATCATTACTGGAATTGCTTTAGGATCATATTGATAATCTGGATGCAACATTACTACATACTCAGGATCTAATTTTAATGCCTCATCATAACAAGTCTTTTGATTAGCTCCATAGCCTTTATTCTCTGCATGGCTATAAACACTAATCCCTAGCTCTTTACCCAACGCCACAGTGCCATCGAAGCTAGCATCATCAACTAATATAACTTCTGCTGCTAAGCCCTCAGGAATATCAGCATATACATCTCTCAATGTTTTCTCAGCATTATATGCCGGAAGGACGACAACAACTTTAACCATTACTTTTCTCCTTAAAACTTATCGCAATCTTCAAATTATCCTTTGCAGTTTGGTTGTTCGGATTTAATTCAATAGCTCTTCTAAAATAATCTATCGCTTTATCAACATCACCCTTTTTACCATAAACTAAACCAATATTATTATACATACCCGAATTTCTTGGATTTATTAAAATACCCTGCCTGTAATAAAAGATAGCATCCTCAAAACGACCTAAACTCTCTAGAGCAACACCCATATTATTATAAGTAGCATCATATCCAGGTTCTATATCAAGCGCTAATTCGAAATGCTCAATGGCATCTTCAAACCTTTTTTGATGAATCGCTGCTATACCCATATTATTATACGTCTTATAAATTAAAGAATTATTAGGCTGAGTATCAATAGCTTTTTGATAATATTTAATAGCACCATTAATATCTCCTTTATCAGACAATGCTGAACCTAAGTTATTTAAAACACTAAAGTAAATAGGGTTAATCTCTAACGCTTGATGATAATAAGATATAGCTTTATCGGTATTACCTTTCTCACTATAAGAAAGAGCTAAATTATTTAATATTAATGGAGTCCCTATTTCATATTGCAATTGATGTTCAAATAGTTGGATAGGACTCTCCCAATAAGAAACCTGTTTTTTTGTTATAGGAATATAAAGAACAACTAATAATACGAGAATCAGCGCATAAGGAACCTGACGTGATTCTCTCTTGAGAAACAAATCTTTTATTAAAAATACAACCATAATAAATAATCCTATAGTTGTAATATACATATATCTATCAGCCATAGCTTGAGTTCCAACCTGAACAATCCCAATAACCGGAACCAAAGTACCTAAAAACCATAACCAGCCTACTAATAAATATTTTTTATCTTTGTACTTAAGAACTGCTAAAGATATTCCAACAACTAGAAGCAAGCTTAAGATAAAAGAAATAGGAGTAATCAAATCCGTATATGGATAAAACACTACTAATGGATGTGGATAAATAGTTTTCATCATGTATTTAACTACTGACACAAACGCATTCTGAAACCTAAGCAATAATGGGAAATGGTCTACAGACTGGACTGCGCCCATACTATTCTGAGCCCAAAAAGTTAGATAACTAGAAAGAAATGCTAAGATAAAAAAAGGTATCTTTTCCAGAACAATATATAACTTATTCTTTATCCTATCTAATGGCCAGTAATCCAATAATAACAAAACACAAGGCAATGTTACTAACATTGGTTTTGCCATTAAGCCCAATGCTAAAAAGACTAAACTTAAAAAATAATACAGCCACTTACTTAAATTATCAGCTTTTATATAAAGCCAATAATTAATAATTGTTAGAAACATAAAAAAAGCACTAAGTACGTCTTTACGCTCAGCTATCCAAGCAACAGATTCTACATGAGTAGGATGCAACGCAAATAAGGCAGCAATTATTAAAGAAGGCCATCGCACACCTGTAAGCAAATAGAGCATAATAAATAAAAGAATCACATTAAGAATATGAATAGCAGCATTCATAACATGATGCCCAGCTGGATTAATGCCAAATAAACTAAAATCAATCATATGAGAGACCCATGTTACTGGATGCCAGTTATTAGAGTGCACTGCAGTAAAGCTCCACTGTAAGCTCTCAACGGTTATTCCTTTTTGGATTGCATAGTTTTCAGAAACATATTCATTGTCATCATAATTAACATAACCAAAACCATGAACATCTGAATACACGTATATTGTTGCTGCCAATAAAATAAGACAACAATATATAAATAAAAAGTTCTTTTTAAACAATCCCGCCATTAACTATTATGATATCAAAAGGATGAGACTTTTCCCAACTTTTTTCGATATATATATATGCGATATAAAATCATATCAATAAACTATCAAGATATAGCAACCAAAATTATTAAAAAAGCTATTCCTATAAGCATTCAGAATCTAGCAGAACATAGTGATAGGTTTATTATAGACCTCAAGGCTGATGGTCGAGAATTAGAATTAACTATAGCCAGGCTAAGCAAAGTAGGGTTAAAAATATCACCAAGACACAACAAGGCGATATCGCTCATATACGTAAAAAAAGCAGTAGCTTCTGATAATGACAAGATAAACAAAACCCTTGAATACCTTTTTGAAGTACTGAGCAGACCAATGATAATAGACGAAAGACCGTTATCTAGAATAGAAAAAAGAATATGGTATAGAAATAACATAAAACATAATAATGAATTATTTATGCTAATAAATAGCTCTAAAAGCAACGTAAATGACTTCGCGGGAGATGTTTTGAGGAATATTTTTTATCTTAACACCCATATAGGGAATCCTCACGAAGAAACAGTGGAAATAGCTTATGACAAAACATTAACTCTTACAAAAGCACTATCACAAGAGCCTACATTACTAGAAAGCATAGGCATATCTTTGGAAATAGAAGCTACTTTAATAGAGATGCTAATGAGCATGAAAAATAAAACAAATACTACAAATTATCAAAAACTAGCCAACGATATAATCAAAAATACTCAACCAGTAACAGTGACTGATCTAAGAGAAAACCACTCATATATATTTGATTTTGCCAGTGAAGAAGAAATCCAGTATTTTGTAGAACAACTCAATATTACTGAAACAAAAATAGTCCCAAGCAGATATCCAAATATTGAAAAAGAATTTCCAATAAGAAAACTTCAAAATGTGTTTAAAAAATTAAGTGGCAGCAACCTGAGTATGCTTCAAGAAATAATAAAAACAATGAACAAACCAATCCTGTTTGATGACCATTTCTCTACACATGGGGAAAGAAGAAAATGGCACAAGGAACACAATAATAACAACAGGATACTCTATAAGTTTACTATATCTACAAAAGTTGGCATAAACAACTTTAGTGCAGGATTAACACTACTTCTATCTTTATTTGAAAATTTAGAGGCAAAAGATAAGCTTATACCTCAGATAAAAGATGCAAGAGAATATATATTAATTAAAGTCAAAGAATTAGGGCTAACACCGACTCTAGCAAAAAAATTAGAAGTAGTTTTAGAAATAGAAGATATCATGATAGAACTTTTTAACGAATGGTCTTCTGCAGATAATTAATTGAAAAAAATGGGGTGATTGATGGGGTTTGAACCCACGACAACCGGAATCACAATCCGGGGCTCTACCAACTGAGCTACAACCACCATATTTTTTTAATCCACAATTATGTGGCCTGCCACTCGAAGCTCTTTTGCTATGCAAAAGGCGTAGTGTGGTGCGCCCGATACGATTCGAACGTATGGCCTACGGCTTAGAAGGCCGTTGCTCTATCCAGCTGAGCTACGGGCGCATTAAAAAACAATTGCTCCAACCTAAAAAAGATTGGAGCGGGAGACCAGGTTCGAACCGGCGACATTCAGCTTGGAAGGCTGACGCTCTACCAACTGAGCTACTCCCGCATAACACCTCGTGACTTAACGAACTAATCCGTTAATCAAACTAGGCGAACAATATTATAACATGTATCGCTGATTTGAAAATACTCAAATCATCTTATACTTTTGGCAAGTTTGCTAACGCAGCTTTAACTGCATGAGCTTTTCAAAAGGAGTTTGACTGTTACCTCTAGCAATCCCAAGGATTACGAAGGTGCCTCGTCTCCCGCTAAATTATCTAAAATCAATACAACCAGCTCTCATCATTATGTTTAAAGATCACCCATCCTGGGCATAAAATTATTATGCGAAAAAAAACAATATCATTAGATAATGATCCAAATAAATACATGGGTAAAACTATTATTAATAACCTTAAAGTGCCTACAAAAACAATAATTGATAAACGTAGTCAAATTATACCAAATAATCATATTGGAAGAGGAACCTGTGAAGATTTAGCCGACCACTTTCGCGATCTTTTTCCAGAATTAGAATTAGTTTACATTATTGATAAAGAAGGAAACATAGTCCATGTGTATTTAGAAAGCACTGACTGCACACCTCCTGATGAAGCTATTGTTGTAGATCCATCGGCTGGACAATTCCCACTTGATAATGAATTACATAAAAAAATGCAACTTGGTTTCTATGATTCAAAAGCTAAATACTTTGCTAAAGGACATACTGGCCATAAGCTTAAAACTGTCGACAAAGAACACGAATTTACTATAATCAAAAACCCTTCTGATGAAGAATTAAAAAGATTAGTTACTGGCTAAACCTTAGGCAAGTTTGCTAACGCAGCCTTAACTGCTGATTCTGGATACTCATAATCAATTAATTCATTTTCGAAATACTTCTGATAAGAACTCATATCAAAATGACCATGACCAGAACAATTAAATAAAATTGTTCTTTCTTTACCTTCTTCTTTTGCAAGTAATGCTTCATCTATTGCAGCTTTCACCGCATGAGATGTCTCTGGTGCAATTATAACACCTTCAGTTTTTGCAAAAAGCATAGCAGCATCAAACACTTCATTTTGATGATAAGCTCTTGGATCTACTAATCCATCTTTTACCATCTTAGATACGATTGGAGACATTCCATGATATCTAAGACCACCAGCATGAATAGCAGGAGGAACAAAATCATGCCCTAATGTATGCATTTTAATTACAGGCGACATTTTTGCAGTATCACCATAGTCGTAAGCATAGAGCCCCCTAGTAAGTGTAGGACAAGCATGTGGCTCTACAGCAACTAGTTTAGGATTATGAGTGCCATGAATCTTATCATAGGCAAATGGCGCAGCGATTCCACCAAAGTTAGAACCTCCTCCTACACAACCAATAACAACATCAGGATAATCCCCAACTTTCTTAAGTTGTTCCTTTGACTCAAGACCAATAACAGTTTGATGTAAAATAACATGGTTAAGAACTGAACCTAGAGCATAATTTGTATCTTTATTTTGCAAAGCAATTTCTACTGCTTCACTAATAGCTATTCCCAATGAACCAGGACAAGCAGGATCCTTTTCTAAGATAGCTCTACCTGCTACAGTTGTATTTGATGGAGAAGAAATGCACTTCCCTCCCCAAGTTTGCATCATAAGCCTTCTTGCTGGTTTTAAATCATAGCTGCATTTCACCATGTATACCAAAACTTCAATCCCAAACAAACTTCCAGCTAAACTAAGAGAACTACCCCACTGCCCAGCACCCGTTTCAGTACTAAGTTTGTTGATACCCTCTTTTTTATTATAATAAGCTTGAGCAATAGCTGTATTCGGTTTATGCGATCCAGCTGGAGATACTCCTTCCCATTTATAATAAATCTTAGCAGGTGTTCCAAGTGCCTTTTCAAGAGCAGTTGCACGAATAAGTGGAGACGGTCTCCATATTGCTAACTTATCCATAATATCTTCAGGAATATCTATCCATCTCTCTTGTGACATTTCTTGTTCTATAAGAGCATTTGGAAATATTGCAGCTAAGTCTTCAGGGCCTGCTGGCTTTAATGTGCCTGGATGAAGTGGAGGATCAAGAGGACCACTGAGGTCTGCTTGAATATTGTACCATTTCTTTGGCATCTCTTTTTCTGTTAATAAAATCTTTTTTTGCATGAAGATCACTCCTAATTATGTATTTCTATCTATGTTACTTCTGATAGTATCATTTGTCTAGAAAACTAAGTGTTAATAATTGAAAAAAGCACTCTTGCCAATATCTCTGTTTATAGATACAATTACTTAGCGTTTTTTAAACGAAGTCGGGGCATAGCGCAGTCCGGTTAGCGCACCTGTTTTGGGAACAGGGGGCCGCAAGTTCGAATCTTGCTGCCCCGACCATTTTAAAAAACATACTCCATAATCAATAATTATTCATAAAAAAAGAACTATAGCTTCTTATTGTTTTACTCTCCCTCTTGAGAGGGAGCCGGAGGGTGTGTATACTAACCCTATG
>CAYSAQ010000006.1:61072-103671 GCA_964429235.1 uncultured Candidatus Marinamargulisbacteria bacterium
TTGTTTTACTCTCCCTCTTGAGAGGGAGCCGGAGGGTGTGTATACTAACCCTATGGATTCAATAACAATTCAAATACCAGCTTTGAACGGAAGTTCACCAAAAAAGTTCATGGAACACGGTAAAGAACTATTACCTTCTATTGAAAAAATACTACCAATCAGCAAATATCACACAAAAACAGCAACTACTATTATTGCCATGATTGCTGAAAATAACAAACACACAAGCAATAGCCCTATCAACATTAAAATAAACGCTAATGAACTAAGAATATTAATAACAGCAACAGACGAAGGCCCTGGTTTCAAACACGATATACTCAAAAGCACACAAGAAAAATTCTCAACAGAAACTGGCAGTTTAGGCAAAGGATTAATATCACTTATCCGAATGATTATTTCTTGTAGGGGTGAAATATTAATACAAAATAATAAAACAAATAATGGATATTGTTTCAAAGAATCTAGTGTCTTAACTGGCGTTCAATTAGATAGCAGAATTTCCGCTATAAAGACTTTTGCAAATACGAATACAAATGGTACGTTAATAAAAATAATGATACCGACACAAAGCTTAAGAAAAGATACTAGTTCTATAAACCTGGACTCTTATGTTCAGTGGTGACCTCACCCGCTGATAATTATAAAATTTCTTAAAACATTAATCTATCAGCACCCTCTCCTAAAAGAGAGTGTTTAGTTAATATCCTATATAAACGAATTATTCATAAACCTTCTCCCTTTAGGAGAAGGTGGCTTGTTCCATATATTTTCAATAATCTCAATTATTTAAGCCGGATGAGGTTAGCTTTCTAAAGTTTCCTGCAACTTTCTAGAAAGATCTCTAATATTATGAATTAATTTAACATTCATATCTGTAACCTGAGTAAGATCAAAAGCAGAAACCGAAACTTCTTCTGCAATAGAATTATTATCATGAGCAATATTTTCAACTTCTTTTGTTTCTAATAACATCTGCCCGGTACTTGATTCTATTAGATCCAACTCCTCAATACTCTTAGTAAATATCGCAGATACATCTTTAGAACTATCTGCTATAGCCTTAGATGAATCAGCTAATGATTTGATAGAAATAGAATTTTCATCAACTGATGCGAACAACTGTTCTGTTATACTCATTACATTATCAAAACTACTGGACATAGTTTCAGTCGAACTATAGATGTTTTCCACCATACTAACAGTATTATCAACTGCATCAATAATATTTAATAATGCAACTTTTGCATTCTCAGTCTGAGTAACTCCATGCTCTACCTGTTCATTACTCTTATCCATAGAATCTGCTGCTTCTTTAGTGATATTTTGAATTGTATAAAGTAAATCAGCTATCTCTTTTGTAGCTTTGCCAGATTTCTCAGCAAGCTTTCTTACCTCATCCGCAACAACAACGAAACCAACACCAGCTTCTCCTGCTCTAGCAGCTTCAATAGCTGCATTAAGTGCAAGTAAGTTTGTCTGATCTGCTATATCATCGATAATATCAATAATATCTTGTATTCTCCTTGAATACTGAGCTAAATCACTAATTTTAGAAGATGAATTAAGTACTATTGTTTTGATGTCAGACATCTCTCTATATATATTCTCTACGCTAATCTTCCCTTTTTCTGCAACTTCAGATGAGGCAATAGAACTATTATAAACATGCTTAGTGTTATCTTTAATCTGATTAACTGCTTCCAATGTTCCTTTCATGTTCTCACTTGTAAGCTCAATCTTATCTCTTTGTATCTGAGCATTCTCATTTAAGGCTTGAATAAGCTGATTTGTATTTTGTAAGACTGTTGTATTGTTCTGCACACTTTGGTTTTGAACTTTCACATTGTCATTAATATTAGTAACACTAAGGCCTACCTGAGCTATTGCACCCCCAACTGTAGTCAATCGTTCAGTCTGCGACATAGCACCTTTTGCTACCTCAAGTAATGCCGTTGTTAGTTTATGAAATCTTGAAGATATTTCTTTAACATTCTTTTCTAGAGAGTCCAAATTGTTATGTAAATCATCAGATAAACTACTAGACCTTGTAACAAAGTCTTGGAAATATTCAACTAATCTTAAATATTCTTTTTTCACTGGAAGGAATGTGCCGAACAACTCAACTTTAGGATTGTACCCAACAACATTATCACATAAAGATGTCATCTCCTTTGATAAATTAGCGACATCATGCGCTACTCTTCTTCTCCTAATAACAACAAAAGAAACAATTGCTAAAATATAACCAATCCCAGAAACAAATAGTAATAACACAAACAAAATGTGATTACTAGGAATATCCTCCAACATAGAGTCAGTACCTACAACAATATCTCCTACTACTTTTGCAACAGCTACCTTTCTTACTACAGTATCTTTATCTAATGAAGAAGAATAAACAATATCAGCTGATTGTTCTTCTATTGCTATGTCCAGTAAATTATTAAGGAAAGGGATGCCTTTTTGATCTTTAAACTCTGACAATGAAATCTTTGTTATATAATAATCTAGTGGATGATATAACATGTTTTTAGACATATCTGCTACCCAAAAATACTTATCACCAGATTTAAAATCTTTTATTAACTGTACCTTGTCTTCAGTAGAATCAATCTTTTCTAAAACATTTGCTAATGAATCTAACTGTTCATGAACTTTACTTTTAACTATATCATCAACATTTACATTATCTGAATTAAGTAAGTTAATAGAAACCATCCCTGTCATAACAACAGATACAGCCATTAATAAAAATGGAATAAGGTAACAAGCTATTCGTCTTTTAAGGACTTTTTTAATAATTGACACTAATCCCCCCAGATCAATAAAATCTATATTTATATATTAGTCACAAAAAGGTGCTCTGACAATGCCTCTGACCATTCTCTTATAGGATAATTTAATGATTTTTTTAGCTTTAAATTATTCATCACACTATAAGCTGGTCTAACAGCTCTTGTCTTGAATTCATTACTAGAAACTGGATTAACAATAATATCAATTTCCTTAAGCTCAAATATCTTCTTTGCGAAGCTAAACCAAGTACATGATCCACTATTTACAGCATGAAATGTCCCTGCTTCTTTTCTCTCCAACAAAGATATTGTCCATTTTGCTAAATCTGAAGCCAAGGTAGGACTGCCCACTTGATCGTCAACTACACTAAGCTCATCCCTATCTTCAGCAAGCTTTATCATTGTTTTTACAAAATTTGGACCACCTTTACCATATAGCCAAGCAGTTCTTAATAACAAATAATCTTTTTCTGCTAAGACTTCCTTTATCGCAAGTTCCCCCTTTAGCTTACTCTTTCCATAAACACTCACTGGAGCAGTAACCTCTTGTTCTAAATATGGTTCACAACTGATACCAGAAAAGACATAATCTGTAGAAAAATGGACCAATTTACAGCCAATCACTTTTGCTGTTTCTGCTAGATTTCTTACACCATCGCCATTTACAGCATATGCAGCATCAAAATCATCCTCTGCTTTATCCACTGCTGTATAGGCAGAACAATTTATTATTACATCAGGCGCATATTCTTTTATAACAACTAAACTATTAATATCTGTTATATCTATATCGGGAAAAAGAAATGGTCTATGTTCAATGCCCTTAGCTAAACATAACTCAACAAACTCACTACCTAACATCCCATCTGCACCAATAATCGCTAATTTCATCTGCATTACCCCCTAATCTTAACCATTCTTTTTAAATACTTTTGTCTGCCACTCTGTTTTTTTTCATCTACCTTATCTACATAAGACTTATCAGTTTTCTCTATTATTTTTGTTATTTTCTTTGGTTTATATTTTTTTGTTTGAATCTCTTTATATTTCATTCTTACTTTAACAAAACCAGAATCGCCAATTTCATTGGTATCTTCCCCTCTAATTATATCTACCCATTTATTTTTATGAGAAAATAAAGTGCTCATCACTGTTTCCCTTAGAACACCAGTTCCTTTTCCATGAATCACAACCAGTTCTGTAACTCCTGCTGATTGCGCACATTGCATCTCTCTATCTAAGATCTGTCCAGCTTGCTCTGCATAGAGTCCATGAAGATCGATCTCTCTTCGCATAATTAAACATACCTTGAAAGAACCATGGCTAATCCAGCTAATGGCTTCATTTGCCCAGTCTTGATAGAAAAATCTAACTGATGCAAGTCTGACAAGAAATTCTTTGCTTCTAAAAAGCTCCAACTCCTAATATCTCTAACTAAATTCTTTAAATAAAACGGGTTTTTGCCAGCCTTTTTTGCCAAGCTATCCACGGAATTACTATCGGCTGTTTTAAGCAATAAGATTAATCTAGCGTGAGAACTTAAACCTCCAAGCAATGCAATAACTTCCTCTTGTTTTTTCACTCCAAAAATATATGAATATAAAGATTTATCTTTTTTTCTTAAAGCTTCGAACATATCTAACAGACTCTTCTCACTTGTTGTAGCTATCTTTGACACTACTTCTTTATTGATAGTCTTCTCTGGAAGTATATACGTTTCCATCTTTAAAAGATTAGATTCCAAACTCCAAAGATCAGTTCCTACTAAGTCTATTAATAAATCTGCTTCTGAACGACCAATCTGAATACTTCGTTCCTTTTCTCTATTAACAACCCAAGAAACAACATCATTTTTCTTCCAAATACTAAAAGGTTCAAAATTCTCACTATCAGAATTTTTTAATAAAAATTTAACAAACTTTTTTCTTTTATCTGGCTTACCCTGATAAACAAACACTATCTCATGACTAGTTTGTTGTTCTGCTAATAATTTTTGAAAATGATCTTCATAGCCATCTCTTATCTTTGGCAAACCTTCAAATACAATCATCTTCTTAGTACAAAATAGTGACATAGATGAAAAAGAATCAATAAATTTCTCTAATGGATCATTTGTTGAGAATTCTTCATAAGAATGCTCGCCATTTTCGACAATAAATGAATCTCTTAAGTCAGCAAGTCTTTGTTTTAGTAAAAAACGTTCTTCTCCATATATAAAAAGCATACTAATCCTCTGGAACCTCAATTTCTACTGCATTTGCCAGTATCTCGAGACTATTCCGCATCTCTCCAATATGTTTCGTAACATTTGCAATAATATTATCCAAAAACCGAGACTCTTCTTCTGATAAATTACCAGCAGTCTTTTTATGTAAAACTATTAGTATATCTAAAGTATCTTGAGCAGCTAAAAAATCTGGTTTCACATTTTTATGTAACGAATCCGTTTTCCCTAACTGTTGGATTGCTGTCATATTTAAAGTATAGGCTAATGACTCAAAAAGAGTTTTCTCTCTCTCAATTGATAGATTCTCATCCACTAAATCAATCCCTCTTCTACCATCTGATCAAGCAAGTCATCACTGATGTCCGCGTTATGATATACATTCTGAACATCATCATGATCATCTAGCTTATTTACCAAACTAAGTATCTTTGATGCAATCACTTTTTGATCTATAGGAACCTCAACAGATGCAATCATAGTTACATCAGCACTCATTGACTCAAGCCCAGCTGCAATAAATGCTTCTTGCAAATCAGCAAAACATGCAGGATCGCAAATTACTTCTACTGAACCATCCTCATTTGCCTTAATATCATCTACATCATATTCCAAAGCAACTTCCATTACTTGATCTTCATTTGCCTTGCTTTCTTCAAAAACAAAAAGTCCCTTTTGAGCAAACATATAGCTAACTGCCCCTTTTTCTGCCATATTACCACCCGATTTAGAAACAATATTACGGACTTCAGGCAATGTTCTATTCTTGTTATCTGTAGCGCAATCTATTATTACGGCTACTCCTGCTTGGGCATAAGCCTCATATGTTACTTCTTCAATATCACCTTCAGCACCACCTACGGCTCTTTGAATCGCTCGGCTAATATTATCATTAGGCATATTCATCGACTTTGCCTTTTGAACTGCCATACGCAATCTTGGATTATTCTCTAATTCTGCACCACCAATTTTTGCAGCTATGATTACCTCTCTAGCTAATCTTGTGAATACTTTTCCTCGCTTGGCATCTTGAGCACCTTTTCTATGTTTGATATTTGCCCACTTACTATGTCCAGACATATTTGCTCCTTTATAAATGAATTACTTACAGTAATTATACCTTTCATTGGATAGCTTAGACAAGCTTGCACAGCCTATAATCATTGTCCTATATCAAAAAATCTATATAAATTCAAATATATGCGAAAATATCGATGGGATTATTTCATTTTAGTCCCGATATATTTACGTAGAAAGAAATTAATGAACAAAGAAAGAAGGTGAGCTAGATGTCAAAAAGAATAGAAAACATTGTAACTAAAGTAAGAAACATATTGATGTTACAAAACACATCAAATAATAGCGAACCTAAAAAATTAGTTTACTCTTATGATACTAACTTTAGTCATAAAGAAGGAGCTAAAAAGTTTTATAACATAAGTTATGTCCACAACAGAGATGTTGTACCTGGCGGAACAGTAAAGCAAGCCAAACGAATCAAGTATACAATCGTTTAAACGCACCCCCCCCCACCCCTTAGCGTTTAGACATTGCAAAATTAAAAGGAGCGTACCCCCTACGCTCCTTTTTTAATGCACCGAAGAAACAGAATATTTAGGTATATATGACTGCGACAACAGCTCTTAATATACGATATATTAAATATATTACGTTATCTAAACACCCCTCTTCCCCCCCCAACGTTTAGATAGCGTGATCATTAGAAGGGATGTCTCCCCCAGGACGTCCCTTCACAAAAAAAAAGGCCTGCTTAACAGCAGGCCTTTTTTATACATTTAAAGAAATATTATTTATTGAAACATAGATTCATATAGCTCAACGTATTTTTTAGCAGATGCTTTCCATGAGAAATCACAAGTCATAGCATTAGAACGAATCTTCTTCCATGCTAACTCATCATGATAAACCATTAACGAATTCATCATCGCTTTCAATAACGCATTACCAGTGTAGTCTGTAAAGATAAAACCATTACCTTTATCTTGTTCGAAATCTTTTGCCATATCAAAATCAACAATAGTATCTGCAAGACCTCCCGTTTCTCTAACTACAGGAATTGTTCCATACTTAAGACTAATTAATTGTCCAAGCCCACATGGCTCAAACCTTGAAGGCATTAAAAAGAAGTCTGACCCAGCATAGATTAATTGTGCTAAAGCCGCATCATATTTCAAAATTACTCTAAATTTTGTTGGATATGCTTCTTCTAGTTTTTTTAAACTCTCATGATATTTAGGATCTCCTGTACCCAAAATAACTACATGCACATTCTTTTGTAAGAATTCTTCAATAATATCTGAAAGAATATCTAATCCTTTTTGTTCAGCTAATCTAGAAACTATGCCATATACAGGCGTATTTTTTCTAGACCTAAGCCCAATTTGTTTTAATAAAGCTTTTTTATTATCTTCTTTCTTTTCAATTGTTGCCAAAGTATATTTCTTGGCAATCAACTTATCTTTAGAAGGAGAAAATACTGAATAATCTATGCCATTAAGAATACCAACTAAGTCTTCTTTTCTATTAGAAAGAACTCCATGCAATCCACAACCGTATTCATCTGACTGAATCTCCTTACTATACCTTTCACTTACTGTATTAATTTTATCTGCAAAACATAATGCTGCTTTCATGAAATTAACTTTACCCCAGAACTCTAATTTATCTACTGAAAAATAATCCCAACTTAGTCCTATCTTTTCCATTAACTTTTTATCAAAAACTCCTTGGTATGCAAGGTTATGTACCGTATACAATGTTTTTATATTTTGAAAAAATGGGTCAATCTTGGAATATTCTTTTAAGTAAGCAGGAATTAATCCTGTCTGCCAATCATGGCAATGAATAACATCTGGTTTCCAATTCATTCTCTTTGCTAATAATAAAGCAGCCCTAGAAAAATAAACGAATCGATCATCATTATCAGCATAATCTGCACCATTCTCACCATAAAGACCATCCCTATCATACAAATCATTATTCTCTATAAAGTATATTGGAGTCTTTGATCCTGGAACTTTTGCTACATACGCAGCTCCATTCAGAGCATTCTTCCCAACATGAACTTCTAAGTTTTCAAAAGCAATCTCTGCTTTAATCTGCTCTTTATCGATATTTTTATATCTAGGCATTACAACTACTACTTCATGCCCTAGTTTAGTAAGCTCTTTTGGTAATGCACCTGCAACATCAGCTAAACCGCCTGTTTTTGCAAATGGTACAACCTCCGAAGCTACGAATAATATTTTCATAATAAATCCCCTCTTAATAAATTATATATCTAGGCAGATAAATATCCCATAGTTTCAAAAAACGATAAGTTATTTATCTAAATTAGATGTTAAGTAAACTCTATAATCTACTTCAGGAAAAATATTATCTTTGTATTCGATATCTCCCAAGTAAGCTTCATCAAGTTTATTCCCCAAAATCATCTCATAAAGATTATTAAATCTAGTAATATGGCTCTTTGTTCTTCTATTAGCATACTCAACCATAGTTCCTGTCTTCATAATGAAAGCCCAGTCGGAACTTTGAACTAATAAAAGTTCTCTAGCTGCTTGATTTAGTGCTCTTCGTAATGTTCCATCTGCTGAAGGGAACTTATTAGCAAGCTCAACCATTCTATCTGATAATTGATGAAGATGCGGATAAATCCAATCATTGCTATCTTCTAGCCATACATTGTTGTAACCTTTGTTGCCCCAGCTAGACATTGCTGGTGTTACCACCTGATTTGTAGGGTTTTCTTGCAAATACTCATAAGGAGTAATTAGTTTTACTGTATCTTGGTCATAGTAAGTTTTTCTAATTAAATGCTCTAAAAATTTAGGACCTTCAAACCACCAGTGACCATATAGCTCTGCATCATAAGGTGAAACGATAATAGGCTTCTTGCCACCCATAACATCATACAAATACTCTACTTGCTTCTCTCTATTAAACAAAAAGTTCGCTGCATGATCTGCTGTTGCTGCATTTGCTGCAAAATGATTATACGGCTGTTTAGTATCTGTCTTACCTGTAATTTTATGATATTTAATACCAGTATGTTTTCTAATTCCATCTGGATGGATGTAATCCTTAACATAGTCCATATCCAAATCGAATCCAATATCTCGATAGAAATCACGATATCTTGCATCTCCAGGATAACCTTCTTCAGCACTCCATACAGATTTAGATGATTCCATATCTCTACCAAAAGCAGCACAACCACTCTTAGTATACACAGGAGCAAATACTCCATACTTAGGTCTTGGGTTTCCGTGTAAAACACCATGAGTATCAGTAAAGAAGAAATCAATTCCAGCTTTCTTTAGCTCTTCGTCATCTCCTGGATTAAATCCGCATTCAGCTAACCAAATACCTCTAGGTCCTCTACCGAAATGTCTTTTATAATCCTTTGCAGCTACTTGTACTTGAGCATGCACAGCTTCTCTTTTATTTTCCATTAATGGCAAAAATCCGTGAGTTGCAGTACATGTAATAACTTCTAGCTTACCCATGTCTTGAAATCTTTTAAATCCATTAATAAGATTCTTCTGATACTTTTCTACAAAAACATATCTACTATTCATAAATACGCCTTTATACATCTTTGCTGTCTCATGAAAATCAGGCAAATTCCTTGTTCTATATATCTCTTTATCGCTTAATTCTATAAGCTTCTCTATATGATGAATGTATCTATTCTGAAGAACTTCATCAGCAAACATACTAGCTAAAGGAGGTGTAATAGACATAGTTAATCTAAAATCTACTCCATCATTAACTAATCTATCCATCATGTTTAACAATGGAATATATGTCTCTGTTATTGCTTCATAAAGCCAATCTTCTTCTAAGAAGGATTCATATTCTGGGTGTCTTACATAAGGCAAATGCGCATGCAGTACTAGTGCTAAATATCCTTTTTCCATTGTTAATTTATCCTTTCGTTCTAACTTTTTCTAGCTCTGTAACTCTTAATACCTTAGGGGTTACCTCTTCTACCATATCTCCACAGCTAGAAACTGCCTTAACATGAAAAGGATACTCGCCATTTGGAAGCGCCATATGTAGCCTAAATCTTCCTTCATCATCCAACTTTACATTTTCTCCATTGATAGTTAGCTCTTTTGCATCAGACTTTGTTTGTCCGTAAACAACAAGCTCTGTATCAACCCACAACCAGAAGTCTTTATTTTTTCTAACCATCATCTGTGATGATAAAGATTCCGAACTAAGACTAACTGTGGGCAATTCGAAAGAATACGGTTTTTGTGTTCTTTCAGTAATAAACTCTGAATTTAGTTGATATCTATTAATTTCATAACCACCAGATAATCTATACATCTCACTATAGATACTAGTAGTCGTAGTCTTATTATTATTGAAATCAATCATCATCCACTCTTCGTCATAGAAATCACTTACAGTGTCTCTAGGCGTATTAATGATATTTGACCTGGCAATCTTGATAAAGCTAGCTTCACCATGGATTCTCATGCCAATTTCAGCACAATAGCTTCTATTTGCAGTTACTTCAAAATACCAACGTTTTGCGAATCCGACATTAGTTTCCTCTTCACTCCAAGAATTACTGCCATTAAATGCAACATCTGTAACATCATGTAATTTAAGAATAAGATCAAATCCTTTACCAGCAGCATTTGCTTCTGACAAAAGTCGTTGTTGTGTATCATGAGTTGTTTCCCAGTAGATATGGATATTAGTAGGATCTACGATCATAGCTACAACTTTATCTTCACCATAGAAGTCAGGAATCTGATGATGGTCGTCCATAGTGTCGAAAGGGTTAAACACATATTCTGCAGGCTCATCAGTAGCAGCTTCTTTTTTCTCAATTTTTGTATACTTAGAAGCAGAAACATCTTCACGTTCCTGAGAAGACTCTATATCTGTTTTATATAATTCTTCTTGCTCACCAAGCATTGCTTCAGCTTTAGGATCAAAATCCTTCTTCTTTTCAGCAATTGCTTCTAAGATAGATGCCACAAGTTTAGGCTTAGCCATTCTTGTTCTATATTTAACATCTAACTCTGTTGCTATATCTAATAGCTCAAACTTGGTTAGCTTCTGTAACTGGTCCTCTTCGTATATCATTTTTTTACCCCTTTCGGATTAGACAAGTTTACTACTATTTAAACCGCCTACCCCATTCTCTACGTATCGCTCAGCTCCAGGGTCATTAACCCATTCGCCATCTACAACAAACTTATAAATGTGTTCTCCTTCTGATAAAACAACACGTATAACCCATTCACCTCTATCATTCTTCTTCATCTTCTTCTTAATAGGATTCCATTTGTTAAAACTACCAGTCAAACAAACTTCTTTTGCTTCAGGTGCATAATACTTAAATTGAATCTTTCTTTTTATAGTTTCTGCCATGATCATCCCTATCTTATAAATATATATATATTCTATTTATGTGTGAATTATACAACCTGCTCATGTGGTATACAATGGCAAATGTCTTTTATATGTCCGGGATGTATCTATTTTTTGCGTTTTGTGTCCAAAACGTGTCCAAAACATGGAATAATCACTAAAAAGAGGCATTTATTTCATAATTTGATAATTTTGGAATACCCGCAGTATACAAAAGTATACACTTCGAATTCTATGATTCTTGAGTAGGAAGAGGTCTTAGTTTTAATCTAAGCTCACGTAACTGCTCTGGAGAAACTTCTCCAGGTGCATCTGATAATGGACAACCCGCACTCTGTGTTTTAGGAAATGCAATAACATCTCTAATAGACTGGCTATCTGTCATTAACATAATAAGTCTATCCAACCCTAGTGCTAACCCACCATGTGGAGGAGCGCCATATTCTAATGCCGTAATAAGAAACCCAAATTTTTCTTCTGCTTCTTCCTTACTAATGTTCATCATATCCAAAATCTTTGATTGCATATCTGGTTGATGAATACGAATAGAACCACCACCTATTTCGCAACCATTAAGGACTATGTCATAGGCTATTGAATATAAATCTAATGGATCTCCTTCAAGGCCTTTGATATCGTCTACGTCTGGTCTAGTAAAAGGATGATGTAATGCTTTAAGCTTTCCTTCAATTTTTTCAAACATAGGGAATTTTGTTACCCATACAAATGAATACTTTTCTTTTGGCTCTACTTTTAACACATCTGCTACTTCTAATCTAAGTCTACCCAATACATCATTAGCTACAGCTGCCGAATCTGCAATGAAAATCAGAACATCACCAGGATGCGCATCAAATCTCTGCATTGTCTCTGCAATCTGAGTATCAGAGAAAAACTTAACAATAGGAGAAGTATATTCATATTTAGCTATATCATCAGCTGATTCTGGTTTAACAGTAATCCAAGCCATTCCTTTTGCTCCATGTTTTTTAGAGAACTCAATAAGGTCATCTAAATTCTTTCTACTAAGAGCATGCCCATTTTTAATATTTATACCTTTAACTAAGCCACCGCCATTAGCAACTGCGTTAAAAACCTTTAATTCTAAATTCTTTGCTATATCTGTTATATCTACTAATTTAAAACCAAAACGCATATCAGGGCTATCGCTACCATAAAAATTGATAGCATCATCATAATCTATTCTATTGATTGGCAATTTAACATCTACATCAATTGCTTTGAATACTTCCTGAAGCATTCCTTCTGTTGTTGCAATCACATCATCCTGGTCTACAAAACTCATCTCTAAATCTATTTGAGTAAATTCAGGCTGTCTATCTGCCCTAAGGTCTTCATCTCTAAAACATTTTGCAATCTGATAATATCGCTCAAACCCACCAACCATCAACAATTGTTTAAATAGCTGAGGAGATTGAGGTAATGCAAAAAAGTTACCAGGACTAACTCTACTAGGAACTAGATAATCTCTAGCACCTTCTGGAGTACTCTTATTAAGTATTGGAGTTTCTACTTCTAAAAACTCTGCTTTATTTAAGTGATTTCTAATAGCTGTTACAGCATTGTGCCTAACCTTAAACTTATTTAAAGAGCTCTCTTTTCTAAGGTCTAGATATCTATATTTTAATTTCAAGTTCTCATCTACTGGTTCGTCATCTGAAACACTGAACACAGGAGTCTTACTAGCGTTAAGTATTTCTACAACTGTACACTCTACTTCAACGTCACCAGTATCCATATTTGAATTAACAGTATCTTCTGAACGAGCAATTACTTGTCCTTTTACAGCAAGTACGAATTCGCTTCTAATACTTTCGGCTAAATGATGAGAAAGACCTGCTTTTGAAGAATCAAATGTAATCTGAACAATACCAGAACGATCTCTAAGGTCTATAAAAATAACGCCACCGTGGTCACGTCTTCTATTTACCCAACCATTAAGGACTATTTCCTTACCGATATCGGATTTTCTAAGCTTTCCGCAATTTATTGTTCTTTTAAGCATGGGCTATAGTATATAGTGAAAAGCGAATGGTGAAAAGCAGGAAATTGCTCAAAATCAAAGTAATCCCCCTTCGCTCTATAGAGCTCTTCCCCCTTATAAAGGGGGAACTAAATCAATAATGGATCTGGGATGCCAGCTTCTAAGAAACCTTTGGCTCTAAGCTGACAAGCAGGACACTCTCCACACGGAGGGACTTGTCCTTTATAGCATGTATGAGAATAAGCTAAAGCCTCTAATGCGCCTACTTCTTGAGCAAATAGCACTGTTTCTTTCTTATCTTTATCTATAAGAGGTGTAAGTATTTTAAAATCATAGTCCATTCCTAACGAAATGGTCTTCTCTAGCGATTCCATGGTGTTTTTCCGACAATCGGGATATCCGCTAAAGTCTACCTGCGAAACACCAATAATAAGCGAGCTAATGCCCTTCTCGTATGCATAAGCAGCAGCCAACGTTACAAATATAAGGTTTCTGCCAGGAACAAAAGTTGTAGGCAATCCAGTAGTAGTATTTGTGGTAATTTCAGAATCATTAATCATAGCAGTATTTGTTAGAGCTTTTATACTACTAACCTCAACCAATTTATGCGGAACTCCAGCCATTTCTGCTACTTTCTTTGCAGACTCTAGCTCTATCCTATGTCTCTGTCCATAATCAAATGTAATAGTCTCCACAACATCAAATTGTTGCTTTGCCCAAAATAAGGCTGTGGTGGAGTCTTGTCCGCCTGAAAGAATAACCAATGCTTTTGTCATGGGGTTATTATAACATTAAAGGGATGCTATCTTTAGTTTAATGCGAGCTACCTGTGCTTCTGCTTTTTCGATACTTGCAGCCTTTGACAATTGGACTAAATCTTTAATAAAATCAGAATATTGATCCATTAACTTCTCATTATCACCAATTACATTCTTATATGCGTTATAAAGCTCTTCTCTTTGAACAGCTCCAGTTAAATACATAAATTGAATAGCCATCTCCATATCATACTTAGAAAAAGCCCCATCTGTCTGATTGTCCATTCTTTCTAATCTTGCATTAGAAACAAAATATGTTCTAAGCCCCTTCTCATAAGCAGTAACTTCTCGATATTCCCAATCAGTAGGTATGTCCATTTCCATTTTCAAAGACTTTATGTTTTGCAAATTTTTAATAATAGAATCCCTTTGCGCAAACTCAAACCTATTTAATACCTTATTAAGCTTCTCAATAGAAACCTTGCCTAGTATATATTTTGCTAGATTATTCACAAGTACGTTTATCTGATAATCTTTAAGATCTGTTTGTTCCCGTAAATACTTAAACACATCTCTTTTAACCAATGAAAACTTTAGTTGTGCCAACACATGCTCATCATTCTTTAAGCCGTGTTTCTGATTTACAAAAGATATACCTTTATCAGAAACCAGTATTGCTAAAGAACCGATACCAATTATTGAATCTAAATCAGTCTGACCTATCTGTGAAAGCAAATTAAAGCCACCATCTGTCTTCATTACTCCTGTTTTCTTATTTGGCATAGAAAACTGATGCCCTTCTGCTATAGCTTCAGAACTAAGGCCATTCAATCCCAATGGATGATTATGCACCCAATAATCTACCCCTACTCGGTAATCTCCCTGATTATTAGCCATTGTCATCAACAAACTTGTATCAACGTTTTCACTACTATCACCAACACTCCGAGTGAAATATGTTTTGCTCATCTGGCTATTCCAAAACTTAAATGCGTCAACAAGCTGGGGATCATCATCTTTACCCAACTCACTTAATGCTGAATCATTAAGACGAACATATCCTTCGCTAGATTGAGTAAAACATTTATCGAATAACTCACTACGATTAAAAGATTCAAGAAATGGCTTTATCCGTGCTTCTGAATACTCAGAGAACAGCTTATAAACAAGGACTTCACTATCCGCATTAAACTCATTCAAAAATAGCATTAAACCATTTACCGAAACATTTTTAGCTTCCAGCACTTCAGTACCTTGAAGCTGAGTTATTAGTGTGTTTGCAAATTGCTTATAATTAGCCCCTTCTAGCACATTTGATTTCTTATTGGTTTCTGTAATAACTTTTACCAACATGTCGTTTGGCAAAATAGTAATGTCTGAAGTTTTTTTATTTGGATTAAGAACAAACATCCCATTATTTAATGGAAAAAAGATTTCGGGATAACTACTACATATATCGTCTTCGAAGAAAATTAAATATGATTTTGCGAAATTTAATAAAAGGGTATCCCCTTTATCTAAACTAGTTCGATTGCTAAAGTTTTTAAACGACAGTATTTTATACATTTCATAACTCTAATCTGAATCCTTTTTTCTGCATAGAATCTAGGATACACTCTTTTATCTCTTTATTAGAATATTCCCCTTTTTCGTCATTTATAAACATAGTTTTTAATGTTTCATACAATTGTTTTTCTCTATCTTCTAAATATGTAAAAACACTATTCAAACTAGAGATATCTTTCATTTTAAGTTGAGTGAAAAAATTAATCCAAAAGTTACCAATTCTCTTCTTCTCAGTTCTCTCTTTTTTGATTACTTTTTTCTCATAAAGATCCATCATCTGATTGATGTCTTTTTCTAAATCCACATAACTTTTTTTCTTACCATTATCCGTATAAGATATTTTTTTTAACTGAACATATATATCCGACAATGTTTCTTTATACCAATCTGCAAGAAATTTATATACTTTAGTAAATTCAGCGTACATCTTGGTGTAATCAAATTGCCCATCTTCTTCTATGAATGGTTGTATCAACGCAAACATTATATAAGTATATGGAAACATGAATTTTGTATCTGTATCAAGAAACCAAGCATCACTTAAATACATATTGAGCATTACATCTGCTTTGTTTTTATCTTGTTTCAATGCAGTATCTACAATGTTCTTAAGAGGGCCTTTTACTCCATTATGCTCTGGATACCACTCAACCATTACTTCTTGTAAAACAGAAAGAAAGTTTTCTTTTACTGTCGTAAGCCCATCTACAATTGCAAGCTCCATATCATTGATATCTGTATCTTCTAAAGCATCATGAGCTAACTCATGCCATACAAAATTTTCCTTCATAAGGTTAACAAAATCCTGTTGAGACTCTTCTAAAGTATTATCACGGTCAATCATAAAGCAATCTACAGTTCTTTTCTTTATGCTTTCGGCAATACTATGCTCTGGCATGCTAGACATGTAATTCATAAAAAACAAATCACCCTCAGAGACAGTCTTCCATTTCTTAAGGAAAATATATTTACAAACCTCTTCTCTAACAGCAATTTGGTCATCTTCTATTACTGCAACTATATAATGAACACAATTCGGAGTCCTAATGTCTTCTTTATGAATATAGTACAAATCATATTTCATATATTCTATATGATCTACAGCTCCAAATATTATAGATTTGCTCTCTCCAGTAGATCCCATTATTATTCTTCTAGGAGAACTTACGGCTTTAAGAATATTATTAATATCTTTTGTCTGATTTTGTCTGAAAACTTCACCTAGTATTGTTATCTCTGGATAATCCATAATCTTGGATAATTGGTCCTTATTAAGACCTATTAGCTCATATCTTTTATACTCTTCCGCTATCTTGGCATCAAACTTATCATAATCTGCCATTGAAAAATCTTTATCTAGTGAAATATTTAAAAGCAAATACATATATGCTGTCTTAACTCTATCTTTACCGGCCTCTGTCCATTCTCCGGATACTTCCATCATCCTATACTGGACTAAAGCATAATAATAAACGGTAGAGTATACTCTTGCTTCTATTATGTCTTTTAATTTTCTTATTATTTTTTGGGGATCTGCTGCTTTATTCTTTTTAAGTATTTCTTCGATGGAAATACTTCCCTTTGGTACATTTTCATTAAAAACTATCTTTGAAAAAGCTTTTGTGTATTTTTGTTCTAATTCATTAAAATCTACCAAAATTTACCCCCATAAAAAAATTAAGCTGAGACAGACTTTATTATTCTGACCCAGCTTAACTCATAATTCAATACTAAAACTATTGTTTACTTAGCTGCAACGATTTCTGTAGGGGAAAAACCAAGGGTTTTTAACCCAGCATCTGCTTCTGCTTCATTTTTTGCATTTTCTAAAACAGCTGTTACGCTTACTTCTTTTGATTCATTTAATCCTTCAAAGTTATAAGTAGTTTCTCCTACTTTAACCTCTAATGCTGCCTGTGCTAATACAACGTCACCAGCGTCAGCTTGTGCGCCTGGAAGTCCGAACGATGGACCTACAGTTTCTGTTGCAGTAGCAACTGCTACTGCTGGCTTTGCCACAGTAACCTCATTAAAAGTAGAAATTGTTTTACCATCTCCTGCTTTGTTTCCAACATTCCCAAGATTACCTGTTTGATTAGCCTGACTAGCTACATTTGCTCTTACATTCATATTTCCTGCCATTTTAATTTCCTCCTAATTGATTTTTAATTCTTTATTAATATCTTACCTTGTATCTTAAACTGTCGTTGATCTTTCTGCGATCACGCCCCTTTCGATATTATCTTCTTTTGTTAATATATCGTAAGGTTTTTAATAAATTCCCACTTATTTTTTTATTTTTCAGCTAAAAGAGTAGCAGCATAATGCTGTAATGCTATTCCTCTCCTTTTAGCATACATTTCTCCACCAATCTGAGCAAATTTATCTTTCAAATTATCATCCTGTAATAATAAGGATACATCTGCATCTTTATCTACAGCAACAGCCGCTCTTAACTGATTAACTTCTTGGCTATCTGAGATATATGCTAAAGCTTCTGCTGACGTTGTTTTAATAAGTTTAGCTAACTCGCTATAAACAAATACCACATCATCCTTATCTATTATAAACCCTTTTTCAGCCAAACTTTCTATTAGATAAATACGTTCTATGTAACTCTCCACTGTTGTACCTGTCTTGCTTAAAAACTCATACGCCTCTCTCTCCATTGATAAATCATTATATACATCCTTTAACATTACCAGGTCAATATCTGCCCAATTTTCTACTGCCAATCTATCTTGAAAATCATGTTTACATTCAAACATGATTCTATACATATATCTTTTCAAATCAATTTTAACTGGATAAGAGATATAACTTGATATTCCTGCCATTCCCCTTAGCATAGTTGGCGTAGACGACATTTTCATCTCTGTACGCTCAAACAATTCAGCAAATTCTTTTTCAGATACTCCTCCGGAAGCTTTTCTTTCTCTATAATCATTTATAATAGAAACTATATCTGATTTATCCGACCTATCAACGTCTTCTAGCTTATATTTTACTTGCTCCAAATATCCTAAATCATCAAACAATTTCCACCAAACAAAGGCTTCTTTCATTTTTGCCGCATCCAACAAACCAGACAATTTAGCAGTAATAACTTTATCTTTTTTACTCTCTGTCATTAACGAAACATCAAATATTACTCGCTGAAACCTAGACTGATAAGTTTCATAAAGCGAAAAATCTGCTCCAATCAATCTATTAATCATATAGTTCAGCATTTCAAAACGATGTATTAAATCATTCTTTCTATCAAGCTCATAAAAGACATTAATATATGTTTCACCTTTTTTCTCAAAAATAGATAAAAGCCTAGCTATTTCTTCTGGTAAATATTCTGCAGCCTCTTCGTCGTTCATACTAGAAATCAAATTCATTCTATCTTCTCTAGCATCCTCATCTTCTAAAGTCATTACCCTAAGAGTTCGCTCATTTAACAAGCTTATATTAGACAAACCATTATCAAGCACAAACAGCATTACGGCTATTGAATCTAGCTGATATTTTCCTTCACTATCCCCGTTATTTAAATGAATTTTGAATTGCTCCAATGTAATATCATCAGGAAAATCACCTTGATTAACATATTGCTTAACGTCTCGTATTACTTTAGCCACGATACGTCGCCCCGTCTTTTCTTGCTTTGCCAGCTCAGGGAAATTTTCACCAAACATATCCTCTATCAATTCAAATGACTCTTCATCTAATTCTAACTGATTTAAAGAAGACAATTTGGTTACATAACTAGAACAGACCAATTTATATGTATCCATAAAATCTTGAAACACATCATCTCTTCCCTTTGTTAACATCTTATGAAGAATTAATAATTTTTTCACATTATTACCTTTAGAAACTGCTAAATTTAATTGAATATCTAGCTGACCTAGTTCATAAGAAAGAGAAAAATAACTTTCTAAATTGTTAGCGGTTAATCCTAATTCATTTTTCAGAAATGAATTTCCACTATCTTCCATTTCTTTTAATAACTCTAATTTCTCACCGTCAGTCATTACCTGAAAAGCTGTTTTGAAATCTGTTTTATCGAGTGTCTGTACTTCTAACTTTCTTATAGCTGAAACTCTCATAAATTCTTTAAATGCTGCCTCATTTCCAATTTTTGTAGGATATTTAGAGACAACAAGCTTCTTGCCTTCTTTTGTGCTTAAAAACTTCTCGTATTCATTTTTCTCTACTGGAGACAAATTATTAATAACAACATGCATTTTTAATGCACCATATTTATCATAACAAGAATCATCAAATCTACTATATATAGTCGCATTTTCTCTAATCAAAAACATATCTTCAGGTGTCACTGCATCTTTCATCTCTGCTTGTGCTATATAATCGAATAGGACATCTTGAATATCCTTCTTAGCCCATTCACCGTTGTTATCCTTAACACAAAACAAACCCTTTTTATCATGATAAACTAATGATTCTAGGTTAATTGCTGGATTTTTTCGTTCTTCCCATGAACGAATATATGAACCAGATAATGTAGGCTGAAGCCTCTCATGATAAAAAGAAAGAATACCGCTTTCTTCCGTCTCTGAATATTTGTAATATAGACCATCATCCAAAGTATCTTTTCTTTTCTCTGGCATATTGAAGTAATTATAACCAGACCCTTTTGAATATGTGCCTATTGGGTAATACTTACTTGGAAAGAGCAATCCTCCAGTGTCACGAACATACACATCATTTCTATTCATAATATATTTAGCAAAATCTTCTTTTTGCTCATAAGAAAAGGAATTATATAACTTCTCAATATTCCATTTACCGAAACGTTCCATCTTGTTTCTATGCATTGCAGACGTATATACATCTCTTAACATAATACCATGTTCATACACTCCATCTTTAAGCTTAGCGGTATCATATGGGAAGTATACAAATTGTATATAAATGGACCTAAACTTATCGCCCTCTTTATAAGCATCCACTGAGCCAAATAATACTTTTTGCTCTATTAACTCACCAACATAAGCTAAATACTTAGCCTGCTCTACTGGCGATAAAGAGTCTACACCTGAAACTTCGTCATTATTATTTTGAACTAATACTGAATAGCCTTTTTCTAAGTCTAAAATATTATATCTACTTAACTTATCGTCTATTGTTTCGCTATCATAATGATCATCTAAAAATTCTTGATAAAGTTTTTCTAATAACTGATATGTCTTAGGGTGCACTGAATATGTAAAAGAAGATATTCCACCAGGTCCTGCACTATAAGAAGAGCGCCTAGAAGACTTAGTCATAGCTGCATTTACGGCAATAGCCTTGCCTGTTTTCAGTGCTTTTATCAAATTAATATAGAAATTATCATTTTGTAATTTCTCATAAAAGTCTGCACCAAAATTATTTATTATGTAATCTTTGGAAAGTTTTTCATTGTTATAAGATTGCATCAGAAGCTGTACAGCAAGATCAGAAGGTTTTGTCCCATTATTATTTGTCATTAGAGCGTTAAACCCATCACTACGAACGGACACCCCCAACTGACTACCGTTAGCTGTCTGTAACATACCATCATGCATTATAGCTTCTCTTGAGTTACTAAAATTTACTTTAATTCCTTTTTTATTATAGATTTTTTTTGTAAGTAAAATTCTCTCATTCAATGGATCTTTCACTACAAGTTCATATATGATATTGTGAGCTTCATTATCTTTATTTTCTGCAACAAACTGCACTTCAACATTCAAGACTCTCTCTGCCTTCAAAGAAGACACCTCCGTCAATATCTGTTCTATTATTTGTGGATTTAAATCATAAATACTTCCAGTTGTAATCTTTTGTATTTTTGCTTCTTTTAATCTATTATAAACATCTTTTCTCGCAATATATGCTCTTAATTGTTTGTTTTCAATTTTTCTTGCTTTAATTTCTTTTTTAGCAGATTTTGGTCTGTTTTCTTCTTCATAAACAACTTCTACCCCAGCTTTTTCATAAAACATTCCCTGTGTATGTGCTTCCTCAATAAGCTCGTCAAAAAACTGGTCTCTTATATTATCTATTACATAATCAACAAGCACATAAACAACAGTCCCAACCACTACTACGACTAATCCTGGGGCTCCGCCCATTGCACCAACTGCATAAACACTAGCGAAACCGGCCAAACCTGCTTTTGCAACATCATAGGCAATTTCTCCGCCTGCCCTATTTCTAGTAGCAGAGGAAGCATTACTATCAAAAAGATCCGAACCATTTTCTGCTACGCTCATTCCAAGCTCAACAAGCAAACTAGCAACAACTGTTGATCTAGAAAAAGCACATGACCACTTGCCCGCAGAAGCAGCAGTTGTGGACCCTAACCATTTAACATTAGAAACTGCTTTCTCTGTAATAGCAAAAGCAGTAATCACACCCGCACCTTTAAATGCATCTTTAGAAACCTTAGACCAATCTATTTCTCCACCGTTTGTTGCTGCTTGTTCCGCTATACTAAGCAAAGTAAGCACACCCATCAATGTTGCCCAAGCCTTACCGCTTGCTGCTTTATTCTCTTTATTAAAAAAAGTATCCCAAACTAATCCTTTTCTTTTTGATAAAGCATCATCAAATTGAGCTCTACTCAAATCATCTATAACATCACCATTCTTAAACTTAATACTAATTTTCCCAGTCTTTTGGCTAGTAGTAATCTTAAATTTCTGATTTTTTCCAAGAAGTTTTTCTACTTCCGAAATTGCTGTGACTTTCGAGTGATGTCTTACAACATCTTCTATTTGATCGACATTGACTACTTTAGCCGCTCGTCCATCTTTATATGAAAGCTTAATTTTCGATGAGCCAGGAACTCTTGCAGCACCAGACACATCATCGCCTAAATTATTATTTAAATATTTCAAAATACCATCAATCTGATCATCTGTATAACTGGCAACTTGCAAATGTTTTGCAGCTGCTTTAACACTAAATTTCTTTCCATCTAGCGTTATTTTTCCATTAGCTGTTTTTTCAACAGCCATGCCTTTCTCTTTAGCAATTTTTATTATATCGTCCATACTGCTAACACCTTTTGTGCCTTTACCACCGACAGCATTGTCCAAATAATGTTCTACAGATTTTACTCCAGAATGACGACCATATTTAACGCCAGGATTCTTCTCCATAACCCCTATTTTCTTGCCTACTTCTACTGTCCCAAGCATCACACCAACATCAAATAAAGCCATACCAAGCTCAGCACCTGCCGTTGCTCCCCATAATTTAGTTGAATCATCTTCATATCTATTCTGAATAAATGTACTATAGCTCGCACCAAATTTGTCTTTTATAAACCTATCTAGGAATGAACTAGGCATCATATATCCTATACCTTTTAATTCATTCATAAATGGAGCAAGTGTGTTTTCCATAGTTGATCTAAAACCAGGAATATCTTGATTATGCGCCCATTCTAAAGCCAAATTGGAAGCAATACACGCAAGTGATGCAATAGACATAGAAGTAAGATGATTTGCACCTCTGCCTAGCTTAACCACGCTTTTTGAACCTGGAAGCATTGCAGAAGCATATTTCTTTGACAGCATAAAAGTAGTCAACATCGCTATGCTGGATAATGTATTTCTTCCTAAGCTTAAATCTTCTCCATGCATATCTTTTAGATTACTTAAAATAGAATCATAATTTTTACTCATAATGTCTTCTACTTCGCTCTCGAAATAAACTAGAACTTCCAAAGGAGCATTCGCTTGTGATTTAATTCCATCAGCAATCTCATACTTCTTAATATCTCTACATAACTCTTCAATATCTGTTTGGATACTATATTTCTCAAAAGAAGCAACGTTTTGCCGCAAATACATACTAAATGCTTCGCTCTCACCTGTTTTTAAATATTCAGCAACAAGTTCGCCAATAGACATCATCACAGACACATAACTTTGATCATCTATATTATTAATAGCTATTTGATTATTAAAATATGCCGTTACAGATTTATCAGATGGTGGTGTATATTTTGCTTCCCATTTGATATCTACCATCTTCTCCTGTAATACATGCAACACTGCTTTGTTCTTAAAATACTCTTCAGCTTCTACTGGCTTACAAACACCAGTTAACAATCCAATAGACTGACAAAGAGCATAAACTTTACTCTTCGCAAAAGAATAATCTTCTAATAATGTCGTAATCTTATCTAACGACAATGAATATTCAGCTCTTAAATTCCCAAGTTTAGAGACAACTTCTTGCGAGAATCCAGCTATTGTTACTTGCGCAGTAAAATCACTTTCTTCACACATTATCAGACCCATTAATGTTGAGTTGTCCTTTATCTCAGCATCCAAACCTAATTGCTTTGATTTTATTACCATTCCTTCAAGAACTAAATTCTGCGTATTTAACTGAATATATTCATACATTTTCTCATCATCTATATCTGCAACAGATACATGATATTTTTGTTTAAGATCTGTAATTATTGTTGCCTCTGGAATAGACTCATTTGTCCATTGATTAACTGCAGTTTGAAAAATCACGTTATAAGCCATGCTGCTATCTTTTAATGTTTTTTTCTCATTAGCCGTAAAAAACGAGTCATAAGGGAACGCGTTGTTTTTCATATCATCAACAAACTTTGGAGATACTACATATTCTCCATTTGCTGTTTCAAGTAAATAATTTGAAGCTAATAACTTATTCATTTTATCTACTTCAAACAAATCAGAACCTAGAAATACAGCATCAAAAGCAGTATTATATTGTTCGCCATTCTTCATCATATCCCTCATTGACTCAACATCTGTATTTATCTCAGCGAAAGTATAGACCTGTTCACCTGCGCTTAAACTAAAAGTTCCATTTGCTGCATATTCGACAGCACTTACTTGTTGCTGTTTCAAACTATGAACATGCTCATCAAAGATATTTTTTCTTTGAAATGTTAATTCCTGCTTCAATCTATAATCAGCCATACTTCTCACTAAGTTTTCTTCGTTATTAACAGTGGCCTTAACCATGGAATGGCCAACAGTAGCAACAAGTGGCATCATTGAATTTACCGTTCTGAAATCAAATAAGAAGCTAAATGCTGTTCTCTTCACCAAATTAGAAGTAGCAACTAGCTCATTCCAAGCATAACGCAAAGTATCCTCACTCCATGGATCTTCACCTTTGGATTGTCGGATTAAAGCAACAACACCAACAACAACTAAACATTGAAAAGCGTTCTCTCCAACATCTCTACCAACAGCCTTAGAGAAACTACCTTTTATGAATAACTTTGACACTTTATCATAATGTTCCGGTTTAAGATTTCCGTTACTATCAAACCATTTGCTATAATCTGCTAATTGCTTATCTCCAAACTGCTTTCTCATAAATTGTGATACCCCTTTACGAACGATATCAACCATCCTTGGATCATCAACTGCATATTTACTAGCACTCTTTGCAAATTCACCATTTGTTTGAAAAAACTTGATCATATCTGTCATTACTTTAGGGTTATCCATGCCAATACTCTTTAGCTCGTTTGCTACTTTATACTCGTCGCCATTAAATATTGATTTTTCAAAATATTCTATAATCTCTTTATTTGCTGGATTTTTTGGATCTATACCAAGCTCTTTACTAACAACTTCTCCAACATATTCTTTTAACAATCCTTCTGACCAATCACCAGGTGAAGCCAACATTTTATTCATCACACTTTTTGCAGCTGTAGTCACTTCTTCAACAGAAAAATTCTTATAATCAGCAATATCTCCATTTTTTGCATATAGCCCAAAGGTTGTTTTAATGCCCGTCGGACTCATTCTTCCAGAAAGCTGATTACGTGCTGCATTAACTCCGGAGTCTCTACTAATAGCAAGCAACTCCTCCGAGCCTAATTTACCAGCCATGATTGATTCTCCCAATCTATAGCCCTCAACTTTGTTTATTCTCTCAACATTTGAATTTAAATGTGATTTACTTCCACCACTAAATAAATATGGATTCTCAGCTATTACTTTTAGTACTTCATCCGCACTTCCTCGCATCTCTCCAAAACTCAATTGGAAACCGAATACTTTTTGTCCAAAATTGCCAGAAAAAGACTTCAACTGTTCTGTTATTTTATTATAAACAAATGTCTTATCAATTTTCGCAACTCCTGCCGTATTATTCTTATCTTTAATTGCGCCTTCATATATCTTTGAATAAACAACATCCAGTTGATGCATTGATTGCCTAAAAGAAACAAAACCATCAGCACTAATAGCTTTTAACATAGGATATTCCTTAATAATATCAGCTACTGGTCTACCTTTATAATCTGCTAACTCAGATAAAACCTGCAATACTAGCTTACTTACTTCAGAATTCGGCACATCTTTCATTGCCGGTGAACCTACGAAAATATCTTGAATTTGTTTCTGAAAAGCATTTGTTGATTGCATGATCTCTTTTGCATTTTTTAGATCAGATCCTTCCACCGATATATTCATAATATATGGACTAGATATAGATACTTCGAATTTCTCACCAGCTTGCAAACTCTTAAGCGCCTTAATTGCCTCCATCGCCGTATGTGATCCATTCTTAGTTGAAATATCAAACACCTTTGTGCCATCTTCTGCTATACGCTCTTTATGATCTGAACCTGCACCCATCTTGCTTACAGCAGTAAGTGCAGAGCTAGAATCCCTAACTCCCTTACCTACATGTTCATATACTTCTTTTATGCCTAATCTATTCTTCAACTGTTGTGTCAGTGCATTAAGCATAGAGGCATCAAGCTTGTTTGCAACATTCATGTTGCCAATTGTTTTTACATACTCCGAAATCTCTTTCTGAACCCAAGTTGAAAGCTTATCTAACTCTTCTCCTAGCTGCTGTACTTTTGCTACATCTCCCTCTTTTTGTGCTTTTACATATTCATCAATATCTCCAACAATTGCTAATATTTTAGAATTCACACCATCTTTGTCTTTTGCATTCATATTTAACAACACAGAAAGTAAAACCATAGATTCTTTCGCCGAGTCTCCCCCTGTTTTAAGACCTTTTGCTATCTGACCTAAAAGCCCTTCCTTTGAAAAATCTGCATATACTTCAAACACCTCTTTTGTATATGATTCATCTTTGACTGTTTGTGGTAAATCTTTAAACATTTCATCATTTTTAAGATGATGGATATGTCCTTCTTCATGACTAAGTACTAATCTTGCTATTGTTTTCATTAATAAACTTTTTGCTGCTTTGTATCCAGGATCTTTATCTGTTAAATTCTTGCTTATTTCAAGCAAATCCAAAGCATATCTTGCATATTTGCCTTCTTCTGACACGGCCCCTTTATCGGAAGCCTGATCTAATAATTTCTCAAAATAATTTTTTATATTTTCTTCTGTAAGCATTACCTCAAATTTCTCTGAATCACCTAGTCTCGCACCTTTATTATTAAAAACAGCTCCGTAAAAATCCACTCTATCTCCAGGCGCATAATGAATCTTATTCAAATAAACCAAACGTTCTTCAGAAGACATTTCCTCCACAGTTCCTTGTGCAAGAATAAAATGATCATCAACTGCAATAATCATCAATCTTTCACCATCTACATTAATATTTTTTGCTAATAATTGGTTAACATCCTTTAACACTTCAGGCTTACTAATATCGTATTCCTTGTCACCATCGCCAATATTAATATGAATATTTTTTGTAGATTCATCATTTAAAGAAAACGAACTTATTGAGTCCTTTAATACCACTGCTAAAATATCAAATTTTGTAAAACCTAGATCATTATCGAATTTACATCCCTTGCCCTGTGGCCCTAACAATGGTTTAGCTGCCTCTTCTCTTACAACCTGTTCTTTTTGTTTAAGCTCTTCTCCTGATTTTGTTCTATACTCATCTTTTTGTTGTCCCATACCCTGCGTAAACACAAAAAACCATGCTAATCCTTTGCCAGAATTTGAAACTAACTTATCTGCTAATCCATGAGTTTCCCACATGCTAAGTGACAATGCTCTAAAAATAAACTCTGGTGAAGCACCCTGCAGCTTATCTGCAATATCCACCTCACTTCCACCTATCATCTTCTGCAAACCCTGCATCTCTTTTATAACATCATCGGATTCTCCATAAAGATTCTGAATAACTTCCAATCGTTTAACTATTGTTTCCAAAACTGGTTCTATAGCACCAGGCTTTTCTGCTGTTGTATCATGGATTTGTTTATAAACATATCTTGATAAATACTCTTTCACCAAAGCCTTATGGGTTATCCCTTTTACTAAAAATGCATTTACATCAATTTTAACGCCTGTAGACTTTGCTATTTCTTTAATATACGATTCAATAATTTTTTTATTTTCAGGAGTATCAGGATTAGCCAAAATCTTATCCAAGTTATCAATCCCGTTCTTTAATTCAAAACTTCTTGTTACAGCTTCCAAACTACTTTCAAACATCATCGTCATTAAAGTAGGAATGTCTTTTACTTCACCTATTTCACTTAAAGGAAGCGATTTATATGATGATTGCACGAGCTTCTGCTCACCTACACCTCTAACTCTTTTTGGCTTCTTTTGGCTCTTATATGATCTAAACAGGTCTAATGTTTTTTCAATTATCAACCCAGTTTTCTCTGAAGCATCCTGTCCCTCTTTCTTAGCAGCTATGCCATCTCTGTGTATTTTCTGAAGTGAAGCAGATGTTTTTGCAAATAAAGTTTTAGTCTCTTCATCGTTTACTCCTTTAATCTCAATAATCTGACCATTAGGTCTAAGAACTTCTTTAATATCCATATCAAGCAATTGGCTTATCGATTTTGCTTCCATATAATTAAAAACAAATTTAGCGTCAATTCCCTTTTCTCCGCAAAACTTTTCAAAACCTTCTCTAGCAATACATGTAAGAAAACTCTTTGTAGCAGATCCTTCACCATTTATTCCACCAACAAACTCCTTCAAATCGATACCATATTTATCACAAAAATCTACAGCTGCTTTCATATCTTTTCTAATTAACTTAACTAATTCGTTCTCAGCAGTCTCCATCGAATAAATAGCACTAGCTATAGGTAGACTTCTGTATTTATCAAACACACCCAAGGAACGATAATCAGCCTTCATCTCGCCAATATCTAGTCTTAGCTTAGAACCAGGAGGAAGAAGGCCACTCTTCATGATTACAACCCCAGCCTTCTGTAAGGCTGTACCATGTAAAAGTAAATGCTTTAAAGCTGGGTCATTTTGCAAAGCAGTATCATCAGCAGAAAGAATATTATATACACTACCTTGCTCTCTAGAATCTGGGCCAGATGTTCTGCCTAAGCGAAATGCTTCCTGTATCCAAAAAGCAACATCAGATTTATATTGTGTCATAATCCCAACAGCGCCAATATCTTTAAAACCATAATCAGCTCTCATTTTTTCATACTCTTTTTTTGAAATCACACCTGAAGCTAAAAGTGTTCCTAAATAATCACTTTTACTCTGCACATCAACTGCTCTATTGGTACTTGTAGATAATAAAACCGTGGCCAATCCACAACCGAAAGCTAGAATCTTATCTATTTCACTATCCACAGCCTCGCCTTGCCTAATAGATGCCATATGCAACCTGCTGTAGTTATAATTCTTTAAAAACTCTGGTATCTCAACTTTAAGCTTACCCTTCAATTTTGAAGCAGCAACATAATGACCAACTAATTTGCTATTATAGTCTAATAACTTTTGATATTGCTTCAAATAGCCTTCTCCACCAAGTTTCTCATACATATTTAAAACATTTGAATCTGTAGCAATTCCACTTTTTTCTAATACTGAGAGGCGAGACTTCTCTTTTGATGTTAATGGCTTCACATTTGTTCCATTAACTTTCTCCATTAATATTTTATATTCCATAAGATCCATGAACTTGTTCATATTCTGCTCTACTTCTTCAAGCGTAATCTGAGTATCATTAGCCGCCGCGTTAGATGCTGTAAAAGGAGTATGCGCGAGAACTGGCGCTCCTGCTACCAAATTCCTTAAACATGTATCAGTTACTTTTAGCAACTGAACCTCTTTGTTTTCGCACATAATATGCGGTTTTTCTTCCAAAGTTCTTTGGATATTTTCCTCAATAGCCATTACCATAATAAATTCTCTAGCTAATTCTGGAGTAAAATCAACTACAGTAGCTGATGTGCCAAACATTCCAGCAGCATATCTCTTAGCAAAACCTATCTGTGTAATAGGGATACTGGATGGAGATGGCTGAGTAAGCTTCTTAAGGTCAGCAAATCTAGATCTTTTACCAAAAATATGAAACGCTTCTACTATTGGACGATCTTCATTGACACTCCCCCAATTAATACGTTTCTGACTAAAATCAATAAGCCCCTGTTCACCAGCAAAAAACTTATAATCTATCCCCTCATGAATATTTAGATAAACATTTAGTATTCTGCCCGAAAGCTGCATAACCCTAGAGTAGGCATCAGCCTTACCCATTGATCCTTTAAAGCTATGATTCTTCAACTCTGCATCTAAAAATTCTCTAAACTTCAGGACACCCTCTCTAGTAAATCCAGAGTTGCTTTTGTTAACATACTTGCTATCATCTACATGTTTTTCGATAAATTTCTCAAATGCAGTAATGCCAATTTTATAAGGCATAGCTTGTTTATTAGTCATTTTATCGTTCATAGACTTGCTCATTATCGTAGGGTCTGCACCATCAATATAATAATTCTTATCAAACTCATCTATTACTAGCTGCAATCTTTTTTTTGCATCTGTAGGGAAAACAGCATTTACTATTTTCAATATATCACCCAAATTTTGGAATTTTAAATCACTATTATCAATATATAACACTTGTGTTTTAGAGTGATCAAATTTACCCTTTTTAGCAGCATCACCCTCGTTCTTTTGATATAACGCCGATTTTATACCAGAAAGTCTAAGAAGTTCAATTGTCTTTACAAACCCAGATTTTGCATCTTTCTTGTTAGAAACCACTAGCGCGACATTATATCCGAGGAGTACTCTTGCAACACAAACCCCTGTAAGAGTCTCTGTTTTACCACCGCCAGCTCCCATATTCTCAGCCACATTTTTGTCTGCAAGGGATAAAAACTGGAACATTGCCTGGTTATAAAAAGGCTTCTGCTGAAAATCATTAGCTTGTGCCCATCTAAGTATCCAAGATCTTAAGACCATTCTTTTATAATCCGTATAATACTTAGAACCTTTAAGCTTATCTATATCTATAGGATCGTCACCTGGAGTCTTTAATTCATCACGTATTTTTCCAATCAATGTGTTTGAGCCAGCTATTGATTCTCTTGATCCAATTAAAGCACTATAACCATCTGCAACAGCTATTGCTTTTGACTTACCTCCTGCATCTAACCCTTTCAACAAGGATTGTAATGCACCTTCGATTCCTTTCACATTGCCACTTTTAGCTAACTCATCTACTACTGCTTTGTCACCGCCAAGTTCTATATATAAATCATAAAAAGCTCTAAATGCTTCAGCTTTTGCCTCCATATATATAGGAAGATTAGCTTTTGTCATTATCTCAGTTACTTTTGCTTGATCTCCCACAAACTTTTCATTAATATCATCACTGATTCCTGCTAATTCCTTTTCACTTGCCAATTTATTCCTAATAGAATTATCTTCGCTATCTCCTTGCCTAGCTAGGTACTGACCTTTAGCACCGACATAATCATCAGCTACAATATTCTTAAAGCTCTCGTTAAGCATTTCCGTCGTTTTAGTTTGAATATATTCTGAAGCCATTCTGTAATCTACTACTGGTATTCCTATAAATCTTTCCTCTGCTATAAAACTTGCTACCATATCTCTATTTATGTTTTGAACATTATTGTTACGACAATAGTACATAAATGATTGGAATTGAGATTTTGTCATTCCCCCATTTAACAACTTCAAAGCATCTTCACTTGTATTATTTATAAGAACATCACTTAAGCTATATTTTATTAAAGATTCTGATGGCTCTAAGGTCTCTCTAGCTTCATCTGCTTTATTTGCAACATCATCAAAACTCTTAGCTACACTGGCCAATCCGGACTTCGCATCAAATCCTTCTACTTTAAACTGTGCTCCTGAATCTTTCTCATCAAGAACAACAGATGTTTTCGATAATAATGTTTCTTGTGAAGTAAGTGCTTTTTGTACTGCAGTTTCAAGTGCTTCATCACCAAGTCCAAGAAAAGCAGGATTTACATAGATATCCGTTTTATAAAAAGCTTGATTAGTATGGTCCCTAGTTCTCACAATACGTATGCCCTCTTGATACTCACTTGCCGACATATTTCTATCAACTATTACTCTGTCTACTAACAACGGTTCTTCTTTTACAAAACCCAATCCATCAGTAGCATTTACGCTCACCCATAACTGACCATTTGCATCTTTTACAAACCTATCATTATCAGCACCAAACTGATCGGCTACTATAGACGTTAATCTTTTAAGATTATTTATTTGGGGCATTCTATTCTTAGGTAATAATTTTTTAGAAGACTCTTCTGCTAATTGTACAAAATCAAACCCACCATTCTTGGTCTGAGTCATAATCATCTGACCACGAGTAACCTCTGTTGTTTTAATATCTTGATGTCTAGTGTTAGATAAAGAAGCTTTACTAGCTTTGTCCAACTCCTGATAATTACTTTTAATAGCAAGGAGGTCTTTATTCGAAGCATTCATTGCTTCCATTAGCAAAGCAGATCTTCGCATGCTTGCAGTTGCTAATTGCACTGGTTTACTCACCAGCCAATTCGGCCCTTTCCTAAGAGTAGCAATAGTTTTATCTCTCAACTGTTGTAGTTGATATAATTTCTTTAAAGTAGAATCACTAAACATTTCTCTCTTTTTACTATTTGGGATATCTTTATATTCATTGATAATCTTTGCTAAATATTCTGAAAATCTTTTATTTTTTTCACTTAAAGTAAGAGATTTAAATTCCTCCAAACTCTTTAATTTAACTTCTTCCTTCTGCATTATTTCATTAAGAACCTTATCACTAAGCGCCTCTTCTATCCTTGCTCTAGGATTTGACAAAAAGGCCAATGTTTTTGAAGCATTAACTAATCCAACCATTAATTTTTTAAGCTTACCTACCTTTATTTGATCTATTTGAGCCCTTAAAGCTGTAAGTTCTTCAGCAGAATCTGGCTTACCCTTTAATTTAGCGATCTTTGCTTCTATGCTGTTAATCTCATCTTTTGATTGTCTTATCTGTTCCTCAGTCTTGATAATCTCATCACTTATTTTATTTATTTGTTGTCCGACAAACTTATCAAAAAGCATGCCTGTGCCACCTTTTTCTTTAAGCTGTCTTGTAAAATCTATTAATCCCTGGTTATCAGAAAGCTTCTTTGCCGCTAAATGAAGAGGAGTGTACAAAAAATGCCTCATTGGCGCATTAACAGTTCTTCCCCATCTAGAATCCCAAAAAGATTGATCCTTTCCTGGCAAAGAATAATAATTTACTACAGCAAACTTCATGTAAGCAGAAAGAAGGTCACCATCTTCTAAATCATCAAAAAAGCCCATAGTTCCAAGCATCATCCACACATTGTTTCTAAACATATAAAAACCGATATGAACATCTACAAGTCCATCTAATAATTTCCCGCCACTTTCAAGTGCACTAAACTTAACTTCGGAATTCAAATCTAAATCTTGTTTGTACGAATCCATTAATGTATTAAGAATAGTTGTTAATTGCTTTTCATCTAGGTTGAATTTAGATAAAACACTTCTAATCGCAGATTCCTTTGGATCTAGACCGATTGCAACCGAAATATTCCTCATAACAGATTGATTTGCACCTTGCACAAACCCACCTTTATCAATAATTTTAGTTCTTATTAACTCTGCATATATAGCATCTGATTTAGTATCATCTCCAAGTATCTGAACTAAAGTATCTTTTGTAAAAACAGAATCATCTAAATATTTATTTAACGCTGTAAGTTGATCATCAAAATGCTCTTGAACCGAAGGATCATCATTAAATAAATTTGCAAAAGTCTGTGCTGGAAATGTAAGCCCAAAATAATAGTTCATAAATAAAAAGTTGATATCTACACCAACAACACCTGTTAATAAATTGTCAGCAAGTGTTGTGCCATAACCTCCTAACTCTCTAGATATGCCTCCCTCTTCCATCATTGGGAATCGGATAGACTCTGGCAGTTTCTCATTCAGGCCGTTTATAGCCCCAGCATAATAATCAAGACTACCAAATTTCCTTTGCCTTAAAGGTGCGGGCATATACCAATCCTTAGCAAGAGATAATGCTTTACTACCTGCTCTAGCCATAGAATCTGGCTTCCCAACAATAACTTTGGTTGGGTCAGTTCCTTCAAAAACAATTACTCTTGTGATATCTATATTCTGGTGTTTAACAACGCCCATTATCTGCATTAATTTCAATACATATGTATGTGTAGGATTTTCTCTAATAGAATCCATTGAAATATTAAATGCTTCATCTCCGAAAGAAGCTCTCACTTTAGGCCATTGTTGTAAAGCTTCTTCTATAGTTTCTCTACTAAGTGCACCCAATTTATCATCAGAAACAGATTCTAATCTTTCCTTTATAAAATTCACTGCTAAATCCACAAGCTGAACATTCATATCATCCTTTTGAAGACTCATATCTGTAGTAGTTGCATATAAGAATAAGTCATTATCTTTTTGAATAGTTGAAATAAGTTCTTTTTTTAAGTTATTAGATAAAGAAGCTGGTTTTTCATCCATTGAATCTGCAAATGATGCAGCTTTCTGAAACCCAAGCTTTTCAAATATTCCCTTTGATAGCTTTGCTATTCCATCTTCTAAATCCGGAACATCTCTACCAGGGAAAATGTCTACCAAACCCGATATCTTAGACTTAAATGCTAAAAGAAATGGGCTGAAATGTTCTTTTAAATCTACATCATCTCCAGAAAGAAGTCCTTTTGCAACTGCTTTCATATCCATATTAACAAGAAACATTATCATTGCTCCCTGAAGAACCGTTTTCTCTTCGTCACTAAATTCTGCTTCAGGATCTTCTAATTTAGCTAAAGCACTTTTCACTAAACCATGCAAATCAGAAAGTTCGTATATTTTACCGTCTATCTTAAATTCTTTTGAAGTATTCAAAAATGTAGTAAATACTAACTCGGCGCCATTGCCGGCCTTAAGACTAAGTTTATCCCCACAGAACTTTGTGAAGAACCACTTTGTAAAGCCTAAACTTGTCTCTTCTACTGGGATATCTTTTAAAAATTTAGTAAGATCTGTTGCTGCAGAAGCATCTCCATTTCGATAAGCTTTCATCTTATCAGAAAACATTTTTGCTATTGGCTGACCATTTTCATCAGTAGCTCCAGTATCTGTTAGGTACAACATTTTCATGGACATTAAGCTTGAATTATCTTGTATCTCTGCATCAATCCTTGATCTGCTGCTTACAGAAGCTCCTACTAATGTCTGTGATATATATGCAAGTTTTTTAGCACCACCACTATCAGCTTTAACATATAAATTCTGTTCCACAAAACTAATAGTTTGCAATTTATCTGCAACTAATACGTAGAATTCTTTCAACTCAGGAGTTGCTGATACATTTTCTATGAGTTTAGGAATATTACTATTCCATAATTTAACAGCTGCTTTTTGAACATCTGCAGGCCAATCGCCTCCACTAATGAAATTTTGACTCAATATTTTCAACAAATCTTCTGAGCTTATTTGATTAGGAATGTAAACTTCAGAAGAATTTATTCCTTTAGATGATTGTGCATAAAAATTTAATAAAGCAATAGGTTTAGAATACAGTTCGTTCGTATTCAATGTTATATCAGCAAATTCTACTGAACCCTTTTTATCTGAAACTCTTTTAATTTGCTCTTTATTAAGGATTTGTTTATCCCCTTGAACTCCAGCCGTTAACTCCTTAATTATTCCTAATAATTGGTCATAAGTAACGCCAGTATCTTGAGCAACAAACTGATTGATAGAAGAGAAACTCTTACTAGTAAAATACTCATTATAATAATCATTTAGAGATAATCCCACTTCAGCTGCTTTGTCTGCGTAATGTTCATTAACACCTGTATTAATAAGTAATTTTGCCCAAAGATCAATACCATTATCTTTCACATATCTCCTAAAAGTATTAATGAAATTTTTTCTTATATCACCATCTGCACCATCTTGATAACTTTTCATTCTATCTGCAACATTTACGGACTTCTCAAGCATCTGTTTTTTTACTTCAATTAAAGATCTTTTCTCATAGTCAGTAACTGTAGGATCTAATAACCTTTGATCAATTAATGCAACTGTATACTTTCTTTTGGGTATTTTAAGCAGATTAATAAGCGCATCATTAATCTCGCCACCCTCCCCACTATATACACCAACTATTTTGGCTAACATCTTATACTCTTTTAAGAATTGAGCATTATTATCACCTGAAAGATTTTTCTTACTGTCTCCACCCTGTTCTTTTAATTGATTATCAAATTCGGAATACATGAATACGGAGCGATAATCATTTGCTTTTCCAAAACTAACATCTTCATGACTTTGGAAATCCCAGCAATCAAATATATTATGTCTTTGATCTACAGCTTTATTTCCAGCATCGCTCTGACTTAAGTCAGAGTAGGAAAAGGAAATACCGAAACTATTTAACTCTTTATTAAAAACAAATCTTTCAGGAAAAACCAATCGCTCAATTAGAACTTTAATATATTGAGAATCACTCGAAGGAACCTTATTGTTTTTCATGATATCTAATATATCCCCAAACTTTTCAAGTTCTAAAGTTTTCAATCCTTCCCCAGTAAAAACACTCCCAAAACTGTTATCTCTTGCCCTTAAATAATCAGACATATATATAGCATTATCTGTTAAGGTAATTTTTAATATTTCTGCGATTAAGTTTCTAGATTCTTCATTAATTATTGATAGAGCCTGCTTTTTTATATGTTCGCTGATTTTCACCAATACTTCATAATGTCCCTCTGGTAAGACACTATCCATTTTCAAAGCTGCTTTTACTGATAGCATAAGCATAGGATTCTTCAGCAACATTTCTTTATTCTCATTTAAATAGCTATTCATCTGGTCTAAAAATACTGACTCATTCATTTCTTTAAAATCAACATTATTTTCTTTCATATATTTTTCAAATGAAGTGAATTTAGACAAATCTAATACAGATATTTCCTTATGAATATCCTTAAAATTTGCTTCAAATTGCTTAACAAAAGACTGAACAGCTGTAGTGCTTGAAAAAGAAAAATCTTCTTTATCAAATTTACTAAAAAGGAATTTTCTTAAAGACAAAACATTCTGCGAAGAAAAAATATGTTCTAGTTGAACCGAACATTTAGACACAGCCACCTTAGCTTTTTTTAGATCAACCTGAGTTTTATTTAACTCTGTCTCCATTTGATCTACATCAATATCTCCTGCTAGATAGTTATAAATAGCTTGGTGATTTAATGTCCCAGAAAATAGATAACTCTCTGCATCAGCAGCCAATGCTTCTACATCAACAGAACAGGGCACATTAAAACCACTTTCTGTAAGAAAATCCATTAGAAACAACAATTGTTGCTTACTTAAACTCTTGCCATCACTAATACTTTCTCTTATCTGTTCAAATGCTTCCATATTTTCTTGCACATACAAAACAACCTGTTCATCTCTGTTTAAAGCTTGGTTCTCTAACCTACATAAATGAAATCCAGGAACCTTATTATCAGCATCAAAGCTATAAAATGAAGCAAAATCTTTTGTGCTCAATGTTCCTGCACTATTATGGTTCTTAGAACTAACAATATCTAATCGTCTAGTACGGACCTCTTCACTTACTGAAGATGAAAATTTAACATCAACAAAACCTTTTTCGATCTGTGCTGCAGTTAGGTCTATATCTAAATGAATATATGAAGTCGAAATATCAGAAGTCCTGCTAGTAACCTGCTCTCCATTGGCATCTAATAATTCGACAGTACCTGGCTCTGTAATCTGAAAAGATAGATTCCCAGCACCATCCTCTAATCTTAATATATTGTTTTCTGAAGTAGTTCTTATTAATGATTGTTGTGGATAAAAATTCCAACTGTAGTTATTCTTTAAGTTGCTTGCATTATGCAAAAATCTAACAAATCTCCCCCTAGAAACATCTTTACCAAAAGAATTCATTTTTAACAAAAATTTTGCTAATTCATTCCTTGCTTTAGTAGTGAAAAACTTTGCAGAAACAAACAACTCGCCATTGTCATTCTCTAATAGACCTTTATCCTGCATATACTCAAATATCTTTTCTGCATCTTTCTCAGAAACATATTTACCTAAAACATCTGTGCTAATTGATCCATTATAACTAGCTACTATCTCCCAGCTTCCTTCTTTGTAGATAGACGCATCTTCTTCTGCCGCAACTGGAACAATAAACTTTCCATCATCAGTTATACTTGCATTTTGCACCAACTCACCGTTTCTAAAAACGTTCCAAGAACTAAAAATATTTGCAGAAAAATTTGCACCAACTACAACAGCACCATCTACAATCTCAACCGATGGTTTCGTTAAGCTCATAAAAGAATCAATATTTGGGCCTAAGTCTAAACTGTTCCTTAACGAATCACCTTTTAAGTTTTGCTGTGTTAATACTTCATTATCTTTTGTATATCTAATTATTAATTCACATTGTTTGTTGAAGTCAGGAACCTTTACACTATATTTAGCATTACCGGTTATCGATGAAGAAGCCCCACCAGTAGATTCATCCTGACAAAAAACACCATCTCTATATACTTCAACGCTCACCTCTACACCAGGAGAAACAGCCACACCAAAAGAAAGATTCATGAACTCGTCAACAGCTATAGATGCTGGACTTATCGGATTTCCTGAAGCACTAGAAAATGATACAGTCGGCTTATCAGTCCTATTTAATCCACCCTTTAGTGCTGATGCAAAATGTTCATTATAATTAGCTCCATCGCTATAAGAAAAACCCTCTACTACCACACTTACTCCTTAAATAACTTATATATATAGTTATGCCCAATCAAGGTATGATTTAAACATTATTTAAAGAGAAAAACGGAACTATTTTAAACTTTGTAGCCCAAAGAGAATAACCTATTCAATAAAATTGAGTCATATTCATATTGCCCTATAATTATTGGCTTTATTCTGAGTTGTTTTTAGAAGTAATAATATTATTAGTATCTAAGTTAGACTCAGGCATTTGAGTAGCTGAAAATTGATTATTTGAATGAATTATTTTAGAAGTATCATTAGTATTTGCCTCATTTATATCAACGGCATCGACATTTGTATTTGTGCCACTGTTAAGCCAGGAATCAATACTGAGTGGAGTCCTCCCCAACATCATTCGTTGGAAAGGGCTTGAATGCTGGTTTCCTTGAAAGGACATATCCTCAAGAGCATTAGCCTTTGTGTCACTCAAATCAAAACTAAATGGCTCTAATTGTTGATAACTATCGGCAAAAGATAATTGTTGTATATTTGGATCAGCTGCAGGTTTTTTTACAGAATCTATGGGCTTAACATTACCCTGAATTGCATATAATACAGTTCCTTTTGCAACAGTGATGGAGTTTCCTCCATAATCAAAGCTACACTGATTTTTAGCTTTATCGAATTTCCACCCATCGAGTTTTATTTTAGAGCCGCTCATCGCTGAAACCCATGGCCTGTCTTTTGGTATTTTACTTAATAAAACTGCCAATTCTGTTTGATTAGCATCTTTTAACCCAGCAATAATTAAATTTGCTTTATTATCTAATTCATCATTACTATTAAAAACAATGCTCATTTCCTCAGGATACTTCTTTATAAGACTTATATAATTCTTATCACTAACCGCTAGTTGTTCTTCAACACCTAATTGTTTTAATAGCTCTAAATATCCCTTATTAACAACAGTTCCTGAATTATTCAAATAGGTTGCAATTTCAGACATAAATTTTGTTTTAGAAGCTTCGGTTAACTGCTTAATATATGTTGATACAACGGCTTTAAACGCTGCCACATCTGCATCAATATTTATATTCTTTGCGAAGGCAAAAATAGCCGTTGTTCCTTTTTCTGACTTAGCAATAGCACTAACAAGTGCTGAATTGCTTAATACCTCTAATAATTCTGCTTTAGGCAATTCGGCTATTTTATCTGCCATTATATCTAAGGATGTTTTATCCGCTACAACACTGTTGGTTAATAATGCTATTGACGCACTACCCCAATTATTAATATCCATATCCGCTATTTTATCTTTTATAAACTCTGGATATTTTTTAAGCAAAGCGCTAAAAACCTCTGGCTTCCCTTGCGTTAAACCGAGATACTCTCCAATATTATCTTTAGTTATCAAATCTGGATTAGCTTCTAAATACAATCCTACATTATGTGCAGTGCCCATATCCGAAGCTATAAGTTTTTTAAACGCTGCATCGTCTGGAAATGCATCTGTTGCGCTTACCCCAAGTGTGTCATCAGTGACAAATCTTTGCGCTTGTTTACCCTGTTCCTGCACTGTTTGTACAGAACCATTAAATAACTTTAAGCCTTTCCCTACATTGGGAATGGTTATGCTATCGCCAATAGCAACTGCACCATTACCTAAATTATAGTGAGTAACAGTACCACTTCCAATCAAATCTTTTATTTCCACTTCCATTCCCGCAATCAGTGGCGGCAAATCTTTTGCCAATTCCAACTTTCCTGTTGGGTTAGCTGGTGGCCTCCCTACTGATGTAGCAGCTGCTACTTTTCCTGCTGGTGCTGTTTTTTTTACTGCTTTTCCTAACAAAGTCTCTAACCGAAGCAAGAACCAATGTTGCTTATCATAGTCTTTATTTTCAGCTTTACCCAAAAATTTATTTAAATTATTCCAATCATTTGGATCAATAGTCATTATTTCTTTAGAATCTACTAACAACTTAATTACACCTGCCTCTACTAACAACTTAACCACCGTTGCTGGTGAAGATGTTATTGTAAATTTAATAGGTATAAATTTAGTAGCATCAAATTTTGTAGCGAATTCTCCCGACAATCCTATTAATTGTGCATCTGTTACACAACCAAGCTTCCCAGCTACATTAGCTGCAGATTCTGCTGCTGTTTTACCTATAGGAGCACCAAAACTCTTTGCATTCATATATTTATTAGCATTTTTAGTTAAAGTAGGTTCTTGTTCACCATCTAGTGAGTCTAGAACGTAATCACTCCAAATATAGAATATTGCTTTCTTTGTACCAATCATAGGATCTGAACCAGCGGGACCAAAAGCTAAGTCATTAAATTTTCGAGAAATAGTTTCTGTTTGAGTGCCACCAAAGCGTCCAGTTTTAGCTAACGCATTTAAAATATCTATTTTTTGAACATCGCTCATATTATCTGGAGTTAGGCCACTTTTTTCATCCCATTCAAATAAATTGGTTATTTTTGGTGTCAACTTTTGAAAATCTCTTATATTCAAATCGCCTGATCGCAACCTTTCTAATACATCCAGATCTAATTCCCCAAAACCAGCATTTCGTACAACAACAGGAGTTGGAGGACCTGAACCTTCTAAAAATTTTAGAAATTCATCAAAAGTTTCTTGTTTACTAGCCACTGCTAATTTTGCTACAGCTCCTGAGCCCCCACTATCCAGGCCATCTATTTCTTCGCTATCTATAACTAGCTTACTATTAACTACAGTAAACAATTTTGCATCACAATTTGCTAAAGCATCAGCTATTATCTTAAGTTCATTAACGGATGCATCAATTGTATCTTCTTTATACTTTGATACAGATTGCATAAGCAAGTTATATGCAGTGTTTGGACTTGTACCAACACCCTTCAAATCATCTAAAAATTTTATTAATTTTGAAGAATCTAAATCTTGGAAACTTGGTACACTTTTAACCAACACAGCATTTATAAGTGATGCATCTCTACGAACTTTGCTCGTATAGTTAATACTGTTTACAGGTATATTATTACTAACTGCTGGTTCGGCCATAATTTCTCCTTATTGTTCTATAATCCACGACCCCTCCGTCCCTCTGGGACACCTCCCCTATTAGTGGAGGCTTTTGGCTGTCACTGAGGCTCTCGAAGTGTGCGCCTAACGAAGGTATGTTCTCTTCCATATATTATTAAGCCCAAAACACAGATAATTAAACATTTTTTTTACCCCCTCTTTGCCAAGGCAAAGTATCCCCCTTATAAAGGGGGAAATAAAAGGAACATCACGATAGTAACAGTGGCTTTTCTATTACCCCCTCTTTGCTAAAGCAAAGTATCCCCCTTATAAAGGGGGACTTTTGATCAATCCATCAATAGTGGAACATACAAAATCAAAGTTATTCAAAACATCATCATTAGAAAACCTAACTACAGATAAATTATAAAGGTTTAATCTATCAGTTCGGATATTGTCATAAGAAACCTGATCATCTAACAAGTGATAGCTACCATCTACCTCAATAATCAATCTTGTTTTTGCACAATAAAAGTCAACTATGTAATGATCAATCACTTTCTGTCTTTGAAACTTAACAGGGTGTTTCTGCAAGAATTGAAACCACAATTTCTGCTCTGACTTTGTCATATTTTTTCTATGCTCTTTAGCTCTTTGTAATAGTTTGGGATTAAATGGTGGCAACTTCCCATTTGAAATCAACCCATTCTCTAATAACCACTTTTTATCAACATTAAACACCATAACTTTATTATACACCGCAAACATTCCCCCTTTATAAGGGGGATGTCACGATAGTGACAGGGGGTCAACAAAAGAAACAT
>CAYSAQ010000007.1:0-80323 GCA_964429235.1 uncultured Candidatus Marinamargulisbacteria bacterium
TAGTGAAACGAATGTTACGAAATCTTTTGAAAGAAGCTAAGTGCAGAGGGGATTATTAAGGGCTGCAGAAGCCCTTATTAAAAATCCTTCATATAGTCAAGCAACCGCCCACAGGTCTCCTCACTCAAACAATCAGCCATTAGCATTTAATTTTATTGACAACTATTTTTAAACGCGATAAGTTAGGCTTACCTAATTAGTGTTCCCTAATTTAAGTTTATTAAGTGTTTAAGGAGGTATGAAAATGGAGTGGAAGGAGGACAAGGTTATTTGTGAAGAGATATTCAAAGCTCTTGAACAGATATCATATGGAGAAGTAGTTATTACAAAACATGATAATAAAATTGTACAAATAGAAAAAAAAGAAAAAATAAGATTTAAATAAATATATGACTGACTGGATCACCAGAGGTAGAAGAATGGAGATAGAAAGATGAAAACAAATAAAATAATTCAGTCGGGTATTATGATCGGATGTCTATTAACATCAGGCGTATTTGCCCAAGATGTTACAAAGATTGTCGTGACTGGCACAAAGTCAGCTAGGACATTAAAAGATGTTTCAGTAAGGACAGAGCTTATTACAGATAAAAGGATTCATGATAAGAATGCTCAAACATTATACGATGTTTTAGATAATGAGCCTGGGATTAGAGTAGAACAGCAATGTAGTAATTGTAATTTTTCTACTATGCGAATGCTAGGTTTAGAAAATTATACGCAGATACTTATTGATGGTAAGCCTGTTTTTAATGGTCTTAATGCTGTGTATGGATTGCAACAGGTAATGGCTAGCAATATTGACCAGGTAGAAATTGTGAAAGGACCAGGGTCTGCACTTTATGGCAGTGACGCTATTGCTGGTGTCATTAATGTTCAGCTTAAAAAGCCAGGTATTAAGGCTAGGCAAACAATGAATGCCAGTTATGGGGATAAGGGTGAATATAATTTTGGATTTAGCACTAGTCAGAGAAAAGGTAATATTGCTTATTCAGTTTCAGGACAGAAAAAATATTCAAAAGCTATTGATGAGAATGGAGATAACCTGACAGATCAGGTAGAAGCAAATGGAACAGGATTGTCTGCTAAGGTTTCTGTGTTTGAAGCTATAGGTGAAGGGTCAGAATTGTATGTTAAGGGTTCATGTGATGATGAGTTTAGAAGAGGTGGCAATTTTGATACTTGGGACGAGCCTTTTGACCCAGATACTGAACACATAAAAACAAGAAGATTTAATGGCATCGTTGGGCTAATAAAAGAGTTTAATAATGGTGGTATTTTAGATATGTCTTATTCAGATGTTGAAAATGACAGGTATGCTACAAATGGTGCTGCATGGGATAATTATCTTGATGTTAGTGGTAATATGCCGGCTACTATTGATCCAGTTAATGACATGGTCAAGCCATTTATAACTAAAGAAAAAACACAATTGTTAGACTTGGGATACGGGTTTCCTTTTAGTAGTGATCAATTTGTGCAAGTTGGCTTTCAAGCAAAGAAGGTTCATTTAGATGAGAGTATAGATGGAATTGCTAGTATAAAAAAGTCAGATGAGTTTGGAGTTTTTGTTCAAGATGAAATCATGTATGGAGATGATATCGAAATCGTTGCTGGTGTTCGATATGATAAACATAAGTCAGCAGATTCTTTAGCTGGCAGTAGTTACGATGAGAATTCGGTTAATCCAAGAGTTGCAGTGAAGTATGTTGCTGGAGATGATTTAACTTTTAGAGGAAGTATAGGTACAAGCTATAGAGTTCCTAATAATTTTGCTGAAGAGTTACATCTTTGTGGTGCAGCTCCTAAAATAAAAAAAGATTCATCTTTAAAATCTGAAAAGGCATTGGGGATGACTTTTGGTATGGACTATCAGTTAAATGATGATACTCAATTAGATATAAATATTTTCAGAACAAATATTCAAGACAAGGTTGAGATTGATACCGATACGCCTCCAGTTGGTTATGATGCTCAGTGGATAAATGCTGGCAATGCTTTTACTCAAGGGGTTGAAGCATCTCTAACCAAGTATATGGGTAAAGATTTTGGAATAAAGCTAGATGCAGCTTTTGTAGATGCACAGTATGACGAGAATCGTTATGCAGGAGAGAATGATAGCAAGTATGTTCCAAGAAGCCCTGCTTTTACTGGTGGCACACAGCTTATGTTTGATAATGATTCTGGAGATAGAGCTGTTTTAGAGTATCGATATATTGGTGAGCAGTATATTGACCATACTGACGCAACACCAATTGTGGAAAAGAAAGATGCTTATTCTTTAGTTAATTTTAATTATTCTAAAACACTTGCGGTAGGAGAAGATGATGTTGTTACAACATATTTCTTTAATGTTAAGAATTTATTTAACTATGTTCAACCAGAGAGAGATCTTGCAGATGCTGCATATATTTGGGCACCTCTAGTAGGAAGAAAAGTTTATGGTGGAGTAAGATTTGAATTTTAAGTAAGTAATTAAGTAAGTAAGTTCCTTTCGTTTAATAACTGCCGGTATTTTAAGTTTTTGCCGGTAGTTATTATAGAAAATATTTGGAGGTGTAAAATGTTAGCAGATATTCTAAAAGGTGGGATAATTAATGTTCTTTTGTTAATAAGTTATTTCGCTGTATGTGTGATTATTATTGAACGAGTTTCATATTATATAAGTATTGCGGGTTCATATAAAAAGTTTAAGGTAGATTTATTTTCGGTTATTAATGATAAGGGTAGCGCAATAACAGCATCTGCGTTTGAAAATCTTCCACTTGTTAAATACAAAAAAACTCCTTTTTATTCTTTTGCTAAAGCGTATATAGAAAATATAGATAGTTCATTTGTTGTTAAAAAAGAAGTGTTATCTCAAGTTGGTAATGATGTTATCTCTAAGATGGAGTCTTCTGTGTGGATATTAGGTCTTTTGGGACATTTGTCACCACTGATGGGGCTGTTAGGTACAATGACAGGATTAATTAAAGCGTTTAAAGTTATTGAGTCTTTAGGTGGGAGTGTTGATATCACCGTTTTAGCAGGTGGAATCTGGGAGGCAATGATGACAACAGTAATGGGGCTAACAGTTGCTATTTTAGCTTTTTTTAGTCATAAGATTTTGGATCATCATATCGAGAAAAAAACAATTGCTTTAGATAATTTATTATCAGAACTTAATGTAGTATTCAAAGCTAATGTTCAGATTGAATCTCAGTTATGCTATCAGGGTAGTGATAAGCAGGGAGTAGATGATGACATTTCGTAGGAAACAAAAAGAGCCTATGCATATAGAGCTAACGCCGTTAATAGACGCGGTATTTATTTTGCTTATTTTTTATATGCTTAGTTCTACTTTTTTGAAGCCAGCAGTTAATATAATTTTGCCAGTAATAGAATATAGGGAGCAGGTTGAAGAAAAGAAAAAAATTGTCATAACAGTAGATAAAGATAGTCGCTTATTTGTTAACAGTGAACAGACTCAATTCTCTGATATAGAAAAAGCTATTGCAAAGTATATCGATGAAGATGAATTAGATGTAAATGTTTTTTTTAGTGCAGATAAAAGGATTGAATATGATGTTTTTGTTAAGATTATGGGAGTGTTAAAGTCTTTGGGTATCCAAAACATAGCATTAGAGAATGATACTGCAGAATAATCAAAGATGGTTATTTAGTTCTGTGATTGTGATATTTGCTCACGTTCTTTTTGTGGCATTGTTACATGTTTTTATTTGGAATGGTCATGTTGAGGCTTTTTCTGAAACAGATGATATGAATATTAACTTAACAAGTTCAATAATTACTTCGCTAGTAGAAGAAAAAATTAAGAAATTAAAACAAAAAGAATTGAAGTACAAAATATATCAGAAGAAAGAAGAACAGCAGCAACAAGTTATAAAAAAAGAGCTTAAGAAAAAGATTCCGAAAGAGTCTGCTCAAATTGTTGTAGAAAAAGTTCAGCTTTCAGGATCAGAGCAACAAACATTAAAAAGTATGTATATGCAGAAGGTTTATACCACCATAGAGGGTCATAAGTATTATCCTAAATTAGAAAAAAGGAAGAATCATGAAGGTTTTGTTAAGTTGGGGTTTTTAATAAAAAAAGATGGAGGTATTAGTAATTTAAGTGTATTGCGAAAATGTAGATATAAAGCTCTTAATGAGTCTGCGTTAGATAGCGTGACAATGTCTGTGCCTTTTGATGTTTTTCCTGAAGGGTTAAGTGACAAGGAAATATCTGTAGTGATAGAAATAATTTACGAGCTTATTTAGTTACAGTTTTTAGCTTCTGTCTTGAAGCCAAGAAGTTGGGGTTTTTTGTTTTTCTGTTATGTATTGAGTATACTCAATAAATCTATTGCAGGTAGAGGTGCTTAAACAATGCTCAACCTTACAAGCATCCTCGTTCGCTAGTGCTTCGTTCATACCGAGTACGTCTGTAAAGAATTTTTGTATAAATATATGTCTGCGTTGTATTTTTTCGCCAATTCTTCTTCCATCTTCTGTTAGCTCTATGCTAGTTCTGGTGCTTCTGGTTACATATTTTTTTTCTGAAAGTGATTTTAACATATCAATGACTGATGGAGGTTTTATCCCTAACTCTTCTGCTAGATTTTTAACTCTAGGTTCAATGTTTTTTTGTTCTAGTGTTAGTAATGCTTCTAAATAGTCTTCCATTGCTGCAGTGGGTTTCACGTTAGGCCTCCTTAGTTTCTGGTTGACATTTATTATAGCATAGACTAAATTAGGTAATACTAATTTGCAATATTATTGTAGGAGTATAAATGGATTCAAAGTTATCAGAGCTAAAAGCTGGCGATAAAGCAGAGATATTAGCTGTTAACGCTAAAGGTGAAATAAGACGAAGACTCTTAGACTTAGGTGTCGTAAAAGGACTTAATGTTAAGGTAGTTCGCAAAGCACCTCTTGGAGATCCCATAGAGATATCTTTCCGTGGTTGTCACCTTACACTCAGATTAGAAGAAGCAGAAGATATCCATGTGAATAAAATAGGAGAAGTTGGCGATGGCAAAAGAATGAACGGTCATCATCATGGGAAACGGGGTTTTTGTGGTGGCAAATAAAACAATTACTGTTGCTTTAGCGGGTAACCCGAATAGTGGCAAAACTTCACTTTTTAATGAACTAGCTGGTGCCAATCAAAAGGTAGGAAACTGGTCTGGAGTAACTATTGAGAAGTATGAAGGAACGCGTAACTATAATGGTTATACTATTAAATTTGTCGATTTGCCTGGAACATATTCATTAACAGCATATTCTCCAGAAGAAGTAGTAGCTAGAAACTATATTATAGAAGAAGCACCAGATGTAGTAGTAAATGTTTTGGATGGAACAAATCTAGACCGTAACCTGTTTCTAACAGCTCAGCTAATGGAGCTAGAAACAAACTTGATCATTGCATTGAACATGTATGATGAAGTAAAAAAGCAAAAAACAGAAATAAATATTGAGCTATTAGAACAGTTATTGGGCTCACATATTATCCCAACTTCAGCTGTAAAAAAAACAGGCATAGATAATCTATTAGATCATATTGTACGAGTGTTTGAGGGCAATATCGTAATTGCTAAGAACAAACTATCTTTCAGCGACAGAATAGAGCAGAAGCTAGATGTTATTGTCAGCTTATTAGAAAAAGAAAAAGAGCTTTCTGCTAAATATGTAGTTCGTTGGTTAGCCATCAAGCTACTTGAGAACGATAAAGAAGTATATGCACTAGTAAAAGAATACCCTGTTTGGTTGAGGGTAGAGAAGGTACTACAAGATACCTATCATGAGTTCATGAAACATCACAAGGAAGAACCAGAGATAACTATTACAGAAGATATATATGCTTTTATTAGAGGAGCTATAACAGAGACGGCTAAGTATCATGTGAAAGTCAAGAAGACTATCACTGAATGGATAGATACTGTGCTTATTAATAGAGTCCTTGGACTGCCATTATTTTTCTTTATAATGTGGGCAATGTTTCAGTTCACCTTCAAACTAGGTGAAGCACCAATGGCTTGGATAGAATATTTATTCGAGTATGTATCCCTGGGCGCGAGATACGTTCTTCCTAACGGGATGATAGAGTCTGTATTAGTAGATGGTATTCTTGCAGGTGTTGGAGGAGTATTAGTATTCTTACCAAACATCGTTTTATTGTTTGTAGCATTATCTTTCTTGGAAGGCACAGGCTATATGGCGAGAGCTGCTTTTGTAGTAGATAAAGTAATGCATTCTGTCGGTTTGCATGGTAAATCTTTTTTGCCAATGATTACCGGATTCGGTTGTTCTATCCCAGCTATTATGGCTACAAGAACTCTTAAAAACAGAGGCGATAGAATAGTAACAATGATGATTATCCCATTCATGAGCTGTGGCGCTAAGCTTCCAGTATATGTTCTTTTGATAAGTGCGTTTTTCTCTCCAGCTATGGCTGGAAATATCTTATTTGGAATCTACTTGTTTGGAGTAATAATTGCTGTATTCTCCGCATTATTATTAAAGAAAAGCATGTTTAAGGGGGAGTCTGAACCATTCGTAATGGAGCTTCCTCCTTATAGAATGCCATCATTCAAAACAGTAACATTCCAAGCTAAATATAAAGCTGAGATGTATGTGCGTAAAGCTGGAACGGTTATTTTATTAGCATCATTACTTATTTGGATTGCTAGTAACTTTCCGTTTAGTACATCAATAGAGCGAGAGTTCGAGAGTAATATTGCAATGATAGTTAATTCTGATACTTATAATGTGTCAGAAAAAAAAGCAATGATTCGTAGAATAGAGCATTCTAAATCTACTGCAAAATTAGAGTATTCTATCGCAGGACGAACAGGCAAAATTATGGAACCTATCATCAAGCCACTTGGTTTTGATTGGAGAATTGGGGTAGCACTTGTGTCAGGTTTGGCAGCTAAAGAAGTAGTAGTATCTACTTTGGGAACTATCTATGCACTAGGTGAATCAAACGAGGAATCTGTAGATTTACAGCAGAAGCTACAAGCCGATCCAAACTTTACTAGAGCAACTGCACTTTCCTTGATGATCTTTGTATTGCTTTACATCCCCTGTGTTGCAGCAATCGGAGTATTTAGAAAAGAAGCAGGTTCTTGGAAGATAGTAGGCATCTATTCGGTTTATGCATTGTCCGTAGCATGGATAGCATCTTTTATTGTGTATCGACTAAGCTTACTTGTAGGACTCGGTAGCTAGATTATTCTCTGCCGATGATATTTCTTTGTCTCAAATGACATTAAATTTTTTAGGCATTATAATAAAACTATGGAAATAATTAAAAGTTTATTAATCCTTATGATTCTTGTTGGCTTAGGAGCTCTTAGCAGAAGGACTAATGTTTTCAAAAAGGGAGATGTGAAAGTCTTATCTTCTTTTGTGTTCTACTTTAGTTTGCCGGCTCTTTTTCTAGTTAAGATATCTAAGATGGATTTGACGGGTTTGGATCCAGTTTTAATTTTTGGTTCAGTACTTCCTATTCTATTAGTTTTTATAGCTTTGATAATTGTTCATTCCACTGGGTTAATTAAAAGAGACAAATTTATATTGTTGTCCTTATCTGTTGTTATGGGTAGTAATGCTTTTTTTGGATTAGCTTTTTTTGAATTCTTCAAGGAAGGATATCATTATGCAAATGCGATAGTATCAGCTTCTTTTCTTGGCGCAATGGGTATTGTTTTAAGTTTGGTAATATTTGAATTCTCTAAAGAAAAAGCCAGTATAACTAAGATAATTGCTAGCTTAAGAAAAAACCCGTTACTTATCTCTATTGCAGTTGGTGTGATTTTTTCACTTATTGGTTTTAGTGATAGTTTTTTCCATAGTTCTTTTGAGATTTTAGGAAACGCTTCAGGAAGTATAGCTGTTTTTTCTTTAGGAATCTTTTTATTCGATAAACTTTCTATGAAAAACTTGGTTTCTTCTTTGGGTTATGCTTTTTTTAGATTTATTGCTCTAGCTATTGGAGTAGTTTCAATCCTGACATTTTTTCATGTTTTTTCTGTTGATTTGCCTTCTTTTGATTTAAAACAGTTTTTGTTGTTACAGGCGTCTATACCCGCGGCAGTTTCTTTGGTTATTTTTGCTGAGAGGTACAATTATAAAGTTGTAGAAATTACAGGGATGGTTATTGCGACCTCGTTGCTTAGTTTTATTGTTATGATCGTTAATTATTATTTAAGCTATTTATTATTTTAGCTATGATAAGGATTACTACGCTACTTATAGTTATCTCTTTTTTATTTGCTCATCCACATACATTTATAGACTATGAGGCAACAGCAGTCTTTGATGATAATGGAATATCTGGGGTAGAAACTACTTGGTATTTTGATGAAATGTTTAGCTCAGTTGTAGAAACATATGACGAGAATGGTGATAAAAAGTTTTCGCCTGCTGAAACAAAACTACTAAAAGCAGAAGCTTTTGATAATCTAAAAGAATACAATTATTTTACAAAGTTCTATGTGTCAGGAAGTGAATTTGTTCCTGCAGAGATTAGCGATTTTGAAGCGTTCTTTAATGATAATAATATTGCGTATAAGTTCTTTATTCCTTGTAGAGTGAGTGCAGGCAATCAGACTAGCGAATTATTAATTATGTTTTATGATCCAACATATTATATTCATGTAGATCCTATGGATAACAAAGCTCTAGGACTTAAGAACGAAAAGGGATATGCCGTCGAGGTAGTCCATGAAAAGAAAAAAGAATATGCTTACTATCAGAGAGCAATTATTCCGGAGGGATTTCGAGTTTGGTTTCAAAAACAATAAGATTAAAGATATCAGCCATTATTTTATTAGCAAGCTTTATGTTAGCGAATCCAATGCTTTCTAAGCGCAGTAGCGTTGCACAAGAACCTGCAAAAAAGAGCTTTGTAAGTCTTACGTTTATGGCTCCCGTAATAAGCAAAATAGCTATGGCTCAAAAGGATATTAAGAAGCAGGTAGTAAGTAATGCCAGAGATGTTAAATCTGAGAGCTCTAGTAAAAGCCTTTTTGCTCTTTTACTTTTTGTTTTTTTGTATGGCGTTATTCACGCACTAGGACCAGGCCATGGGAAAGTCATTGCTACTTCATATTTTATGGGAGAGAAAGCAAACATTTTTAAAGGAATTATTTTTGGTTTTGTTTTTAGCTTGGTTCATTCGGTTTCGGCCTTGGTCCTGTTTCTTTCAATGAAGCTGTTTTCTACAGTAGTACATTTTACAAGTGCAGGTAGCTATGAGATTTTGATGCAACAGATTAGCTTCTTTCTGGTTGCTGGTATTGGTGCATATATGGTTTATTCTGCTATAAGAGAGTTAAGAAAATCTAGCTCAGAGCATTCTCATTTTCACGGAGTTACATTGCCTTTTGCGATAGGGTTGGTGCCATGTCCAGGAACACTATTATTTCTTACGTTTTTTTCATCTTTAGGGATGTTCTGGTTTGGGGTAATGTCAGTGTTTATTATAGCGGCAGGCATGGCAGTATCATTGTCTATTATTTCAGTATTAGTGATTTTGTTTAGAGAAACGGCAGTCAATCTTGTTGATCGTAATCATACATCAAGAGTTCCTCATATCTTTAGCATTATAAGTGGCGTGCTTTTGGTTTTTATAGGATTAGCGTTAGCAATGTCTTTATGACAAATTTCTTAATTAACGCCAATTATTTATAGAAAATTGTGTTGGATCGATTTTCGATAAAAGGACAAGTAATTCACTGTATCCTAGCTCGGAAAAGCTTAACTTTTGTTTAAAGGGATATTGAGTTTCTTGAATAATTGATTCTCTGCTTAGCTCATGCCATACTAATTGTTCGCGAACACCACTACCACCTAGCGATGCAACAGGGTCATCTATATTTGCTTCGATCAATCTATGATTTACATCAATAAGTAAGTCTTTCGGGACGCTTACTTGATAAATGATAGGATTTTTCAAATCTCCGACCATACTACAGGCCACCATGAAATCAGAAGTGAAGGGAATCCCCCATCGTTCGATTCCTCCTCCCGCTCGATGCATCTCAATTTTTTTATCTTCTGAAATCAACTTGCCTTGTTCATTTGCAGAAGAAAATCTCTGTTGAGAAATCGCTAAGCCATGATCCCTCGTTGATTTGCTTAAAAAATTTTCATATTTATTAAGAGGATGTGCTTGTCCGCGATATACGATAGAAAAGGTTTCATCATTTACGGGTTCCTGTGTTATTGCCATATCAACAAAATCTTCAATTGAAATTTGGTCTTGATCGCTAATCCCTTTCCATAACATAAATAAAATTATCCCTTTTTTATCGGGGTATTTATTCAAAAGAATACTAAATCGATGAAATTCTTCCTGGGTTATATGAAGGTTAAGGCAAAGGGATACGTTTGTTAATAATGGTTGTTTTTCAAATCTTGTTAATAGTGATTTTAAATCATCAGCATTCATTGATTTAATGGTTTTTTTTACATCAATAGAATAACTGGTGGGAATTTTTGGTAAAATAAGTTTTGTGACTACATTAAGATAATGCTCGTTACTGTTGGTGCAATCGGAAATTATTTTATATCTCATTGTTATTATTATTCCCTTATATAGGGAATTTTAAACAAAATATAAGAAACAACTTAATTTGTTTTTTAGAGTGATGCGTTGTTCTTCTTTTAGTTTCCCCTCATCTGATTGATGTAATTATCGTTTATTTAGTAATTGTAAATTAATAAGCCCCCTCCAATAAAATTGGAGAGGGCTGTTGCCTGTTTGTGAGGCAGTTAGCCTATCATTGATTTAATATCAGACTCAACATCTGTGATGCCAGCAATACCGAATGTATCAACTAAAATGTTAACTACATTTGGAGAAAGGAAGGCAGGAAGTGTAGGCCCTAGATGAATGTTTTTTACACCAAGTGAAAGCAATGCTAGTAATACGATTACTGCTTTTTGCTCGTACCAAGCTATGTTATAAACAATCGGAAGATCATTGATATCATCTAGCTCGAATATTTCTTGTAGCTTCATCGCTACAACAGCAAGCGAGTAAGAGTCATTACATTGACCAGCATCTAATACTCTAGGGATGCCATCGATGTCTCCTAGATCTAGCTTGTTGTATCTGAATTTCGCACAACCAGCAGTTAGAATAACACTGTCACTAGGAAGTGCTTCTGCGAAATCAGTATAATAGTCTCTAGACTTCATTCTTCCGTCACAACCAGCCATAACTACGAATTTTTTGATTGCTCCAGATTTAACAGCGCCTACTACTTTGTCAGCTAATGCTAGGATCTGTGCGTGAGCGAACCCACCAACAAGTGTTCCTGTTTCAATTTCAGTTGGAGAAGGGAGCTTCTTTGCATGTTCGATGATTGCAGAGAAATCTTTTGCTTTTCCGTCTACTCTGTCAGCGATATGAGGAAACCCATCATATCCAGAAGTTCCAGTAGTGTAGACTCTGTCTTTGTATGAAGTTTTTGGTGGAACGATACAGTTTGTAGTGAATAATACTGCGCCGTTAAACTTTTCAAATTCTTCTTTCTGTTTCCACCATGCGTTCCCATAGTTGCCTACAAAATTATTGTATTTTTTAAACGCTGGATAATAGTTAGCAGGAAGCATTTCACCATGAGTATAAACATCTACTCCAGTTCCAGCTGTTTGTTCTAATAACTCTTCCATATCCTTTAAGTCGTGACCACTAATAAGGATTGCTGGGTTGTTTCTTACTCCAAGGTTTACTTCAGTGATTTCAGGATTACCATAAGCAGACGTGTTGGCTGCGTCCAATAGAGCCATAGCTGATACGCCGAATTTGCCTGTTTCTAGTGTAAGCGCAACTAGATCGTCAGCAGATGAATTCTCATCTTCTACAGCCGCTAGTGCTTTAATTGTGAATTCGATAATAGATTCATCAGCATGTCCTAGGTTTTCTGCATGTTCAGCATAAGCAGCTATTCCCTTTAATCCAAATATAATTAAAGATTTTAACGCTCTAATATCTTCGTTAGCTATTTGTTCATATCCAACAGTTGCAGATTTTGTAATAAGCTCTTCGTCACTTGCTTTTGCTAAACTATCGTTAGTGAGTACTAATCCTTTTCTGATGCTGATAAGCATTTCGGATTTTTTGAAATTAGCATTCGTAATAGTTTGAAAAAGGCTTTTAAAAATGTAAGAAGTATCTTCTTTAGATACAGGTTTTCCTTTTAGGCTTACAGCTAACTTTTTTAACGTGTCTATTAATAGGTCTTGTAGGTTAGCTACAGTTTCGTTCTTTCCACAAACCCCAGCTACATTACAAGCAACTCCTTTGGCTGCTTCTTGGCATTGGTTACAGTACATACTCATTTTATATTCTCCTTTTTGTTTTTAGTTACCCTTCCGTCTGCTTTTGCAGACACCTTCCCTATTTTAGGGAAGGATAATTCTCCCCTTACGAAGGGGAGATGTCCGAAAGGACAGAGGGGTGTTATTTCACTTCTCCGTTTACTGAGATAACTTCTTCCAAATATGGAAGTTTTTTTCCAGATTTATCTATTGCTTGTTTTACCATCTGGCTAAGACCACCACAGCAAGGTACTTCCATACGTATTACTGTTATAGACGAGATGCCTCCTTCCGTTATCATTTGTGTAAGCTTATCTATATATGGTTCTGTTTTATCCAGTTTTGGACAGGCAACCACTACGATATGATCTTTTATAAATTCATGATGAAAGTTTCCATGTGCAAATGCTGAACAAGTTGCTGCTACTAACAGATTAGCTCCCTTTAGATAAGGTGCTTGAGGGCTCATTAGATGCAGCTGAACAGGCCACTGCTGAAGTTCACTTTGTCCCTGAGGGTTATCACCACAGCAAGTTTTTTCCTCAGTTGTAGTTTTTGTATCAAATGCCATACTCGGACATCCTCCTCCACAACTACTACTTTTTGTTTCTTTCTTTTGTTCCATTTTTAGTTTTGGATTGTTGTCACTTTTCAAGTGTTCTTCCACAGCTTCTTCATCAAACTCATCTACTTCTTTTTGGATAATCTTTAGTGCATCAACAGGACAACCACCTAGACATGCTCCTAATCCATCACAGTAAGACTCTTTAACAACTTTTGCTTTGCCATCTATAATCTGCAAGGCTCCTTCTTCACAATCTATAACACAGTTTCCACAACCGTTACATTTGTCTTCATCTATTTCAATAAAATTTCTAACCACCATAATATTTGTTCTCCTTTCGCTATTTTCAATATACATTTTGCTATAGAATAAAGATAGAGACATTGACTAAAGTCAAAACACAAAGATTCGATATAATGTCTCCCCTAATAGGGGAGATGTCCGAAGGACAGAGAGGTCTTATGATTAACTGGGCAGAGAAATTATCAGGGTACGGTAGAAGCAAGAAAATAGAGAAAGAAACTGTCTTGTTTCATGTAGGTGAAGAAGCCAGAGCATTCTTTCTTGTAACCAGTGGTTCTATCAGATTATACAAGCTTAATCCAAGCGGGAAAGAGACAATTCTTCGTAAGGTAAAACCAGGAGAAATCCTAGGGGAGGTAATGGTGTTTACTGATAGCGATTATCCAGTAGGTGCTATTGCTGATGAAGATAGTGAGCTTATAGAATATTCCAAAAAAGAAATAAACAAAGCTATTAGCGATGATAGTAATTTGAGTATGTTTTTTATTAAGGTTCTTTCCCAGCGATGTTTGATGCTTAATGACAAGATTTATCAGTTTAGTTTACAGGATGTCCCAGCAAGACTAGCTGGATTTCTTATTCAATATATAAACGAACATGAGTTTGCGGAAAGAGCAAAAAGCCGAGAAGCTTTCGAGCTTAGTGTTTCTAAAAAAGAATTAGCAAATAGCATAGCGACAATACCTGAGACATTATCTCGTACTTTTCAGAAGCTACATAAAATGGGTATAGTAAAAGTCTTTGGCAAGACCATTATTGTTCAAGATTATGATAAGTTAAAAGAGTTAGCAGAAGCAGAGTAGCTTAAACTATTACTCCAGTAATTTCGCCTTCGAAGATAAGCTTTCCGTCAACGTATCCTTGAGCTGCAAATACAGCAATCTTTGAACGCATCTTGATGCCTTTGGCTACCATTACTAATGTTTGTCCTGGAAGTACGGCACCTCTGAATTTGACGTTATTTACTCCGCCAAAACCAAAGAACTTTTTGCCATCTGTTTTAAATATCTCATGGAACATAACAGATCCAAGTTGAGCTGCCATTTCAATCATCATTACTCCAGGCATAATAGGTCTTCCTGGGATATGTCCTCTTGTCCAGAACTCGTCATCAGCTTGTTTTTTTAAGCCAATCGCAATTATTTCTTCTGTGTCCATGTATACTAGTTTGTCTAGTTGTTCGAATTCATCTCTTTGTGCGTTAAGTTCCAGTATGCGCTCTTTAGTAACAGCTACGTTATCTAAATTAATTTTTCCTAAGTCTATAATTGGTTGTGATGCCATGATATGCCCCTTTAAATCTTGTTAATTATATTTTATCAGGATTCTTTGTTTTAGGCACTAATCTTAATGATGTCCACAAGCATTACAGTCGGTGCATTCGTATCCAGGCAGACCTTCTCCTGTATTTTTTACCATGTAGTCGTTAATTGCTGCATGAATGGCTTCTTCTGCCAAAATAGAACAATGTACTTTTGCAGGTGGCAGTCCGTCTAAAGATTCCATTACAGATTTGTTAGTTACTTTAAGCGCTTCTTCCAGAGTTTTCCCTTTGATAAGCTCAGTAGCCATCGAGCTAGTTGCAATCGCTGCTCCACAACCAAAAGTCTTGAAGCTAACATCTTCTATAATATTATCCTCAACCTTTAAGAACACTTGCATGATGTCTCCACACTTTGCGTTTCCAACAGTTCCAGTAGCATCCGCTCCTTCTAGTTCCCCAACATTCCTTGGGTTATTAAAATGGTCCATTACTTTTTCGCTATAAGGCATTGCCATGATTATGCTCCTTTCTTTCCGTCCCATAATGGGGACATTTCTCGCAGTCTTTGCACTATTGGTGGTAAGACCTCAATTACTTTCTCAATATCTTCCTTGGTTGTTCTTTTGCCAAGGCTAAATCTTAACGATCCGTGAGCATCCTCGTGTGGCATCCCCATTGCTAGTAATACATGTGATGGATCTAATGATCCGGATGTACAGGCAGATCCAGATGAAGCTAGAATGCCCTTCATATTAAGCATCAATAACATGCTCTCACCTTCAATGTATTGAACAGTAATGTTTAAGGTATTAGCTAGTCTTTTATCAGGATGACCGTTTAGCTGAGAAGATGGAATAGTTTTTAAAAGCTCTGTTTCTAGTAAGTCACGTAGCTCTTTTCCATTATTCCATTCTTGTTTCCAATTCTTTAGTGAAACCTCTAATGCTTTTGCTAAACCGATAATTCCTGCAGTATTTTCTGTTCCTGCTCTTAGTTTGAATTCTTGCCCACCACCTTGGATGATAGGGTTTATTCTGATTCCTTTTTTAACGAATAGTCCACCAACACCTTTAGGGCCATAGAACTTGTGAGCAGAAAAGCTTAGCAAGTCTATTCCAAGCGCATCAATATCTATTTCTTTTTTGCCTACTATTTGAACAGCATCAGTATGTACCACTACATTGTGGTCATGCGCGATTTTTACTACATCAGCGATTGGCTGGATAACGCCTGTTTCATTGTTTGCATACATAATAGTTACAAGAATAGTGTTTTCTTGGATAGCGGCTTTAAGCTCTTTTATACAAACGAGACCATTTTCACTAACAGGCAGGTAAGTAACTTCAAACCCTTCTTTTTCAAGCAGTTCACATGTGTGCAAAACAGCATGATGTTCTATTTGAGTAGTAATGATATGGTTCCCTTTGCTTTTATTTGCGCGGGCATAACCGCGTATGGCTAGGTTGTCAGATTCGCTGCCACCACCAGTAAAGATGATTTTTCCATTTTTGGCGTGAAGTAATTTCCCAACACTTTCTCTAGCAGAGTTTAGCTCTTCGCTAACATCCTGTCCTATAGAATATGGGCTAGAAGGGTTTGCAAACTTCTCTGTAAAATATGGCAACATTGCATCCACAACAGCTGGGTCTACATAAGTAGTAGCGTTGTGGTCTAAATAAATTTGTTTTGGCATTTTTTCTCCTCATAGCTCCCCTCTGTCCAGCACTTCAGTGCGGACTGGGGGGAGTTGTCTTTATGCTTTTTTTAAAGCCTGTTCTATATCTGCAAGAATGTCATCAATATGTTCAATGCCAACAGATAGTCTTATCAAATCTTCAGTGATTCCAGCTGCTTCTTGATTCTCTTTGCTTAGCTGAGAATGTGTAGTGCTAGCAGGATGAATAGCCAAGCTTTTTGCATCGCCAACATTTGCACAATGAGCAAAGATATCTAAGCCTTCAATAAATTTTGAGCCAGCTTTTAATCCACCTTTAATTCCAAAAACAACCATTCCGCCAAAGCCTTTTTTGAAGTACTTTTTAGCAAGCTTATGGTCTTTGTCAGACTCCAGCCCTGGATATTTTACCCAAGCAACCTTTGGATGCTTTTTAAGTACTTTCGCAACAGATAAAGCATTTTCACTATGTCGTTCTACTCTTAATGCTAGAGTTTCTAGTCCTTGTAAGAATATCCATGCATTATCTGGAGAGATAGCTGCACCAAGATTCCTTAGCGGAACTAACCTCATTCTAAGAGCGAATGCTACAGGGTTTAGAGGTCCAAGATCGTGAGCATATCTTAATCCATGATAGCTGTTATCTGGTTCGTTAAATAAGGTGAATTTTGGATCAGTCCAATCGAACTTACCAGAATCTACAACAACTCCACCAACACCAGCACCATGTCCGCCAATCCACTTTGTAAGTGAATGGATAACTATATCTGCACCATGTTCAATCGGTCTGAAAAGATAAGGTGTAGTAAAAGTTGAATCTAGTGCAAACGGTAGATTATACTTGTGTGCCACATCTGCAATTGCTTGATAATCTATAACATCAAGAGCAGGGTTGCCGATAGTTTCAGCATAAACCAGTCTAGTGTTCTCATTAATCTTTGCTTCAAAGTTTGCAGGATCACTTGGATCTACCAAATGTACCTTAATGCCATACTTTGGCAAAATGTCATTGAACATTGTGTAAGTTCCACCATATAGATTGTTGGCGGCTACTACTTCGTTTCCTTGTTCACATACATTCAGAACAGTGTAATAAATAGCAGATGTTCCCGATGCTAATGCTACCGCAGCAGCACCACCTTCTATCGCAGCAATTCTTTTTTCTAACACATCTTGAGTCGGGTTACCTAGTCTTGTGTAGATGTTGCCCAATTCTTTTAATGCAAATAAATCTGAAGCCTGTTTTGTTGAGTCAAACTTATATGCAGATGTTCTATGCACAGGAACCTGAATAGAGTTGTTGCTTTCATCTTTTGCTCCGTGTAGTGCTAGTGTTTCTAATTTATAATCTTTTGTCATTTTTATTTCCTCCTATTTTTATGGCTCCATTAATCTCCGATATGCCTGCCTAGTATGTAGGTCATTCAGAGGCTCCCTCGATGAGGGAGCTGTCCAGCACTTCTGTGCGGACTGAGGGAGCTTAACTCTCAAATAACCATGTGCTCAAGTATCTTTCACCAGAGTCACAAGTAATGCAGACAATTGTTTTCCCTTTGTTTTCTTTCCTCTTGGCTATTTCTATCGCTGCGTATAGTATCGCGCCAGAGGAGATTCCCATCAGGATTCCTTCTTCTTTTGCTGCCCTTTGTGCAGTTTTGCCAGCCTGCTCATCTGTAACCTTAAATACTTCATCAGCTAAGCTAACATCTAGGTTCTCGGGAATAAACCCAGCACCAATCCCTTGTATTTTGTGTGGACCAGGAGCACCTCCAGATATTACAGGAGAGCCTTCTGGTTCTACAGCTACGGCAATTAGTGATGATTTCTTTTTCTTTAACGCATCAGAAACTCCAGTGAGCGTTCCACCAGTTCCAACACCAGCTACAAAGATATCAATCTTCCCATCGGTATCACGCCAGATTTCTTCTGCGGTTGTTTTTCTATGAACTTCAGGATTGGCAGGGTTGTTAAATTGTTGAGGCATAAAAGAACCAGGATTTTCTTTCTGTATCTCTGCTGCTTTATCAATAGCGCCCTTCATTCCTGCAGATCCAGGTGTAAGTACCAGCTCCGCACCGAGAGCTTTTAAAAGTTTTCTTCTTTCAATACTCATTGTATCAGGCATTGTTAGGATAATTCTATAGCCCTTAACTGCTGCTGCATAAGCAAGAGCAATACCAGTGTTTCCACTAGTAGGCTCGACAATCAATCCACCAGTTTTAAGAGAACCATCAGCTTCAGCTGCTTCAATCATTGCTTTTCCAATTCTATCTTTTACACTTGCCATAGGGTTAAAGAACTCTAGTTTTGCATATACATTTGCACCAGCTCCCTCAGTAAGTTTATTAATCTTCACTAAAGGTGTGTTTCCTACTAAATCTAAAATATTATTTGCTACATTCATCTCAGGTCTCCTTTTCTTTATAGTCTCCCCTAATAGGGGAGATGTCCTTTAGGACAGAAGGGTCAAATAAAGTACATTGCTTCTGGTTGTTTTTCTTTGTATTTTTTAACAAGTTCATCAAGCTTTTTGTTCTTTAAAAAATCATTCGACATAGTATTAAGCTCTACCCATAAGTCCCTAGTGGAACAAGTGTTGTTTATTTTGCAAGAATCAGGATTATCCACACAGGCTATTTCCCATAATTGTCCTTGTAAGCTTCTGAACAGCTCATACAGGCTTATATCCTTTGGATCTTTTATAAGGCGATATCCTCCATTGTTGCCACGAGCCGACTGCAGAATATTCAGCGGCTTTAGTAGCGACACTATCTGCTCTAAGTATTTAACTGAAATATTTTCTTTAGTAGCAACTTCTTTTAGCGAAATACTACCTTTTTCAGGGTAAGCACCGAGATATGTTACAAACCTTAAACCGTATCTTAATTTTGTCGATATTTTCATTTCATACCATCCCTATTGTTTTTGTATGATTATATGTGCTAGAATTTCCAAAGTCAACAAAAAGTTTTCATAAATTCGGAAAACGCTGTTGGAAAGGAGGCTGCTATGAAAAAGTTATTTGTATTAGCAATAGCAACAATAAATATATTAATAGGAGGTGCAGTTATGGGTAAAGAACAGTTAGCAACTTTTGCAGGTGGATGTTTCTGGTGTATGGAGCCACCTTTTAAACAATTAGAAGGAGTAATGGATGTTTTGCCTGGTTATATGGGTGGGCATGTAGTTAACCCTACTTATGAAGAAGTATCTGCTGGGCGCACAGGACATTTGGAGGTAGTGCGTATTAAGTATGATGATACAAAAGTATCTTATGAAACATTGCTTGATACTTTCTGGCAGCAGATAGACCCAACAGATGAAGGAGGGCAGTTTGCTGATAGAGGATCGCAATATGAGACAGTTATTTTTTATCATGATAATGAACAGAAGGATTCAGCGAAGAAGTCTGTGAAAGCGCTTAATAAGTCTGGAAAGTTTAAGAAGAAAATAGCAACAGATATCATGAAAGCTGAAATCTTTTATAAGGCAGAGAATTATCACATTGGTTATTATCTAAAGAACCCAGAAAGATATGATGCTTATAAAAAAGGATCAGGAAGAGCTGATTATATTAAGAAAACATGGCAGAAAGATGAGTATAAAAAGCCATCAGAGAAAGAGCTAAAGAAGAAGCTTTCTTCATTGCAATATGATGTAACCCAACAATGTAGTACAGAGCCAGCATTTGGCAACGAGTTCTGGAACAATAAGGCAGAAGGGATCTATGTAGATATCGTTTCTGGTGAGCCATTATTTAGCTCTACCGCTAAGTTTGATTCTGGTACAGGTTGGCCAAGCTTCACCAAGCCTATTGCCGATGATAATGTTACAGAGCATACAGACACTCAATATGGAATGAAGAGGATAGAGGTTAAGAGTAGTCAAGCAGATACTCATCTTGGACATGTTTTTGATGATGGTCCGGGAGAAGATGGTTTGCGTTATTGCATCAATTCAGCTTCTCTAAGATTCATAGCAAAAGAAGATATGCTTAAAGAAGGTTATGGAGAGTATCTGTATTTGTTTGAGTAGCTATTTGCTGCTTACTTTAAAAGGATCGCTATCTGACCCCCAGTAGACACTCATATGAGGGAATGGTATTTCTATACCAAACTTATCAAAAGCTACTTTTAGGCGTTTGCGATATTCTCTGCCAACACCCCATTGTTCGATAGGTTTAGTTTTGATGCGTGCTTTGATTACCACAGCACTATCATCGAATTTATCTAAGCCAAAAACTTCTAGTGGTTCTACAATTTTATTTTTAAATTCAGGGTCTTTTTGTAGTTCTTCGCCAACGTTTTTCATTATTTCCATTACGTTATCTACATCCTCTTTATAAGCTACTCCAACATCAAAAATCATGGCTGACCATTCATTTGTCATATTTGATAGTGAATTAATCTTTCCGTTTTGGAAGATATGGACTATTCCAGATAAGTCACGAAGAATGATTGTTCGAAGACCTATTTTTTCTACTAGTCCACCTGTTCCATTGATGATTGCGACATCACCAGTACGAATTTGATTTTCTAGTAAAATAAACATACCAGAAATCATGTCTCTTACTAGTTCTTGTGAGCCAAACCCAATAGCAACACCAAAGATTCCAGCTCCAGCAATAAGTGGCCCTACATCTATCCCTGCTTTTCCTAAAACAAAAACAATTATCATAGCCCAAATCACTATATCGCCAATGGCAACAATAATGCTGGCGAGAGTATCAATCCTTTTTGAAAACTCTGCTTTTTGCTTTTTGGAGATTCTTGCAGCATTTTTCATAACAAGTTTTTTTACAGTTTTTGATAATATGCGTATAACCTTAAACGATATTATTGATAGTACAATTAATAACAAAAATTGAGGTAGTATCTCAATAAGGATAGGTGTGATTTTGTCTAGTATTTCCATAATATTAAGACTACTTGCTTCTTGGTATTTGTGCAAGTTTTCTGGTGGTTAGTGAAATTGGTGAGAATTTTTTGAAATACTTACGAAGTATATATATGAATTATAAAGTTATTAGTATTTCTGATTCCATTAGTATAAAACAGCGCCTAGGAAGGTTTGTTTTAAAGCCATTATTTTCTAAGCATCAAAAGCGCTTATTAGAATTACAAGAAGAGAAAGAAATGCTTGAGCAAATGAAGAATCTAGTTCGGAGAGGATTGAATGTAGCTAAACATTTTAAGCGCATTACCCCTGCTCAACATTCCTCAAGAATGAAACAACTTCAGCAGGACCCAATGTATTTTACAAAAGAGATTGATGCAGAGATAGAACTCATTAAAACTAAACTAAAGAAGCTTGATAAATAAACCGAATTTGTAGTAGTCTGAAATAATAAAATAATGGAGGATATTATGAAGAAATTATTATTTGTTAGTTTATTTATGTTGTTAATGAGCTTGTTTTTAGTTTCTTGCGATGATATTAAAGCACCGGTAATTAATGTAACTGGCCATAAGGTTAGAGAAATTACTATTAAGAAGATAGTTGTAGATTTCTTTGTAGATGTAGAGAACCCAAATCATGTTGGAGCTGATAATGTTTATTTAGAATATGCACTTGATATTAAGGGTCAAGAAATTATCGATATGAAATCAATTCCATTTTCTGTGCCAGCGAACTCAACAAAGAAGAATGTGATTCCAGTTGAGTTGAGATATGACGATGTATTTAAATCAACATCTAAACTGATAGACCATGTGTCTGCGGGTAACAACACTGTTCCATATGGCTTGAGTGGTGCAGCAGTTGTTAATATTCTTGGGTTTGATTATAGGATACCGTTTGAGGCAGAAGGCGAACTTCCTTTGCCTGAAACAGACGAGATTTCTAATATTATATTAAGACAACTAGAGAAAATTAATATCCCAGTTTCTTTTTAAGAAATGCTATGATGCCCTTATGGCACTAAATTCTAGTATTCATAAAGTTAATTTACATATCTCAAATATGGATATCCATTATTATGAGCAACATCTATTAACCATAGCTAAGCATCCATCAGAAACAGATCAACGGTTGATGGTGCGTCTGTTAGTGTTTGCTTTATATGCAACCGAGAATCTTGAGTTTGTAGATAATATTAGCAATCAAGATGAACCAGCTCTTTGTATAAAAGATATGACAGGTGCATTTGATTTATGGATAGAAGTTGGGATAGTTGATGAAAACAAAATCCGTAAAGCATGTCACAAGGCAAAAAAAGTAGTACTTATAACATATGGTTCAAAAGCAGACCATTGGTGGAAAAAGAATAGTAGAGACTTCGTTAAGAAAAACAATTTAGAGGTTATTAACTTACCTTACGATGCCACTAGTTTGTTGGCCAACATGGTTGATAAAAAGATCGAGATTACATGTCATATCGAGGATGGACACGTGCTTGTGGCAAGCGATGAAACCAACGTTGAAGTTGTTCCTGTTATTCTTCATAAATAGTTAGCGAATATATTTGAAGGGATTAATGGCGGAGAGTGAGAGATTCGAACTCTCGCGGCAGTAAAACCACCCTACAGATTTAGCAAACCCGCCCCTTCAGCCTCTTGGGTAACTCTCCAAACCTTAAAATTGTAATGAATATTATATCTGGTAAAATGATAAGCGTCTATAAGGGATAAATAACTGAAATTATTGGACTATCTCTTCCGATATATTATTAGAGAAAAGGAAGAGAGCCAAATTTCATGAGGAATAAAATGATTTCGTTATCAATGATTAATAAAAATAGTTTGATTATGGAAAGAAAAGAAGACGCTGTTGTTGGGAAAGCTAAGTACAATATGTGGTATAGCTATAACGATGATTCCATATCTAATATCCCTCGTTTTTCAGAGCTAAGCAATGTCCTAAAAGACGGAGCACCTTACAGATATGAACACACAGAGTATATGCTACAAAGCTTATATTTGTTGATGGGAGTAGAGGGTAAGTCAGAAAAAGAATGTTATGAGATGTTTGTTGCTGGTAGAGGTAATAATGACGAACAATATATGACTCCGGAGCAATTCACGACACTTAGCGAATTAGCAAAGGACGCCCTTTCAACTTCACAAGATTTTCGTTTTTTTGAACATATAGTTGCAACACATGACATCGGTTGTATATATGGGGAATCAAGACATTTTATTAAGAGCGGTGAGATGAGTGTAGATATCTTCCCATCTTTAGGCTATAGCAAAGATTTTACAGAGCTAGCTAGGGTTGTTAACGGCAACCATTCATTATTTGGAGATGTCTTGTTGGGAGAGGGCACCCCCTCCTTTGCTATTGATGTTTATAATAAGTTAGAGACCATCTCTAATCACTTAGATAAAGATTCTGACTATGCATGGAAACTATTATACCTACTTAATGTTTTAGATATCCATGGTGCATATATTGGATATATGACAGACGAGAAACTAGAAGATATGAATCTCATGAAAGACATAGAGTCTTTAGAGAAATTAGACCATGACTGGATAGCTATGAGGGCAAAACTTTTTGATATTAGTGATGATAGTCAATTTGTCCCTGCTTTTAAGGATGTGTATTTGCAATATGTCTTTAATAGAACAAAAGCAATGCCGGAGAAAGAAGCTATAGAGATGCATAATAAATTGGCGTTATTTAATGAGAAGTTAAAAAAAGAGCTTCCAGACCAGTATTCGTTTATTACATTTAAGTCAGGTAAGGACCATAATCTATCTGTTATGAGCATGTTCGTTGATAATGAACCAAATATCGAGTATTCGAAAGTGGAACAATTATCGGAGAGTGAAGATGGAACGACGGCGTTGTATAAAGGAACATTCTCAGGGTTTTCATTTACAATAACCAATGATGGCTATTTAGAAATAGACGATACCGTCTTTTAGAATCTGTTAAGTAAATAATCAGCCATTATGTCTTGGCCAAAAGTTCTCGATTCTTTTAATGTAATCTTAAATGGAAATTCAATGTACTCATGTCTTAGTTTGAACATTGGTATCGCTCGTTCGTCATTCATGAGTCTTGGTGCAATAAATCTGACAAATCTATCAACAGAGTTGCTTTCCATGAATGATGAAGCTATTTGGCTCCCGCCTTCAACAAATACAGAATAAATTCCTAGTTGAGAGATTGCTTTAATCATTTGTTTAACATCAAACCCTTTATTGGTTATTTCTAGAAAAATAAATTCGCAGTTTGCTTCCTCAAGCACCTGAAGTTTCTTTTTGAATAGTTCTTTTTCATCTTCACCAACTGTTGCCGGGTCTTGAGTAATAAAGACTACTTTGTCTTTGCTTAAAAAGATGTTTGATTTCGGTGGAACCTGAAGGAAAGGATCTACTATAAGTTTCGTCCAATTGGCTTTTTTCTTTGTATGTCTAACCGTAAGGTGCGGGTTATCACTACATATAGTGCCAGCACCAACCAAGATAGCATCATGTTCAAAACGAAGTTGATGTACATATTCTCGGCTAAGGTCATTTGTTATCCATTTACTATTCATAAAATAATCTGCAATTTTCCCATCTAATGTCGTGCCCAATTTTAATGTAATATAAGCTCGTTTATATTTGATATTTTTTATAAATGCTTGGTTTAGTTCTCTGGCTTCTTTTTCTAACACTCCGTACTCAGTCTCAACGCCTTCAGCTTTTAGAATATTTTCAGATTCGCTTACTAACGGGTTTGGATCTTTCATTGCTATCACTATTTTTTTAATGCCTGCTGCGATAATAGCATCAGTACAAGGAGGTGTTTTTCCATGATGACAACATGGCTCAAGCGTTACATACATAGTGGCATCTTTTGCTTCTGCTCCAGCTTTTTCTAGAGCAACACGTTCTGCATGAAGTTCTCCATATTTCTTATGGAAACCAGTTGCTATTACTTTGTTGCCTTTTACGATTACAGCTCCCACCATAGGGTTTGGAGCTACAAGACCGGCTCCTTTTTTCGCAAGCGAAAGAGCTTTTGTCATATATTTGATGTCTGATTTATTAGGCATTTTTTAGTTGAGCTATTGTTTCAGGAATGTTTTTGCTGTTAAACACAGTTGATCCTGCTACTAAGATATCAACACCAGCTTCTACGATTGATGATGCATTTTCTAAAGTTACTCCACCATCTATTTCAATAACAGTATCAAGACCTTGTCTTTCGATTTCAGCCTTTAGCGTTTTTACTTTATCTAGTGTGTATTTGATGAATTTCTGTCCACCGAATCCAGGGTTAACAGACATGATTAAAACTACATCAACCATACCTAGAACTGGAAAAAGGTTTTCAACTGGAGTTGCAGGATTTATAGATACTCCTGCTTTAGCGCCAGTAGATTTAATTTCATTAATTAGCCTATCAAGATGGTCGCTAGCCTCATAGTGAACAGTTATTATATCTGCTCCAGCTTTTCTAAAATCTTCAATAAAGTTTTCAGGCTCAACAATCATTAAGTGAACATCTAATGGAAGCTTCGAGAAGCTTTTTATATTTTTAATAACTACTGGGCCGATAGTGATGTTTGGCACAAATTGTCCATCCATAACATCAATGTGGATGTAGTCTGCTCCGCCTTTTTCGATAGTTATGATTTCATCTTTTAGGATATTGAAATCAGCAGAAAGAATTGATGGTGCGATTAATGTCATAACTAAATTATCATATTTTTTTATTTACTTGGCAACTTATCTTTCAATTCAACAGGGCAATTAGAGGGGGTTGGTGTTTAATTAATTGACAATAGCTTGTTTGCTTAGTACATTCCATTAGTGAATATAAGCGAAATAAAATCTCCAGAATTACAACCTACCATCCTTTCCTATGTGAAAGATCTTCCAAACTTGTGTTCACTTGCTGGATTGGCTTGTACAATATCGGCAATTTATTTTAGTATCATAGGCGTTTATTATGCTGCAATGATCGGCATGATTTGGGCCGTTGCGTTTGACTGGGCGGATGGGCTAATTGCTCGAAGAATGAAAGGACGAACAGGTAATGATCGTGCTTTTGGAGGACAACTTGATGTTGTAATAGACATTGTAAGTTATGGTGTTGCTCCAGCTATTCTTTTACTTAGTTATGGCAAATTCGAACCTATTTTTTTAATAGGTGCTTTTTTAATGCTTGCGGCTAGCGCTATAAGGTTGAGTTATTTTAGTGTTTTTGGTCTTAGTGGAGGATCAAAATATACAGGGTTGGCTCTTGATAATAATAATATAATACTTGTTTTCATATTTATATTTGAAAGCTTTATTAGCAAGGGGGCTTTTTCTATTATTCTGTATATTAGTGGTTTGGCGCTTGCTTCTTTAAATGTGTCACAAATAAAAACTCCTAAGCTTTCGGGAAACCCTGTTAATGTTTACATTCTTGCTGCTTATACCATTGTTATTACAGGTATTTTTGGTTGGAAATTATTATAAATAATGATTGTATATACGGTAGGAACATTTGATTTATTGCATGTAGGGCACCTTGCTTTATTAGAATATTGCAGGACGTTAGGAGATGTTGTGGCTGTTGGTGTCGCTTCCGATAGTGTTGTTAGATCGTACAAGCCCAATGTGCCTGTTGTTCCACTAGACCAACGAGTGGAAATGTTAAAAGCCTTAAGTTGTGTGGATATTGTACGTCCTTACGATGAACTCGAATATGTGTCCGCTTGTAAGGAATTGAATGTGGATATTTTCGTAGTTGGAGGAGATTGGGGCACGAACCCACATAATATTGACGTGGAATCTTATTTAAAACAAGCAGGTAAGAAGATTGTTCAAGTTCGATATAATCCTAGAACGTCGTCTACCAAAATAAAACGGGATGTGTTAGCACAAGCGTATAAAGGCAAGCATATAAAACAAACTATGACTCACCAATCAAAATCTGGCGTTGTTTTGGACTACGAGTTGGTGCAGGTTTAATAAGCTTATTATTATCTATTATAAGTTGGCCTAAGCTTTGATATATTTTCACTAAGTTTAAGATAAGAGTCGTAACGTGATTGAGAGATGTCACCCTTTACAAGTGCGTCTTTTATCGCACATTTTGGTTCAGCTAAGTGCTTGCAATTATCAAACTTGCATTGCCCAATTAGTTCAGCAAATTCAGGAAAGAATTCGTAAAGGTTGGAATCTTGTAAAGTTTTTATATCAATCATGGAATACCCAGGAGTGTCCGCTATAAAGGTGTTTGATGGCTCATAGAAGTAGAGCATGGATTGTTTTGTGGTTTGTTTTCCTCGTTTTAGTTTTTCAGATACTAGTCCAGTTTTCACAAAGCCTTCTCCAAACAATTGGTTAACTAGTGTTGATTTGCCTACCCCAGAGACTCCTGCAAAGGCGATTGTTTTGTTAGAGATTATCTTTATAAGTTGCGCTCTGTCTTTATCAGTTAGTTCAAGTGCAGAGATGAAATAGCATTCATAGCCTAACTTTTGATATATTTTTAGTTTTTCTTGTTTCGTTTTTGAAGAAATATCAGTTTTGTTAAAGATTACGATAGGAGTTATTCCAAGGTAGCTATAGTAGGCAAGGAAGCTATCTACAATGTAAGATGAGTAATCGGGTTCAGATATAGCAACAACAAAAATCATTTTATCTATATTTGTAAGCAAAGGTTTGTTGATTATATTGTTTCTTTCTTGAATGTTTGTGATTATCCCTCTGTCTGAATCTAGATCGAAATCTACTTTATCGCCAATAATAAGGTTTGGAGTGCTATTTTTTTTAAGGCAGAGTAATTCTTTTTTAGTTGTTATATCAAGTACGGTGTATATGCTGTTATATATTTTGCAGATTATGCCGCTATGAGTCATTTAGAAAACGATTAGTTTGGTTTTTGCTAGGATGTCGTTATAGAAGATTTCAATCCTATTACCTAGTTTCTCTTCAAACTCAAACAGCACTTCTTTGCCAGAAGGGATGTCGTCATTGAACAATATGCTTGGTTTTTCTTTCGAAATAGAAACAATCTTCACATTTGTTTTTTTAGTTACCGAACTAAAAGGAACAGTTAACGTGATATTTGTTAATATCTTATCGTATCCTTCTTCAATTTTTTCTAGAATAATGTCTACAGGAAATCCTTTAGATAAAATTACGTTAATAGTTGTGCTTGTGTCTACATATTCTCCAGCATTCGGGCTGGTAGCAGTAATCGTTCCTTCTCTATATTCACTTGAATATTCACTTTCAGTTTCATTAACTATTAGGCTATGTTCTTTTAGGAGTCCTCTTGCTTGTCTAAGCGTTAGTCCTTTAATTTCAGGAATAGTTATTTGTTCTTGTCCGATATTTACTATGTATTTTACTTTTCTGCCTATTTTTACAGTTCTTCCTGCTTCAGGCTCTGTTTCTAATATGATATTAATCGTTGCTTCTTCAGAGAAACGGCTTCCGCCAGGATATGGTTCTAGCTTGTGTTGCTCAAGAATCATTATCGCATCAGCTTTATCTAGACCGACAACATCAGGAACTTGTATTTCAGGAATTTCGTTAATATAATTGAAAAATATCGAATAAAAAACGGCTGAAAACAATCCTAGTACTGCAATAATAATAATATATTTTAGAAAACTCTTTTTTGCTGGTTGCTCTTCTGCTAGTTCTTCTTTAGTAATATCTTGTTTTTTTGCTTCTTCTACCATTATTACTAGCCTTTCTTTTATACTGTTTCAGTATACCTTGAAGCATGAATCCTTATCAAGTTTTTATAGCTTGTAGAGAAGCGTTATATTATAAGGATGAATCTAGCTTTTAAAGAAACGCTATAGATTGTATAATTTAGGTTGAAAGATAGCAGGAAGGTAGTTTAAAAATGGAAGTACAAAAAATAGATGAATTTCAATTAAGAAGAGATAAAGTAAAGGAATATGAGGAACAAGGAGTTAATCCTTATCCATCATTTTATAATAGAGAAATAGATATCCAAGAGATCAGAGCTAAGTATCAAGTTGATGTAGAAGGCGGCAAAGAAGGCGTAGTTGTATCTACTGCTGGAAGACTTATGGCTAAACGTGGACATGGGAAAGCATCATTTGGAAACATCATGGACGGTAACGGCAAGATTCAGGTTTATGCTAGAAAAGATGTCATGGATGAAAGATATGACGAGTATATGAAGTTAGATGTTGGTGATTTTGTTGGAGTAAAAGGACTACTTTTTATTACAAAAACAGGAGAACTTACGATAAGAGTACAAGAATTTACTCTTTTAGCAAAAGCATTAAACCCATTGCCAGAGAAATTCCATGGTCTTCAAGACAAAGAGCTTCGTTATAGAAAAAGATATTTAGATCTTATTTCAAACCCTGAGATTAAAGATGTTTTCCATAAGAGAAGTAAGATTATTTCACTTATAAGAAGAATGTTAGAAGACAAAACATTTATGGAAGTAGAGACGCCAGTTCTTCATTCTATTGCAGGAGGCGCTACAGCTAAGCCTTTTATTACTCACCATAATGCATTGGATATGAAGCTTTATCAAAGGATCGCTTTAGAATTGCATCTAAAGAGATTAATAGTTGGTGGGTTTGAGAAAGTGTTTGAAATAGGAAGAGTTTTTAGAAACGAAGGTATTTCATACAAGCACAATCCGGAATATACATTACTAGAGCTTTATCAAGCATATGCAGACTATAACGATATGATGGATCTTACAGAGGAGATTATTTCTTCTTTAGCAAAAGAAATCACAGGTGATTATAAAGTAGCATTTGATGATAATGAGATAGACTTTACCCCTCCATGGACTAGGGCGACTATGGCATCACTTATCAAAAAGTACTCAGATATAGATATTGATGGCAAATCTTTTGATGAGCTAAAGAAAGAAATGGAAGCTAAGGGAATATACGTTAAGGGTGAATATACTTCCTCAGGGCAGTTAGTAAATCTTCTTTATGATGAAAAAGTTGAGATGAATCTTATTCAGCCAACATTTGTTACAGATTATCCGTTGGAGACTTCTCCACTTGCTAAGAAGCATAGAGATAATCCGGCATTAGTTGAGCGTTTTGAGCTTGTTATTAACACTATGGAGATTGCTAATGCATTCTCTGAACTTAATGATGCTCAAGATCAGAAGCAACGTTTTGAATCTCAAGTAGCTCAGAGAGAAGCTGGAGATGATGAAGCACATATGATGGACGAAGATTTTATCGAAGCATTAGAATACGGAATGCCTCCTACAGGTGGATTAGGTATCGGAATTGATAGAGTTGTTATGTTACTAACAGGACAAACATCTATCAGAGACGTGCTTCTGTTCCCTCATATGAGACATAAATAAAATAACTATTAAGTTTTTAATAGATTAAGATTTTAAAAGGGGAGCATGTTGCTCCCCTTTTTTTATGTTATTAGCAATTTATTACTAATAGCTTCGATATATTCATATGAAACACAAAATTATATCTTTAAATAAACATTTCGACGAGCTTTTGGAGTGTACAGAAGTTTGGCTAGGAGTAGTAAAGAATGACCAATCTTTTGCTAAGCAGTCGTATGGGTTTGATTACCGAGAAGCTTTCTATAATTTTGCTGATTGGGACAGGATGCCAAGTCTTGCTGATAAGCGTTATTTGGTTGATTTTTTATTGATTCCTAATGAACCTATTTCTAATAATCCAAAAGAAAAATCTTTGCTGCTTCATATAAAAGCAATAGGGCTAAGAGTGCTTGCGAAAATGGCAGTAAATAACTTAATAGCGCCTAAAGAGTTACTTGAGATTAATGAAGGAATATTAAAAAGGTCGCTTTGTTTAAAATCACGTTCACCTTGTTTCACTTATCCATTAAAGCAGATGTTGAAGCTGGGAAAATCTTTAGTTCCCAAAGAAAATACAGAAGTTAGAGCTAAATATAATGATCTTCTACAGCAACAGCAAGCAGCAATACATCCTAAGCAACTGATACTGATAAACAAATAAACAATTAAACGTTATAATAAGTTCATGCATTATGATTTAGTAGTAATTGGTGGAGGTCCTGCAGGAAATGAGGTCGCTTCACATGTTATCCATAAAGGTTGGAAAGTAGCAGTTTTCGAAGAACGTGCCTTTGGTGGAACCTGTCTTAATGTTGGCTGCATCCCCAGCAAAGGTTATTTACATAGAGCCAAATTATTTTCCGAAATAAAAAAACATCGTATTTCTTGTGAAGAAGACGCAAAATACTTTGCTTTAGAAGAATTGCAAAGTTTCACAGAACGTACTATTGGACGAATGGCAAAAGGGATAGAACAACGAATCATTGAAAAAGATATAGCTGTTTATAAAGAGACAGTTGTTAGCTTTTCAAAAAATGAACTAGAGACTTCCGATGGCACACAGGTTATTTTTGATAAGCTTGTTATTGCATGTGGCACAAAGCCAGCACTTCCAGGCAAGTTAAATAAGGCTAGAAATATCAAGGGTGTTTATACCAATGAGAATATTTTTCAGCTTAAAGTAATGCCTACATCAATGACTGTTATTGGTGGTGGCGCAATCGGTATAGAGATGGCTTATTTCTTTTCAAGTTTTGGGGTGAAGATAGACCTAGTAGAAGCTTCTTCTTCTGTGCTTGGGCATTATGATGAAGACATTGTTCTAGAAGCAAAGAAGATGCTGAAGAAAAAGAAGATAAAGCTACATGAAAATATATTAGTAAAAGGTATAGATGAGGATTGCAGAGTAACTCTTAGTGATGAGAGAGTTCTTGAAAATGAGATTGTGTTGATAGCAACTGGCAGACAATTAGAATTGCCATCTACAGACCTTGAGTTTGAAATGCATAAAGGTTTCCTAAAAGTTGATAACAATTATCAGACAACGCTTAAAGATATTTACGCAGTAGGTGATGCCAATGGTATTAGCATGTTTGCTCACTCTGCTACAGACCAAGGAAAACAACTTGGGCGACTTTTATTAAAGGGTACCGCAATAGACCATGATAGAGTTATTCCAAGCATCGTTTATACTTCTCCTGCAATCGCATCAGTGGGCATTACAGAGAAATCTATGGCTGATGATTGTGTCGTGAAAAAAGTTCAATACGATTGGTCAGGAAGAGCTCATGTAGAAAAAGAAACAACGGGTTTTATAAAGTTAATTATAAAAGATGGCTATATAGCAGGAGCTCATATTATAGGTGCGTATGCCGAAGAAATGATTGCACTTATGATTCTAGCTGTTCAAGAAAAGACATCTCTTAGTTCTCTAAAACGTTTAGTTTTGGCTCATCCAACTTATGGAGAGTTATTTTTAGAAGGGTTTTGATGAAGCCACCAGCATTTATTATTAATGAATATCGCAAGAAGCTTTATAACGCAAAAAGTTTAGGTAAGGATATATGCACCGTATGCGAAGAAGCAAAATGCCCAAATAGAGGAGAATGCTTTTCCAAAGGGCGTGTTGCTTTTCTTTTATTAGGAGATACCTGTACAAGGAATTGTAGGTTTTGTGGAATAAAGACGGCAAAGAAAGACTTGCCTAGTCCACCTGATGATATCCCTAATATCCTAAGTACTATAAAGAAATTTGATATTAAGTATTTGGTGCTTACTTCTGTTACAAGAGATGATTTAGTAGACGGAGGAGCTTCTGTGTTTTGTGATGTTATAAGTGCAGTAAGAGAATACAATTCAGACATAAAAGTAGAAGTGCTTACTCCAGATTTCAAAGGAGATAAAGATGTTTTAGATAAAGTTCTTAACATGAATCCTTTTGTTTTCAATCACAACCTAGAGGTAGTTCCAACGGTGTTTCCTAGTATAAGACCAGAAGGTGATTTTGAATTGTCGGTAGATGTCTTAACGTATGCTAAAGCCAATTACCCAAAGGTGTTGGTAAAAACAGGGATTATGGTTGGAGTAGGAGAGACGAAAGAGCAAGTGTTTGAAGTTATAGAGAAGATATCAGCAATAGGAGTAGATATCCTTACGATTGGTCAATATATCGCTCCAACAAAAAGCTCATTCGAAGTAGAGAGATATGTTGAGCTAGCTGAGTATGATGAATATGTGGATTATGGGGAAAAGCTTGGAGTAAAGATTATTGCTGGACCTTTAGTTCGAAGCTCGTATATGGCAGATTCGTATGTTGATTAAGGTAGAAGTTTAGGATAGGGTAAGTATAATGCGATTTATTATTCTTTCATTTATTTTTTTATTTTCAGTAGTTTCGGCAGAGTCCATTATCACAACAGCTGGAGAGTTCCATTCAGGTGAGATTATAGAAGAAACTCAAGAGTTCTTGGTTATAGAAAGTGATGAGGGGATAGTGGAACTAGCTATCGAGGATATAAATGAACGAATCATTACCTTTGATGAGGATAGCAAAACAGAGAAAAAAGAGTATCAAAACAAGCGAGGATTAAGATTCTCTTATAATTCTGGTTTGGGAGAAGCGATATTTACTCATGATGATGATCCTTATAATGATGGTTCTACTAAGAATGTTTTTATTAACCAGATATCAGAGTTTGGGTTGTTTTATTACCTAGATGTTTGGAACGGATATAGCGCAGAAATCGGAGCAGGTAAGCTTCAGCGTCTATGCAATGTGGGAGAGCTTTCCAATCAGAATAATTTTAACGCAAGCTTTGTTTCTTTAACTGTTAGAAAAATGACGTTTAGATCACTTAGCGGCGGTTATCTTTTTAAAGTAGGTGCCGGCATTAATCTATATTTTAACCCTGTAATGAATGCTTATGATGGCACAAATGTTTATGCGGTTTCCTATGAAGATTCTGTTGGGTATCATTTGTTAATTGAAACATGGTCAGCAGTACCGAGAGTGGCAATATTTGAAGACATGAATTTTGTAATGGGGCTAAGGTGGAACTTTGGTTCCCAATTTAAACTGAAGAGTAGTACCCCTGTAAATATATATCCAGACTGGAATAATCTAGGTCTTAATGGTCTTACATTCAATGCATCAATAGCTTTTATGTTCTAACAGCAGAAATCACTAAATTATTGCTAAAAGTTTACGCAGACAAATCCCTTCCTTGACATTATTACGTTAATAAATATATTATAGCTATTAAGAACGTAAGGAGGCAATATGTTAAGTAGAGTATATAGTGCGGCAGCATGTGGGATAGATCCTGTTTTAGTAGATTGTGAAGTTGATAGTAGGAAGGGTTTGCCATCTCAGACAATAGTAGGACTCCCTGATGCAGTAGTTAAGGAAAGTAAAGAAAGAGTTATTTCTGCTATTAGAAATTCAGGGTTTAAGGTACCTATGGATAAAACGCTTACAATTAACCTTGCTCCAGCTGAAATAAAAAAGGTAGGAGCTTACTATGATTTGCCAATTTCTATTGGAGTGTTAGTAAGCACAGGACAAGTGCAAATAAAGCTAGAAGACAGTTTTCTAATGATTGGAGAGCTAGGGCTGGACGGTGCGGTAAAACCAGTTAATGGCGTATTGTTGTTTAGTATATTGGCAAAGGAGCAGGGGATTAAGCATGTCTTTGTCCCTGAGAAGAATGCTCAGGAGGCATCTTTGGTTGATGGAGTGTCTGTAATTGGTGTTCGGAGTCTCGCACAAGTTATCTATATATTGGGAAGTGGTGAGTTAGATGTTTATCAAAGAAAAGAAAATATTAAGCGAGTAAAGTCTACAACTTTAGATCTTTCAGAGGTTAAAGGGCAAGAGTTTGCAAAGCGAGCAGTAGAGATTTCTGCAGCAGGTGGGCATAATTTATTTTTACTAGGACCGCCAGGATGCGGAAAGAGTATGATTTCTAAAAGGCTACCGTCTATTCTTCCTGAGTTAACCTCAGAAGAGGTGTTGGATGTTATAAAAATTCATAGTGTTTCAGGTAAAACCAAAAGAGGTGTTGTTGTTCAAGACAGGCCGTTCAGATCTCCTCATCATACTATTAGTTATGCAGGTCTTATTGGAGGTACAGCCAATTCCAGACCAGGTGAGGTTAGCTTGGCACATAAAGGAGTTTTATTCTTAGATGAGATACCAGAGTTTTCTAGAAAGGCGTTGGAGTCTTTGAGACAACCAATGGAAGATGGAACAGTGACAGTTTCAAGAGCATTAAATAGTTTTGTTTATCCAGCATCGTTTATTCTGGTAGCTAGTGCCAATCCATGTCCGTGTGGGTTTGCTACTCATCCAACAGTGCCGTGCAAATGTAGCACACATCATAAACAGATTTATTTGCGTAAGCTTTCAGGACCGCTTATTGATAGGTTTGATTTAATTGTAGATCTAAAGCCAGTTTCGGAAGATGACTTACTAAGTAAAGAGAAAACAGAGAGTTCGGAAGCTATAAGACAAAGAGTGGAGAAAGCTAGATTAAAGCAGCTAGAACGGTTTCAAAATAGCGATATTACGCTTAATTCAGAGATGACGGATGCTGATATAACTGAACACTGTGAGATAGAAGAAAATACTAGAGAGTTTATAAGAAAAGCTATTCGAAGATATGCGCTTAGCGGTAGAGCATTAAATAGAATAATGAAAGTATCAAGAACAATTGCAGACCTAGATAATAGCCAAAACATTAGTTTGGCGCATGTATTAGAGTCGTTTCATTTTAGAAGGAATCAAGTAGGAAATGCCTAGTTTGGATAGTGAAATAGTTGTGCCAGTCCAAGGTAATATTAACCTCGAAGAACTCATTAAGTTTCGGCTATCAGAAAAACTTTCATTTGCACCAGAGTTATTCTGTTTCTCTTATAAAAGAAAAGGCGAGCAGGCAATAGTTAGCTATAAGACAGATAGCGAAGAGAGCAGGATTGAGATTGTTAAGAGAGAGCAACGAAAGTGGCAACTGTCCTTGGTGTGGGGTTTAGTTCTAATGTTTGCATTGCTAATATTAAATTTTCTTATATTATTTATTTCGAAAAACAATCAGCTACAGGCCATTGGCAATAATCAGTTTATTAAAAATAATCAATATCATAACAAAAAAGATTTGAAGCGTTTAAAAACTATCAGGATGAATAATAAGAACAGATTTCGGCTAATAGAGTCTTTTTTGTCTCAGCCAATCAATATTAATACTATTCGAATCACTACAAAAAACATATACGTAGATGGGTTTGTAGCTCAAGAATATATCCAAAAGTTTGGAGACTTTTTATTAAAAGAAAATTTATTAAAAAGCACAAGTTTTAAGGAGGAAGGGGCGAATATATGGGTATTAATCAAAAGTTAATTAATAATATGTTTTTCCTTATCTTTTTTGTTTGCTCATTAACTGTAGCTAGTAACATTTCTAAATTATTAAAGACAGGTGTTTATTCGAATAGCGTAGTTGCATTTGCGGAGCAGGGGATATCCTTAAATTCTTGGAAGGAAATTGCAGACGGACAGCATGTAGTAGAGGAATTTTCTAATCAGCAATTTTATACACTAAAAGAATATATAAATACTGTACTAGATAAGCGGTTGGTTTTATTTGAAGTTATTAGAGGGAGGGCTCGAGTTGTTTTTGAAACAGTGTAAGATTATTTTAATAATATTTGTTATGGGGCTAGGTTTGCCGACTAAAGCAGTATTTAATTATTCCAGTAGTGTGCCAGCTCAGAAAGGTACACAGGAACAGAGTTATAGTTTTGAGTATAATCATCTTAAAAAAGAAGAGATTGTTGATCTCGCGAGGAAGATATTTCCGGCTCTTAAAGTCTCTGTAAACGATGTGCGAAACAAGGTGTTTGTTTTTGGAAAGAAAGCAGATATTAGACGCTTTAAAGTATTTGTTGAATCGATAGATAAGAACGCTCCATCTGTTTATTACAAAACTTGGTTGATAGAGGTAAATCACAATTCCTTAATGGGACTAGGGATTAATTGGCAACAGTATAAAAATGGTCTTAAAGTTTCGAATCTTACTGATAAACAGAAGTTGTTTGATAGTATTAGTGGATTGGTAAGTAAGGGAGAGGCAAAGGTGTTAGCCAATCCAACCATTATTTGTTTGGATGAGGAAATGTCTACAATAAGGGTAGGAGATAGAATCCCGTATACAGTGCCAGTAGATACAGCTTCAGACAAGATTAGCTGGGAGCTTAGATACATTGATGCTGGAGTGGATTTATCTATTAGGCCAAGCATCCAAGGTGATGGCGTGATACTTTCTAATATCAAGGTGAAGATAGAGAGTATCAAGCAGTGGAAGTCTACAATGGCAGGTGAATACCCAGTACTTTCAAGTAGAGAGATGAATTTAAAATGTAAGATTAAAGATGGTGAAGAATTAGTTCTAGGTGGACTTATTAATTCTAGCAAACGCAAGAATGTAGCCTCTTTGCCAATACTTGGAAGCATTCCATTCATAGATCATTTCTTTAATCAGACCACTATAGAGGAAGAAGATACAGAGATTATTTTCCTTCTATCTCCAGAGATAGTGAGCATATAAAAGTTTCGTAGGGATTTTTTTCTTTTGTTAACGATAAATTACGATGAAAGCTAAAATAATTGCTTATAAAGAACATTCATTCATTGAAAACTCGATGAAAGAGTTTATTCAAAGATATAATCTGAAGATTATTCATGCTCAGCCAGGTAAAATAGTTTATGAGATTTATTCAAAAAATGGCGAACCCCTAGTAGAAATAGCTCAAGATGGCAAAGCCACAAGAGGATATGTCCAAATAAGTTTAGAAAATCAAACGGCGATATCTGTAGACGTATTTGAACCCAAAATAGCTATGCAAAAAAATAAAAAAAAGGGAGGTTCATCCGCCGCTTTTTATCTAGCTGTGTTTCATTTTGCTAAACAACATCATCTTCCAGATCAGTTTCCGGTTGAGCTATATTGTTACAGTAGTACTTTTGAAGATTTCTATGACAAAATGAAAGAATTCGGGTTTCAAGCTATTTCTGGATACACAGAATTCAATACTCGTAAGTATAGTGCTCCTTTGCCAGACTATTTTAGAACATTTGATACAACTATGGTTGTCGATAGTAATAAAACAGCTGATATGCCAGAACCAATACCAGATAAACATCACAAGATTTCTACGTGGTTAGTTGATCATATTTTAAAAGGGCATCATAACTGAACTTTGCCTGAAAAGTCGTAACATTAGTATGGGAATAACAGAGCTAAATAGCTTTCTGTTATATTTTGGTTATCTCTAGCGATAGCGAGTTTGTGATATCATCTGTTTATAGGAGATATTTATGACGATAGTTTTACCAATAGCAATCTTTGCATTATCTATGTGTGGCACACCTGGCCCGAATAATATTATGCTTGCAGCTTCAGGTGCAAATTTTGGGTTTAGACGAACTATTATTCATATTATTGGGGTTCAAGTTGGGATGTTTCTGTTATTAACTTCAGGGGCTCTTGGTATTGGTTTATTGTTTGAGTTAATTCCAGCGTTACAAATTGTTTTGAAGATATTAGGCTCAGCGTATATGCTATATCTTGCTTGGAGAATAATTGCTTCTAAGAGAGCAGGCGAGACAGAAGAAAAGGGCAGACCGTTTACATTGCTAGAAGCCGCTGCATTTCAGTTTATTAATCCAAAAGGCCTAGTGATTGCTGTTACTACTATAAGCACACTAACCAAACCAGGAGATGCTTATGTTGGGTCTGTAATAATGTTGATATGCGTGTTTGCAGTTGTTGGCTCTTTTACTGCTAGTTCATGGGCAGCGTTTGGTACCGTTATTGCTAGGTTTTTAAAGAAGGATTTTTTCTTTAAGCTGTTTAATTGTATTATGAGTGGCTTGCTAGTGCTATCTATTTTGTTTATTTTACTTTAAATCGTAGAATAGTTTTAAGCTTTTCAGGGCTAACTTTTCGGACATCAGATAGATATATTTCTCTATGTTTTTTGGAAAGTCTAGTTATTTTGTTCTCACTGCAATATTCTTCCATCTTCTTAAAGCTTACAGCCTCGTTATCATAGGGGCCAAGGTGTAGCATTTGAACACATTTACCCTCAGTAATCTCTCCAAATTCAACTTTATCTAATAACACATGTGGTTTTTTCTTTTTTGTTCTTTCTATAACTTCTGCTGCATACTCAGCAGTTACAAAATCAGGCTGGCGTATCATCAGGTTATAGACTAGAGTGTCTTTATTAATTATTCCTGTGTCGTTATAGTATTTTTTTGCTTCATCAGTGATATCCCATACTCCCTCAAGTGGATAAACCGTATATTCATAAAAATCTTTTGGAGGAGTGCCGCCTTTATGAGACATTCTTATTGCATATGAGAGTGCATAAAGAACTCCGATGTATTCACCAAAGTTTTCGTTGTTTGGGTTGCCTTCGCCTTCAATCATAAAATAGTTAAAAGATGGGATCGTTATTTGAGTAGGTTTGTTTTTAGGTAAGTACAGTTCCTTCTCGCTCTTTCTCCATTCGTATTTCATAAGCACTCCTTTGTTAGTGATTGTTACGTGCTCGGTCTCCGTTATATCCATTATCATAATCTAAATCTTCAAATAATTTTCCATTCTCTCCATGTTTTTCAGCTGAAAGATTCCTTGCAGAAGACATTATCTTTTTATAGATATCAGATTCTTTTTTAGGTTCTTTATTTGATTCGTTTTCTTGTTTCATAGTTTTTATTATATATCGAAATAGCCCCCTTTATCAAAGGGGGTGGCTGCTTAAAGCAGACGGGGGATTATTTCTACCTAATCCACTTCAATACCGGAAAATTCTTTCTATAAGCATCTAAGAAGTCTAGATCTACATATGCAGAAACAACACCTTCTTTATCATATCCAGAAGAAAGTATCTCACCATGCGGATCAATTATCATAGAGTCCCCAAAGTAAGTTAGATCTTCAGAAGCTGAACCGATACGGTTAGCGGCTACAACATATACTTGGTTCTCTATCGCTCTAGCTTTTAGTAGCGATATCCAATGGTCTCTTCTTGGGTTTGGAAACTGAGCAACAACAAATAGTATTTGCATGCCTTGCTTGGTAAGTATTCTCATGTTTTCTGGGAATCTTATATCGAAACATATCTGAATGCCTATTTGTGCTAATCCTGTTCTAAAGATAGATGGAGACTTTCCTGGGCTCATATGTGTCATTTCTTCGTTTTGAAAGAAGATATGATTCTTATCATAATAGCCAATTACAGCACCTTCATTTGAGATTAGGTATGATCTATTATAGAACTTGTCATCTTTGCTGCTCTTTATTGGTAGCGATCCAGCAACTATATAAAAGTCATATTTTAGAGCAATTTGTTGTAAGTATTTTAGTATTTCCATTGAGTGTTTTGAGAACTCAGGAAAACGATCATAGTTAAACGAAGTGGCAAACATCTCTGGCAAAACAACAAACTTAGATTTTCTTCCAGCAGCAATGCCGAAAAGTTTTTCTATTACTTTGAAGTTTTCCATTGGTTCGTCAAGAACGTCATATTGTAATACCGATACTTGGAAGCGTTTCATATTCATGATTTTAAAACAGAAACAGTTAAAAGTGAAATGTAGATTATTTTATAATGATGTTTTTTATCTGGTCTCTGATAACTTTTTGTTGAGTTTCGATTGGTTTTAGAGCATCAACTGTTGAAAAATTATATAATTTAGACATTAATTCATATTGCTCATATAGTTGTGCTTGGTATTTTTTTATTGAAATAGTCGTATTAGCACTTAGCCCAATATCCATGCCACTGTCATAGAAATCATTTTCTTTTTCTTCTTGAGTCATTCTTCCAAGTGCTTCCTCTAAAGGAATCTTAAAGTGTAGTACTAAGTCCGGCTCTATCGCAAAATCATATATTTTATGAACCCAGCTTTTGTCTTGTCCTCTTAGATAATCTTTCGCTAAAGAAGTGTATACATATTTGTTAAATAGAACGATAAACCCTGATTTTAATGCTGGGATTACTTGTCTATACATTAAGTCACTAAAGTCAGCAGCATGTATTAAACTATAGGTTATAGGTATTAACTGTCGCTCTTCTTTTGCAGTTTCAATTGTTTTAGAAACTAGCGGAGAGTTTTTTCTTTTTAAAAGAGTAGTTCCGTATCCTTCTATTTCTAGCCAATTTTTTAGAAGGCTTAGCTGCGTTCCTTTGCCACTACCATCTAGTCCTTCTGCTGCTATAAGTTTTCCAGGGTAGGTATTTTTCTTCATTATTTAAATTTCCTTGTAAGTAATTGTTGAACTTTTTCTCTAAATATAACTTGTTTATCATGAATGCCTAGCATTCCATCAACAACAGTCAGCCCAAATTCTTTGATCATTTTTTCATATTCTAAAATTACTTTTGATTGAAATAATAGGTAGCTTTTATATGGGTCACTGCTAAGCTTCATATCCATTCCAGCTTCATAGTATTTTGGTTTTCTTGTTTGAGTGATTCTGTCTAAGCTAACTTCTACAGGAACTCGGAAATAGAATGCTGCATCTGGTTTTGTAGAAAATGAATATACATTTCTTAACCACTCAGGGTCACAGTCTCTTGCAAAGTCTCTTGATAATGCTGTGTATGCATATCTGTCAGCAAGTACAACATGTCCAGATTTTAAAGCAGGGATAATTGTTTTATGTAGCCTGTCAGCAAAATCAGTAGCATGTAGCAAACTGAACGTAGTGTTGTTTAGCAAATTCTTTTTTTTGCCTTTTTTAATAGTCGAAGCGACAAGCTCGGAGGAGTTCCATTCTGTTAGTACTACCGGGTACCCTTCTGCTATTAACCATTTTTTTAATAAGTGTAGCTGGGTAGACTTCCCAGAACCATCAGTGCCTTCTACTACAATAAGGCAACCTTTATAAGAATGATCTATATTCAGATGACTCTCAATATTTGTTTCTAGAAATTCGGCGTTATTTTTTAAGTTTTTATTTTTAAAGAACATGGTTGTCTTGCTTCTAATATCTGCCTTTGCTATACTATAGCATAAGTTTATTTCGGTTGAAAGGCAGTTGAAAAATAGCGTGAACATTCAAGGTAATCCAGCTCAGTATTCAAATATAATCAATAACTCACTCTATAATGCAGTGTCTGGCGCAAAAGAAAACCCTGCTGCCCAGCAAGTTACAGCTGAACAAATATTTAATAGATTCTTTAAAGGCGTTAAGTCTAAGGATGAATTTAAGAAGAAAATTAAGAAAACATTAACAGGTATTAATCAAAACCTATCTGATGATGATATTGATGATATTTTAGGCTCGTTAGAAGCAGAAGAACAACCGCCATTTTGTGCTTCATATAGCGAAGAAGGTGTTAGCGAAGGAATGAACCTTCAAGATAACCTTACAAGGGCTGATATCTATGACGTTATGTTAATGTTCTATCAGGACATTTATGGCGAAGCTGCAAAAAAAATAGGCTAAAATAATTCTATATAATCTGGTTTCTGTTTTTTCAATATGTTAATATATAAGGGCAACGTTTGGAAAGAAGCCCTCGGTTTCCCCACCCCCTGTATGGCGAGGGCTTCAGTCAAAATTTTAGTAGGTACCCAACGATGAAAAAAATCTCTATTAAAAACTTAAAATTTTCTTTAGACGGCAATCAAATACTTGATGATGTTAATGTTGAGTTTGTTGAAAACAACTTGTATTTGATAGTAGGAAGAAACGGTAGTGGGAAGTCTACTTTTTTGAAGATTTTAAATAAGCAACTTACGGCTACTTCCGGCGAGATAGTAATAAATGGAAGAGATATAAACGAATATTCTAACAAAGAGCTAGTATCCAAGATTGCATATCTTCCTCAAAAAATAACATTTAATGCTCCTTATCTAGTGCGCGAGTTGTTGGAGATGTCTATGTATTCAAGTGAATTTGTTTCAGAAGATATTATTAAAAAATCTATAAAAGAATTCCAATTAGAAAAACTTATCAACAAGCCTATTACTAGGTTAAGTGGAGGAGAAATTCAGCGAGTTTTATTGGCTTCTACATATTTGGTTGGCGGCAAGTTTATTCTATTAGATGAACCATTTAGTTTCTTAGACCCAGGGCAGCGAGATTTAATTTTCAGGCAGATAAAATCTTTGCATGAGCAGAATGTGCGGACTTTTATTTTGGTGGTTAATAGCTTAGAAGAGATTTTTATGTTTAAGGATTTAGATCGAGTAAATATTCTAACTCTAGATAATCAGAGGTTTAACCACTATGAGTCAATGGATAAGAGTTTCATTAAAGCTTTGTCCGAATTGTTTAATATTTCCTTAACGAAGGAAGGTGCTATTGATGAAAAATAGAACACTTTTTGTATTTGGTGCTGTTTTGTTGATTCTTTTCTTGTCACCATTTTTAGGGGAGCAGTTTATCGGAATTGATGCCCTGTTACATAATGATCAAGCAGCGTATATATTTATTAATTATAGAATCCCTAGAGTTCTTTTAGCCTTCTTGGCAGGAGCTGGATTGTCAGTAGCTGGTTTGATCTTTCAATCTCTGTTTTGTAATGTATTGGCAACTCCATATACTTTGGGAATATCTACGGCAGCTTCTTTTGGGGCTTTGCTCGCTATGGCAACAGGCGTTAGCTTTAGTATTGGCATTTTTGATCAGACAGTCTTATTTGCAATAGTTTTTGCGAGTATTTCAATGGGATTTATTTATTTGGTAAGCAGAAAATATGCAGAAGGTCGAATGTCTGATGTGTTGTTAATAGGAGTTGCTTTAAACTTCTTATTTTCTAGCTTAATAATGTTGATACAGTTTAGATTAGATTACCTTAATGCGTTTAAGTTTATGCATTGGTTGTTTGGGAGCATTCGCAATGTTTCATTTGAAGTTGTAATATTTGAAGCCATTATTTTAGTTATTGCTTTGAGTTTTGTGTTTTTGTTAAGAAAAGAGTTAGACCTGCTTAGTTTAGGAGAAGAATTTGCTCAGAGCAGAGGAGTGAATGTTTTATATGTAAGATGGGTGCTGATTTTGGTGGGTTCTTTGACAGTAGGTTCAGTTGTGTCATTTTTTGGGCCGGTTGCTTTTGTTGGATTGATTGTTCCAAATATTTCAAGGATGGTAGTTGGGGTTGTTCATAAGCGATTAGTAGTAGCTACTGTATTTATTGGCGGAAGCCTGCTTGTTTTTGCAGATGTTTTATCAAGAGTATTATTTTCTCCAGTTGAGTTGCCTGTTGGTATTTTCACTTCATTTATTGGAGCAGGAGCATTCTTTTTTCTAGTATTGGCGAGAAGACGTTGATGCAAAAGCTTTTTTTTAATACAATATAAGTCATGAGCAAGAATGTGTTTTTATCAATTTTAGAATTATATGAGCTTCCTGTTTTTTTAGACAGAGAAGAGTTTTACGATAAAGTTGTTAGTTATCTATATATGCAGTTTAGATTTAAGCAGATAGAGGGTGTTAATAAATCTGAATTAGGATTTGACCTTTCACTATTTGATGATGGAGCTATTGCCTGTGTGTTAGCAGATAAAAAAACATATAAATTATCAAAGAAAAATATTTTAGACTTAAATGATATTAAGAAAATCATTATTTGTGTTGATAGGTCAGAGATGAAGAATTTTATCTCCTTTAAGCTTGGCAAACAGGTTGTTGGTAAATTTGAAAAATTAAAAGAGTTAAAGTTGTTTATCTCCAGTATTGAAGCATTTTTTGAAAGACAAGAAAAAAGTTTTAAAAATGTTCGTAATTATTTAAAGAAAAAAGAGACAATTGTTGCAAAGGAACCAAATGTAGCAAAGATAGTTGCTGAAAAAGAAGAGGTTAAGACAGGATTTTTACAAGCCACCGCAAAGAATATGCCTGAAAAAATAAAATTAACGCAATCATTAGAGAAGGCAGAGTCTGTGCTTATTAAAGAGATGCTTAGAAGAACAAAAGGCAAAAAAGTGGAAGCTGCTCAGAGATTAGGCATTACCGAGCGTATGATAGGCTATAAAATAAAGAAGTTTAACCTATAATCCTCCGACTTCGTTAACACTCAGCCACCTCCTTTGATAAAGGAGGCTCCTTAAGGTTGAAACAGCCCCCTTTATCAAAGGGGGAAAGATGCGTAAGCATCAGGGGGATTAAAGTTTAAGTATTTGCCAGCGATTTTTCTTTGCAATTACCTTTAGAAGCCTTTTTGGGTTTACCACAATAGGATGTCCCACGATTTTTAACATTGGCAGGTCAGAGATGTGATCAGTAAAAGAATAGCTTTGTTCTAAATCGATATTTTCTTCTTTTGCTAATCGTTTCATTCTTTTTACTTTTTCTTCGCCATGACAAGGAGTTCCTTGTATATATGATGTATAGAAACCATCTTTTTGTTCTAGCGTTGTAGCCTCTATTTCTCCAAACCCAAAATAATCTCTAAACAACCTAGCTACTGGATCTATAGTTGAAGATACGAAATACACCTTGTGTCCATCACTATGTAGTTTTCTTATTCGTTGCTCTATTTCAGGATAAATTTTAGGAGTTATTTCTGCATCAAACCATTTTTTCATCAGTGCGTCTAATTCTTTGACATTATTGCGTGTTAGCATAGGGTTTAATACTTTGTTACATTTTTCTATAACTTTGCTGAAATCATTAATCCAGTTCATCTTATAAAGCCCATACCAATAGAGCACCAAAAAGATTAATCTAATTGGGAGTAATTTCTTTTTATAAAAATTTTGGACTAATAAATTTAATGAACCGTTTGGAAATATGGTTTTATCTATGTCCGTAAAAACTGCTTTATTTTGTTGCACATACAAATTGTATGCTATGTTCGAGTCCAAATCAAGAATATCCATTCAGTTTTTATTATAAATAGTGTAATATGTAACATAATAAATCAATATTTAAGGGGCTAAGTTATGAAAACATTGCTAATTCTTGTACAGGTTGTTTCTGCTATTGCACTAGTTGTTTTAGTTTTACTTCACTCAGCAAAAGGGGAAGGTTTTGGGTCAATCGGTTCTGGTGCCAAAATGTTCTCTTCTCAAAAAGGCTTAGAAGATGGGCTAAATAGAGTTACAACAACTTTTGCTGTTACGTTTTTAGGCTCAGCAATTTTGCTAAGCGTCTTGTAATAAATAGGAGGGCCGGATGAAGCTTACATTAAAAGAAAAATTTGATTTCTTATGGCAAGATTTTGTTGCATATGTAGAAGAAGGTATAAAAGAAGGAACCTATGCAAAAGAAGTTCAGGACAATTTTCAAGAATTAACAGTTTCGGATATGAAGGTTTTTAAAAATGACGGCAAAGATATGCCATCATTCAGGCCATTAGATGCGCCCATTGAAGGTAAGGTTTTATTAACACTTCGAGATGTCGCTATTTTAATAGATGCAGGACTAGAAGATTTTATCGAAGGTAATTATATGGGTTTTGTTGGAATGCTCGAGAAGTATACCGAGGAGTTAGATTCTTCAGTATTCAATCAAGTGAACGCTTCAATGTCAGAAATGTCAGGTATTCACTATATGCCCTTTTTAAGCGAGAAAGCAAAAAGAGAGTTTGTCGATAAAGCAGACGAGTTGAAAGATTTTTTACCAGTTAGCTTGTTATCATCTCCATACTTCTTTGATTTTTCTGCAAACGAAGTTTCATGGCAGGATGGAGCAGTATCACAAGGCAAAGCTCCTACAAAGGCAAAGATAATTCAGCGAGTATTAGAATCAGAAAATGAAAGATTAAGAGATATTTCTTTTTTAATGTTAAATAAAGAGAATTTAAAAAGTATAGGATTTGATAAGTATTTATAATGATTCAAGAGTTATCAACTAAGATAGAGATTTTAGAAGTTCTACAAATTAAAGAACTAAAGGTATATCAAGGATTTTTAGGAATACTGGAGAATCATAGTACTGTGCTTTTGCCTGATATTGATAAACCAGAAGTCTTAAGCGAAATGATGGCAGCTAAAAAAAAGATGATGGATGAGGTTAATGTTATTGAGGCAGAACTATCTCCAATTAGAAAAGAAGTCGCTATAAGTTTTAGTTCAGGTAGTATGGATTTTTTAACTTCAGAAAAAATCGAAAAAATTAAGAGCATGGATATTCAGATTATTGAGAGTATTTCTCAGATATCGAAGGTAGAACAAGCGCTGACACAAAAGATTCAAAATAAAATGGCAGATATAAGCTCACGATTAAATGAAATAGGAAACAAGAAGAAAATAAAAAGACAGTATGGCGGCAGCCAGAGTAATTATGTGTCTAAAAAGGAAAACAAAGGTTCTGGTAGTCTTTACTTAGATTTTTCTGGCTGAATCTGAAGTTCTTGAACTAACGCATCTATTGATTCGCCATTTCTAACTCTTTCAATATACTTTTCTCTAATATTGTCTAGATTTTCTGTAGAGCCGTTCTTTCTTATCCATAGCAAGATAAGCTGATTAATATTATATTTATTGTCAGTTCGTGGTTTAGTTATTGCCTGTTTTGCTTTTTTTATAAGGGCTGTATCGGCATTGATAATAGTGTTTATTTTTTCCCAGGCCTCATTTTTTTGGCTTTTAAGAGTCGAGGCTTTGTCCTGTAGTTCTTTTAATTTTAGCAGAGCATCTTCGTTATATGCAGAGTAGGGATATCCAGGGACAATGTCGCTAAGCTCGTTTATCTTAAACAATACTGAAAGCAATTCTTCGTTTAGTGCTATGAATCGATCTTCGGCTTCTTTTAATAAAATAAAGTTTGTATTGGTTATAATTGCTGAGTTTGGACGAACAGTAGCGCTGCTTCTGATAAATGCTTCACCCAAAGAACTTCCCTTTTTCTTTAGATTAATTATTTGTTTGATAATTTTTATATCATTGTCATTATAGATTCGGATGTTTCTGTTGCCTTTTTCAGGTGAAATATATTCTTTTTTTTCCCAGTATTGGAGCTGTCGGTGGGAACACTCAGTAATCGCACAAACATCCTTACTTGTATATTGATCGGTCATTTTTTTATTATAACACAAAAAATGTTTTATCAATCCCTTATAAAACCTTGAATTTATTGACACTGTACATAGGCGTTGCTATTATTAAATTGATGTTTTTAGATAGGGGATCGCAAGTTATAAAAGAGGGGTTGTCGATATCTGCTTTGCAGCATGATTTGATAGCTGAAAATATAGCGAATATATCCACTCCCGGATATAGGCGGAAAGATGCTAATTTCAAAATGACCTTATCAGGTATGATGAATGAGGGTATCCCAATGCAAAGAACACATTCAGGACATATCCCATTCAACTTTAATCCAGGACAAATGAACTCAATAATTAGAAACGATAACACTACTTCAGTTAATTCTTTTGGGAATAATGTGGATTTAGATAAAGAAATGGTTGGAATGGCTACAAATAATACGTACTTTAACGCGTTAACATCTTTTGCCAATAAGAAATTCAGAATGTTAGATTCCGTAATTTCAGAGAGGGTTGTTTAAGGTTAGCTTATGAGTTTTTTTCAATCAGCAGCAGTTATAGGTAGTGGTCTTAGTGTTCAAAGAGAAGTAATGGACGTTATTGCCGAAAATTTAGCAAACATAAATACAATGGAAACTCCCGAAGGTGGACCATATCAACGAAAAATTCCAATTATTTCAACTAAAGAGGGCGGAGGAAGTTCTTTTTCAAATGTGTTGGGACAAAGAATACATAAACAGGTTAAAATAGCAGGTATTGTTAAGGATCAGTCTCCTCCAATAATGCAATATGATCCAACTCATCCAATGGCAGATAGCAAAGGATATGTTCGTAAGCCTAATATAAACCAAACAATGGAAATGGTTAGAATGATGGATGCCTCTAGAGCTTATGAGGCGAATGTGGCAGTATTTAATGCTTCAAAAGCTATGGCTCAAAAATCGTTACAAATAGGGAATTAATATGACAGAGATAGTTAGAAGGATCTACGAACAGTTAAGAACGGTTTTATCGCAATTAAATATTGCTCAGCGTATTACACTTAGCATGCTTGGTCTTATCATATTTGTTTCATTTATCGGTATTGGAATTTGGGGCACAAGGCCAGATTTCGTTACTTTATACGCGGGGCTAGAGCAGCAAGATACAGGTGAAGTAATAAAGAGGCTGGATGATAAGGGCATTGCTTACAAGATAGGCCCTAATGGTTCTTCAGTTATGGTTCCTTCAAAGTACGCTAGAGAGCTAAGAGTAGAATTAGCTTCAGATGGCATACCTAACGGTGGTGCTAGTGGTTATGAATTATTTGATCAGTTTAAATTAGGAGTAACTGAATTTACTCAAAAGGTAAATTATCAAAGAGCGTTAGAGGCAGAATTAGCAAAAACAATTTCTAGCTTATCTCAGATTAGAGCTGTTAGAGTTCATATTGTTTTGCCAGAAGAATCTGTGTTTATGGAAGATAAAGATAAAACAACTGCTTCATTAGTTCTTGATGTACTAGGTGGCGCATCATTATCACAGAGTAATGTAAACGGGATTGTGCATCTGGTTGCAAGTTCTGTTAAAGGCTTAAACACAAAGGGCATAACAGTTGTTGATACTAACGGTAATGTTTTATATGCATATGAAGATGAGGGCATGATTGATTCTGGATTGAGCATGAAACAGCTTGATGTACAAAGACAATATGAAAAAACGATGCAGAATAGAATTTCTACAATGTTAAGCCAAGTATTTGGCAACAATTCTTCTGTTGTAAGAGTAAACGTGAGAATGAATTTTGATAAATCAGAATCGGAAAGTGAGATTTTTCTTCCATCAGAAGAGCGCATAATTAGAAGCGCTCGTGCAATGGAAGAAGGGTTTGAAGGTAAAAACGCTGCAAATCCAGCTAATATTGCAACAAATTTAGATGATTCTAATTATTCCAAAATTGACGAGACCACTAATTATGAAGTTTCTAAAAAAATAGAACGTTTCACAAGAGCGCCAGGATATATAGAAAAAATATCTGTAGCAGTTATACTTGATAGAAAAATATCGGATGAACAAAAGACCGATCTTCAGGCAGCAATATCTTCAGCTGCAGGAATCGATGCAGAAAGAGGAGATGTCATTTCGTTAACTAATTTAGTTTTTGATAAAACAACACTTGATGAAGTTAATAAGGAGATGGATCAGGAGCGACAGATCTCAATGGCGATGAATATAGCCAAGAACGTTGGCCTTGGTATCTTACTGTTATTTACAGTATTCTATGCTAGACGAAGATTAAAAAAATTACAGGCAATAACAGGTTCTGGAGGTTCATGGGGAATTAATGTTACAGATAGCGGCGGTAGCGCAATGCCTATTGGAGATCTTGATTCAGAAGTATATGCACAAAAAGAGAGAAGTTCGAATATGAGAAGATCGCTTGATGGAATGGTGAAAGATAATCCCGAAGTATTTGCTCAGGTTTTAAAGAGATGGCTGAGTGAGGGGTAATCTCTATGGCACTAGGAGATAGACCAACAGGTAGACGAAAAGCTGCAACTCTTTTACTTTCTTTAGGCAAAGAAGAGATAGTGCAAGCCTTAAAGCAATTAAGCGAGTCAGAAGTAGAAGAGCTTACAATGGAAATAGCAAGGCTGAAAAAAGTATCATCTAGTGAGCAAGATATAGTAATTGAAGATTTCATGCGTGAAGTTAAAATGAGTTCAGGCGACTACGTGACTGGTGGCATTGATTATGCAAAAGATATTTTGGAGAAAGTTTTAGGTAAAGATAAGGCTGCTAATGCTTTAAAAGACTTCAATCAGAACTATCAATTAACTCCCTTTGAGTTTTTAGATAAGGCAGATCCAGAGAATGTTATTAGATTTATTCAAGATGAACAGCCACAAACAATAGCATTAATCCTGGCCTATTTAGATCCTAAGAAGGCAGGCCAGATTCTTTCGTTATTGCCAGAAGAGGTGCAGCCAGAGGTTGCTAGAAGAATTGCTTTAATGGACCAGACACCGCCCAATATTGTTAGACAAATAGAGAATGTATTAGCAGCAAAGATATCATCAGTTATTACGCATCAGGATTTTTCAACACAAGGAGGAGTTAACTCTTTAGCAGAGGTTATTAACAGTGTTGATAGAGCTACAGAAAAAAAGATACTGGAATATTTAGAAGAAGTTGATCCTCAGTTATCTGTAGATGTAAAAGATCTGATGTTTGTGTTTGAGGATATTATTAGTCTTGAAGATAGGCAAATACAAAGATTGCTGCAAGAGGTAGATATGAAAGATTTACCAATGGCACTTAAAACGGCTAGCGAAAATTTAAGTGGGAAGATTTTTGCAAATCTTTCTGATAGAGCAGTTGATACGATGAAAGAAGAAATGGAATTTATGGGTCCAGTCAGAGTAAAAGAAGTTGAGGATGTACAACGAAAGATAGTTAATATAGTCAGGAATTTAGAAGAAGCCGGAGAGATATTTATATCTAGGGGCGAAGAAGAGGAAGAGTTTGTATAATGTCAGCAAAAATTATCAAAGCAGAAGAAGCAGTAGCTAGACAGTTAAAAACAGTTGCCCCGATTTTATCATCATACTTTACAGAAGAAATGGTTGTTCAAATGCTCCAAGAAGGAGAAAAGTTAGCCAAAACAATTAAGAAAAAAGAAGACGAAATGATGGTTAAAGCTAAAGAGCATGTTGAGCAAAAAAAGGTTCAGCTCGAGCAAGAAATAGAACAACTTAAAAATAATGCTTATCAAGAAGGACTTGAAGCAGGCAAACAAGAGTTCATTGGTAATCTACAGTCTTTTGTTGATGAATTAGAGATTATAAAATTAAAAGCAGGGTTAGCTATGGAAGTTTTTTTAGATGGAGTAGAAGGGCAGATTGTTAAATTCTCAATTTCATTAGCCGAGAAAGTGACAAGAATAACATTTGAGAAACAAGAAGATGTTTTTATAGATTTTGTAAAAAAGTTGTTTGATCAGATTAGCATAAAAGAGAGTATTGTCATAAAGGTGAATCCTCGACAATTTGCTATATTAAATAAACATAAGGAAGAATTTTCTGAGTATTTGGGTATTTCTAATCTTGGTATTCAAAAGGATTCAAGTATCGACGAGTATGGAATAGGCATTGCTTTAGATACAGGGTTCATGGATGCCGGAATTGCCTCTCAGTTTTCTCAAATAGAGAAGAATCTTTTAAATGGCTAGTATAGATTTAGATAAATATTTAGATAAACTTCAAGATATAGACCCAGTTATAGTAAAAGGAATGGTAACAGACATATCAGGTTTGGTTATTACTGCAACAGGACCAATGGTTCCAGTTGGAGAAGTATGTTTAATTCATAATAGAGCTGGGAAAATTATCAGGGCAGAGGTAGTTGGCTTTGGTTCGACAAAAGTATTATTAATGCCATTGGGAGATATGGAAGGCATAAGTGCTGGAGATTTAGTGGAATCAACTGGGAGTTGTTTAACTGTTCCTGTTTCTTCTAAATTGTTGGGAAGAGTTCTTAGTGGTTTAGGTGATCCTATCGACGGAAAAGGAGATGTGGATGTATTAAGGAGAGTTCCCGTATATGCAGAACCACCAAATCCATTATTGCGAGATAGAATTGAGAAACCATTGGGTGTAGGTGTGAAGGCTATAGATGGATGCTTAACTCTTGGAAGAGGACAACGTGTTGGTATTTTTGCAGGTTCAGGAGTAGGCAAGTCTACGCTGATGGGTATGGTTGCAAGAAATACTGAAGCAGATATTAATGTTATAGCATTAGTAGGTGAAAGAGGACGTGAGGTAAGAGATTTTATTGAGAAGTCTTTAGGTGCAGAAGGACTTAAACGCTCAGTAGTAGTTGTCGCAACTTCTGACCAGCCAGCATTAATTAGAATAAAAGCTGTACTTACAGCAACAGCAATAGCAGAGTTTTTTAGGGACCAAGGTAAAGACGTGTTATTAATGATGGATTCGATAACAAGATTTGCTATGGCACAAAGAGAAGTAGGTCTTACTATTGGAGAGCCTCCAACCACAAAGGGATATCCGCCATCAGTTTTTGCTATGATGCCAAAGTTCTTAGAAAGAGCCGGTACAAGCGACAAAGGAAGTATTACAGGCATATATACAGTACTTGTCGATTCTGATGATATGAACGAGCCTATTTCAGATGCAGCAAGAAGTATTTTGGATGGACACATAGTTTTGGATAGGAAAATTGCATCCAAGAATATTTGGCCTGCTATAGATGTTTTAAACAGTTTGAGTAGAGTTATGCCAGATGTTGTTGATAAAGAGCATATGGCCTCGAATTATCGCCTTAGAGAGCTCATGTCAACTTACCGTGACGCCGAAGATCTTATTAATATTGGAGCTTATGCTTCAGGCAGCAATCCTGGTATTGATGAATCTATAAAAATGTTTGATGGAATCCTTTCATTTTTAAAGCAAGGTATTGATGAAAAATTTATTTATAATGAAGAAGTCCAGATGTTGAAAACTGCTGTAGGTAATTAGTATGAAAAAATTTGAATTTAGAATGCAAAGAATACTCAGTATTAAAGAAAAGACTGAAGAGTTGTTAAAACAAGAACTTGGAAGACTTGTACAACGTAAAAAAGGATACGAAGAGGTTAAGGCGTATTTCGCAAAACAAATGCAAGAAGAATTCGGGAAAATAAGAGATAGCAAATCATTTACGAGTGTAGATAAAATAATGGCTGAGAATTATATTACAGGCATTAAGAATGATATTTATAAACAGGATTTGATGGTTAAAGATTATGAATTGAAAATAGATAAGAAAAGAGCCGAGATTCAAGAGAATAGAAAAGAAATAAAAATATTAGATAATCTTAAAGATAAGCAAAAAGAGCAATATAACTATGATCTAATGTTGTTTGAGCGAAAAGAAATGGACGAAGTCGCTTCATCAAGAAGAAGGTAGTGGTTGATATATTTCAAACTGCGCACTTCTAAATTTATTATCTTGAAGTCTGGTTAGTCTTTGGTTGAATACCGCCAGTAGTGATTCATTAATTAATAATTCCTTAATTCCAAAATCAATAAATCTAGCAATGGATGATTTCGCTGTATTTGTATGCATAGACGCAAACACAAGGTGTCCTGTCATGGCTGCTCTAATAGCTATTTCTGCAGTTTCTTTATCTCTAATCTCTCCAATTAGTATAATGTCTGGATCATGGCGCAATACTGCTCTTAGTATGTTTGCAAATCCCATGCCGGCTGTGTCATTAACTTGTATTTGTGTGAAAGATGGCTGAATATATTCAATAGGGTCTTCGATTGATACTACATGTAGTTTGTTATTGTTTGAGTATAAATAATTTATAAGAGAATAAAGTGTTGTTGTTTTCCCACTACCAGTCGGCCCAGTTGTAAGAATTAGCCCTTCCTTTTTTTTTAATAAAGATTTGGTTGTTGAGAGTGTTTCAGTGTTCATTCCGATTTTATCTAAAGTTGGTATCGATTTGTAGTCGGCTAATATCCTTATTACAATATTTTCTCCATAGTTAGAGGGAATTACAGAAACTCTCATGTCTATTCTTGAGTTGTTTGCATGAAAACTAATTCTGCTATCTTGTGGTTGCAGCGTGTTTGAAGAGCTGAGATTAGAGAGTACCTTTATTCTGTTTACTATTTGAGGGTATTCTTCTTTTGGAAGTTCTTTGGTCGTTATTAATTCACCTAGAATTCTTTCTTTAATTAATACTGTATTTTCTTCAGGATGAAGATGAATATCAGTAGCGTTGTTGTCTATGGCAGTGGTTAATAGTTTATTAACCTGGAATACTGGATTCAATTTCACGTAATAACACCTCTTTAGCAGTATTATAACGTAATTTTCTTGAAAACCAAAATTGTTGACCTAAAATCCCTTGACCACCAAGCATGCCAAGACCATTAAGAGTGGTAAGGCCGAGTTCTTCGGCGATTTGCAATAGTTTGGTTCTAGCTGGTGCGTAGATGATGTCTACTATTAGACAATTCTGATTAGCATGTTCAAGTTGTTCTTTAGAAAGCACAGACTTGTCGATTGTTTTCTCCATGCCCACAGGAGTTGCATTTACTATGATATTAGCTTTCTTGATAGTTTCTTCAAATTTATTATTATCATTGATAATGATAATCTTCGTATTGTTCTGGTAGTGAGTTTTTATTTCTTCAGCTTTATTTGTATCGATGTCAAAGATTGTAATCTTGTTACATTCAGCTTGTAATGAAGAATATACAATGGCCTTTGCTGCACCACCGGCACCAATTAGAAAAATATTTTTGTCAGTAAGTGACATGTTCGCTTCTTCTTTTAGCATTAAACTAAAGCCAGGAGCATCAGTATTTGTTCCAACGTATTTCCCCTCAATTAGCTTGATAGTGTTTACCGCACCTATTTCTTTTGCTGAATCAGTGATCTCATCGCAAAGAGGAATTACATTTTCTTTATGTGGGATTGTAACGTTTAGTCCTGCAAACTTTTTAGACTCAAATAGTGGCTTAAGATCTTCGACTGTTACTGGATATGAGATATATTTTGCATCGATACCTTCTTCTTTAAAGAAAGTATTATGAAGAGCAGGCGATAGAGAATATCCAAGTGGATATCCTAGTAGTGCGTATTCTGTTTTCATGTATAAAATTAAAGGCCATATTGGCGCAAATGTAAATGAAAAACTTTAGGTAAGCGCCCTTTTGCTTTCCTGCTATGTAAAAAGAGTGTATAATTCTTGTCATGAAAGTAATTAACTCTGATTATCATGTTGATGAAACAATTCAAACTATTGTAGGTTTTGATTCAGCGTTATCTGGAACTATAAATACAGAGTCATCAATAAGGCTAGAGGGCTCTTTCGATGGAGAGATTAATTCTCAGGGTAGCGTGTTTGTTGGCGTAAAAAGTAAAGTGAACGGTAATATTAATGCACTCAGAGTTGTTGTTCAGGGTGAGATAATTGGAGATGTTGAGGTTGTTGAAAGTATTGAGATCCTTCAAACAGGTAAGATTGTTGGCGATATAGCTGGCAAAAAATTAATTGTAGATGAAGGCGCTACATTCAAAGGCAACGTTAATATGGATGTTATTTCTCCGAGGAAAATAAAAGAAGTTTAGCTTGGCTTCTAAGCTATATATTTGCGGGAACCACCTTGGTTCAATTGAAGATATCCCACAACGTACTATAAGTATTATAAAGTTAGCAGATTTGGTGTTATGCGAAGATACCAGAACAATCGGCAGAATGTTTGCAGAACTCGGGATGCGAGACAAGCATCTTATTTCTTATTATGACCATAATGAGAGAAGTCGCTCAGAGTCACTTAAAGATCGTTTGATAAATGAAGATTTACAAATTGCCTTGATAAGCGAAGCCGGAATGCCAATGGTTTCAGATCCTGGATTCCATATCATTAATTTATTTCATGAGCTTGGGTTAGAGGTAGACGCGATACCAGGACCAACAGCATGTATTACTGCTTTAGCAATGTCTGGATTTTCATTAGAAAGTGGATTCCAGTTTGTAGGATTCTGGCCTAGAAAAAATGGCAAGAAACAAAAGGTCATAGAGTCTGTTGTTGAAACAAAGATTCCGTTTGTTTTTTATGAGTCTCCTAAGCGAATAGTTAAAACACTTCTAGGGTTAGTTGATTCTGAGCTAGATGTTTTTGTAGTAAAAGAATTAACAAAAAAGCATCAAACATATTGGCGTGGTTCATCTAATGAAGTTTATCAGCAGCTTTCACAGAGAGAACATAAAGGCGAATTTACAGTAGTTATAAAAAAGTCCAAGTAAGTAATGGAACTTTTCTCATTCAATAGTTGTATAGTATATAAGTAATGAAACTTTCGAAGGCTGTTTTAGATAATTTTATTGATGGAGAAATGTCAGCATTTCAGGACGTATACGAAGTCTCTAAGAGCTTTGTATATAACACTATTTATAAGATGGTTCTAAGCGAGCAAGATGCTCAGGATTTAATGCATGATGTTTATGTGCGTGTATATGAAAAAAGACATCAGTATAAGAAGGACTACAGTATATACACATGGATAAATAGGATTGCTATAAATCATGTGCTAAATTTTATTAAAAGAAAAAATAGTTTTGTAAATAAGTTAGCAGAAGTAGGTTTCTTTTATGAGCAAAAATCAAATGATGAACAGAATGACGAAGGGGAAGCTTTACAATTATTACAAAAGCTAAAACCAAAATATAGATTGCCAATAGTGCTAAAAGACATTCAGGATTTGAGCTATGAAGAAGTAGCTAGTTTGTTGAATATTCCAATTGGGACAGTTCGGTCTAGATTGAGCAGAGGACGAAAACAATTAAAAGAAAGATATGAAAGAGAGGTGCTGAATGGAAAGCAATAAACAATTAATGAAAGAGCTGAAAGTAGAGAAATCAGTGCCAGAGGGTATCTTTAATAATGTTGTTTTCACAATTGGCAATAATGAACAGAATAGAAAAAAAACTTCTTTCAAATGGTTTGCAATACTTAGCCCAATAGCAACCAGTGTTTTGGTGGGAGTATTGTTCTTAAATATAAGCATTTCAAATAGCTCTCAAGCAATTAAAGACGGAGAGTTTTTAGCAAATACAGTAACCGCAGAGTACTATGATGGTTATTTTATTAGTATTGATGAAGATTTTGTTTATTGATGGAACTTTTTATAGCAAAGCATTGTATATAAGTTAAGAAAAAATAAGGAGGAAGAAAATATGAGACTATTTTCAAAAGGAATAATTGTTTTAGGATTAGCGGGAATGATGTTTGCTGCAGGATCAGGAGGACAGCAAAAAGATTGTGATCCAGGTTATAGGGATGGACAACGTAATAATATGATGCAAAAAGGAAGCGGTCATAATGAATTGTTTGACCAGATTGATTTATCAAAGGTACAAATAGCGAAGATAAATGAGATTCATAAGGAAAGCAGAGAAAGTCATAAAGAGACACAGACAAAGTTGATGACTGCAAGAAAAGCTTTAGTAGCAGAACTAGATGCCGAAAATAGTTCGTCAGCAAAGATTGCTCAGTTAAAGAAAGATATTTTATCAGCACAATCAAATATGTTAGATGAAATGACTTCAATAAAAATGAAGACAAAAGAAGTTTTAACAAAAGATCAAATAAAAAAGTTAAAAGAATTGCATGAAGAACGAAAAGATAAAAGAGAAGAACAAAAGGCTAAAAAGACTTTGTTTAACCGTTGGTTTAGAAAATAAACTGTCCAATAAAGAAAACCCCGGGTTAAACCGGGGTTCCTTTTATATGTTTGGTGCTGCGGACTGGACTTGAACCAGCACAGGCAATCGCCCACTAACCCCTCAAGCTAGCGTGTCTACCAATTCCACCACCGCAGCCCACTTAAAACTTTTCATATTGTAACACGTAGCACCCTTATATTTACAAGGTATTCGTTGTAAATCTTATGCTATAATAAGCTTATGAGCGAGAAGAAAGAAAATAATAATAATCAGCCTCAGCACCATAATCAAAAACCTAAAAAGAAGTATAATCATAATCACAGCAACAATCACAACCAAAAAGATAAGCAGAAGGATAAACCAAGAGACAAGAACAAAATAAGCGAGCACTTTAATAGAACTCACTTTGCTTGTACTTGCGGTAACTGTAATCAAGAGTTTCGGATGTCTTTAGCGCTTATTGGAATTCTTGAACACTTAAAAGCCAAATTCAATCAGAATATTAATGTCCATAGAGCATATGTTTGCGAGGATTATGCCAAAGAACTTTTTGGTAATAGTAAAGATTATCATAGTAAAGGGAAAGCAATCGACATTAGTATAAATAACGTTGAGTTGAAAGATATTTTCAATGAAGTTGAGAATTTAATAGAAATTACTGGTATTGGGTTTGTGCCTTCAAAAGGTATTTTACATATAGATATGAGAGATAAAGACAGGAATGTCTTTATAGTAGAGAATGGAACCAATCAGGATTTGACTCTAGCAATGAGGAACAAGTACGGGTTACAAGATCTTGAAGCAACTTCTTGATAGATTCCTTATATATTTAAATATTCAAAAAGGTTATTCCCCGCATACAGTTGATGCCTATAAATCAGATTTAAAAGATTTCATTAAATTTTTAGAAAAAGCTAATATTTCATCTATAGAAAATGTTTCAGAAGGTGTTATAAAAAAATATGTTTATTCAATGAGAGATAGAGGAATAAGCAAGCGAAGTATTTCAAGAAAAATATCTTCGTTAAAGAGTCTATGGAAGTATTTAATTAGGTTTGGTATAGCTACACAAGATTTTACGCAGTTTTTAGAAACTCCTAAATTAGAAAAAAAGTTACCTATCTTTTTTTCTTCTGAAGAAGTTGATCAGTGTATAGCTTGTTTACAAGGTACTTCTTCTGAGAAAAGAGATGTCGCAATTTTTGAATTGCTATATTCCACTGGTTTAAGAATATCAGAACTAATCTCATTAGATGTCGGATCTATAGATGAGATGAGAGAAGAAATCCGGGTTATTGGAAAAAGAGATAAAGAGAGAATTGTTATTTTGGGCGAGCATGCGAGTAGGTTGATCCGTGAATATACTCAAGAGTATCGAGAGAAATATAAAAGCAATAGAGAAAAGGCATTATTTATAAATGCTCGAGGTGGAAGATTGAGTGTTAGAAGTGTGCAGCGTTTATTTAAAAAGGTAAGTAAGCTGATTGGGAAGGATGTCACTCCTCATACGTTGCGTCATTCCTTTGCTACTGCATTATTGAATAATGGAGCAGATCTCAGAACAGTACAAGAGCTTTTAGGCCACTCCAGCCTACAAACTACGCAATTATATACTCATGTAACAGTCAAAAAACTACAAGAAATTATGGATAAAGTACGCTTTTAAAAACCTTTCCAGGTTAGGTTGACATTGTTGCAATTTAGGGTAAAACTAAGAGTAAGGATGAATTAGAGAAGTAGAATATATTGCTGGTCCGCATGTCGGGGGCAATTTCACAAAAATATTTTTACTATCTCGCCAAATAACTAGGGAGAGTGGTGCTCAATGAGGGAATCGCTATTAATAAGCGCTAAAGCTATGAATATTAGTAGGAACGTAATGGACGTTACTGCAAATAATCTAGCAAATCTAAATACAATAGGGTATAAACGAGACAAAGTTTATGCAACATCTTTTCAAGATATGATAGCAAAGCGCATAGGTGGCAAAAACGAGCCATATACCGTGCCAAGTCAAATAAAAACTGCTACAGATTTTTCAAATGGAGAACTTCAGTTTACTAATGATAAATTAAATGTAGCCATAAGTGGTGATGGGTTTTTTAAGGTAACTACTCCCGATGGAGATACTGCTTATACAAGACGTGGTGCTTTTACGTTGAACAGTAATAGACAATTATCGATTGGTAATAATTTAGTAATGGGTAGTAGTGGACCAATTACTTTAGAAAATATGGATATTTCAATTGATGAACAAGGTGAGATTTATGATAGAGACAATTCTCCTATAGGGGAATTAGCAATAGTTAACGTGGCTAATAAAAATGAGTTGCGCAAAATAGGTGTTTCCTTGTTTAAATCAGATAGTGCTGAAGAGACTGAGTTTAACGGAGTTATCAGACATAGATATATTGAAAAATCAAACGTAAATCAGGCAAATGCAATGATAGAAATGTTAGCTATGATGGACTCGCTTAGACAATTTGAAACTCAACAGAAATTAGTTCAAATTCAAGATGAGTTAAACGGTAAAGCAATAAGCCAAATTGGCGCTGTATAAAAGGGGGTATATAAATGACTAGATCAATGTGGATATCAGCAACGGGGATGATGGCTCAACAGCTTAATATAGATGTAATTGCCAATAATTTAGCAAACGTGAATACAACAGGTTTTAAAAAATCGAGAGTTGATTTTGAAGACCTTATGTACCAAAAATTAAGCGTCACAAATAATTTTAATAGTCCTGAACAACAAAACATACCTGTTGAAGTTGGTTTAGGGGTAAGAAGTACTGGAGTTCCAAAGATACATACTAATGGTAGTCTTCAGCAAACACAAAACGAATTAGATCTGGCCATAGAAGGAGATGGTTTCTTTCAGGTTGTTTTGCCAGATGGTGAGATCGGCTACACAAGAGCCGGGAATTTCAGAAAAGATGCTGACGGTTATATTGCTACTCCCGATGGATTTTATTTAGAACCATCGCTACAAATACCAGATGATGCTGAGGAGTTCTTTGTTAGTGCTGCTGGAGCTGTAAGTGTTTCTAGAGTAGGAACTGCTACTATTGAGGAAATTGGTCAGATATATTTGGCGGATTTCCCAAACCCAGCAGGGTTAAACAATAAAGGGCGTAATGTTTCTGTTGAAACTGGTGCATCAGGGCAACCATATGAATCTACTCCAGGAGTGGATGGCTCAGGCACATTGGCTCAAGGATATTTAGAGGGATCTAATGTTGATATAGCAGAAGAGATGATAAATATGATTATTGCTCAGAGGGCTTATGAAATAAATTCTAAAGCAATCCAGACTTCAGATGAATTGTTATCAATGACGAATAACTTAAAGAGGTAAATAAGTGAAGAATAGATTAGCATTATTATTTTTTATATTAACAGTATCTTTTGCGGTGAACGTAGATGTTGTAAAGGACATGATAGATAAACAACTATCGCCATCCTTTGCTAAATATAAAAAATATGAAATGGTTATTATGCAAGAGCCACAAAATGCTAGCAAAATTATTACAGGTAGCGTTGTTATAGATCCAATTAAAGCAAAACCAGGAATGAATGTTTTTTCTATAAAGGGAACAATTGGGGACAAGATGAGAGTCGCAAAATATTTAGTAAAAATAAATGTTTTTGATGACGTTTTTGTTGCAAAGCAACGAGTGAAGAGTAATGACCGATTTGTTGCAAGTAATTTTGAGAAGAAACTTATGGACGTATCGTCTATTGTTAGTTCTGGCAAACAATGGGTTACATCAACTGCAGATTTTGCAGAATATAGGTTTGTAAGACCTATTAGGAGAGGCGATATTATCTTAGAGAGAATGCTAGAACCAATGCCTGATGTTTTGAAAGATGATGTTTTAAAACTAACCTTAAACGAAGGTGTTGTAAGGATGACTTGTGAAGTCGTTGCAATGGAAGAGGCTTTTGTTGGAGATATCATTGATGTTATCCATCCAAAATATAAGAAACCCTTGCAAGTTGTAGTTAAAGAATCTGCCAATGTAGAGATGAAAGGTTAAGGAGGACCAGTATGAAAATAATAATGAGAGTATGCCTAATAGTAATGTTAATGATGAGTTGTCATGCAGAATCATTATGGCAGGGAGAAAAAGGTGGTTTGTTTGATGATCATATAGCAGCTGAAGTTGGTGATAGTTTAACTATCCTTGTAGTTGAAGAGATAACAAATAAACAAAAATCCGACAGTACAATAAAAAACACAAACTCATTCGCTTTTGGTCCAGGAACTGGGTATGGAAGCTTTTTAGAGGAAGAGACCGGAGCACCAAACGAGAGTTCTTTTGCTGCTGAGGGTGAGCAAAATACTGAGGGTGAATTTGTCGCAATGGTTACAGTTAGGGTTATTGAAGTTTTAGATAACCAAGAGCTCCTAGTAGAAGGAAGTAAGAGAATAAATATTAATAATGATAAACAATTCATATATATAAAGGGCATTGTTAAGCCTGAAAATATTTCTAATAAGAATGAAGTTTACTCTAAGTATTTAGCAAATGCAGAGATTGTTTTCTCACAAGATGGCGAGATAAATAATGCGGTAGATCCTGGTTTGATAACAAAGATTTTTAATATGGTATTTTGAGGAAATTATTATGAAAAAACTTATAGCATTTTTATTAATTATTACAATACAAAGCGTTTTTGCCCTCGATTCAGGGGTAACAACAAGAGTAAAGGATATTTCAAGATTATTGAATGATAGAGAGAATATACTAATTGGTTACGGGTTAGTAGTTGGTCTTCAGGGTACTGGAGATGATAACGTAATCATGAGACAAGGTATCGCAAATATGTTAAGTAACTTTGGTGTAAATAATTTATCAGTAGATGATTTAGAGTCAGACAATACGGCAGTAGTAATGGTTACTGCAAAGTTAGGCGCATTTAATGTTCCTGGAGATAATATTGATATACATGTCTCCTCACTTGGACAGTCAAGTAGTTTGCGTGGTGGAATGTTATTATTCACACCTCTTAAAGCTGCTAACGGCGAAGTTTATGCAATAGCACAAGGACCTGTTGCTGTTGGCGGATATAGTGTTTCTGGAAAAAGAAGTAGTAGTGTAAAGAATCATACTGCCTCAGGAACCATACCTAATGGTGCGATTATTGAAAAATCAGTAAAAACAGAATTGGCAGTAGATGGAGAGCTTATCTGGGTATTGGATAGAAAAGACTTCAGTACTATTGATAACATCAGACTAGCAATAATTGAGCAGAATGCTGATTGGGAAGTTGCTTCTCTTAGTGGTTCTCAGTTTTCAATAAAGCTTCCTGCTGAATACGAAGGTAAAGAAATAGAGTTGATTTCTCTAATAAATAACTTGGAAGTAGAGTCTGATAGTGAGGCTAGGATAGTTATTAATGAGCGCACTGGTGCCGTGGTTATTGGTGGTCCAGTAAGAATAGCACCAGTTGTTATTTCTTATCAGAATATGAATGTTTCCGTAAGTGATAGTTCTGCTGTTTCACAGCCAGGTGCTTTTTCTTCAGGTGCTACAAAAGTAGTAAATGATACGAGCATCTCTATTAAACAGGGATTATCAGGAGCATTAGAAATAGTTGATACCAAAGAGAATACTATAGAACAAGTAGTTAGTGTTCTTAATCGTATTGGCATGGAGCCAAGTGATGTGATTACTATTCTTCAGTTAATGAAAGAAGCTGGGGCGATAAAAGCGAAGATGGAGATTATTTAATGAATATCACAGATATCGCTAGTATTAGTAAAGATTTTGGGGAAATTAGATCCGACAAAGCGTCTAAAGATCTTGAAAGCTATTTTATTAATTTTTTGTTAAAGGAAATGAGAAAAACTATACCAAAAAGTGATTTGTTTGGTAAAAATTCTGCAGAAACAATGTATACCGAAATGTTTGATCAACAACTAGCTCAGAATCTTGCAGATGCAGGTGGCTTAGGACTTGCGAAGCATATTAATAAGGTAATGGCTGTTCAGCAGAAAGCCGTGCAAGGCTATGAGGAGGCAAATAATTTAATACAAAGCTAAAGTTTTCATTTCTTGTACCGATAATACTATCGATAGTATAGTAATTATATATCGATAACATATACAAGGAGTAGAATCATGAGGATTATAGAATCTGGAGCTTTTGAAGAAATTAAAAAGGCAGCATTGCCAAAGCAAGAACGTAAAGTTCAAGCACAAAGCAATGAGCCTGTTAGTGAAGAAATAGTTGCTGAAGAAAATAAAAGAGCTTTTGAACTAGTCTTTAATGATAAAAGTTTTGATATTGATCTAAAGAAAGTAGAACAGATCAAGAAAGAAATAGATGAGGGACGCTACGAAGCCGACTCAGCTAAAATTGCAGAGGGGATTATTGAAAGTGAACAACGAGGCGAAAGTAGTATGGGATTATTTACAGGCTAACCTGAACGAACAGGCATCTGCATACACTCGTCTTTTAAACCTCCTTCAGCAAGAAAATCAAACATTAATATCTAGAACACCAAGTCAGCTAAATGAACTGACATCTCAAAAAGAATTATTAACACCACAAATAATGAACCTTAATAAAGATATGCTTTCTATTATTTCAAGAATATTAGTAGCAGAGCCAGGAGTGACTATAAATCTTGGGCAAGTCATCGAGGTTGCGCCAGAAGAATATCGCACAAGATTATTGAAATCTAAGAATGTTTTAAATAAACAAAAGCAAGAGCTTATTCAGTTGAAATACAGAAATCAAAAGCTAATGGAGAATTCATTAAAATATGTTCAACATATGATGAATAGGATGATGGACTTATGTTCTGATCATCAAGAAGTGTATTGTTCTAGAGGGAATACCAGCATTATCGGGGGTAATCGAAATCTAATGGATATAGTTGCTTAAGGGGGTGTTTGAATGTCAGGTGGATTAGAAATAGCAAGAAGAGCATTACAAACAAATTCATATATTATGGATACTATAGGTAATAACATTGCTAATGTTAATACCGAAGGTTATTCAAGACAGGTTGTCAGAACAAAGCCAACTGATTCTATTAGTATAGCTGCTGACAGTCAAGTTAATCCGTTTGCTTCTTTAGGTACGGGCGTGAGTGCTTATGCAATAGAAAGAGTAAGGAACGAGTTCTTTGATAATCAGATGAGAAACATATTAGATGACTATGGTTCTTGGGAGCAGCAGTCGATAACATATAGTAATGTTGAGTCAATATTTAATGAACCATCTGATGTGGGAATTTCTGCAAATTTAGATGCTTTTTGGAACTCTTGGTATTCTGTCCAACTTCCAGACCCTGCAGATTCTGGAGCAAGAGCAAATGTTTTAGCTTCAGCAGAACAATTAACGCAGTCATTAAGTTTTACTAGAAGTGCATTAACAAATCTTAAGGTTAATCTTGATGATAGTATCTCCTTTAAGTTGGAAGAAGCAAATGGGTTAATTCAGAGTATTAGTAAGCTAAACACCCAAATTATTGAGGCAGAAGCATCTGGGGGAACGACAAGCTTGAGAGATCAACGTAATGTCCAGGTTAATGAATTAGTCCAGCTTATTGATGCTTCTTATTATGAAGATGACCGAGGTGGTGTAACAATTGCCTTCGGTGGATTAATTTTGGTAAGTGAGCAAGAGGTGAGTTTGTTAGAGGCTAAATATACGACTAGTTCGGGAGAGACAAAGACTAGTATATTCCTTGAGGGATCTGTAAGAGAGATAGAGGTAACTGGTGGTGAGGTATATGGCATTGTTCAATCCAGAGACCAAATAGTCGATGGTTATATTGGCCAATTAGATGAGTTGGCTATGGCCGTAAAAGATAGTGTAAATTCTGTACATAGAGACGGTTATGACCTTTTAGGGAATAAAGGAATCAATATTTTTGAGGGAACCAATGCTTATGATCTAAGCGTAAACGACCTATTGGCTAGAGACCCTTCTTTGCTTGCAGCATCTACGTCTCCAAATAATGTAGAGGGAAATGGCGAAAACGCATTAGCAATTAGTAACCTTCGAGATTTAGGAGTTTTTGATTCTGGGACAACATCGATTAATGAGTATTATCAGAATTTAATTTCAGATCTTGGGGTAAATTCATTAGCAGCACAGAATTATGTGAAGACAAATGAAGATATTAAGAAGCAGATCACTAATCAAATAGCAGAAGTGTCAGGTGTTTCGATTGATGAAGAAATGGCCGATATGATTCGTTATCAAAACGCATATCAGGCTATTGCTAAGTATTTAGGTGTGGTACAAGAAATGTTAGATGTGCTTACAAATATGGTATAGGAGGTGAATTAGATGAGAGTAACTAATAGTATGAGTTCAGCAAATGTTTTAACTAATATTTCACGTAGCTCACAGAAGTTATATGAGCTTCAAAATCAGCTAAGCTCAGGGAAAAAGATTTCAAAACCTTCTGATAATCCAACAAACATTAATAGGTTAATGGGGTTTACAGAAGATATAAATCGTAGAGAACAATATTCTAATAATATTGATACAATGCTTGTTAATTTAAATACTACTGACGGGATACTTTTTACATTAACAGAGCAAGTAAATAATGTAGAAGTAACTTTGAATCAATATGCGAATTCAGCGCTAACTTCTGGCAATGGAGACGTGTTAGCTTCTGATGTTGAAAATATTTTTGAAGGCATAATGGATTTAGCTAATAGCAGCTTAAATGGAAGATATATTTTTGGTGGTTATAATGTTGCTAATCCGCCATTTGAGGTGGTTGGTGATAGAGTTAAGTATAATGGTACGGATGACTTAATAATGGTGGATGTTGGTGACAATGAATCATTGCCAGTAAGTATTTCAGGTATAGAATTGTTTTCTATTCACAGGATGGAAGGCACCAAATATATGAGTAGTGCCGAGCAATCAATTTATCCAGCTCCAGAGAGTGATCAGATCAGAATTACAGTTGGTGATCAAACTACCGATATTACTATAGGGCATAATGCTATTTTAGGAATGACATTGCAGGATGTTGCTGATTCAATTAATAATGCAGGCGCAGGAGCGAATGCAGTTATTGAAAAGACATCAACTGGATCTCGATTGAAGCTGATATCAGAATATGTTGGTTCTGACGGAGAAATTGTTGTTGAAGACATGGCTCCAGGAGGTGTATTTCATAAGTTAGGACTTTTGGATGAGGCAAATGAATTTGTTGGAATCCAGAACGATCCATCAGGAGGAGTATTATCTACTGTGCTGAGTATTAAAAATAAAATGCAAGCTGGAGAATATGACCTGGATGAAGAAGTTAACGCTTTAGAAACTGGAAGGAATGGTGTTATTAAGGCACATGCACAAGTAGGGATCTTTACTCAAAGTTTAGAGCAACGTAAAAGCTTTTTGATAGATTTGATTATTCAGCAAAAGTCATTAAGATCAGATACAGAAGATATTGATTACGCGGAGGTAATGACAGAGTATAATGCAGAGATGATGGCGTATCAAGCTGCAATCAAAGTAGGTGCAGACATTATTAGGCCAACACTATTAGATTATTTATAAAGAAGGGAGTCGGGCATGAAAATAAAAACAACAAGATTTGGTGAGATAGAGGTTAATGAGCAAGAGGTTATCGAGTTTCCAAATGGTCCTCTTGGATTTGAAGGAAACAAAAGGTGGGTTTTGGTAGAGAACGGCTTACTTGGTTGGCTTCAGTCAGCAGATGTTGAAGATTTAGCATTTGTTGTAGGAAATCCTTTTGAGTTTTATGGAGATTATCAATTTGATGTATCAGATTCTGAGATGCAGGAGTTAAAGATTTCTTCAACAGAAGATGTGAATGTTCTTTCTATTGTTTCTGTTCCTCCAAAGGTAGAAGAAATGACTATAAATTTACTTGCTCCGATTGTTGTTAATAGACAAACAAAGAAAGCAAAACAGGTTGTTCTTAGTAATAACGTTTATACCGTTAGGCATTATGTATATTCTGACCTTATTAGTAGCATGCAGAAGAAAGAGGCAGCGACAGCATAATGTTAGTCTTAACCAGGAAACTTAATCAAGAAATAATTGTACAAGACAATATAAGAGTAAAAATATTAGAGATTACGGATAAAGGTGTAAAACTTGGCATTAATGCTCCTAAGAATATTTCAGTACATAGACAAGAAGTATATGAGGAGATTCAGAAAGAAAACAGACGTGCAGCAATAGCACCCGCTAAATCGATTTTGGATGATTTAATGAAAGGTGTAGCATAAGACATGAGGATTGATTCTATTAGTATTGAGCAATTTAGCTCACAGTATCAGTTTGCATTTCCTGATGATGTAAACAATAAAGCTATTACTGAATCAATATTTTTTGATAAAAAAGAGGACTATTCAAAAATGTTCTTTGGAGATTTTAATGTTCGATTAGAAGGCCTAGAAAACAAGGGACAATATTCTTCTATTTTAGTTGCTGTTGAAGATCAACCTAAAGAAATATTAGAGGTACTTCGAGAGGTTGGTGGAGGGAAATTTCTTCGTTTTATGAACCAGCATGTTGATGGCATAGCTTTTGGTAGAGATCTGGAAAGTTCTCTTAATGAAGTCTTTTTTGATGACTTAGGGGCTGTCGCTACTGAAGAAGTTTCTAATGTAGTTACTGAAGGCAAGATGGATCGCATCATTATGGTTGATACTTATAATGAAGCTTTTCAAAATGTAGATACAGAATCTCAGGCTGATGAATTGTTTACAGACTTTGCTCAGATGTTATCTGTATTAACTAACGAGCTAAAACAGGGATATTTTGTAGCAAATAACCTTGCAAAAGAAGATGAAGGCACATATCAATTTATGAAGGATGCTTTAGTAGCTGTTGGCGATTATATCGACCAAGGAGGCAGCTTGAGTTTTGTTGGGGAAACACAGAAAGAAGTGTTCTCTACAGCAGTAACAATGATGACAGATAGTTTAGATAGCAAGCTTTCAGAGCTAGGGAATGATGACAATACAAGAGTCATGTTTTCTCTCTCTGCGTAGTATTGACATTCGTAGATATCGTGGACAATATTAAAATGTAGCACGTATTTATAAATGGGGAGAGGTAAAAAAGGTTAAGTCGGTCCGCCTGTCGGGGACTTTATCCTATAAATAAGATTCTTTATTTTCCTTTCCATAATGTTTTGTTGTGCGCAACACGTTTGCATATGGATTAATGCAAAAAAATAGTAAAAGGAAGAAGGGAGTTTTATATGAAAATCAATCACAATATATCAGCATTAAACGCATGGAGGAACTTAGGTATCTCTAACTCACAGTTAGGTGGTTCTGTTGAGAAGTTATCTTCAGGTATGCGTATTAATAGAGGTGCCGATGATCCAGCTGGTTTATTAATATCAGAGAAATTAAGATCACAAATTGGTTCACTAGACCAAGCTATTAAAAATGCATCAGATGCGGTATCTATGATTCAGACTGCAGAGGGCGCGTTAACTGAAATGAATAGTATTTTAAATAGTATTAGATCACTAGCAATCCACGCATCAAACTCTGGTGCAGTTGATGAAGCTTCAATTAATGCAGACCAAGATGCAGTTGATAGAGCAATTACTGCAATGCAAAGAATTGCTAATACTACAAAGTTTGCAGGCAAATATTTATTACAAGGAGATACAACGACAAATGCTCTTGAAGCTTTTGTTCCTGCTACAGGCGTATCTTTTGCGGGATTATCTTCTGTATTGCCAACAGGACTATCAGGAACCCTAGATCTTGAAATAACAACAGCAGCAACTCAAGCAGCTACTATTGGTCTAGCTGTTAATGTTTCGGCTGCATTAGCATCTGGCATGAAGTTTGAGATTAATGGAGTCTCTTTAGCAATAGCGGCTGGTTCAGCTGGTACGGGAAATGATATTAATACGGTGGATAAGTTAACAAGTGTTCTTAATACAACATTTGGCGCAGGAACATTTACTGTTGTAACTGGTGGTGCTGCACTTTCTGGATCAATAGCTTATACTGCAGCGGTGTTCGGAGACGGAGGAACCTTAGCTTATAATCTGACTTCTGTAACAGCGAATGCCTCAATTGCAGGTGTTGACATGGTAGCATCTATCGGCGGTTCAGCGCTTACAGTAAGCGGTCTTGCCCTTACTGGTGCAAGTGGTGCTTTATCTGGTTTGAGAGCAGACCTTACTTCTGGAGCAAACACTGTCGGAACATATTCAGATGTATTAAATATTGTAACAGCAGAATTAACTTTGCAGTTTTCTCTTTCTGATGATGCTTCTTCTGAAGGTCTAGTAAGTTATGGTTTAAGTAGTATGCAAGCTGCAAATATCGGTAATGTTACTACTGGATTAGGTGCAAATGAAACAGCATTTAATACTAATGGGTTAGAATCTATTACTTCTGGTCGAACATATAACTTAACAAATGCAGCAGCAGATGCAGTTAGAATTATTGACCAAGCTGTAAATGATGTTTCTCAAGAAAGAGCGAATCTAGGTGCATTCCAGAAATACACATTAGAAACAACTATTAATAACCTTGGGGTTACTAAAGAAAATCTAACAGCGTCAGAGTCTCGTATTAGAGACGTTGATATGGCTGAAGAAATGATGGAATTCACAAAGAATCAGATTTTAGTACAAGCAGGTACAGCGATGTTAGCTCAAGCTAACCAGCTACCATCATCTGTCCTTCAATTGTTGCAAGGATAGGTTTAAATAGCTTTTTCTCATTGGGGGGAAGGGATGCCGAAAGGCGTCCCTTTTTTTATGCCTTAATAATCCCCTTTCGGCTACGCCTCTTCCCCCTTTGACCTGCACGAAGCATAGCGAAGTATAAAGGGGGCTGTTTTTGTTTCAATAGCCTCCTTTATCAAGGGAGGTGGCAGCGTCAGCTGACGGAGGGTTATGAAGAATAAACAGGTAATTACTATTCAACAGGTGGGCTATTAAGGTTGTGCAAGCTCATGATATAATGTAGCAATTAACACAGAGGAGATATATATGGTAATTGCTGCTAATGGATTAAGACCAGGAAATACAATTAATATGGAAGGCAACCTATATAAGGTAGTTGATTACAATCATAATAAAACTGGTAGAGGTGGAGCTGTTATTAAGGTTAAAATAAAGAATATTAATACAGGTTCAATTACAGAGAAGTTATTCAGGCCAGGCGATAAACTAGATGATGTTAGGATCGAAACAAAAGATATGCAATTTCTTTTTGAAGCTGATGGCATGTATACATTTATGGATATGGAGTCGTTTGACCAGTTAGAAGTGCATGTTGATGTTTTAGACAATGCAGTTGACTATATAAAAGATGAAACAATTATCGGGCTTCAGGTGTATGACGATAAGGTTATCGGTGCTAGTTTGCCAGCGGCAATAGTTTTAAAGGTTACCTATACTGAGCCTGGCGTAAAAGGTGATACTGTTAACAACGTATTGAAGCCAGCGACAATGGAAACGGGATTGATTGTAAACGTCCCTATCTTTGTAGGCATTGGTGATAGTATAAAAATTGATACGAGGAATAATTCCTATTTAGAAAGAGCTTAAATATTCGCACAAGGAGATATAAATGAATTTAAAAGATATTGAAAAATTAATAAAGATAGTTGAAGAGTCGGGACTTACAAAGTTAAGTGTTGAAGAAGATGGTATAAAGCTAGAGCTTGTTAAGGATTGCGCTGCGCCTGTTGTTTATCAACAGCCAGTAGTTCAGCAGCAAGTTGTTGCGCCTGTCGCTCCAGTAGCATTAGCTCCATTAGATGCACCTACAGCAGTAGATGCAAGTGGAGATGATTTTTTTGAATCACCAATGGTGGGCACTTATTATGCAGCACCTTCTCCTGAAGATCCAGATTTCATAAAAGTGGGCGATAAGGTTAAAAAAGGACACCCTCTTTGCATTATTGAGGCAATGAAGCTTTTTAATGAAATAGAATCAGAATTCAATGGAACAATAGTTGAAATCTTAGTTAATAACCAGGATGCCATAGAGTTCGGTCAGCCATTATTTAAGATTAAGAAGGATGCCTAAGCTAAACAAGCATAAGTGGACAGATAATACTAAAAACGAGGATTCACTCGAAGGTTTAAGCAAGAGCTTAGCTATAAACGAGATTGTATTACAAGTTATCCTAAATAGAGGTCTTAAAACAGAAGAAGAAATTCGAAGTTTTTTATATCCATCAATACAGGATATTACAGATTCTTTTTGTCCTAATGAGATAGGCAAAGGAGTAGCGAGAGTTATTTCTGCAATAAAGAATAGCGAGAAGATTTGTGTCTATGGAGATTATGATGCAGATGGTGTAACAGGGACTGTGTTGTTGGTTGATGCTTTACAACAACTAGGCGCAGATGTTAGCTATTATGTTCCATTAAGATATTCAGAAGGTTATGGAATGAATATTGCTGCTGTAAATAAATTGAAACAGCAAGGCATTCAGCTAATAGTTACTGTTGATTGCGGAATTAGTAATCTAGAGGAAATCAGGTTAGCGAAGGAACTAGGCATAGATGTTGTTGTCACCGATCACCATACTCCTCCAGAAGAACTGCCACCAGCGGTAGCACTTGTTAATCCCAAGTTAGAACATACAGATGGAAACAGTAAGCTTGCAGGCGTTGGTGTTGCATATAAGTTTTTAGATAAATTATATATAGAGTTTAAGAATATCAGCCTAATTGCCAGTAAAAAATATACTGAGTTAGTAGCAATAGGAACAATAACAGATGTAGTTCCTCTTTTAGATGAGAACAGAATATTCGTTAAAGAAGGCCTGAAAAGCCTAAACGGACAAAAATCCTTGGGTCTATACTATTTACTTAAGAAAATGGGATTTACGTCTAATATAGACACGTATACGATAGGGTTTGGCATAGGTCCACGTTTGAATGCTGCAGGAAGGCTAGAGTCTGCCAAAGTAGCTATAGATTTATTAAAAACAACTAGTAAGCAAGAAGCTATGCAATTATCCGAAGAGTTAAATAATCTTAATGAGAAGCGTAAAATAGAAGGTAGCAACATTTACGAGCTATCAGTTTCTATGATAGATGCAAACAAAGGGATGTTGGATAATAAAGCGATTGTATTGGCTTCAAAGAATTGGGAAGCTGGCGTAATCGGGATCGTGGCATCGCAACTTGCAAAGAAGTATGAACGACCAGTTGTGCTTATCTCTATTCAAGATGATGTTGCTAGGGGCTCAATAAGAAGCTTTGCTAATGTGAATATTTTCCAAGCACTAGATGCTTGCAAAGATAATTTGATTAACTATGGTGGGCATAAAGAAGCTGCTGGATTTGAGATAGCTAAAGATAAAATAGAAGATTTCAGCAAACAATATATTGCTTTTATGGATAATCAATTGGCTGAGCAAGATTTGAAGTCTGAAGTGCTTATAGATGCAGAATTAAAAGCTAATCAGATTAATATGGAGCTATTGGAAGAGTTAAAGATATTAGAACCTTATGGTGAAGCTAATAAAGAACCAATCTTTGTAACCAAAAGAATGAATGCTGTAGATTATGATTGTGTAGGTAAAGAGAAAAAACATTTGAGAGTACTTTTTGAGGTTGTGGATTATATGTCTATGGACAGTTTCGAAACACATGAATTTTCAGCTATTGGCTTTAATATGAGTGAGTATCGGTCCATGTTAGATTCTCATGATAGTTTTGACGTAGCTTATAATCTTTCTATTAATGAGTATTATGGCAAAAAACAAGTGCAGTTAAAGTTACTGGATATTAGGCCTAGTAAAGATTAATGAAATCAGTAGAAGAATTAATTGGTCATTATTTAGATGTCCCTTCAATTCTTATTTTTCCTAATGAGCAATTAAAACGTAGTTTTATTAAAGAGTTACAACAGAAGCATAGTTTTGGTAACCACCGGTATTTAACATTTAAAGATTTAAAGAATCTTTTGTTTCTACAAAGTAATCCAACAATCAAAGGAGAAAAGAGGGTGGTCGCATTAAGCAATGCTCTTTCTGCTGATGTTAAAAAGTTTTTTAAGCTAACTAACTATTTAGATATTAGTGTTTTTTCTGGGAGATTATTTGGTTTTTTTGAAACCTTAGCAGAAGCAGGCGGCCTAGATTTGCCAGAGAGGTTTTTTGAAAGAACAGCTGATAGCGAGAATCAGTTGCAGTGGCAACTAGATAGCTATGCGCATCTTGTTAGTGCGAAAGATCAATATCTTGCCCTTATAAGCAAACATGGTTATGTCGATAACATTTTTATAGATAATGAAGATATTTGCTTAGATACTATTAGCGGATTTAGTCGTTTTGTCTTTGTCGGGATACAGAATATGTCGCTAAGAGAGAAGAATCTTTTAGCTCTTATTGGAGAAGATAGAGAAGTAATAGAGGTTGACCCAGATCAGTGTCTTGATTTTGGAGAGAATGCTTTAAAGAAATGTATAGTCCATAGATGTGTGGATAGTTTTGGACAACTGATGCATTGTGCAAATAGTGTAGACAGAGAGTCTTATGATGTTGTTATAGATTTGTCCAATGAGTCAGAGCGCTATGCAGAGCTTTTAGATGCTAATAAGTTTGAAATAAAGTATTCTGCTTATTTTTCTTCATCAAAAGTTTACTCAGTTTTAAAGAATTTGGAGTTGCTAATAATCCATTGTGATGGAAGCAAAGTAGACGGGTTTCGCTTAGAGGAAGCGTGCAGTAATAATGGGTTTGGCAGTTATTATAATCTAAAGAAGGAAGAGTTATTAAAGCTTCGCAAAAAGTTAGATGGTGGCAGAATATATTTCCCATTATCTTCGTTTACATTGTTAGGCTTAGAGCAAGATATGGAAAATGTTCGTGGGTTAAAAGATGTTGGTTCGTTAGTATCATTCATCCAAGGCTTGGAGCTAGCAAGGTTGTTGGACGATGCTTTTGATACCTCTTTAGATAAGCTGTTTGGGCAATTATTTAGCCTTCAACAGGCTTTCGGATCGGATATTAATAACAAGAGTAATCTTAAGGGAGTAGCTTGGTTAAAGCTTCTTTTAAAAAGATGTGAACATTTGCAGTTAGATTATGATGTCCAAAAGGATAATGAACGGAAGCTGAGAGTAGTTAATCTTAAGAGTGCTTGGTTTCTAGAGGACAAGAAAATAGTTCTGCTTAATGCGAATGAGAATGTATTATCTAGTGTACCACCTAAGGTATACTTGCTTACAGAAAAGCAGCTAAAGGAATTAGGGGCTACAACTAGAGATGATTACAATGAAGAGCAACGGCAGCAATTTATGCAACTATGTTTACGCAATAATCTTGTGAAGATTTACAGCGTAGATAGCGCCAGTGAGGGTAAGCAGACCAGTTCATTTGTTGAAGAACTAGTTCTTGGTTTGCCAGCTAGAAAAGTTAGCCAAGAGATAGTGAAAAGTGACAGTTATTATAGCCAATATTTAGAAGAGGTTTCCTCAGATATCGGAATAGAGCGAAAGCTTGGATTAATCGATTTGATTAGAATAGAAGAAAAAGATTTTGGCGAAGCGCTTGTGATTAGCCCATCTTCTTTTGATAGTTTAAAGGCCTGTCCATTAAAGCATTACTTGGATAAACAAGTGCGGTTAACCCGTACTAAATTGGAAGAGAGTGTCGACATTAAGGATAATGTTCTAGGCAATGTTGTTCATGATATTTTTGGAGATATTTGTATGCTAATGAAGAAATATGCAGGCAAAGATATTTCTTATAAAGAAGCATTAACGACAATCAATATAGATCAGGTTATCAGTCAGATATTTGCTAGGAATGTAGACCTATTGCCGAAAGTATATCATCAGGATTATGCGGAGCAGGTTATTTTCCCAGTCTTAAAAGAATCCATTAAGACATTTTTTGTAAGAACTTGTGAAAGTAAGTTTGCATTAAAGGAAATAAAGTTTTTTTATGTTGAAGATGAGGGCATTGCTAAAGGAGACAAAATTCAGATTAGCAGCATGGTAGTTGGGAGTGAAAATATTCCAATAAAGATTATTGGACGTGCAGATGTTCGCTTTGAGTTGTTTGATGGACGTGTGTTTATTTTTGACTTTAAGACTGGAACAACAATGCATGATGAACAGCTAAATTTTTATAGTAAATTCTATTATGAAGGTAGGCCAGGAAACGAAGAGATAAAGCCGCATCTATATTTTTATAAAGTTTTCGACATGCAAGAGAAGCAAGCAAAGTATGTTGATATTGATGAGAAAGTTAACAAAGTATGTTCAAGTTTATCCGCATCAAGGGAATATGATTTTGCTGTGACTACTGGGGCGTGTAGGTATTGTGATCATGAAGGGGTTTGTCGTAAAAATGGATAGATCAAGAGTTATTAAAGCTAGTGCAGGAACAGGAAAGACCTATCGTCTTTCTGTAGAGATTTTGGCTTTATTATTTTCAGGAGTAGAGATATCAGAAGTGTTTTCTATCACTTTTACTAGAAAAGCAGCAGCAGAGATAAGAGATAGAGTTATTGAGCATTTAGACAAATTGGCAGCCCATCTAGGGGGTGAAGATGCCGATGCATCTGTTTTAGACGCACTCAATGCTAAGGGTTGTGAAATCGATATAGAAAAGACAGAGCAGCTTCGTAATAAATTGCTGACTAATAAAAAAGATTTTCAAGTAATGACCATTGATGCGTTTGTTAACTCTGTGTTTTCTGGGTTGATTGCCCCATACCTTCAGATAGACGATTTTAGTTTAGTAGATAATAGTCTTAATGAAGAGATTATAGACGAAGTATTGCTGAATATATTAAGAGATAAAGATAAGAAGAAGAGCTTGAATGTTTTAATTAAGCTTAATAGAAAGATAAAGAACTTATCACGCTATAAGAAGTTTATAAGTTTTGCAGCTAACAAAAGATTTGTCTTAGAGAAGATACAAAAAGAGCCACAACAAGCAGCTCTAAATGTTGCAGTGCTAAAACAAGATTTAGATAAGATGGTTAGCCTAATAATACAAACTTCAGGAAGTTATACAGAAGTAGTTAATAAGAACTGTTTTCAGCCGTATGATCAGAATATTTCGGAGAAAGAATTTTCTCTTAAGTTGAAGACTGAATATAAAGATATGCTAAAGCTTAAAAACTTTTGGAGTAAGGCAAAGCTTAAGGAGATAAATGAAGAATTAGAGGAGATGTACTTATCTTATAAAGAGAAACTATCTATGTATGTATATCAAACACAGATTATTCCATTGATGTCAGAGCTTAATGAATTGTTGTCAGTTGTATTAGGAACCTATGACGAGATTAAACTAAAGAAAAAAGCTTTTACCTATCAAGATATAGCTTATTACACCTATAGATATTTATATGATGATGAAATGTCTCTTATAGATTTGGATCAAGGCGAAGTGTTAAACATTTTTTATGAAGCACTATCCTCTAAGGTTAAGTATTTGCTAATAGACGAGTTCCAAGACACTAGCATTATTCAGTGGAACATTTTGTTCCCGTTAATAAAGGAAATAGCCTCTGGCTCAGAGCTTTCTGGAGGAGTTATTTGTGTTGGAGATGATAAGCAGGCTATATATGGCTGGCGTGGTGGAGAGAAAGATTTATTAAATGATTTAGAATCAATATTGGAAGTTCAAGATGCCGAAGTGTTGGGCACCTCTTATCGTAGTTCTAGTGCCGTAATGTCTTTTGTGAACGATGTCTTTTTAAGCATAGCAGGCAATGTTCCTGATTGGGGCTATGAGAATGTTAAATGTCATAAGCAGGATATTCCGGGATATGTAGAAGTAAGGGTTAGTCGCTTACAGAAGGGTGAGTATGAGCTTGTCGATGAGATAGATAAAATAGTAGAGACTTTTAGCGAGTTGCTGTCAGCAAATAAGCTTTCTTCAAAAGGAACAGCAATACTATTGAGAACATCAAAAGAGATGGAACTAGCGGCAGTTGCTTTAAAAAAGAGAGAGATTCCGTTTGTGCTAGAAAGCTCATCATCTATCTTGGACCATAAGGCAATTAAGCCTATTTTATATTTGTTAAAGTATCTAGTTACAGGTCAAATACCACTATTATATGATTTTATTAGGTCCGATTATTTAGGATATTCACTAAAGGACTTAACTTCAATATTTAATGCTAGTCGAGAAGGTAAGGATATTTTGGCATTAACCCCATTATCTGACATTGTAGAATTTTTAAATTCTTTATTAATGAATGAACCATTGGAGCAGATTATTATTAGAATGCTTTCGCAATATAGAGCAGGAGAAGTTTTCTCTCAGCTACATGATCAGAAGAATATTAGGAGATTTTTAGAAGTAATAAGAGATTTCCAGCTTTCTCAGGGTGAGAAGCAAAGTATTTCAGATTTACTTAGGTTTTTTGAAAAAAGAAGAAAGACAGAAGTGTTTAGACAGGTCGGTCTTGAATCTAGCGATTCAGTTCAAATAATGACTATTCATAAGTCAAAGGGCATGGAGTTTGATAATGTTTTTTATTTGCTAAATTTATCGGCAAAAGAGCCTCCACAAGATGATTATATTTTGTATTCAGAATATAGCGCTAACTTTAATGAGATAGAGTCGGGTGTAGTAATAGCGCCAGAAGATAAGATTGTTATCGAGAACCACCCTCAGAAAAAACATCTAGCAGAGAAGCAAAAAAGAAAAGTTTTTCTAGAAGAAATAAACAATTTATATGTAGCTCTAACAAGAGCAAAAACAAATATATTCTTTAGTTGTATGGTGGGCAAAAAGTATAAGGATGTTGATAAAATAAAAGACCTTACTGGTTCTAAAAAAGACAATCAGTATTTTCTTATTAAAGAAGCAATTTATGAGGTTTGTAAGAGTAAGGGAAGACATATTGAAAGTGTTTCTGCACTAGAAGAAGAGCCATTGAATTTTGGTGAATTAATTCTCCCTCAGTCCGCCTTAGGCGGACAGCTCCCCGATTCGGGGAGCCAAATTAGCCTTCCCGAATCGGGAAGGTGTCAGGCGAAGCCTGACGGAAGGGGAGCTTCAGGGATTTCTTTAATAAAAGATTTTAAGCAAAGCGAACATGAGTTTGATAAAAGAATAATATATGCAAAATCAACCTATATTGCAAAGCAGCTAGAAGGCTCTATGGTACATGAGTATCTGTCACACATCTCACACGATAAAGCAGCAGAACATGAAATCGCCCGCAAGGTTCTTTATCAGAAATATGGAGATTATTTTTCTAGTAAAGAGATTGATGTGATATGTGCTAGATGCCGTGCTTTTGTGGTAGATAATAATGATATATTTGCAGCTCAATACCTTGTGTTTAACGAGCATATAGTGTTCGATGGAACTAAGGAATATCGTATAGATAGAGTCATGATTGATGAAGCAAATAATAAGGTTTGGATTGTCGATTATAAGACTGGTGAAGAAAAAGAGCAGGAGCAATTAGATACATATAAGAAGATTGTGAGTGAACTGTTTATTGAAAAGAATGGCGAATATCAGATAGAGACAAGGTTTGTTTCATTTTAGGATTGTCCAAAAAATACACAAAACAACAAATTTACGCTAATATTATATATACAGCTCTTCCGGTGTAATGGTTGATTTTAAAGGAGATTTTATGAGTAAAGAAATAATATTGATGGGTGGCGGCGGACATTGTCGCTCAGTGATAGATGTTATTGAACAACAGGGAGAATATAAGATAATTGGTATTATAGATCAGAATGAAGCAAAAGTTGGGTCAAAGGTGCTTGGTTATGAAGTAATTGGAACAGACAATATTCTAGAAGGCTTTTCTCATATACCATATGCTTTAGTCACAGTAGGACAGCTTGATTCTCCAGCAGTAAGGATTGAAATAAAACAGAAATTAGAGCGGCTAGGGTTTATCTTGCCAGTTATTGTGTCTCCAAATGCTTATGTATCTAAACATGCAAGCGTGGGCGCAGGTACTGTTGTTATGCATGATGCTGTTATTAATGCCGCTGCTATTGTGGGCGAAAACTGCATTATTAATACAAAAGCGCTTATCGAGCACGATGTAGTTATAGAGAATGATTGTCATATCTCTACAGGAGCCATTGTGAATGGTGGGGTTGTCGTGAAAGCTGGAACGTTTTTTGGTAGCAATGCCACTTCGAAACAATATGAAGAGATAAAGTCAGGTAGTTTTATCAAGGCTGGAACAGTTACAAAGGGGAAATAATTGAGAAAAAAAGTATTTGTTATTGCAGAAGCCGGAGTGAATCACAATGGCAGCATGGAGATAG
>CAYSAQ010000008.1:0-78277 GCA_964429235.1 uncultured Candidatus Marinamargulisbacteria bacterium
AGAAACATCACTATAGTGACAAGGAGCTTCCCTCTCCCCCTCTCTTTTAGGAGATGGGCTAGGAGTGAGGTTGCTTTCTCTCTATATAAATTCTCTACTGCTTTCGCATCTTTCCCCCTTTGATAAAGAACGCTTAAAACGATATAATCTAATTATGATTAACGTTATACCCTTAACCGATGAAGAAATAATAACTAAAATAAAAAAAACCATATCTGTTAATCTTCCTGATTCCAAAATTATTCTTTTTGGATCTAGAACAAAAAATAAAGCTACCAGCAAATCTGATTTTGATATATGCATCAAAAACAACGAAAAAATATCAGCATTATTATTATATAAAATAAAAGAAGAACTAGACCTACTCGCTACTCTTAAAAAAATAGATATATCTGATTACCACGAACTATCTGATTCTTTTAAAGAACAAATTTTCGAAACAGGAGTAAAACTATGAAAGACATAAAATCACAATTACAAAATTATACAAACTCACTTCAACGACTAAAAGAAGTAATGGAAAGAGATATAAACGAAGACAGCATCATATTAGATGCTGCAATACAAAGATTTGAATTCACCTTTGAAAATTGCTGGAAAGCAGTAAAAATGATACTAAAACATTATGGAGAAGATACAAACTCGCCAAGAGAAGCAATAAAAAGTGCTTTTAGAATGGGCTACATAGAAGATGAACAAGTCTTCTTGGAATTACTACAAGCCCGTAACCTTACTAGCCATACTTATGCATACCCTGTTGCTATAAGCGTTTATAATAGTGTAAAGAAAAATATGTTTGTGTTTGATACATTGTTAGCTAAGCTCCATAGCCTAATATAAAAAATTAATCACCAACCGATTAATGGTTCTGATATAACTATTATTATTGATTGCTTTGTTCATTAGTAAAATCCTGCAAATATATGGCCAATCCAAGACCCCTCCGTACGCCTTAGGCGTACACCTCCCCTATTAGAGGAGGCTTTTGAACAGTTACGAAGAAGAACCAACATATGGCAATAAATAAGTAAACGTCAACAATTATTTCACATGACTATGTGGACGTAATATAATTTGACAATAGCCAACATAAATGATATATTACTTTTACAATGACATTAACAAAACAGGACATAACAACTATCCGAAAAATAGTACATGAAGAAACTTCTAACGATTTTGCTAACCTAAAAACAGATATTACTGATCTAAAAAATTATGTTGAATATAATTCTGATGATATTAATAATAATATTCAGTTTATCCAAAAAAATATGCTAACAAAGGATGATGCAAAAAACTTTCTTACCAAAGAAGATGCCACGAACTTTCTTACTAAAGATGAGGCAAAGGATTTATCACACTATACTGCAAATCTTGTTATGGAAGAAATGCGAGACCAGTTTCGTGCTTTTAACGATAAATTTCTTTTTACTAGTGAAAATATAAACACAAATAAGAGTAATATTTCAGAAAATTTAACTAGAATAGATATAAATTCTATGAAAATATTGCATAACTCAAACAGATTAAGCACACTAGAAACATAAGCTAACTTTAAAAAGTTTTTTGTTCAATAGTTTATTGATTGCTTTGTTCATTAGTAAAATCCTGCAAATATATGGCCAATCCAAGACCCCTCCGTACGCCTTTGGCGTACACCCCCCCTATTAGGGGAGGCTTTCCAGTCGGTCACTGAGCGAAGTCGAAGTGTGAGCCTAACTAGGGTGCATCCACTTCTTTTTTTATAAACAAATAAACAGTTCAACAAATAAACAATTCAACATATAATAAAGCTATGAATATCGGACTAATCGGAATAGGCAATATCGGCTCAGGTGTTATCCACCTTTATCAAAATAACATCAAAAAACTTAGCTCTCATGCTAAACAAAAAATACGTTTAAAGACTATTTGCGACCTATCCTTTGATAATTGCAAATATAACCTTTCTGAATTTATAAAAACAAATAACTATAAAGATCTTATTAATGATCCTGAAATAGACATTATTATAGAGCTTATCGGTGGTGACCAACCTGCAAAGACTATGATTGAATCTGCTCTAAAAGCTGGTAAGAATGTAGTAACTGCTAACAAACTACTTCTCGCTAAATATGGAAAAGAACTTCTTAAACTAGCAAAAGATAACAATGTAGCACTTTTATATGAAGCTGCTGTTGGTGGAGCTATTCCTATTATTAACAATCTAAAAGATTCATTATCGCCAAACAACTTTAAAGAAATAGTAGGTATCCTTAATGGAACTACAAACTATATCCTTACGAAAATGCAACAAGAAGGTGCTGACTATTCAGAAGTACTAAAAGAAGCACAAACCCTAGGTTATGCAGAAGCAGACCCAACATCTGATGTAGAAGGAATAGACAGCCAATACAAACTTTCAATTCTTGCTTCTATCGCCTTCCAAGCTGATATAGATATAGATCAAATATTATTAGAGGGGATTACTTCAGTAGCTTCCCAAGATATCGAATATGCAAAGAACTTAGATGCAAGCATCAAACTACTAGCTATTGCTAGAAGCACAGATGCTGGAGTTGAGCTAAGAGTTCATCCAGTAATCTTAAAAAACAGCCATCCTCTTGCATCAGTAAATGATGTTTTTAATGCAGTATATGTAGAAGGAGATGCTACTGGTGAGAGCATGTTCTACGGCAGAGGAGCTGGAAGCGTACCAACTGCTGGTTCTGTTTGGGCAGATATCATTAATATTATTAATGGCACTGGCTATGAAACAGAAGAAAAACAACCTATAAAGATATTACCTAAAGATGATATTGAATCTGAATACTATATAAGACTTATCGTGGCAGACGAACCAGGAGTTCTTGCAGAAATAAGTGGAATATTTGCAAAAAAGGGAATTAGCATCAAAGAGGCTATTCAAAAAGATGCTAAAGATAATGCTGAGCTTGTAGTGGTAACACATTCGATCAAAGAGGGGATCAAAAACCAAGCTATTAAACAAATTAGTGCATTGTCTTGTATCAAAGACGTAGCTAGTATCATAAGAGTAGGGATATAGTGGTTCACTTGTTCACTTGTTCAATAGTTCAATAGAAGGGGTTAATTTTGGGGACACATAAAGATTTAGATATCTGGAAAGAATCTATAACACTAGTAACTGACATTTACACTATTACAAAAAAATTCCCAGACTCAGAAAAATTTGCATTATCATCCCAGCTACAACGTGCGATTGTTTCTGTACCATCAAATATTGCAGAAGGTGCTGCTAGACAGTCTGACAAAGAATATTTAAAACACTTATATATAGCTAGTGGATCTTTAGCAGAAGTAGAAACACAAATTATAATTGCAAATAACCTTGTATACATTGAAAAACAAGATATTATTATAATAGAAGAGAAAATTAATATTCTAGCGAGAAAGATAAGTAGTTTCATAAAATATCTTAAAGGCATCTCCAAATGAACCAACAAGAAACTACAATATTACCAAAAGAAAGGACAATGGTTCTAACTGGCTTTTCCCACAAGAAAACCAATGAACCTATGAACCAATGAACAAGTATATCTGTATCCATGGTCATTTTTACCAACCTCCAAGAGAGAACCCATTTCTAAACAAAATCGAAAGACAAGGAAGCGCATTTCCATATCATGATTGGAACGCAAGAATAAATGATGAATGCTATAGACCGAATACTGCATCCAGAATACTTTCTCCTCATGGGAAAATAGTAGATATAGTAAACAATTTCCGTTATCTCAGCTTTAATGTTGGACCAACTCTTATGAATTGGCTATATGATAAAGACCAATCTACTTACGATAAAATAATAGAGGCTGATAAGCTAAGCCAAGATGAAAATCATGGGCATGGCAACGCTATCGCACAAGTTTATAACCATATAATAATGCCTTTAGCTAGCGAACGAGACAAACAAACACAAATCAAGTGGGGAATTGCTGATTTTCGTAAACATTTTGGTAGAGACCCTGAAGGAATGTGGCTAGCTGAAACAGCTATTAATATGGACACTGTAAAGGCACTTGTAGATAATGGCATAAAGTTTACGGTACTTTCACCATTTCAAGCAGAAAAAGTAAAAACCTATTTTTCTAATCAATGGATAGATGTTACTGATGGATCTGTAGACCCTACTCAACCTTATAGAGTATTCACAGATGAAACTAAAGAAAAATATTTAGATGTATTCTTTTATGATGCACCAATATCTACAGCTATTAGTTTTGAGCATCTATTAAGAGATGCCGGAGGGTTTGCACACAAGCTAGACACAGCATCACATCTTAACCATGGTCGCCCTACTCTTATAAACGTATCTACTGATGGAGAAAGCTATGGACACCACGAAGCTTTTGGAGATATGTGTTTAGCATTCTTCTATAAACATCTTTGTCATGAATATAATATGAAACCTATAAATTATGGAGCTTTCCTAGAAAGATTCTCTCCAATATCTGAAGCGATACTAAAAGCTGGAGACAATAACGAAGGCACTGCCTGGAGCTGTTCTCATGGTGTTGGCAGATGGAAAGAAGACTGTGGATGTAGCACTGGTGGTGAAGAAGAATGGAGTCAGGAATGGAGGAAACCATTAAGAGAAGGCTTAGATTGGCTTAGAGATGCTTTGTGGGACATATATGAAAAAGAAGCTTCTGCATATTTCACGGATATAGAAGCTGCGCGTAATGACTATTACTTTGTTTCACATAACACATGGACTAAAGACAAATTCTTCAAGACTCACTGTGTAGATGAAATAGACCAAACTACAAGAACAAAACTATTAGAGCTACTAGAAAGCCAACGATTTAGCCAACTAATGTTTACTAGCTGCGGATGGTTCTTTTCAGAAATATCTGGCATAGAAACAGTACAACTTATGAAATATGCTAATGCCGCCATCTATTATGCAAACCCTTATTCTAATGAAGATCTTGAAAAGAATGGATTGAACTATCTTAAACAAGCAAAAAGCAACATAGATGCTAAGCATAATGGCGATGTAGTATATAAAAAATGGATTAAGCCTTATGAGCTAACTAGAGAAAAAGCAGGAAACCAATTCATAGTTGAAGCTCACCTAACAGGAAAAATAAAAGAACAAGATGTATATATGTACCAAATAGAGCCAGTAGATGATCTGTCTTTTACTAAAGACGAGACTGTTTTTAGATGCTTGAACTCTACAATCACAAATATAAACACTGAGAAAGCTTCTGGTATGTCTATTTTATTATCAGACAAAGCTGGTCACGTAAGAACTCATATTGCTAATAAAGAATTATCGCTAGAAGACATTAAAAAGAAGTTAATTAACTGCAAATCACAACAAGACATAAATAAATTATTAAAAACTAAATATCACAAACAACTTGGGCTAGCAGATCTTAACTTTGAGGAAAGCTCAAATATTATGGAAATATTATGGTCAAAGAAAACAAAGAAGCTAAATAAGGACTTAAGTAAAATATATTCAGGATTCAAAGAACTTATTGAAGAAACTGTTCGCATGGGAGGATATCTTCCTTCAGAAATTAAGTCTGCAATCGAAATAATAATGTCAGCAAAACTTCTTAATGAAATAAAAGAAATATCCAATTGGAACAATCGTTCTATTAAACCTGCTACTGATATTGTAGAAATCAGCAAACAACTACATATAAACTTAAACATAACTGATATACAGTTATATCTTGAAGGCTATCTAAATGAAATCATGAAAAAAATAATCAAAGAAAAAAACAAAAAAGACATCAAAGATGTAATATCTTTTCTAGAAATCTATGAAAAGCTAGAAATAAACATCAATAGATCTGCTGCCGAAACAGAAGCTTTCATTCTTTATCAAGAAGATAAAAACAATACAGAGCTAAAAGAACTAGCTCTTATGATGAACATCTTAGTTTAATAATCCCCCGTCAGCTAAAACCTTTCACTATTCACCTTTCGCGATTCACTCTATAATATCTCCTATGGAACAATTTTCATTTAAAGTAATCAAAAAAAGCAAAAAGCATAAGGGACGCGCTGGTGTTCTAAGCACGCCACATGGTGAGATAAAAACTCCTGTATTTATGCCTGTTGGAACACTTGGGTCTGTAAAAGGTCTTACGCCAGAAATGGTAATGGACTGCGATGCTGATATCATATTAGCAAATACCTACCACCTATTTCTTAGACCTGGAGAAGACTTATTAGAAGAGTTCGGAGGGATACATCAGTTCATGAACTGGCATAAACCTATGCTTACAGACAGTGGTGGGTTTCAAGTATTTAGTTTAGGGAAGCTTAGAAAAATTAGCGAAAATGGAGTAATATTCAATTCTCATATAAACGGAGATAAGTTTGAATTCACTCCAGAAAGCGTCATTGCTACTCAACAAAAAATCGGCGCAGATATAATGATGCCTCTAGATGAGTGTCTAGCAGCTGGTGCAACTAAAGATGAAACATATAAATCTTTGGAACTAACGACTAGATGGGCAAAAAGATCTAAAGAATATTTAGACAATAACGCCGGTCGACACTCCCAAACTCTCTTTGGTATAATACAAGGAGGAATGTTCCCTGAATGTCGTAAAGAATCGGCGGAACAGTTACTTGATTTGAATTTTTTCGGTTATTCAATCGGAGGACTTAGCGTTGGTGAAGGACCAGATACAATGTATCCATTGGTCGAGCAAACTACTCAGTTCATTCCCGAAGACAAACCAAGATATCTAATGGGAGTAGGCACTCCGCGAGATTTAAACACATGTATCAGACAAGGTATTGATATGTTTGATTGCGTGTTACCTACTAGACTTGCCAGACATGGCGCTTTCTTTTCCGATAATGGGAGACAAAACATCAAAAGAGCTGAATTTGAATTTAGCAAAGAACCATTAGAACCAACTTGTGATTGTTATGCTTGCAGAAACTATTCAAAAGCCTATATTAGGCATCTATGGAGAAACCAAGAAATGCTTGGAATGACATTGATGTCTATTCATAACATAAAATATCTGATTAACTTGGTAACAAAAATCAGAAATGAAATATTGGAGGAATAAATTAATGTTCACAGATAAACTAAAGTTCTTTTATTTAATAATCGGCATTGCGATGATGACCTACGTTCTGAACACCCTACCTTTTAATTTGGGGTTAGACTTACAAGGAGGAATGAGGCTTGTACTAGAAGCTCAAGATACCGAACAAGTGAAAGTAAATGATGATGCAGTGCTAGGTGCACTTGCTGTAATCCAAAACAGAATAGATGGTTTAGGAGTATCCGAACCTGTTATCCAAAGAAAAGGGAAAAGACAGATAGTTGTCGAACTGCCTGGAATTTCTGATCCAGAAAGAGCAGAAGCCTTAATTGGTGATACTGCACTATTAGAATTCGTAGAAGCTGAATGGGCTCCACTAGATGCAGAAACATTAACAACTGAAGAAGTTAATATTCTTGCTGGTGAAAATATGAAATTGGATAAAATGATTATCCGTGACGCTGAAGGAAATGTTATAAAAGAAACTCCAATCTTCCTTGGAAAGACTGCACTTACAGGTAACGACCTGAGCTTTGCAGGACCTGGTGTAAACCAATTCGGAAAACCAATGATTAATATTGAGTTCACACCAGAAGGAACAAAAAAGTTTGCAGATGTTACAAGAAGATCTGTAGGTAGACCATTAGCAATCTTACTTGATGGAGTAATACTATCAGCTCCAAGAGTTAACGGACCAATACCAGGAGGAAAGGCTCAGATATCTGGTTCTTTTTCATTACAAGAAGTTACAGACATGGTTATCAAGCTAAAAGCAGGTTCATTGCCTGTTCCCGTAAAGATAATAGAAAAGAAAGAAGTAGGCCCTACTCTGGGTAAAGCTTCTATCGAACAAAGCATAAAAGCTGGTCTTATCGGATTTGTACTTGTTTCGATATTCATGTTAGTAATGTATAAGTTCTTAGGACTAATAGCTATCGTATCTTTAGCATTCTATCTTTTCCTAGACCTTACAGCATTCAGTCTGTTACATGTAACATTAACGCTTCCTGGCTTAGCAGGTATTGTACTTTCGCTTGGTATGGCAGTAGATGCGAATGTCTTGATCTTTGAAAGGTTTAAAGAAGAGGTGCGTAATGGTAAGAGCTTAATGAATGCACTTGAAAGTGGTTTTCAGAGAGCTATGATTACAATCCTAGATTCAAACATTACAACACTTATTACAGCCTTCGTTCTTTTTTGGCTGGGAACAGGAACTATTAAAGGTTTTGCTGTAACACTTTCTATTGGTATTGTTCTTAGTTTATTCACAGCGTTATCGCTTACGAAGTTTTTCTTATTCACTAGTTTGAAGATAACCAAGATTCGTAATAGTAAACTGATAAGATTTAAATAATTAAGGGATACAAAAATTGAGCGAAAAAACATATAACAAGGCAGAAAGCAGAAATTACTCGCAGGTTATGTTTAACATAATCGAGACTGATTTTTGTTTGATAACACAGTTAGATGCTTTTGCAGCCAATTTATAAATAAGGAGTAATAAAAAATATGATATATTCAATGAAAAAATCTAAATACTGGTTCGCGTTCTCTATAGTAATGTTGAGCTTAGGCATATTCACTATAGTAAATAATGTTGTAAAAGATGGAACACCATTTAATCTAGGAATAGATTTTACTGGCGGTGTTTCTATCACAGCTGAAGTTGCTTCAGCCACAGAAGAGTTCAACTCTACTGGAATGTTGTCTGATGATACTAGCCATCAGCTATCGCAACAAATAAGAACTTCATTAGAAGAATCTGGAATTGAGAATCTTCAATTAACAACAATTGATAAATATCTTTTTTCACTAAAGGTACAACAAACTGAAGGTTTAAATATCAAAGAACTTACAAAAAAGCTAATAACTGATATTGAAGGAACTACTATTCTTGGAACAGACTTTATTGGACCATCTATTGGACAAGAACTACAAAAACAAGCTATCTCTATTATTGGTGTAGCAATATTGTTATTACTTATCTATATCACTTTTAGATTTGAGTTCTGGGCAGCTGTTTCTGCAATACTAGCACTACTTCATGATGGACTTATTGTTCTTGGGATGACTGCTTTATTACAGATTGAAGTAAATACTGCATATGTTGCAGCAATACTTACAGTACTTGGATATTCTATCAATGATACGATTGTTATCTTTGACCGAATCAGAGAGAACCTAAAAGATAATGGTGAAAAGCTAAATGATGTAATTAATCATAGTATCTCTCAAACTATAACAAGATCGATTAACACATCTATTACAACAATGGTTGTGTTGTTATCAATCTATCTGTTTGGTGGCGCTTCTCTTAAGGATTTCGCTCTAGCATTACTTATCGGAATTATCAGTGGTACTTATTCTTCTATCTTTATCGCAAGTCCGTTGCTTTATAGATTTAAGAAATTGAACCAGTAATCCCCCTCACAAGAACTATACATTTCAATCAACATTAACCTCTCCCCCTTTAACAAGGGGGAGGAAGCGAAACAAACATAGACTTTCATATTCCCACTTGCCAAAGGGGATTAGAGAAGAGGTTCCATCTTTTCACTTTTCACTCTATAATAATCACATGCTAAAAATTGCCTTATTAGGAATCGTTCAAGGACTTACAGAATTCTTACCAGTAAGTAGCTCTGGGCACCTTGTTATTGGTGAAACCCTATTAGGAATAAACAGACCTGATCTTAGCTTAGAAATAATCCTACATCTAGGAACATTACTCGCTATCTTTGTATATTTTAGAAAACAGATTTGGGGATTACTAGAATCATTCCTAAAATTCAAAGATGATTCACTTAAACAAAAAAGAATGTTCTCTATTTATATTATTATCGCAATGATTCCAACAGGCATTATTGGGCTAGCTTTTAGAGAATCTCTAAAAGCACATAAAGGCGACCTATCACTTGTAGGAACAGCCCTACTCTTCACTGCTTTATTATTATTCACTTCTAACATTGTCCAAAAGAAACAAAAAACTACAAAACCCATAAATCTATTTAAAAGCATCTTAATAGGTATTACCCAAGGCTTTGCTGTTATTCCTGGAATATCAAGGTCTGGTAGCACTATTGCAGTATCTCTTATGTCTGGGGTTTCAAAAAAAGAAGCAGCTGAATTCTCATTCTTATTATCAATACCAGCAATACTGGCAGCAACAATACTAGAGCTAGATACTAGCATACTATTTTCTCCTATTTATTTAGTGGGAATGTTGTGTAGCTTCACAAGTGGATTAATAGCTATCCACTATCTGCTAAAGATAATCAGCAAAGGTAAATTCTATATGTTTGGCTACTATTGTTTAATAGTAGGATTCTTAATAACTTTCTTTTAGAAGAACCCCCTATCCTGCTTTCCCCCAAGGGAAAGAGCAAATACAAATATTAAAAAATATACATAAGTAGAACTTAGAACTCTTTAATAAAAAAAACAACTTATCCTTCCTCTTGGGAGGAAGTCAGAAGGAGGGTTAATCAATTGAGTCGAAGTGCCGAACCAGACTTTTACTTATCTAATCCCTAGCTTATTCAATGCAATTATTAATTGCTTTTTTGCTGCTTTATCATCAATTTCTTTAAGCTCTGCTCTTAAGTCAGCTTTTGAAGCGATCATCCATTTAGCTAAAGCAAGATAGTATAAATCCTTTAAGTCATCTGCCTTATTATCTTCCATCATTTTTCTTAAGTTCACATTAACAGCTCTGTCATTTTTTAGTATAGATTTAGAATTACTAAGACTTGCTGCAAGGTTTTGTCCATCTAGATATAAGATAGCCTGAATCATTTCATTTTTTGTAATGTCTCCAGGTTTATCGACTTTTCTCCAGCCTTTAGATTCATACAAATCTACTTCGCGTCCAAAGAGACCTGCACCATTTTCAAACTTATCTAATTGCTTTGTAATATCAATTTTCCCGATTGGCACTGAAATCTTTTCCTTTAACTGTTTTTTACCAGCTCTTACTGCTTTAACAACTATTTTATCGCTATTCTCTTTATTTGAATTTAAATATTCAAGCAATTGCTCCACGCTCTTTGAGCCCAATTGTCCATCAATTGCTGGACTACCTTTTCCATATACTAATGCCTGTATTGCGCGGACAATCTGGTCTACTTGCTCAGCAGACATGTTATTATAACCCAATACTTGCACTAACCTTATGTTTCTTACAGAACTTCTGCCAGTTGAAAGGCTGCCATTATTTAATTCTGCTATTAATCTTGCTTTAACATCAGAGCTATTAATATGTTCAGCAAAAGCCTTTTCACCTACTACTGATATTGCTCCTGACTGGGCACTTCCAGTTGTTAGCTTTTTAAGTTTTTGTGGAACAGTTACTGCTATAGTTGCTACTACTGCTTTTAACTTCTTAACATTTTTTGTTAAATCTGCCACCTCTGCCTTTGCAGATGTCTGTTCTGGCTCTGTAGCATTAATTGTCTTTTCAAAGCTCATTATATTTATATTAGCTTGGTTAAGCAACAAACTATTATTTTTTATCCGCTTATTTATAATCTTTGCTGCATCTTGTGCTTTTACTACAACACCTTCAGCCGCACCAATTTTTGCATCCATTGGGTTAATTTCTGTTTGTTTTATAGCAAGACTTTTACCCAACTTTTCTGATGCTGCCACTAATACTGCAATATTTTCTGCTTGTTCTTTTGCTTTATATTGTAAGACCCCAATTGCTGTTGCTAAATCAGGCAAAGAATCCTGAGCTGTTTTAGCATTCTTTAATTCTGTACTTTTTAAGCTTAAACTTTTTGTTAACGTTCTTACTTCTGCACTAAGTTTATTAACTTTAGTTTGATTCTCATTAAATGGTATATAATCATCAAACTTCTTCTTCTCTGCTTTAAGTTCTGATTGTTTTGCTTTTACTTGACCATCTAATCGATGAGCTTCAGCTCTATATGAATATAGCTTCTTAGCTAAAGACTCAGTTGTGGCAAATGCTTTTGTTTTTTCTTCGATTTCTTTTGTTAAAGCTACTAATTCAGACTTTTTACCTTCTATTACTTTACTTGCTACACTAGTATCTTTAATTAATTTTGCTATATTTTTTTCTAAATTAATCTTAGCAACTTTCAGTGCCTCTACAGCTTCTTGCTTAGCTCCTACTGCCAGATTAGCTTTTTCTAATTCGCTAGAATCTGTTCGGATTGTTGCCGCTAACAATGCTATTCTGTCATCAGCATTCTCTATTGCTTCAGTAGCTCTTTCTAATCTTAGAGTTAATTGCTCAAAATCCTTAGTCTTATCACTAAGCTCTTGCTCTTTAGTTTTTAATTCTTTTGTTTTTGCTTGAAGTTCTACCTTAGCATTATCTATAGCTACATGGTCTCTTTCTGAATTATTAGCTGTAGCTGCTTCTACTTTCGCATTCTCAGCTGCATTAATTTTAGCTTTCTCAAACATCTTCACATAAGCTGATGGCACTCTACCACCACCCTTGAACATTAAGAATAATGCTCTATGGAATACATCACTCTGCGAATTTATCTTTATCTCCTGTTTATTGCCACCTTTAGTCATAAAATACATTTTCATAACACCATTTTTAGTCACATGCACTTCATAATTCTTTCTTTCTTCTTTTCTCTTACCAGTACCTCTCATGGCAATAGAGAAAACATTTTCACCTATGGCTGCACTCCTTTTTTCATTATAGGAAAAGTCTGCATCGATACGTTGTTTTTGTAGCATTGCCATTAGGCTTGATAAATTTCTATCTACATAATTTATATTATATATTTCGCCCTTAAGTTTATTTAAAATAGAGTTATCTGAAATATCATCATTATCTCTACCAACACTTTTAATATTCTCAAAAGCTATTTCTATAGAATATTGGCTAACTTCTTTGCTACGAAAAAGTCCGAAGAATCCAGTATCATCTATCGAAAGGACCATATCCTTAACATTGTCATCTAATTCTGACTTAAATACAGTCAACATCTTAAGCAACCCACGTAATGCAGATTCATTATTAACAATTCTGCTAATTAACTTTGTATTAGTAAAATCAAACTCCAAACCATGCTTAGCTAAATGCTCTATATGTTTTATTAAATCATTTTTAAAATAAGCTAAGTTTGCATCTATTTGTTTCTGATTCCAATCCTTTGAAAATTCAAAAACTTTTGATAAATCAGTTTTATCCAATTCTGTTATAAGAGCTTTGTGCATACTTGACCTTATATTCCCTTTTTCATTCTTAACCAATTTTGATAAATAATTATTTATCGCTGTAGTCATCGCTTCATGTTTATTTTTAGCTTTATTGATAGCTTTAACCATTGATTTAAGAGAATCCATATCTATGGATAAGGTATCTCCTTCAAACTCATTTTCATCTCTATTTAAAAACACTGCATTAATTAGCTTATATCCTGCGTAACCTTTTTCTTTACGTCTATATAGTTCTGCTACTACTTGCTTTAACAATTTCAGTTCTTGCATTCTCTCTTTAGGATAAAGTTTAGCTGCATCTTGTCTGTCATAGAAAATACTTATTTTACTTGCTTCAATTCCTGCAGGTGGAGTACAAATATCATTCACCCATTCTTTAAGATCTTGAAAATGGTCACTACCAACCGAAGCTGCTAGCATCTGATAATTGGTTCTGCCAAAATAATCTACTGCTGATACTATCTCGCCAGTTGAGAATCTGCTCTGTTGCCCAGGATTCTTTTCTTTACGAATAATAAGTCCTGTTAATCCAAATCCTGCCCAAGTAACTTCGCCACCATGCATTGCACTGCCTTCTTCGTTACCAAATGTTACACCTGCAGCCATTCTGCCAAGACCAGTAAACAAACCTAATAAATCAACTTTTGCTCCAAAACTTACTTTAGACCTAGAATCATCAAGCACCTCAAGACCTATATTGTTTCCTAGAGACAACATATATTTATCTAAATCTATTAACACTTCTGCGTGTAAATGAGTATCAAACGTAGATATCTCTGCTCCCAGACGTAACTTAGTCTTTTCTGTAACTCTAAAATCTTTTTTAAGTTCAACTCCTACATTAATAAGTGCTGATGGATGATTTAAAATATTAACTAATGAACTACCTAACTTAATCTCTGTATCAAAACCAAGGAAGTCTAAATCTTGAATACGCAATTTAAAAGTAGCCATTAACTCTTCTAATTGTTCAATTTTAAATGGTAATGTCTCATCACTCTTATTTGGATCATTAGCTAAAACAAATGCTTCAGCCAAAATATATTGCAACGATACTTCATACGAAATCTTTGCTAACAATGTATTTGCAAGAGGATCTAGTGATTTCAAAAATCCATATTGGAATTCTGCTTTATCAGAATCAATAAATATACTGCCCATATTCTCTATTTGGGATAATAATATATTATATTCTTCTACTTCTTTCTTGTTTACTCCATCAAAGTCCGTATCAGAAAACTTAGTTAATTTGCTTTTCATATTATTTAAAAGCAATGCATTAGCTAACTGGTATTCTTCTCTATTTCCTAATTCTGCAATAAGTTCATTGAAAAGTTTTCTATTCTTACAAACCAATTGTCCATCGACAATCATAAATGCATCTTTATATTTTTCACCATTATATTTAACTATCTCTGCACGTTTACCATCATTATTTAAGCCTAAGAGAGCTTTAAGGCTTGCTTGCTCTGCCGCTTTTAAAGTAATTTCAACTTCAGTACCAAGCACCTTGTCTTCCACCATTCTTCTTAAATTATCACGATAGACTACAGCTGCACGAATACTAGAAAGTTGACCTTCCCCAGAATTCTGAACCGTTGCTACAACACCAGTTGTAACAGAAGCTCCTTCGCCAAGATCTTTTCTATGTTCAATGCCTGCTTGAACAAGCAATCCATCTTCTATTTTATTTTCATTAGTATTACTTCTAAGCTGAGCTTCTAAAAATAAATTAAATTCACCAATCGCCGTATTAATTTTTTTGTCACCACGAACACCAAGAGTAGTAGCCTCAACACTATCATAAGCTCCATCTGCACCTAAGTAATCATATTTCCCTTTTGTAATATAAACCATTATTTTACTAGTCTCTGTGTCCATATACTGCAATGCTAAACTACCATGGTATTGACCTCTATCATCTATTTGGTAATAACCCATGAATGTAAAATTTTCAGACAACTCTTTATTAATATACAGACTTAATTCATCTGTCACTTCTGGCTTATTTTGCATAAGGAATTTGCCCTCATATCCACCAACTATAGATCCTGGTTGTTCATTCTTTAAATAATGATTATAGTTTAATCCAGCTTGAGTGCCTTCTCCTTGAAAATCTGCACCTAAACTAAATTTTCGAACATCCATCAATGTGCCTGTTTTATCTTCTTCAGAAGGATTTATATCTACAATACCTTTTTTTCTCATGATAGATTTGTTTTCACTATATCCAGCTCTTAGGCTGAAAGTATCATTAACAGGAAGTCCTAGACTCAGCTGCTGATTATCTAATAAATAATTAGCGTCAGGATCAAAAGTCTTCAATCCTAAATCTTTTGGCGTTAACACATCTTCGTCGTAAGTATAAGTATAAGGCACTTCAACCTCTATATATGTGTCTCCATTAGGCGTCTCGCCCTCTATTGGCTGTCTTATTATTGTTACACCTGTGCCTGTTCTTGTAACAGTTTCTTGTTGTGCATTAATCCCATCTACTAAGGTATTATTATTATTTGCATGTGCTATCATAGGATCTTGTGCTGTTTTGAAATTAACAGATTTTGTAGCTGAATTCAGGTCAAGACTCATCTTGCCTAAGAACCATCTTCCCTCAACTGATCTATCGTCTATTGTTGCCACAGGGATAGTACCTGCTACGTCTCCAACACTTGCCTGGCTATCATCTATCCATCTAACACCAAACGGTGTAGTCATGAATCCATATTCTTTATCTGCAAGTTTTTCTGGATATGTTCTTTCTGCCTCAATATATGACCAACCTTTATATCCGGCTAATGTAGCCTTTATTCTAATAAATGAATTTTCAGTTTTTGCTTTTGTAAGACCTTCTAACACTTGTAATGCAGCACTTCTATCTGTTGCAGACAATAATGTTGCTGCTTGATCCCAAGACATTGGAACAACTTCTTTTTCTGTTAAGTTTGCAACCCCATAATCACCTTTAGCATGATCAACCATTCTAATATAAATACCATTAAGTGCTTCTGCATAATCTGCTTGGTCAACGAATGGCATTGCTTTATATGCTGATTTAATAGCATTCTTTATTTCTCCATAATCAACTGATTTATTTAAAGCCATTTCATTGTATACAAGCATCATTTGTTCACGGAATTCAAATGCCTTCTTTTTATTTGAAGGAATACTTGAAGTATCAACTTTCCAATCAATCTTTTTATTAGTTGCTGTAGCAAGAGCCATTCTCAATAATTGCACCTCTGCTTGTGATTCTGCATCTTTCAATTTGGATGAATATTCACTAATCAATCCAGAAATCTCACTAACTTCCGCTGCTGTTCTTTCACTAGGTTTCTTAAACATTAACACTTCTATTTTAAGCTCAACCTGCATCTTAAGCAGTTCTTTTTGCTCATTATCATTTTTAAATTTATTTAAAGCAACAGCTGTCAAAGTTAAAGCTTCTTCAAACATCTGTACTTGTCTTAATGCATTTATTTGTTCAGAAAATTCTGAAGGTTTTTCACTATTCAATATAGTTTTTTGAGCTTTTAAAACTTCAGATAGTCTTTTTGCTGCATTTGTTGGAAAATTTGCCTTAAAATCTTCAAGGGCAATTACCTTACTCTTTATGCCAATTTCATCTTTATTTACTTCCGTAGCTAATTGATAAATGAACAGAGTGCCTTTTGGCATTTTTTTATTACTACCAATCAATGCATCAAATTCTTCTGTATCTTGATTTGTTCTCTGAAGAAAATTTCTATATATCTCAACAAGTTGAGTCTTTTGGTGATCTTCTAATTTTTCATTTTGAAATGCATCTTTTATTTGCTGATTTAAAGCTGCAGTCTCTTTTACTAATTCCGTAGTCTTAGTGATCGTCTTATTGAAATATTTAATTTCCTGCTCTAAAGAAATAACTAATATCTTATTATCAACATCGGGTAAATCAATTTTATTAAAATATGATTGTGTTACCTTTGCTGCTTCAATAGATTCCTTATTACCATTTGATTCATATAATTTTGAAAATGCTTGTAATAAGCTTAATTTTTGATTTACAACTTTACCTGCATCTGCAAATTTAAGCAAAAACTCAGTGCCTCTAAGAATAGTAGCATATTCTTCCTTAGCGAATTCTAGATCTAGAGTCATACTCAACTTAAGATTATTTAATACTTTATCTTCTCCAATTAATGTGGAAGGAAGTAATTTGTCAATATTAATAGCATCCAACTTAAGTTCATTTCCAACTTTATTTGATTTTAAATACGTTGCAAAATATACACTTACTATTCTGACATATTCTTTCTTAACAAGTGGCTTCATATTAGTTAAATCATAACCAGCTAATAAATCGCTAAAGATTTTACTAGCTTCTAGATAATTCTTATTTTGAAAATAACCAATACCTGTTAATAATATTATGTTATTTTGTGCAATCTTTTGGTCAGAAGTTCGTTTATCTTGCTCAGGCAATAGCTTTACTGCTTCACCTAATATTCCCAAAGCTTTGCTTGCATTACTTTCATCATCGCTACTCTTCTTTTTTCTGTTCAGATAATTAACTGCATGTAAAACAGAAATATCAATTAATTTAGACTGATTTTTACCAGCCATTTCTTTTAAACCTTCTATAAAGTCATTTGACACAGAAGCTCCTAGCCCATTTGCTATCTGTAATTTCGCGATTTCTAATGAAAAAACCTGGTCATTTTTCAAGTCTCCAGTAATTGTAAGCATAAGCGCACTGGCAGTTGCGAAATTTCCACGTTTCAACAATAAATTCATTTTAGATAGTTTGAAATCAACTTCTGTTTGATACTTCTTAGGCACATTGTTTAGTGATGTATACGCTGATTTTATGTTATCATCATCTTCTTTATCTGCAACATTACCTAAATGAAAATTAGCAACAAAAACATTTGCGCTGAAAACTAACTCATCATTACCTTTCGCATACTCCGTAAGCTTAGATAAATCTGCAGCTACTAATGTTTTATTTAATAATTTGTACTCTAATTGGTTTTGTTTTAGGTAATACTTTATCTTTTGACTTTTAATCCCATCAAAATAACTGTCAGCTAAAGTTCCGACAATCCCTTTTAATGAGGCAACATCAGCAGTAGTATCTTCACCTATAGAATTTTTAGCTTCTATACCAAGTAAAATAAACTGTGATTTAGCAAGCTTAAACCTCGGAGCTTGTTTATTATTCACCTGTGTTAATAAATTATTCGCTTGAACCAAATCTCTTGACTTCTCAGCAACATAAAACTCTGACAATGCTAGTCTAACTCCATCTAAAATTGGAGTATTTTTCTTCAACCTAGGGTCTGATAAAAACTTCATAATAACTTTTGCATTCTTTTCATTCTTATCTATGCCAAACAAGGCTAGTTGAGTATAAACTTTGAACACTAAATTATCATTTTTACTCTTTTCATCAGGTAGTGCGTTATATGTTCTGATATTAGGAGCAACCAGCTTTCTGATATCAGTCTTATATCTTAAAGCAGTTGCAGCATCAGTTTTATCCGAAGATAATGTATCTAATTTTGCACTATAATAGGACATTTTAGCTAAGTTAGCCCTTAGTTTAATAACACTTTTTCTTGGTTCCATAACAGCATAGATAGCATTTGTTTCACCAATAGTCTTCTTGTCAATATTCGTATCCTTGATTTCAGCTAATACTGCTCCATTAGCATCAATTTTTTTCAATAAGGAATCTATGTCTTTTAAAATAATCGTTGCTTTCCCAAACTCGCTATTATTAATATAATGCTCTGCAAGAAACAGCTTATAATCTGCTCTTTGATCTGGATGTCTCAATAAGAAATCACCATCTGATAACTTCAAATCAATATATTCTGACATAATCTTATCTTTATTATTTATAAGAAAATCTGTATATTTACTTTTTATTGAAGCATTTTCACTACTCATATTCTCGATATCTACCATTAACAACATAAGGGTTATCATCTGATCTATCGTCTTAGGCTCAAATTTACTAGTTAGCAATTTAAAAAGCTGTTCAGGATTCTGGTCTTTAGATATCTTCTCTTTAAAAAACCCAGTAATTGCAGCATCAAGCTTCGTATATATGGCCTGTCTTGAGCTATCATCATATCGGCCATTTTCCCAATAATAAGATTGGATATCTCCCGTGGTTCCCTTATAATTCAACAACCCCATCTCAGTAGTTAAATCTTTTTTTACTGAGATTCTTCCTTTTTTATATTGATCATATATGCCACCAAACTTAAATCTAGTTCCCTCAATGGCAGTCTTCTCTGGTTTTCTAATAAACCCTTTTATAGGGGTTGTTGTTGAATTTACTGATGGGCTCATTTCTCACTCCTAGTTATTATTGGTTTTCTTCCGAACTCTCCATTTACTACCAATCTATTATATTCATCTATAAGCTTAATACTCTGCTCAGTTAATACTTGTTTCTGTTGCTCATCATTCTCTCTCAATATATCTAATCGCTTTTGCAATAAAACTGTTTCTATTTGAGCTACTTTATAGTAATTTTCTCTATCTTTATATTCATTATGCTCAAACATAAATGGCATAAAGCAGACCCTATCATCTGAAAGCTTATTTACTGTTTCCTTCTTAAAGTTATCGTAATCTAAGACATTTTGTCCCACCTGAACATTTAGCCTGCTTTTGCCTTTTCCCACATGTGGCATATATATATATGCTGACAATGGCGTAATTGTTTTGCCTATCTCAGTTAATCTCTTATTAATTGATTGCATATCCAGAGCATTACCAGAAATATATGGAGTAAAAGATGATACTTCAGACAACTTAGCCATTACAGCATCCATATATAAAGCTACTAACAACTCATCATCAATATCCTGAATAAGCTTTGAGTTCATTAATGAATTAACCTGAAGAATAATTCCATTATTATGTGCTAATTCATAAATTACATTATTAGGGTTACTAATATCAGCTCCTGATTGAATTTTCGAATTGGAATCCTTAAAATAATCACTCTTTAACAACTTAACATACAAATCTCGTGATACAACAGGCAACACATCTGGTCTTAACACAAATGCAAGCATATCATTCTTAACTCCATCATTAGCCAATAAAGATCTTATTTGTACATGCGTTAAACCTTTTAATGATTTCAAGAATTGAGCTTCTCTAAAGTCAGCAAGCTGCTCATCATTAGGCTTACTTATAAGCACCTCTGAAATATCTACTGCAGATGGAATTTCAGAAATACTGTCATACTCCAATTCAAGCTTCTTGCTAAAGAACTTTACATATAATAAAAGCTTGTAGGCATCAAACCCAAACATTTGAAGAGCTCTGTCTGCATCAGAAAACAATCCACTGTCATTAATCTTGCTAATGATAGATTCCACAATTGGCTTCAATTCTTTCAGACTCTCTCCACTCTCTTCTATAGCTCCAAAATATTTAATAACCGTATCTATTGAAGTCTTACAAGCAACCATCTGTTTATTAAAATCATACTCCAAGCTTCCAGTAGTTGCAGATATATTTGTTGGAAGCGGAATACTGCTAATATAGTTCAAGTATCTTGTATTTGATGAATCATAAAGACCAATATCCTCTGATACAAATACATAAGGTGATGGTGCATCTGGCAAGCTATTTACTACATCTGCATTCTTGCCATTCTGTGGTAAAGAATACGACAATGCTGGTAAAAAATCATCCAAACTCTTCACCAAATCTCTACCTGCCACTGACAATAATCTGAAATCATGTGCGCCTTCCTGACTATCTAATATTATTCTATTTTTTATTGAAAATATCTTTGACACAATATCTTGATCTAATACATAGCTATTTATAGGATGAAAACTCATTTTAGAAAAAGCACTAAATGATTCTCTAGATGTTTTACCAATAGGTGTTACTATAAAGACGTTACCAAAAACTTCTCTTGCGACATCTTGAAGCCCCATCTCTAATAATAAATTCATCATATTAATTCTAGAACTAATGTTTGCGTGATCATTTAAGCTATGACCACTATTAAACAAAGCTACTCTAAGCTTATACAAAGGTCCGTTTTCAGTTCCTGCATTAGCAATATCGATGAAATCATTTACAAATTTTATAGCACTAGCTTCATCCATCTTACTAACGATATCTTTTATTTTGTTCCAAAAGATGCTGTTTGCATTTGTTATCTGAGATGTATCTAATTTGATATCCTTATCATTTAGATAATTTAGGTGTACGTCATTCTCGTCAAAGAATTTGTGTGGTTGGAATTCATGTGAAAAGATATTTTTCAACAAGCTATTATTTTCCATTATCAAAGGAAGCTTTTGCTTTAATTCAGCAGCTTCATTATGACTCTTACCAAAGTAGAACTGTTCAAAGTAATTCATGTCAGAATTATTATTCAAAACAAACTTAGAATCTAATACATCCTTATTACTATACCCAATACTCCTAATCTTACTTATTAGGCCTCTTAATTCGTTAATATGTAATTTATTTTTATCTTTACCATTCAGGTCATCCTGAGATTCCAACTTACTTACTAAACCATATAATAACTTTTGCATATATCCTCTCAACCAAACATCTTTATGCTGGTCAGATACGCTATCAGAAATAAGGTGTTGCATAGTCTCTTCAATCTTATAAAGAATATCATCTGAATAAGCATCTGGATTAGCCATTAAGAAACCATACATAGAATCTAAAATTTGCTGATAGAACCTAGAACGAATATTCTTCTCATGTCTAAATGCGATAGTCTTATCAACACTATTATCTGCTAATAATTTAGCAATATCGTCAAAACAAGCCTGCACAACTTTAGATAAACCCTCAGGGCTCTTATCAGAACTAATAGAAAATTCCTCAAAACGAAGAGCTATCCTTAACTGTTTCACATCTATGCCCATCTTCTTAATGTAATAAAAAGAATCTTCTGTGAGGTTATTGTATTTATAATTTTCTAATTCATTAATCTGAGTCTTCAATGAAGCTAAAACTTCTTTTGTTTCACTATTATTACCAAAAGTACTTCTTAATAGATACAGCTTAGCAAAAAGAAGCTTTGCTTTTGTTAATTTAACATCAAAACTATATTGACGCTCATTAACTCTAGACAGGGACTTATCGTCAAAGAGTTCATAGACCTCTCTACCGGCTGTTTTAGCTGCATCTAAAGTCTCTTTACGGAAAAGACCAGATACTAAATCTTTTAATGAAGAAAAAGCACCTCGATATTCTTTCTTAACAACTGCTTTAGTATTTTCTGCTTTTGACTGATCAGCTTTATTATTATAATTCGCAAGAACTGTGTCTAGCTCACCTATCATTTTTTGCAATTGGCCTGCATATTTATTAACATTTGATTCATGTTGTTTTTTAGATATCTTCTTATCTTCATCTGAATCTTTGGGATCAATATTCAATCTTCTTACTGACTCGCTATATTCAACATCTACTGATGTAAAAGACTCCTGCAGGGCTATATCTGCAACTGATTTAAAGAAAGAGTCATGGTCATAACCTTTTAATTCTTGCATCTGAACAAGTGGAATCAAGTTAATTGCCTTCGTTCCAATATTGTCATATGGCAACTCTGATTTTACAGCAATTAGGTTATCCGTTTCAGCATTGCTTTTTTGAATCACATCTTTAACATAGTCAGTAATATTGGGGTTATAAAACCCTCTAGAATAACAACCTCTAATATTTGATAAAACATCAAACAAGAATTGTTTTCTATCATCGCCAGAAGTAAATCCTGACATATTTTTTCTATGTGAACTAGTCATGAACTCATTTGAAAGATCACTAATCATATAGTTATCATGCGAAGAAAATTTCTCAAAAGAATATGGTTCATAAAGCAAATCTCTTCCACTAATAATGCTTTTGTCAGATAATTCATAACCAACAATATCTTTCAAAATAGAACCGAGAACCTCGAATTCTCCAAGAATTGCATAACTTCTCAACACTTCTGCCATCACATCTCGATAAAGTTCCTGAGTAAATTTATCGTTATCATTCCCGACACTACCCGTAATCTCTTTAAGAGTATTAATTCCAATAGAAATAGATGTTCTTAGATAACTTTCTCTTTGTTCTGAATTAGCATCCTGTTCAGCTATATTATTAACAGCTCTAACATAGGCGTTCATAACAAAAAAATAATTTTTCATTAACCCTTGATCTTTAAGCTTTCCAGAAATGTTTTCTAATCTCTGAACATACTCTAAATATCTATCTAATGAAGAGTAGCCAGACTCTAACATACTAATAGTATTCTCTAACTGCTGAATATCTAAAGGATACTCTGCAGTAAATAAAGATCTCTCAACCACTGGGTGAATCTTATAATATGGACTACCCGTAGCTACAATAAGCTTTAATCTTCTTAATACTGCATCATTGCCATATGTATTAATTTGTTTAGTAGAAACTTTCGATAAATCTCTATTTAAGGCAATTATAGCTTTCAACATTCCTGGAGGCTTACTACCTGTCCATGATGCGGCTAGCTCATCTGCTTGGTTAACATCCAAAAATAAATTTCTCTCAATATTTTCTCTTAAGTCTTTATATGAATCATTGTCTAATTCGTTAATCAAAGCTTTAGCTAATTCTACATATTTACTAGAAGCCGCAACATTTGAATCAAAAGAAAGAACCCCTGAATCACTAAGCTGTTCCAAAATAGCACCTAGCTTATTTTTACCTGATAAGCTATTTAATAGATCCGAACATAATCCTTTATCAAACCTAGAAAAATTATGAAAAAGCTCATGAATATTAACGGCTAACTTACGAACACTTGTTGAGTCTTCTCTAAGTAATGCAGTTATTTCCTTTATATTTTCACTATATGATCTAAAGAGATCTGGTCTATATTTAAATGAATAATCAGCTGATGATGGAAATTCTAATTTCTCATCAACTTTATGATCCATGCCTAACAGCAGTTTATTATAAGAGAATCTCAAAGACTCAAAAAGCCTAACTTCTTTATCTCCAGATATAATGGAGCTGCCTTCTGGCAATTTCGTATCACTAGCGATATCGCCTTTATTACCCATATAAAAAACCATATTAACTAGTTCATTAGAAGGTGATAAAAAGAATTTCTCACTTGGTTGGCTATGATTATCCAGTAGCTTAAAGAATTCTTTATACTGAGATTCATCAATCAAACCAAATTCATTTTGACTATCATGTTTATATAGCGACATCACAGATGTAATATACCCATAATTAACACCATTTATAATAGGCGAAAACTTATTAAAAGTATCATATTCATTCAAGTTGCCATCATCAAAACGTATAAAAGAAACATCTTTTAAGTAGACCTCATCTTTTGATAATCCCTTCTTTAATAACTCAGACATTACATGAAAATTATCTTGGATAGCTTTCTTCCAGAAGCCTGCATTCTTTTTATCATATTGCATAAACGATAATAGACTCTCAAAAACTAACCCACTAGAATTAAACCCAAATGTTCGCGAATCATCTAAATCCTGTATATCAGGACTAACCTTCACTAATAAACGTTGTGTCTTACCATCAAATATATTCGCAAACCCGTGAACTCGTATCTCATCCATATATTTCTTTGCAGATTCAAGATACTTAGAACCACCTCTTAAGCTATGTAACGAAAGATATGCTTTAGTTAATAATAAATTAGCATCAGTAGCAGAGTTCTTGTCTTTTGCTTCCCTTGTTCTTAACACTCCATCAAAGAAATATCTTGATCCAGAAAATATTTTAGTATTATCGTGCATTAACCCGATACCTAATAACAATTTATCTATTAAGCCATCAACCTCTTTATTCTGAACATCATCCAATTTATCACTAGCTCTTAAATCTATTAAAATACTTAGCGCTGTAACCTGGTCAATAATTGCAATCTGTTGATGCTGAGAATTATTTTGTAATAACAAAGCTCCATCTACATTCACTACCTCTTTATATTCATTAGAAAACAGCTTCTCTACAACATCCTTATAAACAGAATCAACCAATTTTTCAGCACTAATCTTAGATGCTGATCTAAACTGGTTCACTACAGGAATATCCATTAATGTTTTTTCAACATTAATAGCGGAATCTAAAAAACTATACATTTTATTTAGTGGATAACTTTGACTATAAGAGATATGAACAATACCTTTTTCGCTTAATGCCCCAACTGCCTCATTAATTATTTTGTTATAAGACTCATTATCATATAGCCCATAATCATTTAAAATAGTTTTTAATGCGACATCTACTAACTCAAAATCTGAAACATCTTTTAAAGAATCCTTACCGAGAGTATCTCTAACTATTGCAGCAAAATTATCAAACTTCTTAGATTTATCTAAATAGTTCTGGAAAATATTTTTTATTAACTTACATGAAGTAGAAAACGGCTCTTTTTCTAAAGACGCTAGTGCCTGTTTCACAACGTCATCAACTTCTTTATCACTCAATCTCTCGCCTTTGGCTAACTTATCTAGATATTTATCGATTATTGTTTCTTGTTTTTTGTCTAACTGCTCTAACATTGAAGACTTTACAAGCTCCAACATTGTCAACGTTAACTCTTTTCTATTTGTAACAGAAGAAATAAGTGCAGGTACAGCTGACAAGCTAACTAGCAAACTATTTTCTATCCCTTTGCTACCATTTCGTTGGTTATTTTCAACTTCTTTCATAACAATGGAAACTAACTCTTCTACTTGAAAGCTTGAACCTAATACTCTATGAGGATAAATAGCTTTCTTTTCTGTTACCATATCTGATACAAATGCTATTAAGGCTTCTTTTCCTTCTGCTGTCTTAGCTAATTCTGTTAAGTAAGCATTAGCAATCTCACTATGTTTTGAATTCATAAGGTAAACAGCATGTTCCAATTTATCATTAACATTGGTTGCTGTATTAAAAGACATTACGATAGCATCATCACTAAGATTAACAATAGACGTTCTTACCGCCTGTTCATTAACATTAGTCTGGAATGAAACTGTTCTGCTAGCTATATCTGGCTGTTTTTTTTCTACTCCAGTCGGAGCAGAAGAAACAGTTGGTATTCTATTTGTATTTATATTTCCAATTTGTGCCATCTTAAGTTCCTTTATACCCAATCTTTATATTATCTAAACAACTCTTTTTCTCTATCACTTCGATACTGAGATTTATGTTCTCCAGCACCTTGCAAAAGCTTACCAAGTTCACTATTACCTTCTTGTTTGCTACTTTTTTTCTGTCCCTCAATTAAGTTATTTGCACCTAAGCGAGCCATATGCTCTGTACCCAATGCATTTCTTAATTGAATATATGACCAAAATAGGAATGCTCCAAAATATGGGACCTGTGTAAATGCTCCTCCATGGATAGAATCCATCATCTTAAGGAACAATATTCCTGATGTAGCAGCAAAAGTAAGAGCTACGCCAGTATGTAGACTAAATTTAAATTTTGGCTGTGTTGATCCAGCCATCTCAACTGTTATATTAAATCCTGCATTATGTAATGGACTTGTTACTGGATTCGTAAGTTTATTAAAAGCCATAATCCAACTATATGGATCTGCAGGTTTCTTAAGAATATCTCCCCAAGTAAGGTTCATTATTTGCATAGTTTGTTCTGGTTTTATACCACCTCTAGCGATTGTTTCTTTAAGAGCAGTTGGCATATGTATTTTACTCTCAGAATATAGAGCCAAGTCTACACCATAAGATAATGCCCCTGTTTTCATTCTTGCTATTCTATTACTTTGCATTGCAGAAGAATAATTAGCAAAAGAGAATAAGGTAAAGGAAGTTAATCCCATTGTTGTTAAGAAAAAGAATGGGTTAATGTACCCTAATGCAACCATTGGAACTCCCAACATTAATTGCATTTTAGCTATTCCAGAATAACCATACATCAATGTAGATATTGTTCCTGCTGCAGTATCGGCTGGACGTGTTTGCCAGTTTTGATATACATCATTAATAATTGCATACGACAAGAAAGCAGAAGTAGAACTATACCATCTACCACCTCTTTGTGGCACAACAACATCAAAACTAGTATTAGCACCTGCCATACCTAAAGGCATTCCGCCTGGCATTGCTTGAGTATTCCATCCCATAAAATAATTGGTTATCCATGAAAATGCATCTTCTGTTGCACTTGTCGTTTTATAATCTTCAAATCTACTAATAAACTTTTTACAAGCTATTGGCATATCTCCTGGAACAGAAGCTCCTTTAGTCTTATGAAGCTCATAAAAACTCTTCTTTATTTTCTCAGCTAACTCTTTCTTTGCATCTATTTCTAATGGTGATGATGGATCAAACAATTTATTCAATTCTTCTTTTGATATCTTCATCATCTTACAGAAGTTATCCAAGACCTCATCAGAGTCAGTTGTATTTGAAAGACTACTTAACATGGAATATATCTGACTAACCATATCTTTTTCATTAGCCTTTAACATTAAGTTCTTATAATAATTCATATGAAGATAAGCTTTAATTTCTTCTGCTCTATTAGGGAAATTAGCAATAAGGTATTCAGCTAACTTTTCTGAATCTTTAGCATTATCACTTAACTCTCCATCATCATTTATTAACGAAAGTGCTTTTAGTTCATCTATTAACGAATTTGCCTCAGAACTTTCTAAACCAAGCGAATCCATCAGCGTATTTGCTAATATTTTTCCATTACTTTCTGTAATAATCTTAAAAGCATCTTTCTTTTGAGCTTCTGTAGAATTAGCATCAAAAAGTATATTAAAAAAACTAACATATCCAGCAAAAAATTTATTTCTATTTATAAAATTGGCATCTGCTTTACAATTAGCATATACATCTAATAATCCATTAAAATCTGCTGACTGCACATCAGATAATTTGGAAACATCAATAACCTTTGTATCAAGTAATTTATTCACATCTGAGATGATGCTCGTCATTGCTCTCCCTGCAGCATTTAACATTACTTTTTCTCTTACTTTAGTAAATCCTACATTTTCAGTAATCCAAGTTGTTACCCCTGCCGCAAACATTGCAGCAAAAGCCATCACGCCAAACTCAGCTAATTGATGTTGATAGTTACCTAATTGATCTAATAATGGTTGAGCCCATGACAATGCAAGTAACGCAGATCCAATCATAGACGCTCCAAGCACTGAAGCCAACGAACCATACATAAAATTCTTCTTTATTTCAGCATTCTTGTTATCAGCCTTGAATCCAATTTTATCAGCTGAAGTCATTGAAAGAGACAAATAAGTTAATAAAAGAATCCCTGCCATTGCAGGAACACTACTAACTGTAGCACTCATTCCCACTATTAATGGAATAGCCGAAATAGAAGCCCCCACAAGCGTTTTTCTTACTATGCTATAAATCATAGGATGGTTTTGCTGTAACTCTGTCCACATTTTTCTATTAGCATTATATGACCTAGAAATCCTAGAATCACTAGTCATAGTAGCATTGCCCTGTTCAATATCCTGCCAGAACATCTGACTCTTTGCCATTACATCAAGTCTTTGGATAAAGAAACATCCGTTTGCATATAAGGCATTGTTATATCCTTTTAATTTTAATAAAAGATCATTCCAAATTTGGTCTAAATTAGCAAAAGGAGTAGTAACTGGCTGACTCTTTTCTGCTATATTTTGAGAACCCTGAATCATTCCATGTCTAGTCTTATGAAAAACACCTGTCACTGGATCATAATTTAAATAATGAACTTTCTTTAAAATACCTGGTTTATTAACACTATTCTCAAAAGTAAAATTATCTACATCATGGTTTGTATGTGTTCTTGGTTTCTTAATACCAAAAAGCTTTTCATATAATACATACATTGATCCTGGCATTAAATTATCATCAAAATAATCTATAAGCTCAGCTGCCATTTTACTTCTCTCAGTACCTTCTGGATTACTAGGTAATAAATCAGCTACTGCTTTCGCAACAGCCTCCTCTGAGATCTTTCCACTTAGAATAATATTATCTAAATCAGCCACTGTATCTAAAGTAACAGGTAATTCATTAATAACTATTTCTTTACCATCACTTATAGCCGCACTAAGCACCAATTGATAGGCTTCTATTCTATTAGGCTTATCTAAATTAGCTATATTTTGTAAGTTACTAATAGCTGAATTCTTTAACTTAGAGTGAATCAATCTATCAATCTTTGTTTGAATATGAACTAAAGTGAATTCTCTACTGTCATAAACTTTCATCAATTCTGCTTTTGCTAATTCAGCATCATTTATACTTTGATCGCCAGTAATAACCTTAGCCATATTAATAACAGCTACTGGGTCACTCACAACAAGTGAATCTATTTTCTCTGACAAACTCTCTTTAGCTGTCAAAGAAAAAGTCTCCAAACTATTAGACACTCTTACTAGCTTCTGGAATTTAGTATACTCTGCAATTATCTCATTAGCGTCTGCAGATACATACTTATCAAAGAATGACGCAAAGTTTCTTAATATACTTGCAGCAGGAATCTTTAATCCTCTAAAGTTCTCTTCTTCAGGAACTTGCTTGGTTAATCCTACATACTGTCCTTGTGCACTTGAATTTAGAGCATTAATCTCTTCCATAGTCATTGATCTAGTAAATAAGAATGATTGGTACATATTTTGCTTACTTCTCCATGGAAGCAATGCGTCAGTCAATCTTCTTCCAGAAGGAGCTTCTTTATTCATATCAGCAGGTGTTCTATATAAGAATTGAGCTGAGAATGTATACCATTCACCTTTTAATATCACCCAATCATTTGCATTAAGATTTTTACCCATCTCAATGTTCACGCTTACTTCTTTCATATAATAAGCTAAATAACCCTTGGTTGTCATATCTAAAGTTTTATCACCTGATATTTTTCCAGATATTGCTTTCATTGCATCTTCAATAGAGGTTCCTGCTTCTTTAGCATTCAATAATGTCTCTGTGAATCCTTTAATTCTGTCATTAACTAATATATTTCTCTTCATTCTTTTAGCTACATTTTTTAGTTCCTTAGCTTCTTTGTAGTTAAAATTACCAGTTTTTATATAATTAGCGACATAAGCATCTATCTTTTCAGAAAGGTTTTTAGCATTCACGTCATCATTTTGATCAATATTATTTAGATATGAATTATATGCTTCTGGAACACTAATAACAACATTTTCAGATTCGCTCATCGCATAAAGCGCACTTATGCCACCTGTCATATCAGGAATTGCCATATTAACTTTAAGAGCTTTAGCAAAACTAACACATGTTTTCTGCAATGCTTTTAATGAACCACCAACAACATCTGCATCAGTAAGATTCAAATTTGTTTTCCAATACTCAACCAATGCCTTACCAGCCTGAGCAGGATTAGCACCGTTATCTAATTCACTAACCATAAATTGTAAAGCTGTTGCATAAGTTGCATTACTTAGCATAAGTTCTGATTGTGATTTGTTTAACGTACCTGTTACTTCATATTCAAAGTTATTTAATAACATAGGAGGTATCTCTATATTGCTAATATCTCCATCATTATTTATTATCTGCAATCTTTGTGAGATATAATCGGTTAACCTAGTCTCTCTCATCTGAGTAGCTATTCTGCCTTTTCCATAATGTGAAGAATTAATATTAGTCTGGTCTGCCTTACCACCAGTAATAAAAGCTGGCAATTTCGCTGGTTTAGCTCTTAAGGCTTCTAACTCTGGGTTTGTGGCTGTCGAAGTATCTGAATACGCATCTAATACAGTCATACTTGGCATTTTATGAAAGTTTTTATAATTATTAATCATAACATCTCTTGAATTTAGGGTATTTAACCAATCTTTAGCAGTATTAGCATCTTCTCCTGCTTTTACATCCATTGGGGCTAGATCTTGAACATAATTAACACCAGCAAGCTTCATGAAAATAAGTCTAAAAATTGGTTCATTATAAAGAGATACCATACTATCTCCAAACACTTCCCCACCTTCTATTTTATGGTTCATAACTACATCTTCTAAATCAGTAAGCTTAGTTACTTGTGTTTCACGCGCACTACAATATGCTTTTATATTTTCTTTTACATTATTTTGTCTTTCTTCTGAAACCATCATATAACCAGAAGAAGCTAATGCCTTAGTTAATAACTTTTCATCCTTACCGTTCAAATCAATATAAAAATCTCTTCCAGCATGTCGAAATCTAATATCCATCTGTCCATTTTCGAGACTTGATATTACATAATCTGCTAATTGATCATACGTAAGAGCTCCAGTTGTTTTACCAAATAATCGGATATTACCTCTTGCATCACCTTGAAACATATAATTCGTATATAACAAATCAATTAAACTCTTAATATCTGGAGATAACTTGCTCCCTTGTGCTACAAGCTCTGCATTTGCATCTGCCACTGCATCAATCTTTGGATCTAACGCTGTTTTTAATCCTAAAGCATCACTTCTATATGTCTGAACAAAGTTGTCTAGTATCTGAGCATCTCTAGCTAATCCACTACCCATACCAAGATACATCTGTCCTATTTTTACTTGATTTTCTTCATAGGAAGGCAAAAATGCCTCAACCGCTTTCTCGGTAACATGGGTTGAGATATCTCTCAAACCAGGAGTTTTTGTTCTTATCATATCAAGGCTTTCTTTAGTTCTAAAGCCAGATCTTATACCTTCTTCTGCGCTAGCATAAGCCATATTAAAATATGCATCATAACGGCCAGCTCTAGCACTATTATCAAAAACCAAATCAACATTATTCTGTTCATCATAAAATCCTGCTTCTGCTTTACCAGCAAGCATTGCCGCCCTAGTAGCTAAAGCAAGAGTTAATGAATTACTTTCACCAGCGACAGTTCCAGGCAATCCGCCATTCTCAAGTAGCAATCTTCCTGTATCGACAACACCTATAAGATTTAATCTAGTTACAATATCAAATAATTGTTGATCAGCCTTTGGACTAGCTAAATCTAATTCACCCAATAATATCTCTTGATTTAAATCACTATTATTTGCTTTTTCATAAATTTTTTCTAATTTATTAAGATTTTGTTTAGATGGAAAAAAAGTTTTCAATACAGAATAATCATGTGCAGTCATAGCCCCCTTAGCTGTAAGAACACCAGAATCTTTATCAAAACTAATATTTTTCTTCCTATTATTTAGCATTTCAACAGTTTTCATATCTGTTGTGCTTAATTTCAAACTTAATGCCTTTAAATCTTTGTCGTTTATTTCACCTTCTACCTCGAAAACACCGTCTTTTTTGTTATATGAATAACTCTTGTTTTCAGGCAAGTCTAACCCTTTTGGTAATCCAGCTATATAAAAATATTTAAAAGAATCCTTAGCTCCTGAAGCTAATTGAACATAATTTTCGTTCTTAAAATCTGTTAAAGCAACCTTTAATAATCCTTCATAAGATTCTGTTATTTTCTTGTATGCTTCTTCCATATCAGAACCAGCAGCTAACGCTTCTCCTGTTAAAATAAAATATAAGCTAGTAAGCTTGCTTTCATATCCAGCAGTATTACCGCTATCTCTATCAGCTATCATATTTCTGATTGAATAAAATAAAGTTATTATCTGATTAGCTTCAAAGTTTTCACCACGATCGTTCTTCTCGTTAAGACCCATTATGCCTAAACGTCTTCTAACATCTACTAAATGCTTAAAGTCACCTTTACTCAAGTTAGGATCTGACATTGGATCTTTTAATGTATAAGCTTCATATGATTTCTTTGTTATTTCCGCACCATCTCTTACCAAAATATCTGTAATCTTTACTAGGTTATTATTAATAGTTTCTGTACCATAAAAAGCCTTTGCTAATAAACTCTGCAATTCTTTCTGTAAAGCAGCACTACTAACCTTCTTACCATTCTTATCTATTAAGATTCCTTTTCTAAGATTATTTGAAACCTCAGAGATTTTCTCCATTAATGATTCCTGCTCAAACACTACAATCATTTGCTGCATTATTGCTGCTGCATGTTGTGCTGGGATACCTTCTTTATGGGCATAAGCTAATACTGCTTCTTTTTGATATTGCTCCTTATTTCCTACTATTTCTGTAACAACAGACTCTATTCTGCTATCTTTTGATCCCCAACCTAAATCATTAACAAGTGCATCTCGTAACATGCTCTCGAAATCATAATGATTAAAATCTCCGATATTAAATCTATCTACTAAAAGCCTTATCTCTACATTTGATAAACCTAATGTCTTTTGCATTTTAAACAACACAGACTCTACAAGAAGCCTACCTTGCTCGGTTCTATGCTTCCCAGCATCTTGTTGTGGGAATCCTAACAATAGGGTCTCAAATGTTGTCAAATACCCGGCTTTGGTATCTTCATAGCCTGCTAACACATTGTTAACAGCCCTTTGTATACTTATTTCAACTGGAACTGTATGATATTTATCTACACTCAGCAAAAGAGGAATCATCTTCTTTGCATCATCACTCAAACCTTCTAATAAACCCTTAAATTTTTCACTTAACATTGTATATCTGGCTTTTGCTGCGTTAAGAACAGTCACTATTCCATAAGCCTGTCGTCTAAGCATACTAGAGCTACTAAATATATTTTCAGTACCTACAAAGTTATCATCCATCATTACATTTGATATTAAATCTTGGAAAACCCAGTCCATATTATTATGAGCATATGGGTAACGAACCGCACCCATCATTGGATTATCTAATTCATTTTGAAATGTATCACCATACTCTGGGGCATTCTTATCAAAAAATGTTCTTAATTGATTGTAAAAATTTATTGCTCCATCTGTTGCATAATAAAGGATAGGTGTTAGGAAAAAGACAAAATTCATCATTTTCTGTCCAACACTTACATCCTGAGTAAATGAATTAACACCGATGATACCTATCAAACTGATACCCATTATTACCTGTGTAGCCTGTGTTATTAAAAGTCTTCTTTGTAAAGATTTTATCTTTGATTGATGCTTAGCATTGCTTTCATGTAAAAATGCATCAAAAGCTTTTAGAAAACTATTGAATTTCGCTTTATTATCCATTGCTGTAGCTGTACCATTAGCTAACATTTCAGTAAAGAAGTTGCTAATCTCTGTTATATTAGGATCATTTGATTTTGTGAATTTTTCTTCAACATAATTATTCAGCCAATTTGTGACTAATTCTGTATCACCATTAATTGGATTGAATGCTGCTAATCTATCAACAGCAATCCTAACTTCTGAAGGAGCATTAACATCTTGAAGCAATCCATTTAATTCAAGCACACCTGAATCTAAATAATTAATAAGGTCTCTTAATATTGCAGGATTAGAAACTCCTGTCTTATTCATTACTTCACGTTCTCTTTGAACTCGACCTCTTAGGTCTTCTATTCCATTTAATAATGAAGAAACTGTAAAATAAACCTTAAGGTTATTCATCATTTCAACTTTTTTAGCAGTCTTTACAGATTTACCACCAAATACTTTATATACTCTATCTAGTTCTTTTCTTAACCCACTATTTGGGTTTGTGATTTTTCCTTTTACATATCCCTTAGCATTCTTTACTGCTAGCCAATGCATAAATAATGTTGCATCTATACCTCTAAAAATACCACCAATCGCAGGAGTCAAATCTTCAATATTGCTATAAGCAAGCTCTAGCCCAATATTAGTTGCGGCCATTGCAAGTAGTTGCCAGTTGTTTATAGCAAAGTTCTTAATAACCTCAAAACCTCTTTTGTAATAAGCCCATGATTTGCTTACGTTTGGATCTATTGGAGAAGCAGGCGGAACATCGCTTTCATTTATAACTCTTTGAGTATTATTAGCATGATTAACATCTATATTATCAGGAAGAACTGGCTCAGACGTAGAACTTACAGCTACTGCAGCATCTACTGGATTAAGTCCATCTACTGGAAGCGCTAAAGGCGTTCCAACACAAGCAGCATTATCTGGTGCTGCTGGGGTAGAGAGTTCATCTGATGGTAGCGAAGATATAACCTTATACTTCAAACTATTGATATTGTTCAAATATAGATATGTTGACTTCATGTTAATCCTTTCGCACTTTCTAGCTTATTAATTTATCGTTTAATGTTTATATAAATCCCGCTTACTTTGATACCATGCCCATTATTTTTTAAGACTAAACCTTAAAATCATATTATTATCATGATTGCAGAAAACAATCATACCCATTTGATACTTTTGCCCTGGTTTTACAGAGTATTTAAAGATATCTCCTTTGTTAATTCCACCCATAATCATATTATTATTCTTATCTATTTTTCTTCCTTCTGGTGCTGGAAAATCTGACAATTTATATAAATATTTAAATTCTCTTTTCGGAACTGGTTTGGTGTTTAAAAACATAGAAAATGCTTTATCTCCCCAGATTCTTTGTTCTCCAATATCTAAAACTTCTACTTCTAATTTAGAGAAGCCCTTCGGAATAGTGATAGAACCAAAATGAACTTGTTCATAGTCCTTATCAGAATGATGCCTACCTTCTATTACGAATAAACCATCAGGGTCAAACCTAGCAATAATATCTTTATTCCATATTCTATCTGTACGAGGAAATCTTAAAATCAACGAATCCTTAGGAACAACTTCTTTAGCACTTGCTACTACATCTTTCTTAAATTCATTTGCAACTAAGCTTTCTACAACGTTCATTGTCATTGCTACTATAAGTTGATTAAATGTATATTTATTTGATGGCCCGTAATGTCCATAGGAATGAAAAACTTCCTTTCTATAATCCACTGTTGAATCATAGTTCAGCTTATTACTTAATAATGTTGTAATCATACCCTGAGCCATAGTAATTTCATTTATTGATCCAGTCTTAATCCCTCCGTAATATAACTTTGAAAGATCATAACCATACCTACCAGCAACTAGCTTTAAAAAATCCAAAGAATCCTTATCTTTGAAATCTCTATAATTTAATGCATGATCCAGTATAAATCTTGGCCACTCTATCCCTTTATTTATTAATGTATGTTTTTGAGCATCTGGAAAATAATCATGTATTCGAGAAGAAGAAATAACATCTCCTGAATTTTTATTCATCTTTACTACACACCAATCACGTAATCCTTGATTTTTAAGGACTTCTTTATTAATCTTATTTTGGGTTTTATTTATTAACGCCCACCTATCATCAACCACTGCTAATAAGTTTGCAGCATATGAAAATGAGTACGAAATATTATAATGAAATAGATAGTCATCTTTTGTCTCTGTGACAAAATTACTTTTATGAGGTGCTTCTAAGTTTGTGCCTGCTGTTGGAACCGCAAATTTCTCACCGTCTTTTGCAGTAAAATATATAACTGAATTATCAAGGATATCATTAGAAAGCTTTTTTATTTCTTTAGAATAATTAATAGATCCTTTTTTCCAAAGGCCTTTATCAACATTCTTTTTAGCCATCACCAAAGCCATCAACCTGAATACTTCAGCATCTGTTGCAGAATCATCCTCACCAGAAGTCCATGATAAAAGAGAAGTTTCTCCTATTTTGCTGAAATGTTTATTAGCACTTACATATAGCTTATCAAACAACTGTTGCGATGATTCAACCTTTTTCATATCTACTTCTGATATAGCTCTATCACTCAATGTTGATAATAAATACATTGCATAGGCATTTCCTTCTGTATGAATCATCTTGCTATCTATATATCTAACTAATTTCAAATCACCTTTTTCGACATACATATCAGCTTTGGGATTCATATAGTTCTCTGTTCTGCTACGATCTTGTAAAATATCTACTAATTCAACTAAAGAAGGATTTAGTTCTAATATATTATAGGCAATACTGTTAGTTGTTACGCTCGCCACTGTCCTATTTATTGCCTTTAAATCGGTGCCTACTGCTTGTATTTTACTATTTTTAACATCCTTAACTATGGTGGTATATGGTGTTAATATGGCTTTTCTTGTTGTTAGATTATCCACTGGCATAATATTCTCCTTCTTTACTATCTACTCAACTATCGTAAGCAACTTAAAATAATTGCAGTTATTTATATATACCATAAAAAAATGTTATATTTTATAATCAATACATAATCACTAATTCTGAAAAAAATCATTAAAAATTAAATCAATTCTATCTTGATTTAAATTAGCAACAACCTTTCCTACACAAAGGTCAGTCACAAGAACTTTTGCAGTAACCTTTCCCTTATACTTCCTTTCATTAATCGCAGAAAAAAAATGGAAAAGTTCCTGATCTACAATTTTGACGCCTTCTCGTAACCATTGATGAATATTTTCCTGAGTTTCATCAAAAACAGAATTAACACTCATACATGTTGTCCCCGCAGCATCTATAATTTCAGTATTATCACTATTAATACTTCTCGCTACGCCAACATCGACAAATTTATATAACGGATCTATCAACAAGCCACCAACAACACCAAAGAAATCAATACTTTCGGGCGAACAATCCTTTAACAAATAATTCAAAAAGGAAAATATCAACCAACCGTAAACACTTGCAATATCTATAAACGCACTATCATCTTGGCTATTTACGCCTACCTGAAACCCATCAAAATTATGCATTACTATCTGCAACTTTTGTTTACTCACATCAGTTAAATTATTTAGAAATGTAAATACTATTCTCTTTGGATTAAGTTTTGCAATATTTTTTGACAAACTGTTTAACTCTTTAAAAACAATATGAGCATCACCCTCTTCCACGAACCTTGTTACGCCTAAATGTCGCAATATATTCAAGTACTTATCTCTATGATTGGGATATTTAGCACTAACAACATAAAAAGTCTCAGATTTGCCATCATACAAAACATGCCTATTTATCTTAATTAACCGTTTTTTAAGATTTATAATTTCCTTCTCTTCAAGATAAGTGAAAATAACTTTAGAATCTCTTATTTTGTTCATGAAAATATTGCCATGTGTCCTTAAAATATAATCCCCTATATTAAATGAATATAAATTGTGGCTTACTACCTTCGTCCTAAATGTCATGAGCGTGTTCCTGCTGAAACATATTATCAAATATGCTGTATAAATTTTCTAAAAACATATCAGTCCTATCCCCTGGTAAATATTGAGGATAATATATTTTCACACCCTTAATAAAAGTAATTAAATATACTATTGCTGTGAGATTTACTGAAAATTGATTTACACTGTTTAATCCATATTTATCTTTAAATTCATAATATATTTCATAAAATAAAGAATTAAGTTGTAATCTCAACAAACATCCACCCTGTATTTTCTCATACAGATCAGCAACCTCAGGATGCAATCCTACGGTTGATTCTCTAATAAGTGATTGCTTCATAAAGTCACTTTGTATCTCCTCAGTTACAAAGCTATGATGCTTTTCTCTTATTTTGTTTCTTAACTTATCACTTGTTTCTAGCAATGAAGAACTTGCTAATTGTATTTTTGAAGCTACTTGCACAAACACATTCCTGTTTTGCAAATATTGCATTGTTTCTTCAATAGAGCTGATTATGCTACTTATTGTATCAACTGGAGAAGCAAGTATCATATACATCCCTACTCTTATTCCAGCATCAGTTAAAGCCTCAATAGCCAACCTATTCTCATCGACTGTCGCTTTATTGCCAAAAAAATCAAGAGATGGCACATGAAAACTTTCAATACCTAAAGAGATAACTCGAAACCCACGCTGATGAAAAGTATTTAATATTCTGGCATCTTCCTTTAATAAATTAGTAATAGATTTTGCCTTTGCTTGAGCTTTAACTGGAAGGTTTAACCCTGTTTCATTCTGCAATCTTTCTAACCCTGCCAATATTTTAATACTCTTTTGGGGAGTATTAAATAAATCATTATCACGAAAAAGAAGATAATCATAATTGTTTGGAACCATTAATTCTTCCTGTAAATATTGAAAAGCTTCATTTACTGAAAAATCACTTGTATTAAAATTTTTACTTCCACAAAATACGCAATTTGCATTACATATGTTAGAAATCAATAAACCAAGGGGGTTACTTCCAATAAAATCTAACGGTCTCCCACCCATATTTATAACAGAATTCATTTCTTTGTATGTTGTCTTATGAAAAATGTCGCTACCTATTATTGGTTCATATGCACTTGGCAATAAACTTTCATTAAAAGAAGTATGATCAAAAGTTTTATCTCCATAAAGCAACTCCCCATCATCAAAAACAAAAGTATTAGCTCCAACCCTGTTTTTCCCAAAGATAGCTTCTTTAGACAATCCATTACCGTCTATTATTTTTTGTGCAATAAGTTGCATTGCATCAAAGGCAGGTCCTTCTATACCGATATCATATGGTATTGATTCAAATAACTGCATATTTGCCTGTGTCGAGTTTTTTGATATTTCTGGCCCTCCAACAACAAATAAAGCATTTGGATTCTGTCGATATAAAACATCCAGATACTCAATATCATTATGTAGAACATGTGCCATATACCCATGAGATACCATGTCCCACTTAACGCCAAAAATCTCTTGATTTTCACCTAGATTAAATTTATCTAAATTTGCATCATACACTACTGCATCACATGGCAATGTTATTCTTAAATGCTGCGCAACTCTTTGAGCACCTAAATTTGATGCTACTTTTAACATAGGAAGACCATTCTCTGAACTTACATTAGATAAAAATAAAATCTTCAAATATTTTTTAGATACTTCTAACCCGTTTTGTATGGAAAAATCATCAAATGAAGAAATATTGCCAATATTTGAAAAATCTATTGCTAACGTTGAATCATCAGCTAACTCAAAACTATTAGCAAGATAATTAGCTAGTTCATTGAACAAACTATTGTTACTCGATAAATCTATACAATTACTTCTTAGTATCCAGTTATCACAACGATTCTCAAGAATACACCAACCAGGAATTTTCTCAATAAAATGGCCTAAATCATTAATTGAAAAAACATTATCATTTGCAATAACCTTCAGTTTCATTATTTACTTCCTGTACATAAACTTAAAAAAACTTTCTTGTGCTTCAGGTATTTATCGAATATTAGACAGGTTTATACATCGATAATATCGCATGTGTGTGTGTGTGTTTAAGAACCCCTAATTTGTTTCCAAATTTCATTTAAATACTCATCAGGATTATCCAGTAATTCCATATTAAGACTTACCGAATCATCTCCATCAATACCTATTAAATCATGTATTGTATCTAAGTTATTTCTTATTAATGTTACTTGTGCTAAATATGCATCTTTAAAAACTCGTAAATATTCAGGCATCTCTTCATTTAAGTTTGGCATAAACAAAATCGCAGCCATTTCAATAATATGTCGTCTGGCATTCTCCATAATGTAAAACCCATCTTTATTAAAATATTCGAAATCTATTGCATACAATCCTTCTCCTTGTTCAAGCCTTTGTAAATCTACAAAATAGTTGCAGAAAAAATCACCACCTCTCACATCAATAAATGAACGGTCTCCACGATAAACTAAATCTGAAACAGCGGCTTCCTTAGCTAAAGCTTTCAATAAAGGATAACGAAAACTATCAAATTCATCCCTCAATGTTATTACTGATTCTTTTACTAAAAACATTTTCGATGTAACAATTTCTGAGGTGAAAAAATCACTAACCAATACGTCTTTAGAATATAATTCCCTATTTACTGAACAATCTAAAGCTTCTCTTAGCATCGAAAACATCTTTGCCTGTGGACTAACTCCATTTTTTATAAAAATATATTTAGATTGTCCATCCACTTCTATTTCGATTTTGAGACATAAATTATTAGGCTTATGATATCTACTAGAAGACATATCCATAACATCAATAATTTCATAACCAGCAACACCATAAAATCTATCCAAATATTCATCCATAACTTCTTTAATATGAGGATTCTTTGTAAGAATTTTATAGCATATCTTGATTCTTAGACTAACTGGTAATTCATTTATAAATGAACGAAGAAACATTGCGTACTTGTTTGTATATTGCCTTTCCAAACTAGAACTTTCATCGATTACATTGAAAACCTCTGTAGATGTTAAGGGATGAAGGTACAAATCACCTCGAGTCAAAAAATTGATAATACTATTAGCGGTAATGCCTACTTCTTTAAAAAAAACATCCTCTACTATTTTGCCATTAACATAATCAATCAAATCGACTGAAAGTTCTTTTGCAAATAATTCTATAGCACTTTTTGTAGAAATTATTTTATTTTTCATATATATATATCGGAAGAACTCTTAGGCAATCTCAAAAAAGATTTAGAACTAATGACTAATTTAAAAAGTTATCTACTAATTCACTCAACTTTATCAAAAAGTTCTAGAATCCCTTCGGCCCCAATATTAAACAAAGCAGCAATTATATTTCAAAAAAATCTTCAGAAAACCTTGTTGATGAGGAGTTAGCAGGATAATATAAAAATAAGCTAAAAACTGGCTGAACTAACTTATATATACGGGATAAAGGGGTGAGGGTTTTGGGAGAACTACCAATAGAACTAAAAAGAATAGATCATGATGAACTAACTGGTTTTTTTAACTTTGTAAAATCAGTAACATCCAATATAGATATCTTAAGAAATGATTTAATTAATTATATAAAAGAATATGACAAAGACAATAGCCGCCCATATCTTAAAAAGTTTATTTATAGCACCCAAGAACTCATAATTTCTGAAAATGAATATATTGCTGTTTATAGATACGATATAGCAAAATACCACTTTTACAAATTCATACCTGAACAAAGTGTGTTTTTTAAAAAAGCAAACATAGATACTTTTCTTTCTAAAAAAGATGCAATAGTAAACAAAGATGGTGGAAACACAAAAGTCACTTTAGATTTTCTGCCATTCTACGACTACTCTCCTAGCATAAAAGACCCTCATGACTTAGGTGAAGGAATGAAATTTTTAAGCAGATACTTATCAAGTAATTTTTTCCAATATCCAGAAAAATGGAACAAACTATTATTTGAATTTTTAAGCGTACATTCTATAGAGGGACAACAACTACTTCTAGACCCATCAATAATTACTAATCATGAAAAACTAATAGAGTCTGTTCGTTTTATGCTAGATTTTTTAACATCACAAGCTAACGATACTAAAAATATTGAAAAAGTTTGGCAAGAAATGGGGAATTTAGGTTTTAGAGTTGGTTGGGGCAACACACCAACAAAGGTACTAGGCACAATGAAACTACTTCATGATTGTTTCAATACTCCTGACTCTACTAAATTAGATATGTTCATTTCCAGAATACCTATGATTTCTAAAATAGTTCTATTATCACCTCATGGCTGGTTTGGACAAAATGATGTTTTAGGACGTCCTGACACTGGCGGTCAAGTTGTATACATTTTAGACAAAGTAAAATATTTAGAAAAAAACCTTCAAACTAGCTTAATTGAAGCTGGAGTAAATATAAAACCTAAAATCATAGTAATAACTAGACTTATCCCTAATGCTGAAGGAACTACTTGTGATCAGTATGAAGAAAAAATAGAAGGAACTGAGAACTCTTATATTATAAGAGTACCATTCAAACATTCCGATGGTAGCGTTCACCAAGATTGGGTTTCCAGATTCCATATCTGGCCATATCTAGAAACTTTTGCAAAAGAAGCAGAATCAACCATAATTAAAGAATTAAAGGGGAAACCTGATTTGATAGTAGGAAACTATTCTGATGGAAATATTGTAGCAACACTCCTTTCTCAGTCAATGGAAGTAATGCAATGCAACATTGCTCATGCATTAGAAAAATCTAAATACCTATTCTCAGATTTATATTGGAAAGATATGGAGAAAGACTATGAATTCTCATTTCAATACACAGCTGACTTACTATCTATGAACATGGCTTCATTTATTGTCAGTAGTACTTTTCAAGAAATTGCTGGAACAGAAAAAGAACAAGGACAATACGAATCTTATCTAACCTATTCTATGCCGGAACTTTATCATGTAAAAAACGGTGTGAACTTATTTCACCCTAAATTTAACATTGTGCCTCCTGGTGTGCCCGAAGATATGTTCTTCCCATACTATGAAAAAGATAGACGTGACCAAAATATGATTAATGAATTAAATCATGAAATTTTTGAAAAGAAAGCAGACTATATCTTTGGCGAATTAGAAGATACAAATAGAAGACCAATTTTCTCTATGGCTAGAATCGATAAAGTGAAAAATTTATCAGGTCTAATTAATCTTTTTGGTGCGCACAAAGAACTAAAAAATGTAGCTAACCTGATTTTAATAACTGACAAAATTAACTTAGAAAGATCTAAAGATGAAGAAGAAATAAATGAAATCAATAAAATGTACGATTTAATCAAAGAATATGGATTAGAAAAAAATATCCGTTGGGTAGCTATAGGAGCTTCTGGCAGAAAAAGATTGGCTGAAGTCTATAGGATTATGGCAGATAGAAAAGGCATATTTGTTCAACCAGCTCTATTTGAAGCATTTGGTCTAACTGTACTCGAAGGAATGAGTTCAGGACTACCCACTTATGCTACAAAATTTGGAGGACCTTCTGAAATAATTGTAGATGGAGACAGTGGAGGGCTAATTAACCCTACACGATTAAAAGAATCTGCTACCAAATTAAATGATTTCATTCGAGATTCTATAGAAAACGAACAGGTATGGTATGACATGTCAGACCTAGGGATTAAACGTGTTCAAGATAATTTCAACTGGGATTTATATACTCAAAAGCTTCTAAGCCTTACGAGAATCTATGGTTTCTGGAAGTTCACTGTATCAAAGAAGGCCAAAGAAAAAATGAAACTATACTATGATGTAATATTTGATAATTTTTATAGAAAAAGATTACCTAAAGAGTATTAATCCCCCTCTCCTATTTGCTGCCGCAAATTGGAGTATCCCCCTTATGAAGGGGGAACTAAAACACAGACCATGCTGTTAACTTCCAAATTATATATGAAATAATATTCCCCCTTTATAAGGGGGATGTCAGCAAAGCTGACAGGGGGATTTAGTACAAAACAAACCGGACAACTATTTCGCCCCATTGTTTAATCTGTTCTATATCATCTTCTAATGAAGTAAACTTCCATTTTGCTAAAGAATTCTTAGCTAATAAATCTAATCTTAGATAACCAGACTTCTGTATAACATCTATATTAACCACCTCGCCTGTTGACTCCACCCAGAACTTCATACGTACTTCCGACTCTATGCCTTTTGCTTTAGCCCATATTGGATATTCAGGTATCTCGGAATAAACAATATTTCTATTAACAATAGGGCCAACTATTTCCACATTTTTTGATGGACGTATATCAGCAACATCTTCTCCAAATTCTCCACCAGGAATATCTTTTGTAACTGCAATATCATTAGTTTTATCTGCATCAACAATTGTATTTGGGATAGACATTTTTGAAGCAGACTCCTCTTTTTGCTGCTCTAACGCTTCATCAACCTTGGGATCTAATTGTATTGCCTGAACCTCTGCAAGTTCGACTTCCTTAGCTTTTCCTACTGGGTCTTTTATTGTATCTACTTTTTCTTTGGGCTTAGCAGTCTCTTTCTCTTCACTCTTTGCTTTTGCCTTAACTACCTGCTTTTGAGCTAGGCTACTTTTTTTATTCTCTTGTTTCTTAGGGAAATCTTTTTCAACAACAAATGATACTTCTCTATAAACGTCTTCCTCTTTTTCAACATCAACAATGTTAACGAGTAGTAATAAGCTAAAGATAATCAGATGCCCTATAAAGGAATATCCGAATGATTTCAGGAATTGCTTGTCCATTAGATCTCTTCTTTTGCTTTAGTAGCTATTACTAGCTTTGTTGCTCCAGCCAAGCTTGCTAAATCCATTACTGAAATTAATCTTTCTACCTGAATACTTTTATCAGGTCTAAAAACTACCATCTTTTCTTCCAAATCAACTAGTTTAAGCTTTAATTGCTCAATCAATTCAGCTTCAGACACTAATTCTTCATTAAAGAAAATTTGTTGTTTTGCATTTATTGCTACTGATAAAGGATTCTTAATCTGATTTACAGGTGGCTTTTCCATATCAGGAAGATCAACCTTAACCCCTACTTGATTAACAAAAGAAGAGGTAAGCATAAAGAAAATAAGTAATAAAAATACTATATCTGTAAGCGCTGTGCTTTCAATAGACTTTAAATAGTTCCTACGCCGTTTGAATTTCATTGTCTTCTTTCCCAATTAGAAAACTAAGCAACTCGATAGAGTTCTCCTCAACATCAAGAATATGTCTCTCAATATAATTTATTAAGTAGTTATAGGCTAAATGCAGCACAATTGCCACTGCCAAACCTACTGCAGTTGTAATCAATGCTTCCCAGATACCTCCTGCTAATACTGAAGCATTAACATTGCCTCCTAATGTCTCTATTTCCATAAAAGCCTTAATCATGCCTGTTACTGTGCCAAAAAAACCCATTAAAGGAGCTACGCCTGCCAATGTGGCTAAAACAATAAGGTTTCTTTCTAGCTTTCTTATCTCTAATTCTCCGGCACTTTCAATAATTGCTCTTAACTCTGAACCACTCTTACTAGCATTACGCAATCCAACTTTAAAAACAGATGAAATAATTGATGGATGAAGATTACAGTAACGATAAGCTGCTTTCACACCCTCTGTGTTGTATAGCTCCTTAATTGCTGGCAAAAAGTCATTTGATTTATTCATGGAGTGTCTTAAAAACTTTAATCTTTCAATAAATATTGCTATACCAATTATGGAAAATATAAATAGCAAATAAACTATTATCCCGCCTTTAAACAAAATACCTATCATAATATTGCCCCCTTAGTTTTTATCTAAAATATAATTTTAAGTTTACCATACAGAATACTATCGCCATAATTTCTGCCAGGTAAGTAATTGTTGCCTGCCGACAGGACATTTTGGACATAAAGACCAAAAGACCAATCACTAGAAATTGCTTCTTCATAGGATAAATCTATTTCAAAAACACCATCTTTATCAACACTTCCAGTTCTGCCAAACTCTGGAAGATAATAGCTTCCAACTATGCCTAGCTCACCACTTAAAATATCTTTCTTATAAGTAATTTCTAAAAATTCATTAAATAAATTGGGAACCTTTTTTGATACCACCGGAATATTAACCTTAGCACTAATACTCTCTGATGCTACCTGTAAAACAGGGAAATATGCACCCATATTCAAAATAGCCACATCATTAAACCCAGTAAAAGCATAATAATCATCTGCACCTATATCATCTAATAAATTCAAATAACTATAATTACTAAAATCAAAATATAAAGTCTCATCCATACCATCAATTACACCATTCACAGACACTCCAAAACTAAAGCGCTCATCACAGCGCATAACAGCATCGTCCATTTCTATAAAATCTACAGAATACATACTCTCTATTGTTTTTGGTTCATGTATCAACTGTAAATTGGTACGAATATCTAAATCACCTATAAGAAAAGTAGATTGATGATCTATCAAAAAATTAAATTTCTGGAAACCAACATTAGTCCACAACTGAATACCAAAACTAAGATTATTGGCTACTCCTTGGTAATCAAAATCTTTAGCTAAAACCAAATCCAACACTCCTAATTTATTATTGTTAGATCCCAGATATTTTAATTCAGCTTTTGCATCTAATTTTGTTCCAGATACAGAAATTGAACCAATACCAAACTTAGCATTATGCTCTATATATTGAACCGATGGATTGGCAACATATGCATTTGCATTTAAAAACCTAACTACGTAACTAAAAGGAGTCTTTGAATAATGATTAAAACCTAATCCATATATGCTTAAATTGCTTCCATCTAGTTGTTTTTGTTTTGTCATAAAGGAAAGATTATTCTCCGCATCTGGCTTGATAGCAAAAACGAAATCACCACCAGTATTTTCAACATTGTATATTGCAAACTTACTAAACCTAGAAAAACTAAAAAAATATGGCATTTTTGATACTGAATAACCATGATTAATAACAATATCCAAATAATTAGAAAGTCCCATAACGAAACTTACATCGTTATACATTAATTTATTCATATTCTCTGAAAGTTTTGTCTTTTCTAATAAAAAAGTATCTTTTTTTGCCCCACCATCTACCATATTATCTTCTGCTCGTAACCCTAAGCTTGGGATGCTATCAATTTTGTATGCACTATCTAGAACATTCTCATCTTTAGCAGTTACAAACAAATCTGGTAAAACAAAATTATCTTCTTTAGATGACTCTGCAAGAAGCATCCCACAACTAAGGACAAAAATCATAACTAATATAAATCTATTCACCAGCTTTTCCTTCCTGGAACTTTATCTTCTCTTCTATTTCTTCCAATAGCCCTATCCCATAAGTCATATCCACAGCTTTGGCTTCTTCTATTGCTGATTCAAAATCACCTAAACGATACAATGTCTGCACTAGTCCGTACCTTGCATCCATATCTCGTTCTCCTTTTTTATACTCTTTCAAGTAATCTTGATATACAACTACTGCCTTCCCATATTCCTTGGCATTAAAATAACTATCTGCTAATGATATATACATCCCCTCATCTTTATGGTCTGGATATATAAGAAGCAATTCCTCGTAAATTTTTGCTGCATCAGAATATTTTTTTAACTTAGAATAATTACTAGCCATTATATTCTTAATAATTACTGTTTCTAAGTCATTCTTTACTTCTAACAAATACTGGTCCAACAATTCATTTGCTTTGCTATATTTCTTTAGCTTTATATAAACTTTGGATAAATTATAAATGCTTTGTTTATATAAAAGATTGTACTTATCTTTTCTTACTGCTATCTGATTCAGCAATGACTTATATTTTTTTTCAGCATCTTTATATTTATGTAAGTTATAGCTAGAGTCTGCTGATTTTATCTGTATATTAAACCGATGTTCAGTAGACAATTTCTTTTGCTTTAATAACTTTTCAAATAAACTCTCTGCACGCTGGTACTCTTCCAACTTAAAAGCACTCCATGCAAGCCCGTAACCAGCATAATCTTTCAATCCACTCTTGCTGTTGTATACTGTCTTATAATAATCATTCGCTTTTTTATAAGATCCTTCTTTAAAATACACATCTGCCAACAAATACTTAACAGAACTACTAAAGTTTATTAACTCATTAAGAAGTTTTTTAGCTTCTTTATTTTGCTTTAAAGAGTAATAACTGACTCCTTTTAAATAACTAACTTGTTTTTTATAACCAATTGCTGAGTAATCTTTTAGAAACTTCACTGAAGCTGTAATAACAGCTGAGTATTTTTGTTCATCAAATAACATTAGCATCTTAAAGAACTCTGAAGATTCTTTTAAGCCCTTATCCTTATAAGACAAAGAAAACTTCTGTGTTGCTGTTTTTTTCTTTCCTTTTGCGTAATTTGCAACACCCAAACCATAATCTACATATTCTTGTCTTTCTGCAGAAACAAAGTTTTTACTGATTGATTTCTGCAAATGAGCAATAGCTTCATCATATTTGCCTGACTTAAGATTATTCCACCCCAAATAATACTCAGACTCTGGCGTGCCACCTATTGAAGATGTTCCAGAACCTATGCTTTCTAGTTGATACAATTGAAAAACCAAATTAAGCAATTCCTTATTTGATCTACTATCAAACTTCAAATAACTATAAACATCATTCAGCCCAACCAAATCACCTTCCCAATACTTACTAACTGCGCTAATTAAATGATAATCTCTCCAATTATTAAGTGATAGCAAGTCAGGATTAATCTTAGGAATAATATTTTTTAAGGAAGCATAGTCTTTTACTCTATATTTTGATGCCAAATAAAAAAAAGCCACTTGCTGTTCAGCTTCCTGTGCTGAAGAATACTTTGCATTAAATTCTTTAATAAATCCTTTATAGTTACCTGCGTAATAATTTTCAATAACTTTTAACTTTGGGTCTGTTTGGGTAACTTGAAAAAAAGAAGCATTTTTTAGAAGATTAATATGAACTATGTCATTTCGCTGATAAAGATCATCTATTAATTCATTTGAACAAAATGCAAATGAAAAAAATAATACAAATATCCCCAACAATTTCATTAGCTAATTACCTCTCATAAAGTATATTTACAGCTACAGACTCAGTTCCTAAATGTGCAGCCATGTAAAAGTTACTTTTCTGCCAAAATATTGGAATGTCACTACCTTTTAAAAAGGTTATAAGCTCATTAAGGTTACGCTTATCACAGGTATAATAGACGCCTATCATTTTAATAGGGAACTTAGTACCCTTTAACATATTCTTTAACTGACCAACTAAATCATCAACAGCATCTAACAAACTATTAGCTCTGGTAATCATCTCATAGCTATCTACTTGATTATTCATTTTTAACAAAGGGTGATAATTCATTGTTACTCTAAAAAGAGGATTAACAATCTTCTTAAAATCTACATCAACTAGTCCTAGGCTGGACATATTAAGCATTGAGGAAGCTACTAAGAAAGAAGAATGATCAGAAACTACCTGTACTAGATATTTCAAAACATCAGAAACCTTTGTGCCTTTATTTAGTTTGTCTCTAGTTATTATTGCCAACAACTCTGCAATCTGTCCAAATGAACAGGTATCTACTATATGAACATTTACACCTTTTACTCTGGATGAGGCTACTTTTGCATTATTTAAAGAGTTGCTATATGCAACATTGGGGTGAAAAGAAATAATCTCTCTAGCACCTTCATCTACCATTTCAGAATATGCATAAATAAAATCTTCAACTGTAGGTGATTCTGTGGTTACCTCAGCACAACTAAGGTCTTTCACATCTTCTTCATTTATATTTACACCGTCAATAAATTTGCGGCCATCTAAAAAAATGTAAGAAGGTAATATGTCTATCTTATATTTTTCTAAATTTTTATCTTCAATTCCAGCAGAACTATCAACAATAATTCTTACTTCATTTTTAATTTGCTTCTTTTGTTTGTCTTTCTTATCAACTTGGTCCTTAATATCTTCTAAGGACATTCCTCTATCTTTATAATTTTGGATATCTTTTATTCGCTTAATAACAGCTTCACCATATATTCTTCTTTTACCTGGAACACGTAATAATGGTGAAATAAGCTCTTTTTCCTCCCAGAATCTCAAAGTTCTGGTAGTAATGCCAAACAAATCTACTAAATCTTGTATTTTATAAGTCTTTTTCATGCTTAACTCCAATTATACAGTACTATCTCCACAGTATATAGTAGAAAATTTACGTTATATTTTCAACTTTGTTTTTACATTACCTTTAAATAATATTTCATCACTGTCTAAATCTATTTTTACTGAGTCTGATTTGATCTCTTTATCGCTCTCAATTATCTTAACATGTCCCACCATTAATAGAGTACGAGATGAAAGTCTATAGCTGCATTTATCTGAAAAAACGACCCTGTCACCCTTTGAATAGATAACTCTTCCAACAAGATTAAAAACATTATTTTCAAAATCATATATCAACCTTTTACTATTAATTGTATGACCATCACCTATTACTTTCACATTACTAATCAGTTCAACAAATTTATCCTTCTGATTAAACTTCATGCCATCGGCAGATACAACCCAATTGTTTATATTAAGAAAACTCGCTTCATTATTAGATAGAATATTATTAAAAAATACTAATCTATCGGTTCTAACTATTACTTCATCATCTTTATTATTGGCAAGCACTAGTTCCACATCATTCATAACAAACTTCTTGCTAAACAAGTTTGCATCCACAGTTGATACACGCAATGACTTTACAGAAGAACCTCCATCACCATCCGGAAAAACCCCATCATAAACACCTAAAATCATTAGCTTATTCTTATCAAAATATACAGAAGAATCTGCTCGCATCTCCCATGACAATAATTCCCTATCCCAAATTCGAAAAACTACATCAGTAGTCTCCATCATGAATTGAGGATTAACTATACCAGCTGTCACTTCCTGCTTGATTTGGATGGAAACTAAAAAATATATACAAATAAAAAAGGCAGATAGCGCAATAAGAATTTTCCAGAACTTCGACATAATATAATTATATCAGTTTATTTAACGTTAAGCTGTCGTTTCTTCTTTGATTCTATTAATCTCTTCAAGAACTTCTGCCCACTTATATATCGCAGGGATATCTGGGATATTACTATATTTAGAACCTGTTTCAGACTTTAACCCTGCTGCAACCAATGCCTGTATCTCTTTATTATAAGGAAAATCTGAAGGGACATTGCCTATATGTTTCCAATACTGTGACATGGCTATCTTAGCGACACTTACAGTATTTTTTAACTTATCGGAAGCATAAAGGAATGCTTTATCATTCTTACTAATAGCAAGACTCATGACATCTTTATTATCGAACAAATACTCATCTATACCTTTAACTATCTCCATTACTACAAAAGAATTTGCTACACGCAATGCTGCCATAACAATATCAGCATCTTTCAGTACCCATTTTGGCATTGCAAATAAAATTAAATTAACTTCATCTGGCGAACTATTCTCAAGTACTGCCAACATCTGTACATATGGCAATGTTTTCAAAAGCCAACCCATACCTCTAGTATTGTTTGTTAGTTTCGCAAACTTACTCCAGTTAGTTAATTTCGATGAATTTATTGCTACTATTTTTGTTTTCATAATCTATACTCAGAAATATATCGTTATGAATATTGATTATTCCCATTAGAATACTCCTTCCCTTTTCAAGGGAAGGTGCCCGAAGGGCGGAAGGGCATTAAAGTCCAGAAATCATTAAGCTTTCTATGTACCATGAAGGAGTAATAATATTCCCATTATAAGGGAAATTATCTGTATCACTGCCTAGCTCTTCAACAGAAGATAAAAGTTTCAGAAAATCACCAGCTATCGTTATCTGTTTTACAGACTGAACTATCTTGCCATTCTCATACAATATACCAGTAGCTCCTACACTGAACTCACCATTAATAGTATTTGAGGTATGCATTCCCATCACATTAGTTACTAATAACACTCTGTCCTTGTTCAGCAACTCATCTAAACTGGATTCTCCTGCCTTAACAATCAAGTTTGTAGGCTTAATGCTTGGCATACTATCATAACTTCCTCTTACGGCGTTGCCGGTTGGATTAACACCATCTTTTTTTGCTGTTTTTAAATCATACAAATAACCTGCTAATACTCCATCATTAATTAGTTCAGTCCTTTGACCACTTACGCCTTCACCATCAAATAGATAATAGCCAATAGTATCTTCTATACTTCCATCATCTTCTAAATTAAACTTACTTGAAGCTATTTGCTCACCAATTCTATCTTTTAATACAGATTTATTGTTATGAACTTGGTCAGCTGAAAAAAGACTAGCAAAAGTACTTAAGAACATTGCTGATACATCATTTCTAAAAACAACTTTGCACTCTCCACTATTAATTGCAGAAGAACCAAGCATTGAAGTAGTATTTTCAACTATTTCTCCAGCGAGTTTTGGGATATCAATCTGAGCTAATCTTGTTTGATAAGAAAACCCTCCACCAGATTCCATTTGTCCATCTGCTTCAGCAATAACTTCTCCTTCAAACCCATAGAAAGAAGAAGACTGTTGTTTTAACTCACTTCCCTTTACTTGATAATAAAGAGTCCCACAGCTCTCAGAAAACCCTAAATGTTCAACATTTGTAATCCTATTGTCTGCTTCTCTTATTATTTTTTCTAGTTTTCTCAATGTCTCTTCTTTTTCTTTTACAGGCACACTATCATACGAGTCATCAATACCAATACTCTGAGTAGCTTCTACTATAGACTGAGGCATTACTAAAGAATCATCTTTTAAAGAAAGAGCGTTCAAGGCAACAACCTCTTTTATTTTTCTTGTTACAGCAGCTATTGAAAGGTCATTACCATATGCAAAACTGATTTTATGATCTTTCATAACTCTAATAGAATAACCAAGTTCTACAGATTCTTTATAATCTTCAACTTCATATTCTCTGCAAGCAATCTGTCTGGACTTATCCTCAGAAAGATATATATCCCATCCATCAACAGGCTGAGCATCTAAAGATTTAGAACAATACTTAAAGAATTCTTTTATTATATCCATTTAACTACCTCCAATAGTCAAACCAGCAATTTTCATTGTCGGCTGAGCATCAGATACTGGCACATGGTCGTACTTGCCACAAATACCTGGCATAAAAACCTTATCATTACCCACTAATTCAATATTATTAAGAACATCTAGTCCGTTTCCAATTAAACTTGCACCTCTTATAGGATTTCCGATTTCACCATTTTCAATCTTATAACCTTCACTAATTTCAAAAACGAAATCTCCGTTAGTTATATTCACCTGGCCGCCCCCCATTTTCTTAACTAATACTCCATTTTGAACAGTATCTACTATTTCCTCAGCTAACATATTCCTATCCTCAATAAAAGTATTACTCATTCTTGGCACTGGCTTACTACGAAAAGACTCTCTTCTGCCATTACCTGTCAGTTCTAAATCAAGCAATTTAGCACTTAACCTATCAGTCATATAACCTTTTAAGATACCGTCTTCAATTAGTACTGTCTTCTTAGCTGCAACTCCCTCATCATCATACGAATATGAGCCATATTCGCCAGGAACAGTAGCATCATCTACAACGGTAACTAATTCTGATGCAACTTTCTGCCCTATCTTATTATTAAAATTTGATGTTCCTTTATAGATAAAATCTGCTTCTAATGAATGACCACATGCCTCATGAACCATTGTTCCACCAGCCTCACCCATTAATATAACTGGCATTTTACCTGTAGGAGCTGGCTCTGCTTTTAACATCAACAATGATCTTGCATAAACACTCTCTATAACTTCATCCATATCGAACCTAGACAATACATCTTCATCCCCGGTTACACCAGGCCCTTCATAAGCTGTCTGAACAACATTTCCGTCCTTAGCAACTATCTGAATTATATATCTGGAGTATCTTCTGCTATCAGCGAATGTTTCTCCTTCAGAAGTAAAAGTAACAACATTTTTTAATGAATTCAAATAACGCATAGTAACTTGCATTATTTTATTTGATCTCTTTTTTAACTTCTCACTACTAGCTATAAAGTTAGTAATAAGCTGTTCTCTATCTTTTAGTGATATCTGATCATATACATTTGTCTCTGCTGGTAAATATATTTTCTTACTAGGAATTTCTATATGGTTTCCTGAAGAAGGAATCTCTAATGCTATTTGATATAAAGATTCTGGACTTAAATCACTTGAAGAGGAACTAAAGGTTTTATCTCCCTTAATATATCTTAGATTAATCCCCTGCTCTGTGCCACTTTTAAGATGCTTAACCTTATTGTTCTCTATAGTGAAAGTAAATAAATCTTCATCCTGATAATATATATCAGAATAATCACCATTCTTAGAAATTAATGTATCTAATAATTTGGAAACAGTTTCTGGAGCTAATCCATCCACGCTATACTTGCATTCTCAACATTTCTTGATAAGCTTCTATCACTTTATTTCTTACTTGCATTGTAAACTTCAAGGCCATGTTTGCTTCTTCTGCAGCAATCATTACTTCATGAAGCTCTCTGTTTCTTAGCACAGTGAAATCATACATATAATCATCAGCTTTATTAAGCATTGCATTTGTATCTTGAAAATTACTCTTTAGTATATTTGAAAACCCACTATCTATCGAGGCATTAGTTTGAGATTCTGACAATGTCGATATCGTCCCAACCGAAAAGTTACTTATAGCAATGTCGTCCATTGTTTCCCCCTACTTTAATTATATTTTTAACTAAAGAAAACGCAAGCCTTTTTTGCCTACTTTTTTTCTCTCTAATTCTATCAAATTTCGCACATAAGCTGACATTGAAGCCTTATTTAAATAAGCCTGCAACCGAACAAATTCATATTCCGGACTTGAAACAGTCACGTTTATTGCGAGTCTTTCCTCTTTTTTAATCATTCAGCGCCTTCCGGGAATCCCTTATATAATAGGACAAGCAGGCAATTAATTGCCTGCTCTCGGTTTCCCCAAACTCTTCCCCCTGCCAACGTTTAAACACTATTGTATTGTTGTAATTCAATAATAATAAATTTAAACAACGTTGTCAAACAACACAGATAAATAAAAAGCTTGCAACATTACAATATCACAACACAACAACACTACCTGTAGCGTTTTATTGGCAAACATGAATCATTAAAGGATATATATCGTAGCTACTTTTTCTTATAAAAAGCAGAAATAAGGATAAACATATAAAACAGTAGTATAAAAGAAAAAACCACATAAGGATTAAAAACCGAACGGCTAAAGGATAGATATAAAACGCCACCAACTACAGCAAACCTCAAGTAATAGCTAATTATAACGTTGAATGGATTTAGCTTCTCTCCAAACTTTATTAATATCTTAATCTGTATTCTATAATTAATCATCGCCGTCAAAGACCCTACGACACCACTCAACACCCAATCACGCTTGAAGACTACAAGCGCCATAATCAATGCTAAATAAGATAATAAAGCGAACTTTTCAGTTGCTTTGGATTGAACTAACACTTCGTTCATTGTATTTTACTTATCTCCTTATATACGACATATCCGCCACCAACTACTCCAAAAATGATACCAATCAAAGTAAAAAGCATAGATGTGCCTAGCCATTCATCTATCTTCTTACCCACAAACATAAAAAACAATAATGAAAAGATTATCGTAAAACCTATTTGATATACTAATCCAAGCGCACGTCCTACGCTAAGGACTTCACTATCATCCTCATCTGTTTTTTTCTTATCAATTTCAATCATATTAGTTTTGATTCACCAATCCATTTACTGAATCCATCATTTTTAATCTTGTTTGGATTATTTGAGTATTCGCATTATATACATTTTTATCAGCCATCTGAACCATTAGCTTATTATAATTCACATTAGAAGCCTCGTAAAAACCCTGTTTTATAGCATAGCTATCAGGAACATACATCTGCCCTTCATCTATTGAATTTAAATAAAAAACTACATTATTAAAAGATCTAAGTTTGCTATAATCAAAAACGTTTGCAATCTTCATTCTTGCAATCACATCTCCCTCATCACTATACATATAACCTTTATCATCTATCTCTATTTTTCCAGAAGACTCCGGAATCTCGATAACTGAATTATTTTCATCTAATAAATACAATCCGCCTGATAACGAAACAACTTCTAAATTGATATTCACTTGGAATCTACCATCTCTGGTAAAAAACATTCTTCCAGTTCTATCTGCTAAAACAAAAAACCCTTTTCCTTCAATGGCAGCATCTAGAGCCCTATTAGTCTCATATAATCCTCCTGACTTAAAAACATTTGTTTTTTTTGCCAAGATTCTTCCTGTCCCTGGGTCACTGTATGAAACAACCTTAACTTCTTTGTATCCCGGCGTTTTAACATTTACAGCATTTTCCATTAATGCTGATTGTTGCACTTCCAGCACTGACAAACCTTGCGTTGCAGTAAATATAGTAAAATCAACATCTTTAGCTATTAAAAACATGCTAAATACAAACACTAATAATAAAACTATTTTTTTCACAATTTACCCTTTGCTAACTGAGACTTATTAATACTATCTATCTTACTCTTACCTTTTCTTTTTTGCTCTAATTTATATACAAAAGCCAAAACCTCAGCAACTACAGAATACATATCGGGAGGTATCTCTGTTTCCAACTCTAATGCTGCCAATAACTTAGCTAAAGAAGCATCTTGATATAAAGGTATTTCATTTTCCTCTGCTATCTTTATAATTTCTTCTGCAATACTCCCCTTACCTTTAGCAAGCAACATTGGTGCTGCATTATTATTAGCATCATACTTAATAGCTGCGGCAACTTTTATAGGTTTTTTCTCTTCTTCACTATTCACTGTTCACTACTCACTTTTTACAAATTTATGCTTCAGCACTAACCCTTCTTAATCCGTCTAAATCCAATGTAGGCGATAATATCTTGCTGATATTAATTTTCTTAGTCTGTGACTGAAAACCTTGAACATTAAAATCTAGTACCTTCATCTGGTCTCTAAGCATTGCGCCATTTGCGGCAATATATCTACGAGCATCTTCATTATCAGTATTAAACAAATACCAGATATCTTTTCCTGATATCTCCACAATAACAGCTACCTCTCCCATTGTATCTGTATCTGTCTTTAATATTATCTGTGTTTTCTCTGGATTCACAGGTGCATCCTTCTTTGTAGGATCACGCTTAACCAATATTTCAATATCTCTTTTCTGGTCGCTAAAAGGATTTGGTATCATCCAATAAAAATATTTATCTGGCAAAGATGGATCATTATATTTAGACATCTTGCTTAGCACGCCCTGCGCAGTCATGTTGGCTACGCTCTCCTTTAATGATGCCTCTAATGCTTTTAAAGACTCCATAAGCTTCATGCCGTCCTCATCTAAATTTTGATTGGAAAGTTGTTTATATATACCTTTAATAAAAGCCTGCATAGCATTAAAATCCTGAGCCCAACTCATCGGCATATTCATAGGCATGTTTTGAAGTTGCATCATCATTTGTTGCAAGGAGAAAAGCTGATCTTGTGTTAATTTCCCACCGTCCATCATTTCTTGCAACATTGTAATATCTTGAGCTGACAGTAACCCTGGCTGCTCCATTAACATTTGCAACACATCTGCCTGAGCTGGTGGCATTCCCCCTCCGGCAAGCAATTGCTGTAAATTATCAATATGCGAGCCATTCATCATTCCTAAGTTTGATAGAGTATTCAATAATGCCGCTTGCTGGTCAGCGGAAACACCTTGTGCCGACATCATATCCGACAATACTGCTAACTGATCGCTAGTCATAGTTTGCATTGTATTACTCGCATTAGCTAAAGAAATATTTGTTTTTGGTGAAGACAGAGAATGTAAAGCATTGTTCAATGCCAGTCGCTGATCCATCATTAAGTTTGGACTTTCTGCCATCATCTTATCCATTGCTGTCAAATTTGCTTCTGAATAATTACCAGACAAAACATCCCCCAGCAACATTCTATGCTCAGGGTTTATTGCACTAGAATTCTGCATCTGCACTAATGATTGGCGCTGTTCTGTAGTTAATGTCGGTGGAGACTTAAATAATTGAGACAAAACATCTTTCTGACTAGCATTCATTGAAGAATCTTTCTGTAATAATTGAGCTATATTATCTTTTATATTTGCAGGCATAACCTGTTTAGAAAGCAATAAATCTTGCATTGCTTTTGTTTGATCTTCTGTCATACCAATCGAACCACTCATCATTTGTTGAAGAGCTTCCTGCTGTGTATTTGATAATGGCGCATTTTTTGCTAAAGCACTATTAATCGCTGTTTGCTGTGTAGCTGATGAATTATTCGATAATTCTGAAAGAGCACCCTTTTGTGATGATGATAGAGAAATATTTTCTTTACTAAGAAAGTTATCTTTATTGCTCATCTGTTTGAGTCTTGAATCAAATTCAGACAATAGAGAAGATAAACTTGAAGTAACTCCTTGGTTTAATGCAGTTGGCGCTTGGCCTAATTGCTTTGACACATTAGCTAGCTGTTGGCTTAAAGATTCCATCTGCTTAGCAGTGTTCATTTGTCCTGAAAAGAACTGATCTAATGCAGAAACAGCACTCTCATTAGTAGCAACTCCTTTTGTTAAAGCAGCAAAAGCTGCCTGTTGGATAGAACCACTAGAACCTTTGTTCTGCATTGCACTAAATAGCTGATCAAAATTCTCACTACTTAGTTCTAACCCATGTTCTAACATTTTCATAGCAAGTTGTTGGTTGTCTGCAGAATCAGCCATGCCCATTGTCACCAACTGAGAGGATAAATCTTGAGCTGAAAGGCTTCGCATAACAGTACTCGAAGATGCTGCTGTAGCACTTGAAGCTGCTGCGCTAGCAGATGCCGCGGATGAAGCAGATGAGGAACTTGATGATGAAGAAGCACTTGAAGCAGATGAGCTTGATGAACTACTAGAGCTGGAAGAACTACTAGAACTATCCTGTGACTCTTGTGATTCTGTAACAGTTTCAGTAGTTACTGGCTTAATAGTAGGCCAAATTATAGGGGCTCCTGGATGTATACCTCCACCAGAACCAGCACCAACAGTATCCATTAACTACCTCCAATAAACGAACTTTAAAACTATTATAGATTATACCAGTAAATTAGACACTTAATATAGGCAGAAGTTCCTAAAGCATTAATGAATCTAAGAAATTTCGAATAGCATCTGCGCCAATCTCTTTCAAAGAGAAAGAATCTCTATCCATAAGCCATTGTAACAATAACCCATCAACTAGAGAAATCAGCTGGATGCTTTTTGCTTGCGCATCTATTTTGCGAAATACTCCGGAACTAACACCATCTTCTAACACACCAGCTATTAAAACTCTTAATGACTGATAAACATCTTTTATTTCTTGAGGATTTATCTTTGGATTTCTAACTAACTCTGTCCAAAAATCAAAATAAATATAATAGGTATCTGAATAACTCTCAATTGTAGCGAAATATTGATCATAAAAAGAAACTATCTGATCATAAGGATCTTTAACTACACCTAAAACATCCTGTATCTGTGCTTCCAGCGTAGCAAACCACATCTTGAATATTTCTAAAAATAGCTCGTCCTTACTTTCAAAATATTCATATAATGTCCCCTTTCCTACATCTGCAGAAATAGCGACATCATTCATTTTTGCTTCACGGAAAGAACACTTTGCGAATACGGGAATTGCAGACCTTACAAGCATAGAACGCTTTTCCTGTTTATTAACAATCTTAGGCAAGATTCCCTCCTCTTTTTGGATGTAGCTACAGTTTACAAACTAAATACTTATCAGTCAATAAAAACGGAGAATAAAAAAAGGACAGGCTAAACCTGTCCTTTTAAAAATTAATTTAGACTAAAAAACTAAGCGTTTTTTGCCATTGTTCTAATACAAGAAGTACAAACCTGTGACTTCTTACCACTTAATACTTTTACTTGTAAATTTGGTAAAAACCTTCTCTTTGTTCTTCTTTTTGAGTGCGAAACATTATTCCCTGCCATAGGACCTTTTCCACAAACATCACACTTCTTAGACATATCTACATCACCTTCTACTTTTTAATCTTCTTTTTGAACCAGTATACTTTATCATAAATGAATACATGTAACAAGCCAGAAATTTCAACAAATACTAAGCTTTAAAGAATACTGAACCATCATGATTTTCTTTTATAACCTTTCCTTCAGACTCCAAACTAGTTAACATTTTCCGAAGCTCTGCTGGCTTCACATTAAAAGCTGCAATCAGCTCTTCAAAAACAGCAGGGCGTCTTAGCAAATAACTAATCAATCTTTCGTCCGAAACAACAGCAAACTCACTCACTTTAGACGGTGCTCCTATAATTTCAACATTCCCAGAAAATAAACTATTAGCGATTAATCTCAACTCTTCAAAGCTTAAGGATGCTGCCTCCTTATAGGCTGGCGCTCTAACAACTGTATTCAACTGCACTTTATCAGGATCAATCATCTTTACTACTTTATCTAGTTCCAATATATCGAAGCTACTATCATTTATGCCTTTCACTAGAAGAACTTCCAGCCACATTTTGCCAGAAAACTCAGATTTAAACTTAATCAAACCTTCTATAACATCCTTAATTAAAACTCCAGCTATTGGTCGATTAACCTTTTCAAAAGATTCTTGATTAACTGAATCTAAAGAGGGAACTATTAAATCTAATCCTAACAATTCTTTCCGAACATCTTCATGTCTTAAAAGTAATGAATTTGTAAGCATGACAATCGGGTAAGAAAACTCCGACTTCAACCTTCTTATTATCTTATCCAGGTCTTTATGCAATGTCGGTTCGCCTGCGCCTGTAAGCGTTATATAGTCTATATCCCCTTGTACATTACGAATCTCATCAACAAGATCTTCAATATTAATATGCTCAATTCTGTCCTCATCATGCATATCTGTAGGACATACTTCACAGTAAATACAATCTAAATTACATTTCTTTTTAGGAACAAGGTCTACCCCTAGTGACAAACCTAATCTTCTTGAAATAACTGGACCAAAAGTTATTTTTTTCTTAGACATTAAACCTTTTCCAGTTTTTGTATTTCAAACTTACTTAGTTCTCTATATGAGCCTAATCTTAGCTTCCCAAGCTTTAGTCCACCAATCTGAATTCTCTTTAGTCTTGTAACATCATAACCAAGAACTTGAAACATTTTACGTATCTGTCTATTTCTGCCCTCTTTTATATGAACTTCTAATGTTAATCCAGTTTCATCCATATAAAAACATTTAGCAGACAATGTAAGCTGTCCTTCCAAAAGAATACCTTTCTCAAAACGCTCATAAGCTTTTTCGGCTAATGGATTATTAATTGTTACTCTATAAATCTTGATAATCTTGTTTGTTGGATGAATAACCCTATTGGTAAGCTCGCCATCATTTGTTAACAACAACAACCCCATACTCTGTCTATCTAATCTTCCGACAGCATGTAGTCCGTTATATTCATCTGGAAGCAACTCATAAATTGTTTTGCGATATTTGGGATCATCTTTTGTAGTTATATAATCTTTAGGTTTATTAAGCATTACGTATTTCTTTGCATTAATATTAATCTGCTTGTTAAGGAAAAATACTTTATCCTTAGCTGGATCTACCTTTACGCCAGACTCCTTAACTTTCTTACCATTAACAGTTACAAGTCCTGAAGCAATATATTCCTCACACTTCCTTCGAGAACCTACTCCAGACTCAGCCATAAATTTTTGAAGTCTTACTTGAACCATTAGTTAATCTTAATAATTTTCTTAATATCATCCAGTGTTTTTGATGCTATTTTTCTTGCTTTCTCGTTACCAGCAATAATAATTTTATCTAACTCTGCCTTATCGGCAATTAACAACTGTCTCTTTTCTCTTATCGGCTTCATAAAGGCAAGCAGTTCATCCAACAGTTCTTTTTTGCAGTCAACACATCCGATAGCGGCAGTTTTGCATCCCTCCTCAACCTTAGATCCCTGACCAAAAATTTGATGAAAAGCATATACGCCACATACATCAGGATTCCCCGGATCGGTTCTTTTTAACCGTTGAGGATCAGTAAACATTGTTTTAATCTTCTTAACAATAGTATCTTCATCATCTGCAAAATAAATCGCATTTCCATAACTTTTGCTCATTTTTCTACCATCTGTACCAGACAAAACTGGAACATCAGTATATAAATCAGTAGGTTCCTTAAAAAAATTAGTTTTATAAAGAAAATTAAATCTTCTTGCAATCTCTCTTGTAAGTTCAAGATGAGGTGCTTGATCCTTCCCAACTGGAACTGCATCAGCCATATACATCAATATGTCACCTGCCATTAAAACGGGATAACCCAAAAATCCATATGTATTAAGATCTCTACCTTTCAAATCCTCAATTTTACTCTTATAAGTAGGAACTCTTTCTAGCCATGGCAAGGGAGTAATCATTGATAGAATTAAATGAAGCTCTGCGTGTTCTGGTAAATATGACTGCACAAACAATGTTGCCTCGTTTGTATTAATGCCACATGCAATAAGATCAGCAACTACTTCATATGTATTTTCTTTTATACTTACATCTTGGTCATAGGATGTAGTTAATGCATGCAAATCCGCCACAAAATAATAAGCATCATACTTATTCTGCAAATCCGCCCAATTCTTAACTGCTCCAAAGTAATTTCCTAAATGAATTTTACCTGTAGATTGAATACCACTTAATAAACGCTTTTTATGCATAACTAACTCCTTAACTTAATCATATAACTCATATTCTATGGACAGAATTATAACATATTCGCTTCTGTTAGGGTAACAAACTCGTACCCTTTTGAATGAACATAATCAATAACTTCAGGCAATGCCGCTATAGAAATCTCGCTACCGTTATGCATTAGAATGATTGCACCTGGCTCTAATCTTTTTTGCAACAACGAAAGAATGTTATTCACTCTTTTGCTTATATACTCTGGACTAACCTCTTGGCCTTTATATAAAAAATCATTTGCATTAATGCTCCATCCAACTGGCTTCAACCCATAATAGCTCACGGTATCTAATACTATTTTATTTGCTCTTCCGCCAGGTGGTCTAAAATACTTAGGAACAAAACCCAAAATATTCTCAAATACCTTATTTGTTTCTGAAATCTCTTCATCTATACGTTGGTCAATGAATTTATCCAACCGTACATGTCGATAAGAATGGTTCCCTAAATCATGTCCTTCATAATAAATTTTCTTCACTAATTCTGGATGTTCTATCATGCGCGATCCAATTAAAAAGAAAGACGCCTTTACTTTATTTTTCTTCAAAGTCTCTAATATCCTATCTGTATATAAATAAGAGGGCCCATCGTCAAAAGTTAATACAACTTGTTTTTTCTTTGTTTTAAATTCCATAGGCATGCCATCTGGGTTATACCCAAAGGTAATTGTTGCAAACAAACAAAACAAAAGAAGCTTCACTAGTGGACACCCATCATCTTATGGGTCTGTGGAATGGCGCGAATGTCATTTATATATTTCTTAAGCAAATTGTAAGCATTTATTATTTGCTCCTCTGATGGGCCATGTTTTATTTTCTTACAAGGGCTTACTGGCTGAACTATCACAGGGATATTTTTATCAATTGAAGCCATAAGCTTTCCGAATTCTCTAATCTCCAATATCCTTGTATCTGGCAAGAGCACATATTTCACATACACGTCTTCATCCTTTACCATACGCAAAGACTCTTCAAACTCTTTTTCATATCCTGGTTTATAGTCCATGGAATAAATATCTACCTTACCTAATACTTCATTAAGATGACCAGGCAAAGTCCCATTTGTCTCAAGCATAATAGGAAGATTTAGCTTTGGCAAAACCTTAAGCAAGTCATTAACTTGTAATAAAGGCTCTCCTCCAGTGATAGAAATAGAATGATGCCAAGTTTTATTTAGCTCATTAACTTCTGCAACTATATCTTCTGGCTTCCAGTATTTACCCTCATCTACATTCTCATCACAATAATCACAAGAAATATTACAACCTGTTGTCCGTATAAAAATCTGTTTATATCCTACATAGATGCCTTCGCCTTGAACTGATGAAAATATCTCACTTAAATGCATAATTAGATTATAATCCTACGACCACTCAATGACCACCCCCAAGTCACAAAGAGTGATAACTATAAATGAGTGAGACTATCGCAATCTCTTTACGATAATAGTATATGCAACTTAAGCTTATTTCTTTTCAGTCTAATATCAAAAAACCTATAAATGAATTTTTAAAGATTATCATTGGTCCATCCAGCTCACATACTTTTGGTGCCCGTAGGATTGGCGAATTCATTAGAAAATCAATAGCTGAATCACCAGACATTACTAAAGGACAATTAAAACTAAAATTTCTTTCAAGTATGGCAATGACAGGGAAAGGACATAATTCTGACATTGCAATAACGGCAGGTCTATTAGGACTAAGTCTCGAAGATACATTTTCGGCAATTGACATAATAAAACAAAAAGGTTTCATAATAAATATAGATGGGAAACTGATAAACTTTGACCCGACCATGGATATTGTATGGGACAAAAAAACTGTCATTAGTTCACACCCAAACTCAATAATTGCATTATTTCCTAATGGGAAAGAACAATTATTCGAATCACTTGGAGGTGGAGTAGTAAGACCGGATCTAATGCCTGCTAAATATAAAAATTGCCCAAAGGAATTATCTTTTTACAACCTATCTGGATTCATAAAAAAAGCAAATAGATTCAATGGTTCAATTTATGATTTTTTAATTAGCAGAGAACTAGCTATAACAGGTAAATCAGAAAAAGAGATACTGGATGAGCTTAGACTCAAACTTTCATATATGTTTAAAGGAATAGATAAAGGACGCATGAAACAAGGAGACTTGCTAAGTCAAACTACTTACAGGTCACATGCCCTATTTAAATATTTCTTATCTCAGCCGAATGTATACGACTATAAAAACATCACTTATGCAGCAGCTATAGCTTCAACAGAACATAGTGCTACTGGCGGAATAACTATCTCAGCACCAACAGCAGGTGGTGGAGGAGTTCTTCCAGGTGTGTTATATGGCCTGCATCATCTGGGTGTTGCTAAGGGGAAACTAGCTAAATCGTTACTTATTGCTGGAACATTGGGACTCATAATCGAACACAATGCTTGTATATCTGGCGCAGAAGCTGGATGTACTTTTGAAATAGGGGCTGCCGCATCAATGTCAGCAGGAGCATCTGTATACGCAAGAAAAAATGACTCAGCATCACCCGTCAACAAATATATGCTTCTTGAAAAAATACATCAAGCAGCTGAAATGGTCTTAGAACACAACTGGAATTTAGGTTGCGACTGTGTTGGTGGAAAAGTTGTGATACCATGTATTGAAAGAAATGGAGAAAAAGCATTTGGAGCTTCGGGAACAGCTGACATAGTGCTAGCGCCTAATACTAGATATTCTCCGAGAGTTGATTTCGACAAATTAGTAAAAATAGCTTATTTGTATGGGAAGAGACTACCAAATGGACTAAGAGAAACTGGAATAGATGGCGTTTGTAATGCTCTAAAAGATAATTAAATTTTGTTTAACTTTGCATATTTAGGCATAACTAATTTCGATTCCTGCCCAAACTTAACCTGCAAAGAAATATCATTACCTGAACCAAATGTTTGTTGAACTATTCCATCACCAAAATTTTCAGAATTAACAACATCTCCAACTTTAAAATCCATAACCTTTGGCATATCTTCTGGCTGATCATAGTCTTTATTGAATACTCCTGCACCCATTGGAGGTTTTTTAACTTTATATTCTTTTATTGATGCTAGTTTCTCTACGATGTGGTTAAACCCACTCAGTTTTTTGCTTAAATTGACAGTCAAAAGTTCTGGAGGCATTTCATAGAAAAATCTACTTATCTCCTGAGGTGTAGTTGACCCATATGAGCCTCTATTACTCGCAGCAGACATATATACTTCTTTTCTTGCTCTAGTAACAGCTACATAACATAACCTACGTTCTTCTTCTATTTCAGAAGGAGAATCCATAGCCTGGAAATGTGGAAGCATATTTTCTTCTAAGCCTAAAATAAAGACATTGTCATACTCCAAACCTTTTGCAGAATGCATTGTCATAAGCGTCAACGCATCATCAAGCTCATTTCCCTCATCCTGACTTGTCAGCAACGTGCTCATTGAAATAAACTCATCTAATGGGTAATTTTGCTCTGCAGCTGCCTTTTTCAATTCATCCAAATTCTCAAGACGAGCTTTAGCTTCAACAGTCTTATCCTGTTGCAACATTGTTCTATACCCCGTACGTTTTAAAATAAGCTCAATAATGTCGCCCACAGACAAATTATCTAATTCTTTTTCTTCCTGCAAAGAAGTTATCAATTCTTTAAAACTAGCCAAAGCAGGAAACCCTCTTATATCGCTCAATTCACTTATAACATTAAAACAAGATTCGCCCTTCTCAATTGCTTTCTCTTGTACCTTTTGCAAAGTAAGTTTCCCAATCTTTCTAGAAGGAACATTTACTACACGCTGGAACGCTATATCATCATTGGGATTTAATAATAATTTTAAGTAGGCAAAGACATCTTTTATTTCTTTACGATCATAAAAACGAAGACCACCATAAATCCTATAAGGAATATTATTTTGCATTAAAATGTTTTCTAATACCCTACTCATTGCATTTGTTCTATACAACAAAGCAATCTCTTTTGGGTCTACGCCCTTATCTAAAATCATTTTAATTTTATTAGCTACATATTCTGCCTCATCATATTCATTCTGAGCTACATAAAAAGTTGCCTTTTCTCCACCCTTTTGATCAGTCCACAAAGATTTATCTTTACGCATTTTATTATTAATAATCACGCTATTTGCTATATTAAGTATATTAGAAGTAGAGCGATAGTTCTGCTCAAGCAAAACCACCTTTGCATCTTGAAAATCTTTCTCGAAGTTCAAAATATTTTGAAGGTTAGCACCTCTCCATGAATATATATTCTGATCCGTATCTCCAACAACAAACAAACGTCTATGTTTACTACTTAACATATAGCTAATATGGTATTGAGGCATATTGATATCTTGATACTCATCAATTAAAACAAATTCAAACTTTTTCTGAAACTTCTCTAAAATATCCTCTTCCTGTTTCAATAATAAAACAGTATTAATTAAAAGGTCATCAAAATCCATTGCATTATTATGCTTAAGTCTGGCTTGATATTCCTCATATACTTTTGCGGTAACCTGAAGTAAATCAGTATCAGCTTTTTCTTTATACTGCTCAGGAAATATAAATGAATTCTTAGCTTTACTTATCTGATAAGAAATAGCTTTTGGTTTAAACTTCTCTGCATCAATAATTAAATCTGAAAAAATCTGTTTTATAAGGGATACTTGGTCTGAAGAATCATATACTACAAAGTTTTTCTCATAGCCTAATCTGTCTGCATGCATCTTAAGAACACGAAATCCAAATGAATGAAAAGTCATTATCCAGTTATCATGAGCAGAACTATGCTCTGGACCGACTAACTTAGCAACTCTTTCTTTCATTTCTGCCGCAGCCTTATTTGTAAAAGTAACTGCTAAAATATTGCTTAATTTGACATTATATTTTTGAACTAGATGCGCTATCTTATGAGTAAGCACTCTTGTTTTACCACTACCGGCACCAGCCATTATAAGTAATGGGCCGTCTGTATATAAAACAGCCTCTGCTTGTTGTGGGTTTAAACCTTCTACAATTTTTTCGGAGTTAGTCATTGCATAATCAATTATGAACTCAATCCACGAATAGTAAAAACTTACTTATTCTGTTGCAAGTAGAAAATCGATGATTTTTTGATTATCTAATTCTTCCCAAACACTTGGCATTTCTAGATTTAGAAACTCATATTCCTGTTCTTTTCTCTCAGCTACTGACCTAATATCTTCTAATTCATCTAAAAATAATTGATCAACAACATATCCATCAGCATCCGGATAATCCGATATTCTGCCGATACCAGCATTAGTGAAAATAACTAAAGTAGGAACATCAAAAGAATCAGTCAAATGATAGGCAACAGTATCTACAGTTACAACTCTATCCATACAAGAAAGAATATTAGCAAAATCATCAAAACTAGAAGATATATTTTTTACATTTATTAGTCTTGGGTGATTTATCCCTAAGTCTGCAATAGTAAAAACAACATAATCAGTATTATCTATGATTGCATTAACCATAGACGCAGCTTTATCTATTGGCGCATTTCGACAATCTTGTATTGATTCAGGATTAAAATAAACTTTTTTTCTACCATCAGCTAATCTATTAATTTGTTCAACTACAATACTTTCTTGCAAAACATAATTGTTTCTTTTTCTATCTTTGGGTATATCTTCCGCTGGAATTGAAAACATCCACAAAAAACTATCAACTATTGATCGTTGATGGTATCCAGGAATCACATTAATAGCAGTGATATCGAAATAATAATCATATTCACACATTTGAGATAACTCTAATGGCTCTTGATAGATAGTGATTCCATAGCGATTATAATACTCACTAAATTTATGGCTCTGCACATGATAGATATCAATCTGGATTTCAGAAAAATACTTCAACAACTCTTCTTCCAATATTCTATATGCTGTTACCCCGCAAATATTATCACCATATGCTGGGCCAAACCCACCGAGTAAGGCAATCTTAGCTTTTCCACTTGGTTTTAATCTTTTAGTAAGGGGTATGAAATCTTGTCTGCTGCTCAAATCTATAGGGAGCTGGAGTCCTTCTGGAATGTTAATAGTCTGATAGGTGTTTATCCTCCCCATCATATTATTATTCTTAACATCATTAACCATCAAGAACAAAGCGTGTCTATAGTCTGAGACATACATTTTATCTTTATATAAAGGAATATAATGTTTTTCAGCAAATTTTCTATCCGCAAATAAACCTTGTTTGTCATAATCTAAATAGGGAACTATTTGCATATCCTCAGTAGTATTAAAGAAAAGCATATTTCCATCATACCAAAGAGATAAAAAAAAAGGGAGCCTTTCGGCTCCCTTTCTAAAATCACAATTACTGTGTTTTGAGTTATTATCCCTGAGCAAACTTCTGTGTTGCTTCACGCATAATGTCACCCTGAGTTTTACCTGTAGTATGTACAGCACTTACAGTATCTTTAATAATCTGTAGTTTCTGTTGTACTAAGAATAAATCACCTGGTTGTAACTCTTCTGGATTATCGATTCCCCATGATTTCAATAATCCACCACCATCTACTTCTGTAGTTTCAAGATCTGCAGATAAAATAGCGGCATCAGTGGTTGTTTCATCAGAAGCCTTTAATGGACTAAGGCCAACACACTCGCCATTCTTATCAATATCTACTCCCATTACCATAACATCTCCTGTATTTGCATCTAAATAAGAAATCTTTAGAGAAGCACCACCTGGATTATCTGTAGCATCTCCAGCTGTTATATTAATTGACCAACTAGCATCAGTCTCAATCCCACCAGCTATTTCAGAATCTGGACTAATACCTATAATATCAAAAATAGTATCAGCTAAACTTGCATCTACTACATCTCCAGCTTCGGTTACTAATGCTTTTACCTCAGTATCATCCAATCTCTCCATAGCATATGCATTGCCATTTTGAGAAACTACCTGCTTACCACCCATTTCCATAGTTGCTTTTAGAATATCTAAACTCAACGAATTCATAGTATCGGCTACAGCACCCATTGCGTTATCTCTATTAATCTCACCTGCGAATGAAAAATTACTCATATAAATTCCCCTTTTCTTTGTTTGTATTTTTGTTTTGCCTTTAAAAAACTCTCAGATCTTCAGGTCTTAGAGCAAGAAACCTTTCAGGACTTATAAGGTTTTCTTTTATTTAATGTTCCCCCTCCCGAGTATAAACTTAGTTTGGGCTATTAATATTTACATATTTCGCCCTCCACAATACTAATATCGCCAATAATGCTTATTTTTATGTATTTATTATTTATGGTGGGTTCTTGATTGTTTATATTATATAAATTGTAATACTCTATACGACAATAATTATTAGTCATTCGATACTAAATCACTATTGGGCTAAAAAGGAAGTGTGAAATTCCCATGAATCTATAATTTACAGGAAATATTTATTCTATAATTTTTTTTGCTTTATCTATAGCTTTACTAAAAGTGTTAAAAATATTGTTTTGATTTAAAAACATAAAAATATTATTTTTTTCAAATTCGTTTAATACTGACTTATTTACTCCAGATAAAATTATTTCGACTCCACTATTTTTTAATATTTTCAATACATCTTTCAAATTATTAACACCTGTAGAATCTACAAAAGGAACATGTCTCATACGGATTATTAAAACTTTACTTTTATTACCAAATTGTTTTATTACTTGTGTATATGCTTTTGCTGAACCAAAAAACAACGGACCGCTTATTTCATAAACATTTATTTGTTCTGGCAAATTAGAATAATCGTCAATTAAGTCCTGATCAACAACATCTATATTTTGTGTCCCAAAATCGGCCATTCTCTTCATGAACAATAATGAAGATAAGACTACCCCAACTTCAATAGCTATAATTAAATCAACAAAAACTGTCAAAATAAATGTTGATACTAAAATAATTACGTCAAAAAAAGATCCTCTTAGGATTGATAAAAAAGAACGCCATTCACTCATATTATAAGCAACAACTATCAATATTCCGGACAAACAAGACATCGGAATTAATTTAGCCAATCCACCAAAAAATACTAACGATAATAACAATATAGCAGAATGGACCATGCCAGCAATAGGCGTCCGCCCACCATTTTTAACATTAGCAGCAGCTCTTGCCAATGCACCCGTTGCCGGTATTCCGCCAAACAATGGAGAAAAAATATTAGCAATTCCTTGTGCTATCAACTCAGTATTAGATCGATGATTTGCACCAATCATACCATCGGAAACAACTGCAGAAAGAAGTGACTCGATTCCTCCCAATAAAGCAATTGCTAAAGCTGGCTTTAAATACAAAACAATAGAGCTCCAATGAATATGTGGAAGAGTAAAACTAAATTCTGCATGAATTTCACCATAAAAAGTCTCTATTGTTGTTACCGGTATTTGAAACACCTTAACGATAATAGTAAATAGAAAAATTGCAATTAATGAGCCTGGGATTTTAGATTTAGAATTCTTTGTATAAGTTAGGATTAAAATCGTAGCAATAGTTATAATAATTGCGTAAGGATTAATCTTCGCAATATTTGCTAAATACACTGACCACTTACCCAAAAACTCAGCTGGAATATTTGTTATAGGCAAACCCAGTGCATCTTTAACTTGAGTTGAAGCAATCACTAATGCTATACCACTTGTAAATCCAACTATTAATGGATGCGGCAAATATTTCAATAAATCACCTAGCTTTAATAAACCAAAAATAATTAGAAAGATTCCAGCCAGAATGGTAGAAATAACTAATCCTTCATACCCATATTTTTGCAAAATTCCAAAAATAATTACTACAAATGCACCAGTTGGTCCTGCAATCTGGACTCTACTTCCACCTAACAATGAAACTATAAATCCAGCAACTATAGCGGTAATGATTCCCTTTTCAGGTGATAATCCAGATGCAATAGCAAAAGCAATAGACATGGGTAAAGCGACAATTCCGACTACAATGCCGGCAAACAAATCTGACATTGCTTGTTTTCTAGTTATCCCTAATTTCAGTAGACTAAAAAATTTAGGATAAAAAGGTTGTTTCATGTTGAGGTATTTCAATACTTTAGAAAAAAAATGTCAAATGTTAAAAACTATTAAGGTTTATTTTCTTGCTTGCATTTATTAAGCTATGTTTAAGTATTTTCTTACATCTTAAGTAATATTTAATTTTATTGCACAAATAATAATTATAAGGTATTATCCAGCTATGAAACTTGTAGGAATTAATATTCATAGCATTAGAAAACAACACGGATATAGTCTGCAAGAGCTTGCAGATAAAGTAGGAATCTCGTCCAGCATGATTTCCCAAATTGAAAACGGGAAAACAAGTCCTTCTTTATCAACTCTAAAAAATATTGCAAATGCCTTAGATACTACTATTGGAACCATTATTGGTGAAAATATTAAAACACCAGAAAAAATTGTTTTACGCCAACAAGATCGAAAAAAACTAAAACAAGATGAAACCGGCGTTCATATAGAACTCCTCACTTCATCTGATCCATATAAACAAATGGAACCCTTATATTTTGTATTAGAAAAAGATGCAGTTTCAGGATTAAGTCCATACAACCATTACGGACAAGAATTTTTATTGGTGATTAAAGGAAAACTTGAAATAACACTTAATGATAATGTTCATATATTAAACAAGGGCGATAGTATGTACTTTAATTCTTATATCCCTCACTTGTTTAAGAATATAAGCAATAGTTATACAGAAGTAGTTTGGGTCGTAACCCCTCCTACTTTTTGATTTTTTTTGCACTATTTATTAAGTATAGGTTAAGCGTGTTAAATAATAATTAAGGAGTCTATTATGAATGAAATATTAAAATTAAAAATGCCCGGGTTAAATGAATCTATTTCAACTATGAATAAAGATATAAATCAAATAATAAAACAATCATCAACTACTGAAGAACTAATGAAATACCTAAAGGAACAATTGCAAAATTCTAGTTTTGATGAAGTTATTGAAGATGATGTTAATAATCTTATTGGATGCGTTTCCGGATACAACCAACAAGAATCAATTGCAGTTATTGCCAACATTGATTTATCATCAAATAAATTCGACTATACGAGTGATCGCCAACCCATTAACAAAAATGGCATTGAAGGCACTAATATTAATGCTTTAATTACAGCTTATCATACAGGATTATTATTAAAGAGAAGCATCGCTCCATTAAATGGAAACGTATATATTTGTTTTTTACCAAGGTTTAAGAATTGTAATTTTGGAATTCAATATCTATTCGATAATTATTTAAAAGATAAGAAAATTAAAGCAGTAATTCTTTGTGAACCTACTGATTTAAAAGTTAACATTGGGAACAAAGGTCAAATGGAATATGAAATAGTTATTAATGGAAAAATCAATAATCCTATAATCAAAAAATCAAATTTAGAAATAATGGGGTCAATGTACCCTATCATTAACGAACTTACTGAAATTTCAGGTAAACTTCCAAGTGATAGAGATTTGGGTGAATCTAGTCTTGAAATAAAAGATTTCATGTTTTCAAATATTAATAACAATATAGACAATAATATGATGAGTATTAAAGTTGATAGAACCTATGTCCCAGAAGAACAACCTACCTCAATTCTCAAAAAAGCAAAAACACTAACACAAAAAGTATATAATTCATCACAAACAAATGTAATGACACAACTTGTAAATACAAGTATAGAAACAAATAAAGGGAAAAAGTTGCTTACTTCTAAAAACTATAAACCATGGAAAATGGATCCATATAATGAAGTTATTCGAAGTTCATGCCAAGCATTGACTGAAAATAAAATATCAGCTGAAATAAGTCACTGGAAAAAAATAGTTACTGAAGGATCATATACTTTTGGAGAAAAAGGTATCCCAACATTAGGATATGGAATCGGAAAAGAAGGCGAAAAAGTAAAAAATCATTCAGTTAAAATGCTTGGACAATCAATACTTGGAAAATCAACCATTATCTATAGATTAATCGGAATGCCTACATTTGGATGGAGCGCTGATGACATCTAAATTAAATGTGCAATTTCTAATTATTAATTGCGGAAGTTCTTCATTGAAATATCGAATTATTAAAATGCCAGAAGAACTTGAACTTGCAAGTGGTGAGGCTCAACGAGTAGGACTAAAAACAGACAAACAAGCGGTTATTATTCATAATCAATATGATGAGAAATCTATACGCATAGAAACAGACATGCCCTCTCATGATATTGCGTTTGAAAAAATTCTACAATTACTAGAAACTAAAAATAAAAAAAACTCAAAAATCTATTTCGATGCATTTGCACACAGATACGTACACCCTGGAAACTTGTACAAAAAAAATATTATAGTCCGAGAACAGGATATTGAATTATTAAGTAAAACAATGTCTTATGCTCCAATTCACAATCCAACATCATTCAAATTAATTCAACTATGTCATACTAATTACAAACAAATACCTCAATACATAGTATTTGATACTACTTTCCATAAAACAATTCCAAATAATCAAAAAATTTATGGAATACCAGAGAAATGGACCAAAAAATATGATCTAAAAAAAGTTGGGTTTCATGGAATTTCACATCAATATGTAATGGAAACTACATGTAATTATTTAAAAAAACCCAAAAACACACTCAAGATGATTAGTTGTCACTTAGGAACAGGTGGTGCTAGCATTTGTGCAATAGATAAAGGAGTTTCTGTAAACTCATCTATGGGATTTACTCCTTTAGAAGGATTAATCATGAACACCCGTTGTGGTGATATCGATCTTGGAGCTGTTTTATACTTAATGTTTCATCATGCTATTAGTACAGAAGAAATGGAGAAAATCTTAAACAAACAAAGTGGTGTCCTTAGTGTATTTGAATCTTCCTCTGATTTAAGAGATGCAATACAAAAATATAGCAATACTAAAAAAGCAAAAGAAATCGTAGATATGTATGTTCGTAGAATAAAAAAATATATTGGTTACTATATGCTTCAACTACAAAAAACAGATGTATTAATTTTCACTGATACTTTGGGAGTTGAAGAACCATTTATTAGAAAGCTGGTATGTAATAATATGGATGTTTTTAATATTGATATTGATAATGTAAAAAATGATGAAAATAAAGAAGGTATTTTGGATATTTCCGCCAAAAATTCTCAAAGTAAAATACTCGTAATTCCTACGAATGAAGAAGTCTTGATGGCCAGAGAAGCATGGAGGATAGCATCAAAATGCAAATAATTATTTGTCCAAACGTTAATTCATCAATCTTATATTTATATAAAGATAATCAAATACTCAACACCCTATCCATTGATAATTATGATATAGCTAATACGCAATCACTAACTAACAAAATTTTATTATTACTAGCTGATACACATATCAACCAAATTAAACAAGTTGGATTGTATCTACTTTTCAGTGCAGATTGCTTTGATAGTATTGAGCCCATTTCAAAAAAATCAATTGAAAAATTTATTACCTTATTACCACATTTCCCTGAATATGTTCTCGGTGTTAGAAATATCTTATCGGCTATTAATGAAATTTGTTCCTTAGAAAATATCCCCTGTCATATTTTCACTAATAATGGTTTTTTCAAAGGACTTCCGGATTATGAGAAAAGATATGCAATCCCTGCTGAAATTAATAAATCTTTAAAAATATCTAATATTAAAAGATGGGGACATCACGGATTACTACATCAATATAATGCAGATATTTCTAATGGTAAAAATATTATTTCAATAGTACTTGATAAACAAACTACTATTTCAGCAATTAGAAAAGGGAAACCACTTACAATTAGTTCAGGATTTACACCATTAGAAGGAATTATCGGAGAAAAAAATTGTGGAGATGTTGATCCTGGTATTTTATTCCAAATTTTACGAAAAGAAAAAATCTCACTTTACAAACTTAATGATATCTTAAAGAAAGAATCTGGCTTTGCAGGAATTACAGGATTTCAAGCCTCAATTCCCGAATTAATAAAACACATGGGCGTAAATAAAAAAGTTGATTTAGCTCTAGATATTTATTATCAACACTTACTTAAATATTTAGGAGATTCAATCTCTGTTTTAGGAAAATTTGATTGTATTGTTTTTTCAGGCAAATACCAAGAAGCCCTACAATTTTTAAAATTAAAGCTTATAAAACAATTATCCTTTTGTGATATTAAGCTTAAAGCTTTACCTTGGGAAGAAAAGAATAACGGAATTGTGAAAATTACTGAAGACAACTCTTCCGTTAATATATATTCACATTCAGAATCAATTTCTACTGTTATTTCACATCAGCTTAATAAAGATGATTTTTTTCCTATTTAAATTTTATGATACACATTCTAAGTTCGCGCGGAGTTGTTTCTGAACCGGCAAGCCGATTCTCTTCCTGCTTACTTCTATAAACTAATATAGTTTTTAACTTTTTATATTTTTCTAAAATTTATTTGTTCTTGCTCCAAAACTTAGGTAAGTTTTGGAGCGGGAGACCGGATTCGAACCGGCGACCTTTTGCTTGGCAAGCAAAATCAGTATATTTTCATATTATTTCAATTTGTTAAAAGTCCTTTAATTTATTGCTCTAATTGGTGTTTATGGTTTCTGTTTTGTTTAAAGCTTTTTAATGTTTTTGATTAAAGTGTACCCAAAGTGTACCCAAAAATATCATCCTGTAATCCTTTACTAATAAGCTATGTATCTATATATGTTTTTTAAAGTGTACCCAAAAACTTATTTCTCTTGTCTAACGAGGTTAGTAAAAAATACTATTTTATAGAAGTTATCCACATAAATAATCGAAACGCTTTATAACAACTATTCAGACAACTATATATATTATATATAATTATTAACTACTATATTTAGTATATAGCTATTATTAGATATATTATGATTAGTGATCTTTGTCCCACAATTGCAAAGCAAACCAAGGAATAATCACATAGAAACCAGCACCTATAAATGTCGATGCTGATTTTTCAAAATCTAAAACATATAAAATAATGATATAAAATACAAAACAAATAATTACTCTTCTAATAACTTTATGTTTTGGTAATAATGTCCAAAGATAAAGACCTATTATAAAAATAACCCATCCAGCAACAAATGCTAACGCTACCATCCCTATTTTTAAAAAGATATTGCCAATAATTTCCATAATACTAAAGCTCCATCTTTATTCTATTCACAAGTTCATAAGCATCTGTAAAACCTAGCTTTGAAGCAACCTTTAAATCACTTAGCGCACCCTTCTTATCTCCTAAAGAGTATTTTATTGATCCTCTGTTTGCGTAAGCGATAGCATATGAAGGTTCTATGTTTATAGATTTTGTAAAATCTTCTATTGCTCCATAGGGATCATTTAATGTATTTTTTACAAGTCCTCTTCCATAATAAGCTTGATAATAATCTGAATTTATCTTAATACTAGATGAAAAGTCATTCATCGCTTTTTCATATTCGCCTGTCTGTGTTCTTGCAACAGCTCTTCCAAAATATGCATAATAATTCTTATTATTTAGCATAATTGCTTTAGTGTAATCTTTTATAGCCCCATTATATTCACTTAAGGCTTCTTTAGCTGATGCCCTAAAATAATACAAATCACCATCTTTAGGATTTATTGCTATAGCTTTTGAATAATATTTTATTCCACCTCTATAATCTTGCTCAGTAACTCTTTTGTTACCTTTCTCAATATACTGGTCAACACTAGATACTGCCATACTACTACTCATAAAAACAGCTAATAAAAAACTTACTAAAAGTATCACTCTTTGTTGTTTAAACATTCGACACCACCTTGTTCTATGTATGTAACTAGATTAGCAAATTATTTTAATATATTCCACATAGGGAAAGAGCGATTAATAAAGATGAAGTTTGAAAAATTACAAAAAATCTCTATACAGATACTAGTATTGCTCCTTAGAAAAAGCAATAAATTGCACGCCCCTTTGATAATTTGGATTGGCTACATTGAATTTTGTATTGCTTTAATTGCTCCATATGCACCGACAAACCCTAATTCGCCATATTTACTAAAATCTACTAATGCTCCTTCGTTATCTTTTAAGT
>CAYSAQ010000009.1:0-37093 GCA_964429235.1 uncultured Candidatus Marinamargulisbacteria bacterium
TCATGTTTGCAAATTCTTCAGCAATATCTACATTGGACATTTCTAACGTACCAGCAGAGATAGATCCTCTGCCTCCAGTATTTGCCTCTCCAACTTGAGCTTCACCAGAGTTATTCGAACTAAGGAACATACCATCTGAACCTTTTAAAAGACCAGAAGGGTTGTTGAATGTTGCAATCCCAATTTGCCCGATATTTTGGTTTAGTCCATTAGAGTAAATACCAATTATAGTTCCATCAGAACTGATACTATATGTTGATAATGAACCGTTAGGATACCCATCTTGTGAAGAGTGTACCATTGTTGAATTATCTGCATATTGAGTAACAGCTGTAAAATCCGGTGTGATTGTTAGTGCATCAGCACCACCTTGGCTACCAACAGTGATTGATCCACTATTTGCGCCTTCTGTTAAGGCGCCGTTGCTATCAAATACTAGCGATCCGCCACCAGATACTCCTACGCCACTTGCTGTCCATGCCCAGCTGCTGTCTTCAGTTCTTATTATTGAAAGTGTAATGTTATGTTCATTACCTAATGAATCATAGACAGTAGTTGATGTAATATGTTCAGTTGCAGGAACTGTGCTGATAACAAATCGTCCTGTTTTGAAACCATCCGAAGCAGCCGAAATGTCTACGCCGGAGATTCCTGTGATGCCATCATCTTCTGCATCAAAATTAACATCAAAGACATATGAACCACCACCATCTGCTTCCGAGTAAGAATGAGTAATATATGCATCAGTTGAACTTCTAGCAAGATTAATGTCAGCTGCTGTTTCTGCTTCCCAATTACCGCCAGTTGAAAAGAAAGTGTCTATTATCCCATCATCATCAGCAGGAGAGCTATCAGCTACAGTAAGCGCATCTTTAATATCTGCATTTTCGTAGGTAATGAATAATTTTCCTGATTCTGTTAGGCCCATGTAAAACTTACTACCTTCTCCAACATCTTCAGTAGCTGCCCATGTATTAAATGCTGCTATTAGTTCAGCGGTTGTAGATGTTGCGGCAATTCCTTCAGCACTTACACCAAATGTATGGGTTGTCCCACCATTAGCTGTAACGACGATATCGTTTGTGACATCAATACCTGTTAGCACATCGGTGTAATTTAGATTGGAATTTGTCCCTATAGTCTTAATTCCCGGAATCCAATCTGCTCCACTACTAAAACATTGTCCAGCAATTCCGTTTGAGCTAGTAATATGCTCATTTGAAGCTTCTTCCATAAGTATTTTTGTAGTAGTTTCCAAATCGGAAAAGTCTACTCCTCCAACATTTGACAAATCAAGAGCAGCTATCTCTGTAGCGGTAGCAAGTAATGTTCCATCTGTATCAACGAAGTCATTTGCTATTAGATATGCCCAAAGAGTGCTAGATTGAGTTTCAGAGATATTGCCTGCATCTGCTCCAACTGCAGAAGCTAGTCCTTCTAAGCAGTCACTATCTAATGCCCCAGCATCATATACATATACATGTTCACGAAGTCCTGCTATTTCTTGTGTAATTTTAATAGATCCATTAGTTAGGCTAACAGTTATACCAGGAATCTGTGCATTAATTGCTGAAACAAGTTCGTTTATAGTACTGCTTGTGCCGTTTGAAAGGTTAATAGTATTTTCTGTTCCAGCAACAACTATTCGAAAACTATCAATGTTTTCTATTCCAAGATCAAGAAGAGTTGTTGTTCCATTAAGAGATTTGTTTGTTCCTGTATGTGTTTCCGCAAATACTTCTAATGCATGAGAGCCAATTACGTCATCAATAGTTGGTTCTACTACAGTCGTAAGAGGATCATCTGCTCCTGTAAATTTACCAGTTACTAATTCCACGTTTGCTGAGTTTCCTTGAGACAAAACAGGTGTTCCACTTGTATACGCTGTGGCATCCAAGTTATATGCATATTCAATTGCAGTTGTTTCGTTCGCACTTACACTTTGTCCTACAGGGATAGAAAGTGCTTGAATGCTTGAGTTTTTATCTATCTGACCAGTTACATCAGCAATCCAACCATATACTTTTACACCACTTGAGTGAACCATAGAACCATTAGAGTCAAAAGAGAAAGCTCCAGCTCTAGAATAATAAGTTTGAGAACCATCTCCAAGGATAAAGAAACCGTTGCCCTGTAAGGCAAGATCGCTCATATCTCCAGTAGATTGTAGATTACCTTGAGAATGAGATACTCCAACTGCACTTGTCCCTACACCAAGACCAACTTGGATTGGGTTTGTACCACCTCTGCCTGAAGTTGATGGCGATGAAGCCCCCTGGATTGTTTGGTTTAAAAGTTCCGTAAATTGAATGGATGATGATTTGTATCCAATAGTGTTGACGTTTGCTACATTGTTACCGATAACGTCTAATGCTGTTTGGTGATTACTTAGGCCAGCTAAACCTGAAAACATAGATCTTAACATATTTGTATCCTCCCCTGTTAGGTTGCCGGTATCCTACATGAGGGCCAACCGGCGTTTTACTATTTACAATTCTATCCTATAACTGCGCTGTCTATCTTTGTGATAACTTGGTCTTTCATGGAATCTTGTTCCATGGCTGTCACAATTGTTTTGTTCTGTACACTGGCAATAAATGCAAGATCATCAAGAAGTATCAATGATTCTTTTGCTCCTTTTTGGGCCACTTTATCAAAAGCCTGATTTATTCTTTCCAGTTGAGTTTTTGATATTTCAATATTTCGTTTTTGTAGTCTTTGAATGGCGTGATTTGAAAATTTCAAAGAATCAGTTGAACTATCTAGCCCTAACTTTTTAACGAACTCATCTCGAAAAAGTTGCTGTGATACTTTTCTATCACCTTGAACATTTCCAACACCTTGGCCTATTTGTTCAGATTGTATTCTTTGTATCTCTTGATTAAAACTTCCTATCTCTACCATTGTTCTGTTTTCACCTCCTCTTTATTATAAACTAAATTAATTTTGATAAACTTCTGTAATATTATCAATGGCAAATTCTTGATAAAAATTAGAGTTCCATAGGTCTATCAATGGTTCCGGCAATGCAGCTGGAGTTGAAAAACCCATTACTGTTGCAAAATCTTCTGGATTTGTAATGCTAGAATTCCATAATAATGTGTCAGTAGTTAGGCTCCCTTTTAAGAAAAGTTTATCTTTGTAAGAATTATAATTTAGGTTGGATTGAGTAAATGCTTGTAGCGCATCTTCTTTTGTAACTGAAGTAGCTTGGGATGGTATTATTGCATAATAATTACCACTCTTTTGCTTAACCCCAGATACTATCCCTGAAGTTTGTTGTAATGTCAAAGGATCCTCTACAACAATTGTTTTTCCAAGCAGTGAATATGCCTCAACGCCTTGAAAACTTCGTTCTACATTTTCCATAGATTCTAGTGTGCTAAATTGAGCTAACTGAGCGATGAAGTCTTCATTGCTCACGGGGTTTAGTGGATCTTGATATTTCATTTGGACAACAAGTAATTGTAGAAATTGATCTCTTCCAAGATCATTTGAACTACTTGCTTCTGATGCTGCAGTTGAAGCTGCTGAACTTATCCCTGTTATTCCTGACATATATACCTCCTAGGCTAACGAATTTATCTCGTCTTTGTCAATTATTTGTTCTGGACTATCAATACTATTATCGGTTGCATTCGTTTTTGTTTGAGCTTGTTTGTTTTGGTTTCTTTTGTATAAGTGTTTGTCGAAATCTTGATTATTACTATCACTATTATTAATATCCACGCTGAGAGTAGCTATTAATGTATTTGAGTTGTGCTGCAAGTCATTCTTTAGAGAATCAAAATTGCTTTCTAGTATAGCTTTAACTGCTTGGCTAGATACCTGGAATTTAGCAATTAGTTGAGTATGTTCACTGTTTGACACAGCTTCTTTTGTGATTTGTATTTTTACTTCTCCTAAATCTTTAGGGTAAAGCTTCATTGTTACCTCTGTGTCTGCTTTTAATTTATTTATAGTTAGAAATGTACGAAATTGGTTCATTATTTTATTTTGTTTATCTATATTATTTTGATTCTGATTCATATTAGACAACATTGGCGGTTCTTTTACTTCTTTAATGCTTTGTTTTGTATTGTATTCAGATAAATCATTACTAAGAGAGAAAGGTTTTATTGTTTCAGTTTTTGCTTCTGATCCCTCGTTTTGATTGAAAAGACTTTTTACATTACTTTTTTCATGTAGAGATAAATCATTTTTGTTATTAATTGTCTTATCTTTTGAGCTTGTTTCTTTATTATTAGTATTCTGAATAGTAAGTTCAGTTGCATTCTCTTCTTTTGATATTTTTACATTTTTTGTATTTTTGTTTAAATTAATTGCAAATGTTTTTGAAATAATCTGAGTTGTTTTCTTGCTAGAGTTAATTGTGCCGTTAAGTTCTTCCATGAGTGCCGCTATCTTAAGTTTTATGTCTTTAATGTTTATTGGGTTTTTTGTGATTTCAGATTCTTGAATATTTTTTGTAAATTTGGCAAAGTCTTCTTTTGTTATTAGAGTAATAGGCAATTGTTCTTTAGTTCGTGGGTTTGTAAGTTCAATTTCTCTTGTTTTTATGTTTAATTTATTTGCATCTATGTTACCTATTTTAATAAGAGGTTTTTCTGGAATAGTTTGAAATAACTCATTTAATAGTGCCAGCAGTTCGTTAGTTACCTCTTCACCAGTAAGTTCTGGGTTATCTTCTGCTTTAGCCAATAAAGCATTTAATTCGTTAATGATATCTAACAGTTCTTTTTTTAGATCAGGACTTTTAGTATTCAGGGTTTGAATTAGTTGTGTAATAACTTTATTAATTTCTTTTACAGGAATAGGATCAGATATTTTTTCAGGCTGTTTAACGCTTGAAGCATTCAGGTTTTCTTTTGGAGTTTCAATCGGAGTAATAACATTTTCTTGTTTTTCAAATGATTTAACCTTAGTATCCTTTGGTATTTCTATTTTTTCTAATGGATTATTCTCTATATTGTTTTGAAGTTTGTTATGGAACTCCTTGTTTGAAAGAGTATTTTTTTGAGATGGTTCATGGTTTGTTTTGGTGGGTTGTGTTTTGTTTATAAATAAATTATTAGCTTCAGCTGAATACATACAATTACCTCCTTATATAAAATTTATGAGCATTAACAAACGCACATATCTTAAATCCTTTTAAGTTTAGTTCTTCCGTGAAGTAAATGTTTGTTTCTGTACAATTAGAATATTACTGTGATCTGAAAGAATGTAAAGTGGCGAATATTAAAAAAAAATATTCAAGGATTCTAATTTATATGTAGAATAGAAGCAGGGGAAAATAAATGGTTGAAGAAAACAAAAAACAAAAACAAGAAAAAGATGCAGAAAAAGCCGAAACGCCTGTAAAGAAAAGGGGTCTGGGTTCTTTTAAGGCAGCTCTTTTAGTTTTTAAGATTACTTTTTGGATAACTTCCGTATTAGTAATTATTGGAATTGTTGCATATTTAACACTCGCTAATTTAGCTTTTTTTGGATTTCTTCCTAAAAAAATGGCTGAAAAAATGCCAATAGTTAACAAAATTGTTCAGGATATTAACCAAAAAGAGCGGAAAATTGCTTGGGCAAAACAACGAATTGAAGAATTAAATAGTGTAAAAAAAGTTGGAGAGCTGAAAATTGAGCTAACTGAAGATGAAGGTCTTGATGGATCTGATGCAGTTCCTTTTTTACATAGAATAAGAGTAGTAAAGAACAAAGTGGGAGACAATGAATTTGCAGAATTATGGGTTGATAGAATAAAGGTTCTTACTTTCTATATAGGAATAGGTCAAAATTCTCCATATTTACGAGCAAAATATGTAGCAAAGAAGATTACTGCAGTATTAAATAATGGAGAAGATTTTGAAACGCTAAGGCCAGTTATTGAAGGCGAAGTGCAAAAAGCATTATTAGGTGAGAATGAATTGTTTAGGGTAAGAAAAGAAGATTCCATTTTTAATAATACTTCTGAGATAGAGCTTTTATATGAATGGGTGAATAATTTGCGAGTAGGAATGGGAGCTTCATTGTCTCAAGTTCCTAAGTTTGAAGTAACACAAAAAGAGTTGCTAGAAGAAAAGAAAGAAGGAACAAGTTCTCCAGATAAAAAGCTTGGTAAAGAGGTGGTCGGGAAAGAGCCCACAATTGCCCCTAAAGGGATAGAGGCGAAAGTTACACCACCAACATTAACGGAGATTGAAAAGACGAGAATTAAGCAACTAAAGGGCGTTGTGGCCGTATATGAGAAGATGCCAGATGCTAAAGTTGCAGAGATATTGCACAGGATGAGACAAAAGGATGTTGCTGAAATATTAGAGTATCTTTCTGTTAAAAAAGTTGCAAAGATTTTTCCATTATTTCAACCATATAAGGATGTTGGGTGCTATAGAGTAATGACAAATAGTGCTGATAAGTATAGGAATGCAAAGATGTTTAAAAAATATAGTGAAGTTTGGGAAAAGATGTCTGATGATAATATGATTGTTATTTTAAATAGAATGAAACTAGGAGAAAAAATGGCTATATTTAGAAAAATGTCAGTAAAGAAAAAAGCTAAAGTGTTTGAAAAAATTCCAGTAGCAGAGGCCAGAAGATATTTGCAATTACTGGAAAAAGTTCCGAAATAACCCCCTATGAGGTTTTGTTCCCTCTCTTGGGAGAGGGCTAGGGAGAGGGCTTTTCTTTTTCTTTTATTTGCTTTTCTATCATTAATCTTAGAAAGTCCAATCCGTTTTCGTGTTCTTTTAGTTTTATTCTAATTAGCTCTAAAAAGCTTGTTTTGATGTCTTTATTATCTTGAATTAAGTATTTGTAAAAGCTTTTCAAATCGGCAATTTCACTTAGGAAAGAGAAAGTTTCTGATATCACGTTTTCTTCTTTAAATTCTTGAAAGTTTTTGTAACGCAATCCTTTGGTGAGCATTTCTAATAATAGTTTGTTTTTTTCTTTGGGAACTTCAGTTGTTGTTTTGAAGTATTCTATTAGTTTTTGATAGCGATAAAGAGTCGATACAACTTCATCAAAAGGGCCTTTATTTTGCTTCTTTACACAGATTTTTGCAATGTCTTGAAAAGTCTCAGGTTGGTCCAGATAATCGGGTATTTTTTCTTCTTTTTTATCAGTCATAGTTTAGATTATGACTTATTTGGGCAAAAGTTTAAATATGTGTGGGAATTTTATGATTATTAAACGATATATTTTTGATGAATTTTTTTAAGGAGAATACGAGAAAATATGTTAAATAAAATAATATCACTAAAGACTAAAGTTACTAAAAAACTAAGCGTGGGCTACTGTCTTGGTATGTGCAAAAGACCTATTGATATGACAAAGGAAATAGCAAAAAAATATGCTGTAAAAATAACCTTTAAAGGGAACGATATTGATGGGAAAGAGAAAGACATTACACTAGAGGACTCTATATCCATGCGTAGTATTCGTGAGCAGGAACAACCAGAAGTAACTATTGTTGGAGAAAGAGCATCATCAGCTATGGTAGCGCTTGAAGTTCTAGTAGCTAGTAATTTTGGTCTTGAACCAGTACTGACTACGTTGGATAAAGAGGTTGATGGAGCATCTTTGGTGAGGATATTTCAAGATGCACAAAAATTGCACCCAACAGCGAATTTGGCGCTTGTTAGTGGTAGTGCATCAATTAGCAACGTAGTAAGTTTAAATCAGCTAAAGGCTATAGGGTTTATGAGTTTAGGGATGCAACTATCAGTGGAAGACCCTAATGCAATATTAATAATAAGAGAGTTTCAAAAAGCTTTAGGGTCAAGTAATAACAATGCTGCAGTAGCTAGTGATACTTCCTTATTGACTAGGGGGGGTAAGGTTCCTGAAGCTAAAATAGCTGTAGGGGAGAAGCCAAGCGTAATGGATGATATCGATTTTAGTTTAATTCCTCAATTTACAAAAAAGGAATATGAAGATGCAGTGCAAAAAGTTAATATAATTCTTTCAAATAGAATTTACACTGCTAAATTAGCCAGTAATGTAGATGAGCAAATGATATACTATGGCAGAAAGATGATCGCCAATGATAATCAGTTTTCATATGAAAACTTAGTTGGAGATGGTTCGGGAAGCATCGCTCAGAACCTTATATTAGCTGCCAGAAAGTATATAGAGATGTATAAGAGAATGGATGATCAATACAGTGAAAATATAGTTGATATTGACGAAACAGTGGTTATGATATTGCAGCAATTAGAGATAGAGAATTTTCAATAAAAGTTTAAATATGTGTGGGATTTTTATGAGAATTAGACGATATATTTTTGATAAGAATTACTAAAGGAGATCAGCAGAAATATGTTAAATACTAAAATAGTATCAATAAATAGTACAATCAGAAAAAAATTAAAACCAATCGAGTCTGAATATGGAATTCATGCTAGGCCTATAAAACTATTGGGTAATTTAAGTAAAGAAATGTCCGTAGATATATCCATTCAAGGTATTGATGATAGTGGAAGTAATAAAATTTATAAAGTTGGTGATATTGATGACCTTATGATTATGACTATTGCTGGTCAAGGGAAAACTCCAGAGATAATTATATCAGGTGCGAAAGCATCAGAGGCTTTTGCTAAGTTTCAAATAATGTTTTTAAGTAATTTTGGAGCTCATCCAGTTCATTCAACCTTAGGGTCAGAGATAACAGATGTTTCCTTAGTAAAGGCTTTTAATAAAATACACGAGATGTATCCTCATGCTGACATATCATTGGTATGTGAAGATGCGGGGAAGATCTTGAGTAAGTTTACAAGTGTAGAAGAGCTTAAAAATGAAGATGTTTTAGGGCGCGGACTGAAGATTTCAGTTCAATCTTCTAAAGCAGTATCCATTATTGAAGAGTTTTATAATTCTTTAGGTACAGCTGTTTCAAGAGGTGGCGATATTATTCTTCAACAATCAGGAGAAACATTTGCAGAGGGTATTGCATATTCTTCAAATATAATTAAGTTTCACAAACCATCAATAAAAGAGCTTGAAATAGAAACTTCTCAAAATGTTGAGAAAGATAATTACGAATTTTTAAACATATTTGAACGTAGCATAAATGATATAAAAAGAGAATTAAAAGTGCTAAGAGAGGGCAATGGTGGCAAAGATTATGAGATTATTGATGATTCAGATAATGGGAAACGTTTTTATAGTTTGAGAACAGATATTCAGTTCCTTGAACAGATGCCGTTAGTTGGAGGTACTAGTTCTTTTGTTAATGCCCTAGCAGAAAGGCATAATGCTAACCCTGAAAAATTGGTTGAGCAGATAGTTCAAGAGATTATAGCTGAGATTAATGCTCAATTTGGAAGTAATCCAATGATGATTAAAATGATTGTGCAAATGGAGGATTTTTTACTAAATATTTATGATGAAAAAGGATATGAGATTTTTGCTGATTTTTTTAAACAGTATGAAGAAAAAAAGAGTGATGGTCCAATTATGTATATTGGTGACTTTGCTCATGAAAAGCTTTTGGAGTTTATCGCAAAAAATAAATCAGATTTTGCAGGCATTAGGCTTGAAGAAACCTGTTTAGAAGCAAATCATATAAAAGTTTTAATTAAGAATTTAGGAGTTCCTGCAGCTATGGGAATTAAGACTTCAAAACCAAAAGTTGCGTATTTCGATACTAGAGCTGTTATCTTTGATTTGAGTGTTGCAAAGAATGCTAGTCAGCGCAAAGCTGTTGTTGAAATATTAAAAACGTGTCCAAATTTGATGATGATTAATGATGAAGGTAATCATTTGAATATATTTTCAGATATGACAGTTAAGGAAATACTTGCAGATGTAAGCAAAGGGTATAAGTTCGTAGGAAATAAAACATTGTTATATGATTGGATGTTTTCAAATCAAGACAGCAAACTGTCTGCTAATATCGCAAAACTTGTTGAGCAGCTGGACTCGTTTGTGTTAAGCGTAGATACTACATTTACGGATGAATGGTTTGTAGATCAAGAGGATATGTATAATGAGGTGCATAAAGCTAAAATGGGCTTGAATAAGCTACACTTTAAAGGTGGAGAAGGCTTCGATGTTCAATATAGTATAGTTGCATTAGAACAGCTCATTAAGGATGATGCCGTTTCTCATATTGGGTTGGCAAGAGTTTCTATTATGTTGGATTTATATTTTAAAGAGAATAATATAAATTTGGCTAAGTTACATAAGGAAGACAGGATTACAGCCTTGGATAAGGCGTATGAACTAATAATTTCAGAATTAGTAAAAAAAGACCCTAGTGCTGTTATTCGGATTCCTGAATTAAGACCAGACAAGAAGCTTTTTGCTTTTTTAAAGAAATCAGGCAAGTCAATGGAAGGCGTAAATCTTGTTAGTTATAATGAAGATTATTTTAAGCCTTTTTTTAAGCAGCTTATTTTACAAGGAGCCCAGAATGTTCTTATTCCAATGGTTAATAGTTCAAAAGATGTTTTATATATAAGTAATTTTATTACAAGGGTTGCTTTTGAGGTGGCTTTAGAAATGGGCATTGAGCCAGGTTCAGAGAAATTTGCTGAGATTATGGGGAATGCAAAAGATTTAAAAGTTGGAGCTATGTATGAGACTGTTGATAGCTTGTCAAATTATAAGGAAATTGCAGAGTCTGCTGATTTTGTAAGTGTTGGTGGTAACGACTTAAAACATTTTGTTTTTGGTGAAACAAGGTTCGGGAAAAGGTCTGGGATTAAAAAAGTTTTATTTAATCCTTTAGAGATGATTGTTTTAAATTCTTTAATTAATGAGAATAAGCAACAAGATAAAAGTTGTGGGTATTGTGGAGAATTCGATAGTAAATATGGTTATTTGCAAGCATTTTTGTTATATTCAATGGGAATGAGTTATAGCACAATCCCAAGTTCTGCTATGACAAAACTTAGTCAAAAATTAAGCCAAATTAACTATATGACATTTGATGAGGTGTCCGTTAATATTAAGCAACTTCCAATTGTTAAGGAGTTGAATGCATTTGTAGGTGGAATGATAGGTGATCCTTCAATTGATATCTTTGACATTGATTCAGTGGATAAAATAAATAAGTTTTATAAGATTATAAAATCAGCAAATACTGATAACAAGGAAGCATTCAACGATTTATTGTCTAAGGCCAGTGTAAAAATTAGAAATGTTGTAGATGCGATTATAAGAGATTAAACACTTGCATACTGCTAAGTTCAGAATTATTGTATAATACTCTCTATGGAAAAAGAACTTCGTTCGCAACTTAGGGAGACCGTTAAAAAGGTTAAACGATACAATCGCCACTTCAATACTAAAAGATTTTTTGCTGCCTTCGAGTTTGCAATGGAAGCCCATGATGGACAGAAGCGCAAATCAGGCGAAGATTATATCTGGCACCCATTTCAAATTTTCAAAATACTTGTAGATTATGAAGCAGATGAGACCACTCTAATTGCAGCAGTTTTACATGACACAGTAGAAGATACTGAAGTTACTTTTGAACAGATAGCTGAAACATTCGATGAAGAAATTGCAGCTATTGTTGATGGAGTTACAAAACTTGGTCGTATCAAATTTCATAGCGATGAAGAACAGAAAGTTCAGAACTTTAGAAAAATGTTCTTGGCGATGGCTAAAGATATCAGGGTTATTATCATTAAGCTAGCAGACAGACTCCATAATATGAGAACAATTAGTTTTATGCCGCCAGAAAGTCAGCAAAAAATAGCTAGAGAGACCTTGGATATTTATGCTCCATTGGCCCATAGAATAGGGATGTCTAATATCAAGTGGGAACTAGAAGATATAGTATTTAGAGTTTTGTATGATTCTGATTATCAAAGGTTAAAGAAAGACATATCAGAGAAAAGAGAAGAACGAGAGCAGTTTATTGAAGAGTTTGTAATACAGGTAAAATTACTCTTAGAAGAACATGGTATAAAAGGAAGCATAACAGGTAGGCCAAAACATTTCTGGTCTATATATAATAAAATGAAAAGGCAACATACAAGCATCAAGAACCTTTATGACTTATATGCAATCAGAGTTGTCGTAGGTACAGTCCAGCAGTGTTATACAGTTTTGGGTTTGATGCATACTCAGTTCAAACCAATCCCAGGTAGATTCAAAGATTATATTGCTATGCCAAAGCAAAATTTATATCAATCTATTCACACTGTGCTTATTTCAAGTAGTGGAAAGCCAGTAGAAGTTCAGATCAGAACTAAAGAAATGCATAAGGTTTCTGAGTTTGGCGTAGCTGCTCATTGGCGCTATAAAGATGGTATTAAGAAAGAAGATACTTTCGAGAAGAAGTTGTCTTGGTTACGGGAGCTTATTGATTGGCAAAAGGATAGTGATTCGAAAGATTTTTATGATGACCTTAAGTTTGACCTGTTCATGGAAGAGATTTTTGTGTTTACTCCAAGAGGTGATGTGTATCAGTTGCCAAAGAAAGCAACTCCATTAGATTTTGCATATAGAGTTCACACATCAATAGGTCATAGGTGTATTGGCGTAAAGGTTAATAACGTGATTGTTAATATTGATAAGCCATTAAAGAATGGGGATATAGTTGAGGTTATTACTCAAAAAAACGAAAAGCCTAAAATGGCTTGGCTAAATATTACGATAACATCTTCAGCAAAAACAAAGATTAGACATTGGTTTAGAAAAAATACAGATGTTTATGAGTTAAATAATGAGCAAGCGAAGAAGCAGGAAGAAAAGAAAAAAGAAGAGTTTAAAGAAAGCTTAGCACCAAAGGTAACGAAGCAACGCCAGAAGAAGAGTAGTGTTGGTGTAGAAGTAGAAGGAACTAGCGATGTAATGGCTTATCTTAGCCGTTGTTGTAATCCAATGCCTGGTGATGATGTTATTGGATATGTTACTAGAGGTAGAGGTGTAGCAGTACATAGAAAAGATTGTCGAAATATACGAACAATTGATCAGGATAGATTGATGAGGGTTTCTTGGGATAAGACATATGATGGTTCTTATGATGTGGCATTAGAGGTAGAGGCATCCGACAGAGTAGGGTTATTAAACGATATTGTTGCTAAGATTGCAGAATCAAAGATTAATATAGTTCATTTCAATCTAAGGACAACACCAAGAGGCATTGCTGTTGTAAGTTTAATTTTGAGTTTGACTAAGATTGATATGTTGGATAGTATTATTGGTAAATTACGCTCCATTAAAGACGTATACGAGGTTAAGAGAAAGGGTGAAAGTTAGTTGGCAAAGCTTCTTTTTATATTATTTAGCGCAGCATTAATAAACAACTTTGTTTTAGCTCGTTTTTTAGGCATTTGCCCATTCGTAGGAGTTTCTAATAAGCAAGAATCTTCAATTGGCATGGGATTAGCTGTTACTTTCGTCATGGTTATTGCAAGTGTTGTTACTTGGTTTATTCAGAAATTAATCTTGGATCCATTAGATGCAGGATATTTGCAAACTATTTTCTTTATATTAGTAATTGCTTCATTGGTTCAATTTTTAGAATTAGTCATCAATAAAACATCCCCACTACTTAAGAGTATGCTAGGCATTTATTTACCACTTATTACTACAAACTGTGCGATATTGGGACTAACAGTTCTAAATATTACAGAGAGTTATACATTGTTAGAGAGCGTTTTTCACGCATTAGGTGCTGGGATAGGATTTATTCTAGCACTTGTTTTGATAGCTGGAATAAGAGAACGATTAGAAGAAGCAAATGTTCCAAAGTATTTTAAAGGTGTACCAATAGCCTTTATTACTGGTGGGATTATGTCTTTAGCTTTTATCGCATTTGGAGCTTTTTAATTTGTCTGGATTCTTAGTAATTATTGTATTAGCAGTTCTTGGATTGTTGCTTGGATTATTTCTTGCAATAAGCTCTGTTGTTTTTCATGTTGAGAAGCCTGAGCAGTTAGAGAAGGTAGAAGATTTATTGCCTGGAGCTAATTGTGGCGCATGTGGTTATCCTGGATGTGTTGGTCTAGCAGCGGCTATTTATAGTGGCGAAGCTGAACCTGCCAGTTGCCCTGTCGCATCTGACTCACAAGTAGAAGAAATTGCGAAGGTAATGGGAAAAGAAGTAACTACGGATGGATTAAGAGATATTGCATATATTAAGTGTCAGGGAATGAACGATAAAGATATCGCAAAGAAGTTTGAATATATAGGTATTGAATCTTGTGAAATGGCATCACTAACAGCCGGCGGATGGAAATCTTGCGAGTATGGTTGTTTGAAGCTTGGTGATTGTATTAAGGTTTGTAAGTTTGATGCTTTATCTTATGGTGAGAACCACGAACCAATTATTGATAAAGACAAATGTACTTCTTGTGGACTTTGCGTAACAGCTTGTCCTCGTCAGCTAATAGAAATTATTCCATATAAGAGAACATATATGGTTACTTGTTCTTCAAAAGATAAGGGCGCTCTTACTAGAAAAAATTGTAAAGTAGGATGTATCGCATGTAAGCTTTGTGAAAAAGCATGCAAGTTTGATGCAGTAAAAGTAGTTGATAATATAGCGTATATTGACCAAGATAAATGTGTTGGTTGTGGGCTTTGTGCAAAAGCTTGTCCTCAGAATGTTATAGAGTTTATTGATGGTCCTAGGAAGAAAAAGAAGCCAGTAGTTAAGAAGCCAGAAGCTGGTTGCGGTTCTTGTACTGTTTGTAAGTAAACACCCCCTATCTAGCTTTCCCCCAAGGGAAAGAATAATTAAGAGTATCTTTATTTAAAATAAGCTTAGTTGATCTGAATTATCATTTATATCTAGTTCTATTTTTTCTCTTTTAAGTAAGCTTTCAGGTATTCTTTTTATTATTGGACTTAGTGTCCCTTTATACGATTTATTAGCAAGCTTCCTTCTACTAGTATATGAAAGTAAAAGATTCTTTTTTGCTCTAGTCATTGCTACATAAAGTAAACGTTCTTCTTCACTAATTTCTTCTTTACTTCTTTTTTTGAACAACTGGAAAGGCATTAGTTTGCTTTCACATCCAGGAATAAATACATGTTCAAATTCAAGTCCTTTAGCTGCATGCATAGTTATAAGTGAGACGCATTCCAAGTTGCTATCATAATCATCATTACCAATACGTAGAGCAAGTTCATCAAAGAATTTTGAATAGTTGCTGTCGTATTTAGTTGTAAGTTTTTCGAGCTGTTTTTGTTGTTCACTATTAAGGTTATGTTCAGAGATAAGGCTTCTTGCTATGAAGGCTATCTTCATTCCTCTTTCAAACATGCTTACGATATCTTTTTTCTTGTTTTCAGCCATGTTTGAGGTTAGACCAAAGTAGGCTGTTTGTAATTGTTCTACAATGTCTTTAAGAGGGCTTTCAAGTAGAAGGCTTTGAGTGTTAACAATCTGAAAAGGTATTCTGTTATCATTTAGAGATTTGCCGATAATAGGGAATAGCTCTTTTGTTCTACACAAGATAGCTATATCTTGTGCGTTTGCTTCTTTGCTTAATTTTTCGATTCCAGTTGCTATCCAGTTAGCTTCAGCTTTATCAGTAGCAAACTCTTTTATTGTAAGAGATGATCCTCGTTTATCACTGATAGATCTATCCTTTTTCTTAATTGCGAAGGATGCATTTTCTAATACAATGTCTGAGCACCTGTGGCTCTTATTCATTTTCATAAGTTTTGCTCTTGGATGATCGTTTATAAAATTATTAATGAATTGAGGATTCGTGCCTCTGCTACTAAAGATAGCTTGGTCTGGGTCTCCTGCGACAAAGATGTTTTGTTTATCTGATATAAGCTGTAGTAGTTGATATTGTGCTGCATTAATGTCCTGAAATTCATCAACAAGAATCCACTGGTATTTGTTTTGATATTTTTTAAGGATGTCCGGATTTCCTACAAATAGCTTTAAAGGTAAGTATATTAAATCATTAAGATCTACAGCATTTATTTCCCTAAGCGCTTGGTTGTATTGCTTAAGTAGCGTTGGTGCCTCTATCGAATCATCATAGAAGGCTTGTTTTGTTTGTTCTATTTGTTTAACTAGCTCTTCTGCTACTAGTTCTGTGCAATCTAATATATCCATTACAATACTTTTTTGCTGTGTAGCATCTATAATACTGAAGTATTTTTCCTGTTCATTGATATTTAATTCTTTTCTTAGTATTTCTAATCCAAGTTTATGGAATGTACTAATTGTAGACTTTGTTTTTTTGCCTATACGTTCCCTAATTTCTTTTACAGCATTGTTTGAAAAGGTGATAGCTAAGATATTTTTCTCGTTTACCCCTTTAGATATAAGCCAAGGTATTCTTTTTGTAATTATTTCTGTTTTGCCAGCACCAGGTCCAGCGATTAGCATACAAGGACCATCAAAATGGTTTATTGCCTCTTCTTTTTCTGCTGTTAACCAGTATTGTTTTGTAGCTGTTCCGTGAAGCTGTGTCTTCTGTTTAATGTTTTTCTTTTGTTGTTGAAATCTTTCGATATCAAAAGTAAGACTGCTATAAGTTGTGTTTTGTTTATTAGTAATATCCTCTTTAAAAAGTAGGTTTGTTTTGTAGTTGTTTAATTCTTGCTGAGTGAATACTGAAACAGCACCAAACTCACCATCGAAGCCACCTTCTGCTTTTACTAAACCATTGCGTAGCCTGTGTATACCTTCGGCTATAGCATCATTTGATTTTTGTTTAATAGTATTAATGGGGGTGTTTAATAGTATCTCAAACTCAGACCCAATTGTGTTTATCATTTCAAAGTATTTGGCAGTAACGCCTTTTGAACGTGGGTTCTTTTTTTGATCTATTTCTGCTATTAGATTAGGCAATGGAGTAATTGACTGAAAGGTCTGTTTAGATTTTGCATCTTCTGGGTTGCTTCTGTCAGCAAGCTCTGAGACTCTGTACATTACACCTTTGGTAACTTCGTTGCCACATACAGTACAGTGGTCGTTGTTTTGAACTGTTTCTAGAGGATTCCAGTGTATATTACAGTTCCTGTGTCCATCATTGTGGTATTTGCCTTCTTCAGGGAAGAATTCTATTGTTCCTACAAAGCCTTCATCTTTTTTAAGCGAGTTGTATATATTGTCATAGCCTATCTCTGTATCAAAGATATTTGCTTCTCTTCCAAGCTTGTCAGGGGAGTGGGCATCAGAGTTTGATACTAGTCTATATTTATCAAGGAACGAGCATATTCTGTTCATTGGAGGGTCACTAGATAGTCCAGTTTCTAATGCAAAGATCTCTGAAGATAGATCCTCATAACATTCTTCTATATTATCGAATCCAGATTTGGAACCAAGTACAGAAAACCAAGGTGTCCAGATATGGGCAGGTATCAACCAAGTGTTGTCGCCACTCTCTAGTAGCATTTCTAATAGTATTTTTGAATCTAGACCAAGGATAGGTCTTCCATCTGAACGGATGTTTCCAATACGTTCTATTTTCTCTTGAAAGACTTTAACAGTTTCAAAATCAGGAAGCACACATATATTATGAACTTTTCTAGTTTTATCACCTTTTTTATAGATATTACTTATTTCCGTTGTTGGCATGAAGTAAACAGGCTTCGCCTGTAGTATATTTGATAGCTCTTTAGTCTCTGCCAGCTGATATTCTTTCCTAAGTGTATAAAGACCATTCTCTGCAGGTTGTAGTTTGTCTTCTAGTTCCTCTAACCAACCAGGATGGATGCAGTCTCCTGTTCCAACTACTTGGATACCCTTAATCTTTGCCCAGTATTCTAGGTGCTCAGGGGTTAGTAGCTTACTCGTAGCCCTAGAATACTTTGAGTGAATATGGAAGTCGGCTATAAATTTAGACATGGGGAGTATTATAGCTGGTAATTACCCTTCCGTCAGCTGTGCTGACACCTTCCCTTGAAAAGGGAAGGATATAACTGATTAAGCTCGCTTAGCGATTTACAACTCGAAGCCTTTAGCCAAGAATATGATTTGTTTCGTTTATATTGAGCGAATAATTTTTAATTATGAGTCGAAATATTGAATGGAATATTTGAAGTCACAACTTGTGATATCAACTTTGGGAGGAATGATGATGTTATTGTTTTTCCCAAATTGAATCGTCATATAATAATTCTTGTCCATCGATATCTTTTTCATCAAATTCCAGAGAGTGTGATTTGTTTTCAAATGAGGTAAATATAAAAATTGTTTTTTTGATTCTAACGGTATCTTTAACTACGTTGTAAGCAAATAATAGGTATCCAGATATGTTTGTATTTTTAGGCATAGTTGTGAAATTATTTATGTATTCATCTGGGGTAATATCTAATTTTTCATTACCATTAAAAATGACTTTTCTCGTATTTCTAGCCTTGCTTATGTATTCGGTGCCATCTTCAAATATAATTTTGCATTTTATAGATTCAAGATTGAAAGATTTATTTTTTGATAAAACACCAAGTTTAAACAGGAAAAAGGTTTCAGTGCTATTGAAATTGTCGTACCTGCTTATAATTTTCCCTAAAATAGTTCTTTTTTTTAATAAGACAATAATTGAAGGAATCCAAGCAGCAGCAGCAATTATTGAAATAAATAAAGCAATTGTTTCGGTGTTCATGTTTTTATCTCCTTAAATCGGCGGTTTTTTTTAATAACTTTTATAAAATATCATTATTTAGATTTTTATGGATACTGTTTTAAGTATTTATTGGGCTACTTCTTCAGGATTTATAATTAGTTTAATTCTATCAAATATTAGATTGAATTGATCAAAATTAATTCCCATAATAAACTCTGCATCTGCTTCGATTAGATTCGCAAAAGTTGCTTTAGAATGTATCCAATCAGCAACTTCACACATTTTTGGCTCATCAAATATTTTTTTAGTAGTTTCATTTTCTGTTCTAACATCTTCAAGTTTTCTTAGTTCTGGATTTTTTGTACTTTTATTAAATAAGTAATCTACTTCATTATCAAAATATAGTCTTTTAGCATTTTTTTCTTTTTGAATATCCTCATCTGAATAATAAAATTCAATTGAAATATTTGTAAACGTTTCTCTACCAACAGGCGTAGGAATGCAAAATGCATAAACATTGTTAGAATAATCTTTAAAAAATTGCCCATCTCCTTCAATCATATTTACAATTGTTTTAGTGTCTCTATCAAATATTCCAATAATTTTACGAGATTGTTTCACCTTTGAAAGTTGTTCAAGAAGAGTTTTTAATCGTGATTCACCCCAATCTTCAGTTATTTCGTAAAATTCACACTCACAATTCGTAATATTTAAAATTTCTTTTGCTTTTTTAATATGTTGAGTGTCTGTTTTTCCTTCGGTGATAATAAGAGGCAAATTTCCATCATGTATTCTTGTCGATAATGATTCATATAAATCTTTAAATCTCGAATTTTCTGAAATCATCATATTATAAACTTCTAAGTAGAGTTCATTTGAAGTTGGGTCAGTCGACATGCCGAAATTATCAAGGTCTATAATTTTGCTCCTACTCAAGACTTCCTCTGCAAGTCCTATGTTTAAAAATGGCGAATGAGAGCTTAAAATAAATTGAATATTCGGGAAAAGTTTAAAAATTTTAGGCAATACCTCTTTTTGCAACTTAATATGTAGATGTTTGTCAACTTCATCGATTAAAACTATTCCGGTTATTTCACTTAGCTGAATACTGTTTTTATAATTATCTGCTTGTCTTAACAATTCACCAAATATGCATAGCATTGATGATTCACCAGATGAAAGGTTAAATATTGAAGGATATACACTTTGACCACTATGTTTTACTATTTGAATCCTTGTACCTCCCAGTCCTCTGGGTCCTATACCAAACCTTAACTGACCTATATTTTTTGAAATAAGTGTTTGTGTAATTATATGACTTAAATTATTAAACACGACTTTATCTTGGGCTGCTCCAGATGTCCTCATATCTAGAACGATGTCCATAATCCAATTAGCAAGTTGTGGTAATCCACTTATTACTTCAAGTGGATTTATTAAATCTCCAGAGTATCCATATGATTTTTTAAAATCCAAATTAACAGTATATGGTTTATTTAAGTACCCTGGTTCTTCATATCTATAGGAAGGAAAGTATGTGACAATATTATTTGAAAAAAAATCTGTAGTATTATTTTTGTTAAAGTTGTTAGAAACTTGTTTAACAGCTTCATTTAAATCAAGCGTTTGACTGATTTGAGAATAAGAAATTTTATTTTCAATAGTTATAGCTTCATTGTATTCTTCTTCTGTACATTTGTTTCTAATGTCTACGTAATCAAATAGTTCAGTTCCACCTCGAAATCTTATATATACAAAAGAAGGTTTATGGAAATCAATATTAGAACTAGGATGGGAAACTCGATAATATTGATTTGATTTGTTTTTAAATTCGTTTTGGAAATGCGGTCTAGCTATTTCATGCCATGCATCCACTATATGAGATAGTATTGTAGTTTTTCCGCTTCCGTTTATTGCAGTTAAGACAGCAATTTCATTTTCTTTAAAATTTAATTCAATTTTATCAAACGGCGCTCTATTTATAAGAATAATTTTTTCTATATATAGTTTCATTATAAAATCTTTTCTTAAAATGTATCTTAATGTATCTATCGCAACAATATCCCTCTAACCTAACATCATTTCAGCTATATATCAATTTGCGGTCACAATTTGTGACCGCTAAAAGTAACATGAAAAGATATTCCCCAAATATATTTATAAAAGAATGAAGTCGAAATATACGACTTCAATTAAAAGAAGATGATAAAAACGAACTGGTCAAATTTTTTTACCGGTTCAATTGTATTTACTTGCTCTGTTGCGGGAGTGACCGTTAGATGTAGTTATTGAATGTGCGTAATTCATGAACACGATGTTCATGAGCAATCAACTGAACCAGGAAGGTGAGTTTGATTGGTAGCAGAATGAAATTACGAAATCTGGGAGTGAAGCATTCTGAGCAGAGGGGATCTTAAGGGCTGCGGAAGCCCTTATTTTAATAAAGCGCTATCCTTTGAGATTCATATACCTTTAATATATACTTAAAATATGACTACCCAAATTGTTCCATCAACCCCCATCCTCACACAAGACGTGCAATTATTAGTTGAAGTTATTCGTACAGAAATCGAATCAGGCATGGAACGTGCCCGTCTAGAAATGGAGCAGGAAAAACGCCTAACCTATTGGAACGTCGGCAAACACATAAAAACTCACATTTTAGAAAACGAAGCTAGGGCAGAATATGGTGATTATTTATTTCCTGTTTTGGTTGAAACTTTAAACATTGGTCGTACAGATTTGTATTGTTCCGTACAACTATATGAAGAGTATCCACAGATTGTCCATTCGAATGGACAATTGACATGGAGTCACCTTAAAGCCCTTCTGCCAATTGAAGATAAGAAGCTTCGAGCTAATTATGAGAAGCAAATAATTGAAGAAAAACTCAGCGTACATGACCTTAGAGCGATAATCAGAAGCGACAAAGCTTTGCCTTCGGCCGGACAGGCTAACCCAGTTCTCGCGGTGGTTCGTACTGAACCCTATGTATACCAATCGAAGCAGATACAGGGTAACGCGATGGTTGATCTTGGGTTTAACTTTTTCATAGCTACTCCTGGGACGAAAACTGAAGTTGTCCCTCGGTTACGGCTTGGTGCTGTTCCTCACTATACCTATAAGGCGTATGTGCTTGAAGTTATAGACGGTGATACGTTTTGGGCAGATATCGACCTTGGGTTTAACAATTGGACTACTCAGAAGCTAAGATTCAGGGGCATAAACGCAAGAGAAATAAACTCCAGTTCTGGTAAGTCAGCCAAGGAGTATATCGAAAAGAAGTTAAAGGGCTGTAGCTTCATTGTAATAAAGACTTATTGGCGAGATAAGTTTAGCCGTTACTTAGCGGATGTTTTCTGCTTAAAACAGGAAACAGAATATGAAAAAGTAATCCAAGATGGGAAGTTCCTTAATCAGGAATTGTTAGATAAAGGTCTCGCTGTTAAATATTAGGAACAAGAGCTCCCTCAGACACCTGCGGTGCCAGCTCCCTCATCGAGGGAGCCGCTAATTAAGTTAGTTGATTGTGGGAAGGAGATACTTGTCAGTTGCATTATTTATTCGATTTATAGCTCCTTCAATGAGGGAGCTGGCGAGAAGCCAAAGGCTTAGAGACTGAGGGAGCTATTTGTTAATAATCAGTTTAATTGCAAAAACCAACATCATTATTCCAAAGGCTCTTTGAAGAACTAGCTTATCTGTATGTAATGCTATTTTAGCACCGAAGAAACTGGTAAATATAAACGCTAAAGCTATCCAAAAAGCAATCTTGAAATCCATTTGTCCATTTTTGTAGTATTCCATAACTGCAAAGATGGTAATAGGTGGAAGCATAATGGCTAGTGACGTTCCTTGAGCCATATGTTGGTTAAGTCCTAGAATGAATATCATTGCTGGAATCATTATTATTCCTGCTCCAATACCAAAGATTCCACTAAGAATTCCTGCAACAGAACCAATTAATAAACAAAGAATTATTGTAATCATGATTTTCCCTTCAATTTTTCCCAAATTATACACGCACACATTATCATACTAAAGCCAAAGAAGAAGTCTTCAAGTGGGATAGTAAAGATTCTTATACCTAAATAAAAATCAGGATTGTATCTTACAATATGGGCTGTCAGAAATCCATTTACTATTAGTTTTAAGATAAATATTATTGCTAGGAATACTAAGAACAATTTATTTTTTAGTAAATTAGTTTCGGCTTTCCTATCAAAGTATATTGCTAGTAGAGAAGCTAAAATTACGAGTATAGTATATTCTTTCATTTTATTTCATCCTGATTAAATGAATTTTTAGTAAAATGTTTAAGCGTTTCCCATGTGAATAAGCAACAAAAAGGAATTACAATGAAGAAGAGCCATTCTTCATAAGGTAAGCCTAGAAAATATTTACCCCATATTGCCGTTGGCTCAAAATACCAATGACCTCTGAGTTTTGCAAATACATCCCAGCCTCCAAAGATTATAGTAGTTGATATTATTGAAACAAAAAGTGCTTTTATGTTTTTGTAGAATTTAAGAGGAGGGTAAAAGCTTAAAAAGAATGGGGGTAAAAAACTAGCCATTAAAGTAAGAAAGTATTTACTCATTTTATGCTGTGTCCTGGACCAGTCCCAATCTCTCTTCCAATAGCTAATATCCTATTTTTTACACAATTAGCGCAATCATTAGCCCCTTCATCTACACATGGTTTGTTAGGATAAAGTTGATAATCTTTTCTATATTTCTGTGGAGTTGCATTTGGCATAAAGACATTAGCTCCACGTTTTAAGAGTAAGTTTCTTCCATTCGGCTGAATAGCATCAAAAGCCGTAGTGGAAGGTATATGTGCTTTGTGATTAAGCAATCTCATTATCGAGATTACCTTAAAGAACACTTCTTTATCAAAAGGATTACATTCATTTTGAAATGGTGTGTTCGGAGAAGGAATAAACGGCCCAATTCCAATCATATCTAAATCTAAATTAGTACAGAATAATAGTTCATTAGCTAGTCCCTCTATAGTCTGGTTGGGAATCCCGATAAGCATTCCTGAGCCAACCTGTGTTCCATTATCTCTTAGGTCTTTCAGACATTGGATTCTCGTATCAAAATCATCGTCCGGATGACAGTTCTTAAAAAGTATAGGGTCGGATGTTTCATATCTTAGAAGATATCTATCCATACCGGTATCTTTCCAATATGCGTAAGTTTCTTTGCTAAACTCTCCTAAAGATAGCGTGACTGCTAAGTCAGTTTCTCTTTTAATCTTTGAAACAAGCTCTCCTATATACTCTTTTGTTAGTTTTGGATCTTCTCCCGCTTGAAGCACAACAGTAGTTATCCCATTTTCAATCAATTGGTGACAAGCCTCCATTATTTCATCTGTAGGGATTCTGTAGCGGGTTACATTTGAAGCTTTACCTCGTATACCGCAATAGTTACAGTTCTTTTTGCAGTAGTTGGATATCTCGAGTATACCTCTAAGGAATATTTTATTTCCCATATATTGGTCACGTACTTTATCTGCTTTTATATAAAGCTCTTGTAGCTCTTCACCTTCAAGATTTAGCAAGTATACAATTTCTTCAGTAGCGAGTTTTGTTTCTTTATCTGTCTTTGTAAAAATATCGTTTACATTCATTTTATTTGGAGAGGGCGTAGCACTCTTTTTGTGATCCCATTAATGTAAGCAATCAAGACACCATAATTAGTAATAGGAATTCCGGCAGCTTTTGTATCTTCTAGTCTAGACATTATTTCTTGTCTGTTTACTACACAGCCACCACATTGAACTATCAGTTTGTGTTTAGTAGGGTCACAAACAAAGTCATTTCCAACCTGAGTTTCAAAATTAAGTTTTAACCCTGTTTTTTCTTGAAGCCATTTAGGTATTTTAACTCTGCCTATATCTTCTCCTATTGGTGCATGAGAGCATAATTCTAAGATTAGAATAGTGTCACCATCTTTAAGTTTGCTAATAGCATTTAGCCCTTCTACATATTGCTCTATATCTCCTTTAAGTCTGGCAAAGAGAATAGAGAAAGAAGTAAGTGGAACTTCTTCTGGTAATATTTTAGCTACCATCTCAAAAGCTTGAGAATCAGTTACAACTAAGTCCGGCATTTGTTTAAGTGTATGATTTAATGTATATTCCAATTCTTTTTCAGTACAAACGACTACAGTATGTCCTTTATCTAACAATTCAACTTGAACCTGCGCTTGAGGTAGAATCATTCTTCCTTTAGGAGCCTCAGCATCTATAGGAGTAACAAGCAAAACTGTAGATGGCGATTGCACTAAATCTGCAACCACTAGTGGGTCTGGCTCTCTTGTTTCTATAAAGGAAACTAGTTGATTCTTTACATCCCAAATACCTTCATCATTTAATGCTGAGCATGTAATCACAGGCACATTGTATATTGTGTTTAGTTCAGTTATTAGCTGGTTTAGTTCTGTTTTATTTGATAAATCCTCTTTGTTTATTACAAAGAACCAAGTTAGCTTCTTCTTTTGATAAGTATCTATAAACTCTTTATCAAACTGTGTTAATCCAGATGGGGTAATAAGTTGTATTGCAATATCTGTTTTAGCCAGCACTTTGTTGCTTTTAGCAATTCTTTGTTCGCCTAGTTCGCCTTCATCATCAATACCAGCCGTATCTATAAACATTACAGGACCTATTGGCTGTAATTCATAAGCTCTATTTACCGGGTCAGTTGTGGTTCCTGGGGTAGAGGATACGATGCTTAGGCTTTGTCCTAGAATACGATTTAATAGTGACGATTTGCCAGCGTTTCTAGTACCAAAAATAGCAATATGTGGTCTAAGACCTTTTGTAATTGTGTTGTTAATCTGCCCAGACATTATTAAATATAGAGGTCTCTTTCTCCAGATCTAATTTTATCTATCATCTTAGCTGTTTTCTCACGAATCTCTGGTTTCATTTTGGCAAGTTCTTCATCAATTAATTTTCTTCCAACAGCTACAGTTTTTTCTGAAGCATAGTCTAGTAGATACTCTTCAAAAGTAACTAAAGCGTTTGGTAGGCATTTTTGTTTAATATCTCCTGGTTTGGCATATTCCATAAAGTCTAACCCTGTACGGCCAAGTCTATAACAACCTGTACAGAAGGACGGCATAAATCCATTTGAACAAATATCATAAAGAACATCATCCAGTAATCTATGGTCACCTAATGAAAATTGCTCTAGGCCTTTCTCTTCACTGTAACCGCCTGGATTTGTTTTACTTCCAGCACTTATTTGTGAAATGCCTAAGTTAAGAGCATCTCGTCTGGTTTCAGCATTTTCACGAGTGCTTAGAATAATGCCAACATATGGTACTGCTACTCTTAGGATAGCAATAATTTTACGAAAATCATCATCACTTACTGGATGAGGTGGGTTAGATGCAATATCAGAACCAGTTGCTGGTTCTAATCTAGGAACTGAAATAGTATGTGGTCCCATCCCATATTTCGCTTCTAAATGTTCTATATGAGACATTAATGCTAGTATTTCGTATTTATAATCAGTTAATCCAAAAAGCACTCCAATTCCAACATCATCAATGCCAGCATCAAAAGCACGATCAATTGCCGATAAATGATAGTCATAGTCAGCTTTAGGGCCACTTATATGATATTTTGCGTATTGGCCTCTATGATAAGTTTCCTGGAATAATTGGTAAGTGCCAATTTGTGCTTCTTTTAATTTTTTAAAATCTTCAACTTCAAGAGCAGCAATGTTTACATTGATACGTCTAATAGAGTTTTTCCCGTCTCTTGCTGAGTAAATTGTTTTAATGGCTTCTATAGTATAGTCCAACTCATCGCCATTTTCTCCTGCTACTAAAAGTACCCTTTTTTGTCCTTGCTTAAGTAGTTGTTCTGTTTCGCGAAGTATTTGTTCTTGGTTTAGCCTGGTTCTTTTTAGATTTTTATTACTAGTTTTAAAAGCACAGTATAGGCATTCATTTTTACAAATATTCGAAGTGTAAAGAGGTGCGAAGATAACTAATCTTTTACCATAAATCTCATTCTTAACCCAATTAGCTGCTTCTAGTATTCTTTTGATGTCGTCTTTATCAGTTGTGTTCAATAGAACAGAAACTTCTTGCATAGAAAGTCTTTCTAGCTTCTTTGTTTTTGCTAGAACTTCATTTAACTCATCTTTTTTGCTCTTATAACTAAGCGCTTCTTCTATTCTTTTATCATCAATTATCATTCCATAGCTATAATAGTACGTTTACAATTTATTATCTATTACATTAAGTATTTTCAATGTATCAGAAAGCGTAGAAACTTTGCAATTCTAATTAACTTTTTTCGATAACTATACATGAGAAAAAAAATAATAGCTGATAGTTCAACTAAACAGCATAAAATCACTATCGGAGAACTATTCGTAAACGATACGGAAAAGGCTCAAACTGCTAACCGTGCTTGGTTGCTAAAGAGTTTAGATGCGAGTGGCGTTGGACGAGTTGGAGTTAATAGACATCGTGCCCCACAAAATATTAATTATCCAGTAGTTAATATGTATTATGAAGCAATTTACGAGAAAGGCCGCGAGTATCATCCAATCCTTGCTGAACTGCTCAAACAAGGGTGGTTACAAAAAGTGCATAACCCAAGGTCTAGATATACTGATGTAAAATGGACTATAGATAAGGGGCCAGATAGCAGAGTTCTTAGGGAAAGTGGTTTTTCAAAATCAGATATTAATAAAGCTTGGGAAATATATAATTTAGTTCGTAGCGATAAATATATTGCTTCAATCCTTGGGCAGCTTAAGACTGACAATAAGATGGTTGTGCTAACTGGTGGGCTATACTCTGGTTGTTTAAGAGCGATATATGAATATTTGTTAGACAGAAAAGATTCGGATAATAATGAACCGCTGCGAGTAGTTGTCTTTGAGCCAGCTATTTTCCCGCATTCAACTAATGGGGACATTAGCGATAGAGCAGATTTTATCGAGTTAACTCGTATTGAGAAGCCTAATGCTTGTTGTTATGTGGATGGAAGGGTTAAGATTAAGCCAGTAAAGGGTGAAAGACCCAATGTCTTTTTAGACATATATAGTTCAAAAGAATCTTTTGATTCTCATTTTGATAATCAATCTAGTAGATTCCAGAGGGTTACAAATGATGCAGAATAAAGTTATTTCTATGGTTTCCGATAAATTGCCTATAGGCAGGCCAGCTGAGTCATTTTTTAAAGAAACAGGCTTATGGAGTAATAGCTCTAAACATGTTGCTAAAACAGCAGACGGCCTTGTTTTAAGCAAAGACGATAACGTTCTAGCAATAGGTGCTGGGATAGATTGGCAACTATTAGTAGCATTTTCTTCAGCTGGAGCAAACGTTAGTTTGGCTCAACCAAGAAAGGCAACCAGTGAGATAGAAGGACAAATACCGCAAACAGATTTATTGGAAAATGGTTTAGCAGAAGCATTAGAAACTGTTCCGGCCAGCACGAAGGTAGCACTTGGGAATATTGATACTACTTCTTATCAAGATTATATTAATAACGCACGTTTGCCTAAGCGTAGCTTTTCTGTTGCAGTACTGCCTAATATATTTGATATTCAGGTTGATAGAACGAAATCATCGTTTATGAAAAAATTATGCTTCTCACTTATGAATGAATCGAAGGTTTTATTCACATTTTATGGCAAGAGTGAGGGACGTGTTCAAGTGCTTTTGAGTGAGATTAGACAGGGGTTAGCTAAAAATAAATTTATTATTGAGGAAGAGCTAGTATTTGATGGTTCTTTAAGTTTTGATAAAACAGAAGTTTATCAGTTTAATATTCACCGAAGGTAGCTATTTATATATAGGCTTGTATAGGTAAGCAGTTGAACGATATAATAAACGTATGTTACCAGAAATTACGACTAGATTATTGACTGATTATGCTATTTTATTAGCCTTTTTAGTTCCAGTTACTTTCCTTACAATTAGGTATCATATTTCTATTCAAGGCAAGCCTAGTGCGCAAGTTATTTCGCCTATAGAAGATGTGGTTCTTGAGAAAGAGGATGCTGAGACAGATATTGAAGAGCTTTATAAAAGCTTAAAAAAGAAATATGATCCTGCAAAAGCGGCAGATAAAAAAACAAGATCTAGAAATATTCAAGTTTCGCAGAAACTTGAAAAAGCTTATAAAGCAAAAGACATTACTGCCTTACTTTCTATTTAACTTTTATGCCAAAAATACCCGTCTATTGGAATAAACCAGAATGAACAAGCATACTTATCATTTGATTTAACTGTTTTTAGTCTTTCTGATAATGAAGCAATATTACGCTTATCAGTTACTGCTGTAATGATATTATTGTTCGACTCGTCTCGTAGTGTTTGTAAAATAAAGCTTAAGTTAGGGATGTTTTTGTCATGTCTACTTTGAATGCTTTCACCATTGGATACAATTGTTTCGTGTACATATTCTTCTGATAAGCATTCTAGAACATCAATTAAATATTCTGTCTCATGTAGGTTAATAAAAACCATTGTATTAAATTCACTTTCCATTATTGCCTCCTTGTTTTATTTGCCTCTCCAGCTTTTGTTAGAGAAATTTTTGTCATTATTGGGCCAACCACTTCTGTTATTATTGTAGATCCTAGCAGTACATTTATAATTATTGAAGCCATTGCCTTTCCATGAATACCTAAGTTGCCAAAATCTTTTGCGACTATTAATGCTAGTCCAATAGCAACGCCTATTTGAGATAATAAACTAAAGCCAATGTATTTTTTAACCACTGGTTCAGCATCTGCTATTTTAGCTCCTAAAGAAGCTCCTGAGATTTTTCCTATAAATCTTGATATAAGAAAAACTAAAACAATAGCCCATAAGCTAAATAGTACAGATATTTTCAAATGTGCACCAGCTGTTACAAAAAATGCTATGAATATCGGAGGAGATATTCTTTGTACAAAGTCTATTAGTTTTTTGCCAGATAATCTTGAGAAGTTTGATAATATTACTCCATAAGTCATGTTTGTTAGTAGTGGAGATAAGTCTAGAGTGTTAGCTAATCCTGTAATAAGTAAAAGAGTGCCAAAGTTTATTATGTATAGGTTTTCTGACTGAATAGATTTTCTGCTAACATTAACAATTATATATCCTGCGATAAGCCCAATTAAGAGTGATAGCACTATTTCTTCAGCTGCAAAAAATAATATTTTTGCAAAATTAGGATTGGATGTAGGGACAAGAAGTACTTTAGCAATTGATGCTGCAAGAGAATAAAACATTAAGGCAAATGCATCATCTATTGCCACAACGGCAAGAATCATTTTTGTTAATGGCCCATTAGCTTTCAATTCTTTAATAACCATTACTGTAGCTGCAGGTGCTGTTGCTGAGCCGATAGCTCCTAAAATTAAGGCTAATGGTGCATTTTTAAAGAAAAACATTGTAGCAGTTGAGACTAATAAGAAAGTGGTTAGGGATTCAAACAGCGCTATAATAATAATTTTTTTACCAGAAGTATAAAGTTCATACAATTTTATTTCTGAACCTACTATAAAAGCAATAATTGCTAAGGCAAGGTCACTAATAATATTTACATTAACGAGAATTTTCTCTGAAAAAATATTTAATAAAGATGGTCCTAAGACAACACCTATAAGCACATAACCAGCAACAGCTGGTATTTTTAGCTTCATACATAACTTGCCGGTTATGTATCCAAGGATAGTTGCTAATCCTATTACTTCAAGTGCATTCAGGTTCAGTAAATTTGCAATCATTTTTTTCTCCAGCAGAAAGTCTAATCCTTTTACGTGTCTATGACAAGTTCATTAATTGTCTTGTTACTAGTTAGTTTCTGCGTTAATTTTAAAAGTATGAGGAAAGTATTTTTATTGTTATTTATTTTTTCATTATTATTTGCATTTAGGTTTCCTGAAGGCAAGTATGATCTTAATGAGCAAGGATTAGATTATGCGCTTTATGTTCCTGAAAAGCTTTCAGGAAAGATGATAGTTGTATTGCATGGTTCTGGGGAGAGAGGCAAAACATATGTTGATCATTGGCATGAAGCAGCAAAAAAGAATGATTATATAGTTGTAGCGCCAGATTCTGTTGATAAAAATGGATGGAGCTTGGCTGATGAAGAGAAGCTTATTCATCTTATTAAATTAGTTAAAAGAACGTATGAGGTAGATACCGTTTTGCTTAATGGAGCCTCATCAGGAGGACATTTCGCACTTTATATGGCATTTAATTTTCCTGAGCGTTTTGATGCAGTATGTACTTTTATGGGGTTAGTAATTAATTCTTTAAGCCCAAGGGTATTGCCTGTAAGCTCAAGAACAAAGGTACTTCCCATGTTATTAATTCATGGAGTTTTGGATGAGAAGATTCCTGTAAAATATGCTCGCTGGAATGTGCAAAGGTTGAGAGAAAAGGGATATGATGTTACCTATTGGGAAGAGCCTGATATGAAACATGAGTATTATCGTAAAGTAAATGAGGATATTTTAGTTTGGTTTGAAGAAGCTATCTCTCAGTAGGATAGTCGTGAAGTCCCCATTCAATCATTCCACCAGTCATGCAGTATATTTTCATGAATGAGAAAAGTTTCATTACTTCCATAGCTTTCTGAGCGCTTGAGTGTCTTTGTCCACAAAGAATGTATGCTTCATTCTTATTTAAATCTTTAAGTAGTGAAGAATTTTTAAAGTTTCTTATTGGAATGTTTATTGCATTACGAATATGCCCTCTTAGGAATTCTTTTTCACTACGAACATCAATAACTATATAGTCATCCCCTGAGTCTGATTTATATAGAAGGCTATATGTAGCAGATGGAGAAATAAATCCATATCGAGGTTTGCTTGAGTCATTGCCTCTTTTTTTTGAGAAGTTGCCTTTATACTCTGATACAAGCTTTACAGCAAGTATTCCAAAGACAGTTATTAGTATTGTATTTATAAAAAAGAAAAAATCCATAATATATCCTTTGATGAAATATTACCAATTAGCAACGTTCTTAGCAATAGCTTTTGGTTGATACAATTATATATAGGTCGTATAATTCGGTGTTGAAAATATTTTATGGAGGTAAAAAATGGTTGAAAAGGCAGTAGAAAAGTTTGAGTTTAAGGCAGAGGTCAAGCAGTTACTGGATTTAGTAGTTCATTCGCTGTACTCTCATAAGGATATTTTTTTAAGAGAGCTAATATCTAATGCATCTGATGCAATAGATAAAAGGAAGTTCCAGTCATTAACAGACCCATCTCTTGCTGTAGATGAGTATAGTATTAAGATTAATCGCGATGAAAAGAAAAAAGTTTTAACTATTACTGATACAGGAATAGGTATGAGTAAGAAGGATTTGTTAGATAATCTTGGAACAATCGCTAGATCTGGCACCAAGAGTTTTGTTGAAAAATTGAAAAGTGCTAAAGAAGAGAATCCTTTAGAATTAATTGGGCAGTTTGGGGTAGGTTTTTATTCTGCTTTTATGGTTTCTGATAAGATTGAAGTTGTTTCTAAGAAAGCAGGGGCAAAAAAAGCTTATAAGTGGATTTCAAAAGGAGAAGGCGGGTTCCAGTTGACTGAAGCAGATCGTGCAGAAGTTGGAACAGATGTTATTCTTTATTTGAAAGAAGATGATTCCAAATACCTAGAAGAACAAGAGATCAGACAAATTGTTAAAAAGTATTCTGACTTTGTAGAACATCCGATTGTTATGGATATAAAAAAGAGTGAGTATCCAAAGAAAGAGGATGGTTCTACAGACTACGATGCTACTCCTTCAGAAATAATATCTGAAGATGAGCTTAATTCAAGAAAAGCAATTTGGGCTAAGCCAAAGGCTGAAGTAACTAAAGATGAATATAATGAGTTTTATAAACATATTACTCATGATTACACAGACCCTTTAAAAGTTATCCATTATTCTGCAGAAGGAACCATAGAGTTTAAAGCATTGCTCTATGTTCCATCAAAAGCTCCTATGAATATTTATCAAGCTGAGGATAAAAAGGGCATACAGTTATTTGTTAAGAGAGTTTTTATTATGGACGACTATATGAATTTAGTTCCTGAGTACTTAAGGTTTATTAAAGGGGTAGTCGATTCCAGTGATCTTCCATTAAATGTTTCTCGTGAGATTTTGCAACAAGATAGACATTTAGAGAAGATAAAAAAAGGCATAGTTAAGAAAGTTCTTTCTACATTAAAAGCCATGAAAGATAAAAACCAAGACGAATATGATAAGTTTTATAATGCTTTTGGATCTGTTCTTAAAGAAGGCATCCATTATGATTCTGACAATAAAGATAAACTTTCAGAGTTGCTTATGTTTAAGACAACTAAGTCAGCGGTAAATAAGTCCTTGGATCAGTATATTTCAGATATGGGAGAAGAACAGAATGATATTTATTATTTGCTAGCAAAAAGTGTAGAAGAAGCTAAGAATTTACCAGTATTAGAGGCTTTTAATAAAAAAGGATATGAAGTTATTCTAATGACAGATCATGTTGATGATTGGGTTGTAAGTGCTCTTTCTGAATATAAGGACAAGAAGCTCGTGGCAGTTGATAAAGGTGACATCAATATTGCGGATGAAGAGACTGAGAAAGAATTATCAGAAAAAAAAGAAGAGTATAAGAATTTGTTAGAATTTATGAATAAAGAACTTAGTGAAGAAGTTAAAGAGGTTCGTTTTTCAAGCAGATTAACTGATAGTGTTAGTTGTTTGGTTAATGATCAAAACTCAATGACACAAAATATGCAGGAGATGTTTAAGGCAATGGGACAAGCAATGCCAGATCAAAAGAAGATTTTAGAATTAAATCCTTCGCATAAATTAGTAGAAGTTTTAAAGCAAGAATTCGAGAGTAATGCAGCTTCTCCATTGTTAAAGGGGTATATTACATTATTACATGAGCAAGCTTTAATCGCAGATGGAGATAAGCTGTCAAATCCATTAGCTTTTACAAAGAAGCTAACAGACTTAATGTTAAAAGCTGTTAAGTAGAGTTTAAGTTTATTGAGTATAAAAAAGCCCAGAATTATTCTGGGCTTTTTTGTTTTCTTTCAAAAATAGTTTTAATCAATTCTATTGATAAAAATTAAGTTCAACTCTTCTATTTAAATAGATGTATTCACTAATATCATTAACGCCACCGTCTTGGATGCTTATTTTGTCATCATTTATTTCGTAAGTGTCAGTTAACAATTGTTTGATAGCATTAGCTCGTTGGATAGTAATCTCAGATTGTTTTTTTTCTACATCATTTGTGTATCCAATTAGCAATACTTTCAATTCTGGGTTTGCTTTTAGAATATTCGCTGCTTTTTCAATACGTTGTTGCCCCGAGTAACCAATTACAGAACTATCTCTATAAAATCTTCCAACGATTATTTTTTGATCATTAAGGAAAACTTTTTGAGGAGCCGTTACAATTGGTTCCTTTTTTACATCTTCAATTATTACTGGTTCCTTTTTCTTTTCTACTTTTTCAGCAACAGGTTTAGGCTCAGCTTTTTTTTCTGTTTTTTCGCTTAGGTCTAATGCCATTCCAAACATGAAAATAAGGTCAGAATCTTTGTTGCCAGGATTATATTTATTTCTAAATTCTAGGCAATACTCATATTTTCCACCAAAGTTAAACCCAGCACCAGCATCAATACCTTTATCCCAAATTTCGTTGTTTAATTTGTCGGCATATAGGAATGTACTTAGTCCAGCAGATAAAAATGGCTTAATGCTAAACATTGGGTCGAATAAATATTGTGCATTAACTGCCCCATACCAGCCAGTTGTTTTTTTGCCAGTTGAGATTAGTTCACTAGGAAAGATTCCAATATCTAATTTGAGTCTTAGTCTATCTGCAATATTTTCACCATATCCAACGCCAATCATTCCTGCATTATGATGGTCGATACTATCTTGAAAGTCGATTGCTCCTATAAATGGACTAAGTTCTCCTGCGAAGGTGAATGGTAATAATATTGCTGAAATCAAGATGGATAAAATAATTTTTCTCATAGTTCTTCTCCTTGGTTTTTATGTAGTTACTTTAAAATCATAAGGCAATATCAATGTAGAATCAAGTTTCATGCTTAAGAACAAGAAATAGCGGTTGTAGGTAATGAGATTATTATATATAATTGAACACCTAAGTTTCATGCTTAGGTTAATTTGATTTGTCCGCCGGGGTGGTGGAATTGGTAGACACGAGGGACTTAAAATCCCTTGGAAATTTATTTCCGTGCCGGTTCAATTCCGGCCCTCGGCACCAAATCTTAGTATCGGACAAATCAGTTATTAGAAAGGATTCATTATGAAATTATTCAAAAAAATTTATGATATTATTGATGGTTTTTTAGAAAAAGAATCTGCTAAAACAACTTGTGGTTGTTCTAGTGATAGTAAAAAAGAAGATTCTTGTTGTTCTGATGATAAAAAAGAACAAGACAACTCATGCTGCAGTCAATAATTGATCTTATTTTTTTTCAATTATTAAAGCTTGATCCGGGCAGTAAAACTGTTGATGTAATCCATTTCTTTGTATATGACACAATAAAAGTATTATTATTGCTTTTTGTAATGATTGGCATAATTGGCTATGTCCGTAGTTATATTCCATTGAGTAAGGTGAAAACATGGGTAGAGTCTAGAAATAGGTTTTTAGCACATTTAGCTGCATCAACATTTGGCGCACTTACTCCGTTTTGTTCTTGTTCTTCAATTCCCTTATTTTTATCTTTTGTAAAAATGAGGATTCCTCTTGGTGTAAGTATGTCTTTTTTGATTACTGCACCTATTTTAAATGAATATTTATTTGTATTAATGTTTGGTTATTTCGGTTGGAAGATTGCTTTTGTTTATGCATTAAGTGGAATAATGATTGGCGTGTTGGCAGGATTACTTTTAGATAAGTTGAATGTAAAAGAATATATAGTAAAGGATATGAGAGCAAATACATCTGTTGATTCAAAGGATTTTAAAGGCCAGTATCAACGTTTAGCTTTTAGTTGGGAAGAGGCAACAAGCGTATTAAAGAAGATTTGGAAATGGGTTCTTGTAGGTGTAGGTATTGGTGCATTTTTGCACGGATATGTTCCTAGTGAGACTATTAGAAGTATTGTTGGTTCTGTCGGTATATTTGCAGTCCCAATAGCCGTTATTCTTGGTGTTCCAATGTATGGCAGTTGTGCTGCTATAGTTCCTATCGCCGTGGTATTATTTGAGAAGGGCATGCCTCTTGGTACAGCATTAGCATTTATGATGGCAGTATCAGCTCTTAGCTTGCCAGAAGCAGTGATTCTTAGAAGAGCTATGAAACTAAAATTCATTGGTATGTTTTTCTTAATTGTAGCTATAGGGATTATCTTTACCGGTTATTTGTTTAACTTTTTAAGCCCTCTACTTATTCAATAACCTACGTATGTTACCTGAAAGTATTTTTATAAAAAAACTTAGTAGAGAGTTATCCTCAAGAGGTGGAGCTTTGTATTTTGTAGGAGGAGTAGTGAGAGACTTCTTTTTACAGAAAGAAACTAAAGATATAGATTTAGTAGTCACTGGAATAAATAAAGATGCTTTTGAAAAAATACTTTCTAAACACTGTAAAATCAATCATGTAGGTAAAAGTTTCGGAGTGTATAAATGCATAAAAGATAATCTGGATATAGATATCGCATTTCCTAGAAAAGAGATGTCAACGGGAGATAACCATAGAGACTTTGAGGTTGAGTCTGGGCCTCAAATAACATTAGAAGAAGATTTGTTTCGTAGAGATTTCACTCTAAATTCTATGGCAATGGATGTAAAGACAGGTAACTTGATAGATCCATATGGAGGACTTAATGATTTACGAAAAGGGCTTTTAAAACAGCTTTCTGAAAAGAGCATGCAAGAAGATTATTTGAGAGCGCTTAGAGCTATTCAGTTTGTTGCAAGGTTTGGATTTGATATTGAAGATGAAACATTGCTTAGCATGAATGAACATAAGGGATTACTTGATACTATTTCTAGTGAGAGAGTATCTATAGAGTTAAAGAAATTCTTTCAGGGTGTGAATTTTCATAAAGCGATAGGTTATGCTGAATCTTGTGGGTTATTAAAAGAGATAAATGCAGGGCTTAGTGCCAGTCAGTGGTCAAAGATAGCATGGCTTAACAGAACAGAGGTTTTTGATCCAATAATAGTATTTTCAATGTATTTTAGTATGCAAAACAATCAGGATTTAAAAGATTTATTGCTTAGCAGAAAGAAGAACCTTCATGTAACTTCAGTGGTTGCTAATATTGAGGGAAATCAGTCTTCTGAAACTGATGTGAAGCTGATGATGTCCAGTTTAGAAGTAGATTATGAGATATATTTGAGAGTTAAAAAATATTTAGATATTATCCCTGATGATAAATATCAAGAATTACATAATATGTGTCAAAGCATTATAGAGACAAATCAACCATATAAATTAAAACAGTTAGCGGTTGATGGAACCGACTTAAAAGAAATTGGATTTTCAGGTATAGAAATTGGGGTTTGCTTAGACAAGATGCTTCAAGATGTCATCCGAAATCCACAGAACAACACAAAAGATTTTTTGCTGACCCCCTATCTGCCTTTCCCCCAAGGGA
>CAYSAQ010000009.1:37193-75112 GCA_964429235.1 uncultured Candidatus Marinamargulisbacteria bacterium
CAGAACAACACAAAAGATTTTTTGCTGACCCCCTATCTGCCTTTCCCCCAAGGGAGAGGGTTTAAACAAACCAGTAAATAAGCAACTAATGAACGATTGAACTACTAATCGTTTGGAAGGTATAATACCTTATGGCAAAAAAGGGCAGTGTTTTAATATACAATTTATTTCCAAGGTTAGTCGGTCCAATGGCTGACTGGCAAGATCACTTTAAAAGAGCTAAAAAGATGGGGTTTAATTGGGTTTACATTAATCCATTACAGTATTCAGGATTCTCTGGGAGCCTTTATTCAATTAAAGATTATTACAAAATAAATCCTATATTTCTTAAAGGCAGAATGTCTGAAGAGAACCAAGTGCATAATATGATTCATCGAGCGCATCTAGCAGGGATGAAAGTTATGTTTGATTTAGTAATAAACCACACAGCTATAGATTCAGTTTTAGTAGAGCAACATCCAGATTGGTATCAAAGAGGCCCAAGAGGTGGAATAAAAAATCCACAAGTATGGGAAGGTGATAAACTAGTTTGCACATGGGGCGATTTAGCTGAGATAGACAATGCAAATTCTTCAGATAAAGAAAAATTATGGAAATATTGGTTAGATCTTATAAGATATTTTATTAAGTTAGGTGTAGATGGCTTCCGATGCGATGCCGCATATCAAGTTCCAACAGAGTTGTGGGAATACTTGATTGGAACTATTAGAGAAGAGAATAAAAAAATTCAATTTTTTGCTGAAACACTTGGTTGTGAAATCCATGAAGTTGTCGCATTAGGTAGTGCGGGATTTGACTATACTTTTAATAGTTCTAAATGGTGGGATTTTAAAGAAGACTGGTGTTTGAAACAATATAAAGAGAACGCTGAGGTAGCTCCATCAATTGCTTTTGCAGAGTCACATGACACTCCAAGATTAGCAAAAGAGCTTGGTGGTAACGAAGCTGCTATTAAGATGCATTATTTATTTTCTGCGATATACTCTACTGGAGTAATGATGCCAGTAGGTTTTGAATATGGGTTCAAGAAAAAGGTTAATGTTGTAAGGACCACTCCTGCTCATTGGGAAGAACCAAAACTAGATTTAGTAGATTTCATAGCAAAGACTAATGCTTTAAAGAAACAATATAAAGTATTAAGGGAAGATAACCCTATTGAAAGAATAGATGTTGGGAATAGGATGATTTTCGCTATGCTTAAAACATCTAATGATGGTAAAGAAAAAATGCTTATGCTACTAAATAGGGATATTAAGTCTCATCGTCATGTTAAGGTTAACGTTTCGGAGATATTTGGTGGTGTTAAGTTAAAAGATATTTATGATATTTCAGTTGAGCATGCATTACCAAAAGTACCACGTGTGTTAGATTATAATCTTAGACCGGCACAGGTTATGTTGTTTTTTGTTCAGAGCTAGTTTCATCGACATTAACTACTCCCAAACAATTTAACGCTGCAATCATGTCATTTTTTGCATAGTTAGCGAATCTAAGGCTGTTCATATGATCCCTTGGAATCATTAATTTATAAATTAGATCATCAGCAACGAAGTCATTAAAATTATTTTGAATCTCATCAAAATCGATATCTTTAATAACTCTTGATAATTCTGAAATAAGACAATCTTCTTCTTTAGATAATTTAGATAGTTCATCTTTATGTGCAGAATAATATTCTTTTGCTTTTTTATCTAAGCCTGCATTTTTAAATAGTGATGTAATAATAAAGTGTTGGTTTCTAGCAAATGCAGAAAATTCATCTCCAGGCTTGAATGTTGGGATTAGTAATCTATATACAGGAATTTTCAAGTCAGGATGCGTTATATTAAGAGCAATAACTTCGTGGCCTTTCTTTTTTAGAATAGAAATAATTTTTTCTGCTTCTTTTTTGAAATCACTATTAGCGATATTATAGCAATCTTTTACAGGCACAAGCTCAGCATTATTCATTACTCTGTTAAAATCAATGCTTAGTCTTGTTTGCCAGTGACCGACGGCTAAATCAAAATCCTTAGGAGCTATTTTTATATATCCTTCCCTGGCTTGAAGGGATTCGGTTATAGCTCTAATCATAGCTTTTTCTGGGTCTGTATGAGCACCATACCCCTGAATCTTTCTAGTAAAAGAAATTGGCGGATTGTCGTCTATACAATTAGCTACTATAGTACATAAAGGAATACTATTGGAAATATCAAGAAGAGATATTTTTATATTATTGATTTTCCCCCATTCTAATAGTTTTAGTAGGTATGGATTTTTAATAGTGGAGTTGTCTATTAATTTTGTTTTCATAGTATATGGCGCAAGCAAGAAGTTATCAATATGTTCTCTTTCTATTAGCTCGCAAAGACCTTGAGTAATTGCTTCTTCCTTAGTATTACCAGTGGCTAGTCCATTGGATGTATGAAGGAAATCTATGAAATTAACGGGATAGAGTGTTTCTGTTTTTTTAGTTAGATTATATGCTTCTGTCCAGAATAATGGGATATCTTTTATCAATTCAGCGGTTTCTTCTTTATTATCAAAATAGTGAACATTAAAAATATTTTTGTATTCTGGGATTTGGACTATATTAGATAGTTTGTTGTAACTTGCCTTAATAAATCCTTTGGTTTTTGAAATATTGAAATCTAACCAGCTTTTTCTTTCAAGATATTCCATAATAGCACTTGTCATAGCTTGATATTTTGCTGCTCCCTTGCCATGAGAACTTAATTTTCCATCACTAAAGTCATATACAGAGTAATAATCATTTGATTCTAGTTCTGTTAAGTTGAAGGTTGTATCTGGGAAAACTTTATGTAATATTCCCCATATTTTTTTATATGTTTCTTCAGGAGACATGCACTTATCTTGATCTTCTTGGTAAGTTTTTGGGCTTGAGTTAAATATATAAGGATTTTCCATGATAATTTCATTATAAGCTTGATAAATATCACTTCGCAATAAGAAAAAAAAAAATCTAAAATATATTAAAAAGAGGACATGCAAGATAAAGTAATAAATATACGTTTTATTATAAGGATTAATAGAATAAAAGTTTAATCATCGGTATAATAAATATAAGAGTTTTATCTACGAGGGGTTTATGGAAATACAGCAAAATTTTGAGGTAAATAATGAACAAGGCATCGGCATTGATGGGCTGGCTGGTGCTGGAGTTGTTGAGCAAAATTATATTAGTGATGATGATATTGAGATTGTAAGTTCTCTCAAAGATGATCAATTATCAATATCAAGTGCATCATCAGATAATTCATCAGTAAGAGCAGATATTAAATCTGTTAAGAAAATTCTTTTATCTCAGATTGAGCAAGAAGAGGGAAACTCCTATATATTAAATGATGATATTATGGCGCTTTTAGAAGCTGGTGCTATAGAAATAGATCAAGCAATTAATGAGTTTTTGCAAGCACAGGTGGGGCTTGGGCAAGAAGTTAATACATTAATTGATGAATTCAATAATGCTTTAGAGGATTTGATTAAAGATCATGTTTCGCAAATGCAGCAAGAAGAAGATGTTGTAAGTGTTTTGGCTAAGATAGTTGACGCTATTGCGGAATTTGGGGTAGTGGATGATTCATTATCTGAAGAAGTTGCTAAGATAGAGGATCAAATTTTATTTAGTATTGAAAGCTCTAATCCTGTTGTTGAAGAAGAAGTTGATCTTTCAGATGTTTTTACTGCTGAAGTTCCTTTGTTTGAAGATTTTGATGAAGTTGCTTTTGAAGAAATTATTTCTTCGGTTGAATTAGAAGTTTTAGAAGTTGAAGAAAATATTAATGAGGAAGACGTTGATTCTTATATTTCGCAGAGAGCTTCTGTAATAGAAAATGCAGAGCAATATGTTGCGGAAAATACTAATGCGGAAATTATAGATGCAATAGAACCAGAAACAGATCAGCCTGACATTCCAGAAGAACCAAAAGGAGTTGGCAGTCAAGTAATAGAGGCTGCTGTTAGCTTTATAGTAGATCAGATGCAAGAACAAGAAGTTCTCAAAGCGGACTCAACAGAAGAGGAAGTTGCCCAGGCTATTTACGATTATATTATAGATAACAAATTAGTTTCTTTAGTTGAAGATAATGATGGCTTAGCTAGTTCATTAAAAGAACAAGGGATTTCAATAGCAGATATGGAAGAAGCAGACATAGTTGCTGTTTTATATAACGCTATTGTTCCTGAATATATTAGCAGAAGAGATGATTTTGCTGTAGACGCAAGTCAGTTTGTTATTAAAGACGGTGTTCCTGTTGTTAATGAATCTTTAGAGAGTGCTTCAGATGTTAATGCTTTTGAACAGTTAGTTGCTGTCGCTTTTGACGGTTCTGAAAATGTTGATATTAGTTCTTTTATCGACAGTACAAATCCTGCTGTTTTAAAGTTGGCTAATCAGCTTAAGAGTCAGAATGTTATTACTGATGATATGACAGAAGATGAGATTGCTGTAGCAATATACAATTATGTTTTAGATAACTATGAATATATAAGTGATGATGAATCAGGTCTAGCTTGGCAGACTGCTAATAGCACTATTGATAATGGTTACGGTGATTGCGAAGATTTGACTATTTTATATGTAAATCTTTGTTTGGCTGCTGGTATCAGTGAAGAGAAGATGCTTATTTATGTTGAAGCAGGGACAGAAGACTCTTCTGGTCACGTAGTTGTCGGGTATACTTCTTCTTCTGGCCAACAATTAGAATTAGATTTAACAAAAGATATTAGTTTGCAGAGTACGCAAGATTTGAATGTAATTAATCCTAACAAATACATGATGTCATTTTCACAGAATGTTGTGCAATCATATTCTTTCTCTGGTGAAACAATAATATTTGAAGACCCTGGTTATGTGGACAGTATGTATACTGCTGCAGATAGTTCTGCTGTTCCTGGTTTTAATGATGCAGCAACTACTATTTCAGCTGTATTTAATAATTCATATGCTACATATATGGGCCATGTGCAGAACTTAATTAATTATCAAGAAAATTATATATACGATATCCCTCTTGATATGTCTGGTGTTGCAGAGGCTCCAGCTGCGTTTATGGCTGGTAATTATATGGATTTTCAGGGTGTCAATTTTGATGCAATGGTTGAGCAGTTCCTTGCAATTAAGATTCAGATATATATTATGATGGCCTGCATAATCTTATTTAATGAGATTATGTCAGTTAAGACAATGTTAATTAATTTTTTGTTTGATTATCAGTACGAAGTAGAAAATGTTCTTTCATCTCAAAGAGTCTCAAATAGTTTGTCTAGTGCTGTTGGCCAATTAGATCAGTTAATATCAAATGCATTAGCTGATGTTCAGGCACATAATCAAGACGCATATGAATATAATCAAGCAGAAATAGCAAGAATAGCAAAAGAAGAGGCTAGTAAAGTAGATTCTAAGAAGGCAGATGCTTATGAAAATATGTTAGTTTCTGCTGGAAATTTAGAGCTGACAATACAATATAATGGCGTGAATGACTCGATGTTAACTGCTTGTGAGGTAGCTATTAAGAGGCTATCAGAAGTTACTAATGATTGGGAGAATGACCATATTTGGCAAAAGGTTTTAGATGGACGGAGTGTTGATAGTAATCTTCAGATTTCGGCTGAATTTGACACAATGGTTATGAGTGAACAGTCAAAATATGCTCTAGACACTGCAACAATGGATGTTTCTAGTTTAGTATTGAAAGTTTTATTTGGGATAGACTCCAGAGATGGTGATCGCGCTAATATTGCTAGTATTTCTGCAGCATTTCGTTCTGCTGAAAAAGCGTGGATTACACGATATTCTAATTTTTTAAAAGTTGAAAAACAGCTGGGCGAACAGATAAAACTGGCACAAAAACAATATGAAGATGCTAAGAGAGTATGGGATTCTGTTAAAGATGGGCCAGGTTTTTTTGGGTCAATTTTAGGGATTATTGTTATGGTTATTGTTGTTGTTGTTGCAGTTGTTATTACAGCAGCTACAACTGGTGCAGGAGCAGCTCTTGCGGTTGGATTGATTGGTCTAGCAATAGGTGCTGGTCTTTATACAAATGCAATGTTGCAGTATCAAAAAGATATTTTAGAAACAATGGAGTATAACTTAGAAAATGATATTTCATTAAATTATGACTTATTAACACTTGATTGGACTGAGCCCATGTATGGGGGTAGAAGAGAGGTTGGAGAAATTCTTTCATTAGATAATTCTGCCGTTAATATGGGCAATCAGCTAGATAATCTTGTCTCTAATGCTTGGGGGTTAGTTACAAACATGAGTAACACTGGGCAAATAGATGATTTAAATGCTCAATTGATGGGTATCCAATGTATGTTGCTTGCGATGTTAGCTATAGTTGACGCCATGGCAGATGCTAGAGGTGCCGTTATGCAAGTTCTTTTTAATGTACAGACTAAGGTTGATATGATGCAAGTATTGCAAACCTGGGTAAATGGTACATTTGCTAATATCAATTCTGCTTTCGATTATAATTCTTCCATGCTTTTTTCTCAGGCACAGGAACATAATCGTAAGCTACAAGTAGAAATGCAGTTAAAGGATATTAAGGAACAAATTAGCATGGTTAATAGTGCAATAACGAGGAATATTGTTTCTACCGTTGTTTCTGTTGCTGCAATAGCTACCGTTGCCGTAGGTGGATGGTGGCTGATTATTGCAGTTGTAGGTGCGCTGATTCAAATTTGGAATACATTGCAACAAATGGAAGAAGCTGCAGATTATTATCAGTTTGCTAAGGATTTGTATGAAGAATATAAGGATCAATTTTCAGTAGGCCCTTCCTTTTTTGTTCCTGAGTGGTTATATGACGGAATGGATGACGATGATTCTAATATGGGTGTGCTGTTTACAGGCTTAAACAGAGCAATGAGCGGAGCGCTTAACGCAAGCAATGATAATATTACTAATTTCTTATCACAGATGTTTGCTATATTAGCTATATCTACATCAATGCAAGAAGCAAGGTCTATTATTATATCACTATTATTTGGTGTTAGTACTGGTAGCCAATCAAAATTTGTATTATCTGGTTTTCAGGCTTTTGGTAGCTATGCAATGACAATGGATAGTTTAAGGTCTCAGCGTGCACAACTATCGATGCAAGTAGAAAAAATATTAACAGATGCCCTTTTAAATATTCAAAAAGCTAAAGATAGCATGAATACCGCCAATAAACATGGTTGGATAAGTATTGGATTATCAGTTATATCTATAGTGTGTTCTGCACTCCAAACGATTGAAAAAATCGCAGAGTTTATTCAAGTATTACAAGCTATTGTTACAATTTTGCAGGCGCTTAATAGTATTATGCAGTCTTTAGCAAAAGTTGGTGATGCAGAAGCGCATTTAGAAAGAATGCAGGATACATATGAAAAGATGTTTGGCTTTAATATGGAGCAGTTACAAGCAGGTGGTACTAACAGTGCTTTAACATCTTCAGCATTTGAGCTAGTCAACAACCATGCCTCTGGTATGATCAAGCCTTCAGCAGGAGGTCGTGTTACTTATGATCCTTCTGTAGCAGCAGCTGCTAGAAATGCGATTAAGAATTGGCAGAGAATGTGGACAGCACAGATAGCAATAGCACAGTCTGTCGCAGAGGCTAAGCAATCAGTAATGTCCATGATGTTTAGGACACCGTCAACTGTTGAAAACTTTCAGCTTACTGCAGCTGTAGTGCAGTTTCAGTCCCAAGCAATGCAGATCGCTCTTAGTTTGGCAGTTGCACTTGCTAAAATGCAAGTTTCTGCCTGGAATGCTATAACTGCTCAGCAAGAGAATATTGCAGCTATGGAAGCAGCCAATATAGTTACTTTTGCATTTGCAGCATTGCAAATGGTTGGAGGTGTTCTTCAATTAGGAGATGCTATTAAAGTTGATACAGGTGAATTTAAAGTGGATGCTACAGGTGCAGAGGTATTGGATGCTAATGGAGCGAAAACACCAATTACAGAGGGCTTATCTACAAGTATGTTTAGCCTTGATACAGTTGCCGGGACATTCATATCTACATTATTGACTGGATATGAAGGAGGGGGTATAAGCGCTGGTCAAAATGCGTCAGAAACAGACGTAAAAGCAGCAGCTTTTAAATCTGTCTTAACTTCAGTTGTTGCAAAATTATTAAGGTCAATTATTCAGGAATTATTAACAGAGTATATGGAAAAGCAAGCTAGGGAAGACTTTCGTTCTAGTGCAGAGGGTAAGGCTGATAAAGCCTTTGGCAAGGCAGCAAATGTTGAAAACAATAAGTCTTGGTCAAATAAGGTAGTTAGCAATGCTAAAGTTGCTGAAACTAGTTCTTATAATAGACAACTTAGTTCAAGAAGCAAGCAAATGTATGATGCTATGCTTCAAAGTGCAATGAGTTCTTTGATAGATGTAATGGAATCAGCTATGGTAAATATCGATGCAATTTCTTCTACTTCTTCATCGTCTCCTGATGCTGTTGATGCAAGTCCAGAAACCGCACAACCTGCAACAACAGTTAATCCAGCAACAACAGTAGTGTCAACAACAGGTGGAGAATCAGTAGTAGTTGGAGATGCACCAGCAATGCAAGCGCCAGCAGTGCAAGCGCCAGCAGTGGAAACACCAAAAGATACTAACGCAACTACAACTCCAAAGGCAGACGCAATGGACTTTTCTAAGCCTTTAAATAGGCTAAGACTTAGTTTGATTGTGTCTTTAGTAAAAAGCCAAGTTTCAGAAGCAATTTCGATGAGAGCCAAAATAGCACAACAAATAAGTTCTGCTAGTACAGGCACTTCGCAGGGTGCAAATTTTGTATCAGCTATTAGTGGTGGGATGAATGCAAATCCAACGCAGCATTTACAGAGTGCAATTAACCAAACAATAGAGTTAGTTAGTAATTCGTATACCAATACAAAAATTGCAGATTTCTTAGAAGATAAATTTGATTTCTTGAAGCCTACTGTAGATGCTACTGCTGATAAGCCTAAGCAGACACAGGCACAGACATCAAGCGAAGCCACTGCTGAATTTAATGATAAGGCTATAGCCGAGGCTTTAAAAGATATGAAATTAACTAATGAAGATAAACAGATTGTAAAGGACGCTATTACTTCTTCATCTGATGCTAATTCAGTCAATATCCAACAGGCGGCAGTTAAGATAGCTGATAAAATAGATTCTTTTAAAGCAGCTAATTATAAGGCAGACGTAAATGATTGTGACAAGGTTATTGCATTAATTAGTGCAATGCAAGAAGTTATGCAAAGTCTCGCGGTTGCTACAAAACAAGATGATATGAAAATGACTGATGTTAGTTTTGTTATTACTCAGTCAGCAGACCAAGCGGCAGCTAAAACTTCGCATATAACAGCAGAATTCACTCATAATAATGAAAAGTTTCAAATGGACTTCTCAGAAAAATCCGGATTGAAAGTTGAGAATATTACAGGTCAGCCATCTTCTGCTGTAAGTGCGTCTCCAGATAGAGTCCTTAATGTGGACATGAATTATAGTAAGGGTGAAGTTGCTACCAAAATAAATACGGATCATCATAGTTTCGCACAAAATACTAATGATGATAATGTTATAAATCTGCAAGGCGAAAAGGCTGATATGCAAGTTCAAGTAGAAGCTACTACAAAGGATAATTCCCAAGCAACAGAAGCAGCAGCAGCTGCCACAGCAGGTGCAGTAGCAGCTGGAGGAGCAACATCTTTGGTAGATTCAGCAAAAGCAGATTCATCTAATAAAACACCAGAAGCACCTGTATCTGGGCTAAATCCGGAAGACATACAATCTAAAACAGAATTAACTCCGGAGGTGATGCTTTCTACTATTGCACAGAAGCTTGAGGATTTTAACAATCAGAAAGCCAGATTGGTTACTTCTAATCCTGAGAAAGCCAAGCAAGAAGAAGCAAAAGTTGCTAATGATGTAGTCCAGCTTTTGGAAAGCTTTAGTAAAACAATGCATATGAGTCCAGATATTTTACAACAAGTTAGCAAAACGGACATTAGCAGTAAGGAAAGTTTAGAAAAACTAGATTCTGTTGTGCAAAAATTAATTGACGCAAGCAGCAAGGATCCTAAGGTTAGTGATGATATTAAGAGTGAATTAGCTAATCTTCAGACTGCAATTACTGCAGTTAGTTCTAAGAGTGAGAAAAATAGCAATTTAGCCGCAATTTTCAATACTACAGATTCAGCTCAGGAAAAAGTAGAAATGTTGCGGGCACCAGAGAAACAATTAACAACAATGGATATTGTGAGATATGTTGCAGACAACCCAGCAGTAATGTCTTTGCCAGTAAAAGGCGAAAAAAATAGAGAGGCAGTGTTTAGTCTAATATTGCAAGAAGATAGCATTGAGAAAAAAGATGTTGAACAGTTTAATGCTTTGTCTATGAAAGTAGTTGATAGTATTACTAATGTTGTTCCTGATGATAAAGTAGTAGAAGAAATTGCCTCAGCAATGGCGCAAGCTCCAGCAGATAAAACAGAGCAAACAGCAGCAAGAGCAATTGTAATGCTTGAAGACATGGTACAGAGTAATTTAATAAGTGCAGAGGCAGTCCAGTCTAATGTTACACAAATAGTACAGCAGATAACCAACCAGTCAGCAACTGAGCCAGTTCAACAGATGGCAAAAGTAATGCAGGCAGTAATGCAAGATCCTAGTATTGCTCCATCTGTTACGGAATTAGAAGAAGCCTTATCTCAGACCATTGTTCCTAAGATGATTGTGGAGCAGATGCCGGAAGTCCTTCAAGCAATGGATCAAAATATTCAGCCAACAGTGGCAGTTACAGCTCCGGCTCCTGTCATGTCAGCAATTACTTCTTCGGAGAAAGTTATAACAGAGCAGCTTGCAAGCATGGAACTAACAAAAGAAGATACAACGGTGCAAAGTTCTGCAGCAGCAGCAACTTCCACACAATCTGTGGCAAGTCCTAGCAATATAGTAATGGATAATATCCAAACACCATTGGTGAGCAAAGCAAAGACAACAGATGAAGTAGAACAAATAAAAGCAAAACAAGATGCAATTATAGTAGTGCAACAATTAGCAGCAGCAAATGAAGCTATACAAGTGTTCCATAGTCCATTTGCAGATAAGAGTTCTAGCACGCCAGCACAAGTGCAGCAACAGGAGGCCGAAGCAGTAGCAAAGGTAACAGCAGCATTAGAGAATATAAGCAAATATATATCACTTAGTCCTGAGCTAATTCAGCAAGTTAGCAAGAATGATTTAAGTAGTAAGAAAAGCATGGAAACATTAGCACAGGCAGTAGCTGAGCTAACCGAAAGTGTTACAAAAAAGAGTGTAGCAACAAAGACACCTATATCGCCAAAGGTACAAGAACTTTTAAGTGAGTTAAAGAATACAGTTGAAACAATAAGCTTAACAAAGACTAAAAATAGTCAGCTAGCTAAAGTATTTAATAGTAGTTCCCAAATACAAGATAAAATAGATAGTTTAATGGAGTTAAATAACCCATTGGCTGTTGTTAAATATGCGGTTGATAATCCTGTAGTTTTTGAAGATAGCATTATTGGGCAGAAGAATAGAGTTGCATTGATTAGCTCTATGTTTATGGAAGATGGTATTAAAGCTGTAGATATGGCGGAATTTCAAACTTTATTTATGAAAGCATTAAGTAATGTAAATGATTTGGTCAGTGCCGAACAGATTATTGAAGATGTAGTTGATGCAATGACTAGAGCACCGGGAAATCTTGCTGATAGCCAAATAGTAAAAGGGTTAGTTTTGCTTGAGGAATTGGCAATCTCTGGGATGGTTAGCGAGCAAGAAATAAAAAATATTTTGCCTGAATTAATGGACAGGATTGAAAATGCACCAGACCTTAGAAGTTCAAAAGAACAAGCGGTTATCATTAGTAGTACACTTAAATTCTTTGTAATACCTACAATAAATGAAGTTAATGTGGACGAGACAATAGCTAGCTCAAAAGTGATTAAACAGTTGTTTGAAGAGTTCCCGGATAAGATAAGCCGAGATGATATTGCTATATCTTCTCAATCAGTTTCAAGTAATATTGTTACTTCTACATCAGGAGGTAGCTTAGTTTCAGAAAGAGCTATGTCAGGATTTAATAGGGAAGATGTGTTAGGTCTTGAGGGGCAGAATGCCATAAGGATTTTGCAGAATATAAATAGTAATTTAAATAAAGTTAGTGATGAGCAGGACCTTCATTCTTTATTAGAAAAAAACATAAGTTCATTTTTAGCTATTGGAATAATTACAGCAGATAATTCATTTAGAACAGCACTAAAAGACTTTAAAGAAAATAAATTGGTTAGATTCGATAAGTTTTCAGAAGTTATGTCATTATTAGAAAAAAATATTTTAAATTCTAGTTTAGGCAAAGAACAGAAAAGTGCTTTGGCAGAATTGGCAGCTAATGCGGTAGAAACAAGCAATTTCTTAAATATAACAAAAAACAAAGAACAAAAGGCGTATGAAATATTAAGTATGTCTAATAATGAAATGAGTTTTGAAGATAAACTGAAAGAGTTGTTGAAAATAAAGGATTCAGAAGTAATACTTTCGGTTTTTAACAATAATCCAAAATTAGTGCAAAAAAATAAAGATTTAATAATAAAATATTTAGCGAATAATCAATCAATAAAAGATGTAAACAGCTTTGCCATGTTGGCTAAGGAGTTGTTGCGTAAAATGAATCTTAATGATATTGAAAAGAAAGATTTTGTTAATAATCTGCTGGCTTCAATAACTGTTTCAAAAACAGAAAATATATCAGCAGTAACACAGAAAACACTAATACTATTAGATGTCCTCATTTCTTTAGTTAAAGTGGATGATAGTTCTATTAAGCAAGTTGTGCCCACTTTGGTCGCAAAATTGCGAAAAGAATCTAAGCCAGACCAACAACGGACAGTATCTGCGGTGATAAAAAATTCTTCTAAATTAGAATTAAAGCAGGAAGCTAGTAATATTTTTCTGCAGAATTTCTCGGATATAGTAAGAGGAATTGGTAAAAGCAGGATTTCTGGTTTGGATGTTAACTTAATTCAAGAAAAAGTTCAGACAAATGTGCCCGCAAATATTAGTTCAACTGCAATTCCTGTTGAGGTATTAGCAAAAGATTATACGGCAATAGCTGAAGTCTTTAAACGTATTAAAATGAATAATAGTTTGTTAAGTGATGAGAAGGTAATTGAATATCTTGAAGAATATATTATGGATTTCTTAAGTAGCAGTTCATGGAGCAAAGAGAGTATGGCTGATTTTTCTAAACATCTCAGTAATTTGTTGAACATGAAACCTAGTATTTTCTCCAATTTATTTGAAGCTATTAATAATGGGAAGTTAGGTCCTCAAGAGAGATTTGCATCAGTTTTAAAGATGTTATCTATTTATGAGAATAAACAAGTGGCGCAAGCACTTAATCAGAAAGCATTATCAACACTTGTAGATAGTTATGAGTTATCTGTACAGTATCTATTGATCTCGTTACCAACGCTTGGGGCAGCGGTGACAGATGCTCTTGGATATATGTCAGATAATACACTAAAAGAGTTAAGGAAGAGGGTTCAATCAGAGTTAGATAAATCAGGCGCAGTTCTAAAAAGAGGTTATGAGCTGATTTTAAAGGGTATCGATCAAGTAGAAATGGCAAGAAAGGGAAGCTAATGGATAAAGAAGCATATCTAAAAAAGAGGTTTGATAAAGCTCTCATGTTGGCAGATGAGTTTGGATATATAATAGAGCATACTTTAGGAGTAACGATTAAAGGTGATTATGTTCCAAAGGGTTTAGATTTCAGAAAAGAAAGAGAAGTATCCTTTCAGAGTCAGAAATTATATAAGTTAATGAAGGATTTTTTAGATTATTCTTTAGAAACTGATGATAGCGGAGAAGTTTCAGAAGAATTATTGAATAAATATTTAGAAGACATGGATTCCTTTTCGTTTCATCCTAAGCTTGATGGTAATATTTTTGAGTTTTCCATGCAAGATCATGTATATAAGATTGAGGTTGTGCTAGGTGCCATTATTAGTATGACTTTAATAATTAATGATGAATTGATTCAGACTAGAATGATTGAAGAATGCAATGACTTTTCAGCAATTATGAGAATTTTGGATACAATGAAAGAAGTATATAAGTATAATCCAGAGTTAGAAGATGATAAATTTCAGCTGTATTATAATAATATTTTGCAGATAATAAATACGGCATGTCCTGAGTGGACAGAGATAGAGAAGAAAGTTTTTGTGCCTTATAGTATGCAAAATGATCTGTATTTTAGTCCATATAATATCGATAGTTTTATGGAAGATTTTTATTTAGAAGTAGAGTTAGCCAAGTCAACTATCCCAAATATTGAAAATGTTGAAGAACGAAAGATGTTAGAAATTTTAGTAGATATGCTTTTTAAGTTTAAAGCAGGTGATCCTGTTGATATGTTTAATAAAGACATACTTAGTTTTAATCCTAGGTCAGCCTCAATGATGAAAAACTTTCAGTCTGTTTTTTTTCAAGAAATAATAAAGAAATTAACAAAAAAACATACTGTTCTGAATAGGATAAAAGAGTTAAAGAAAGAGTTGGCATCTTTTTCAGATGTTAAGCCTGTAGAAGAATATATCTCTGAGGCAGAAGAAGAGTATGGACTATTGGCTGTAAAGAAAGTATTAGACTCAAAGGATAAGGATGAGTTTTTGAAACGAGCTGTTTTGATGACGCCAATTGATAGTGTTGGAATAGTAGAATATATTGCAGGCCAAAATGATAAGTATATAATGGATAGGGCGTTTATTTTTATTGAATGTATGACCCGTTATATTATTCCATTACAAACAGAGCATATAGAAAAAATTAGTTCTATTATTTCGGCAGATCCAATAGCACTTTTAAGGCAGGTTGCGCCTGAGCAGGCGGAGGATGTTTTTGGAGATACTCTTAGTTCCCCAGTAGAAGTGGATATAAACTTAAAAGATAAATTGATTGAAGCAATGGATTTACAAGAAAAATTAGGAGAAAAGTTTAAAGAAGAAGAAGAATTTTTTGTTAAGCAAACTGCGAAAGAGATAATTGGCGAGATGAATGATTTAGAGGATGCAGGGGATGTGGAGTGGAGTGCTCCTGAATCGGGAGTCATACCTAATTATCACTTGCAAGCATTTAATAAGGCAATAGATAAGGTATTGTCCAGTGACTTGATTGTAAAGATGGCAGCGGAAATAGGTAAATAATGGAAATAGAAAAAGTTTTAAGTAATTTAAGTGAAAAGAAGAATTTCAGTTTAGCTATAGATTTTGTGCTAAAAAAAATTAAACGCGGATTACGTGTTTACGCTGTTAAAGATATTCAGTATTTAGGACGAATAGTTTCATTGATAAATAAGTTTAATAACATCAAGCACAATGATTATTCCTTAATGGAAGATTTTAATAATCAGATAATAGTTGCATTTAAGGATATTATTGAAGGGGATAGTGCAGATGGTTTTGTAAATGTTTTGTTCTTTTATCCAGCAGAAGTTTTAACTGGCATTCTTAATTATTTCCCCAAGAGTAATGTTCTTAAAAGTCTATCTCATTTTAAGGAAATTTCGAAAAATATGAAGTTGGTGGCTGAAAATTCTTTGGAGATAAACAATAGTGAGAATAAAACCAATAAGAAACTAATTGTTGAAATAGATAAGTATGATTTAGACAAGAAGAAACAGCTTGCTGATAAGTTAGATAAAGAGATAACTGCTGTTCAGTTTAGCCGTGTTGAGCAAATAAGGGATGAGCTCTTAGAAAAAAGAAAAGAGCTTGAGCAAAGAATTGAAGAAATAACAAAGAAGATGGGCCCATTTATAAGTACTGAATATTCAAGAGAAGAGATAAAAGAATGGTTATCAGAACTGGATGATGAAGGATTGTTCCCTATGCAGGGAATGGATGTAGAGAAAGCAGCTGACTTTGTAGAAAAACACCGATTAGAGTCAATATCTATCAAAGATACTGTAGTTGAAGATCAGGCAGTAATATTAGATGAGGCAAAAGATAAAGTATTTGTTGATTTGGATAAAGTAGAGAATCGCATACAATCAGTAGTTGAGGGTTCTCTCCCTGACGATCAGCCAGAAATCACACATATTATTGATGATTCTATAGAGAAAGAGCCAGAAGTCATTATGAACGGCTTAGATATTGCTAAAGAAGAGGCTGTAACTGAAAAAGCTAAAGATATAGAATCAGAAATCTTAGATTCAGAACACTATGATTCAAAAGATGTAGTTTCGGATTTAAAAGATAAGCATAAAAAAGGAACTGCTATTTAACCCACTATCTTTGTATTATTCCCTCTCTTGGGAGAGGGTTAGGGAGAGGGTTGGTCCTCGTCACTATCTATTGCAAGAAAGAAAGGCCTTTTTGCTTTAACATCTTGCCTGATTGCTCCAATAAAAAGATACATTAATACTATTAAAATCAGCAATAAAGGTAGTTTAATTATCATATGTTCAAACATTAATATTTTCTCCTAGCTTATGTTATTTGCTTTAGCATATTTAAAGATATCACCAGATTCAAGAATTGGCAAAATTCCACCAAGTTCCTTTAGTGAAAATTCTTTACCAGTAGTAATATTCTTTATAGTGTTTTCAGTAATGTTAAGCTCTGCTTCATCACCTGTTTTAAAAACTTTAGTTAACGTAGATGTTGTTTCATAAGGTATTACATATCCACCATTTACAGAGTTTCTGTAGAAGATTCTAGCAAATGAGTTTGCCACTACTACTTCAGCTCCAGCTTCGTTAAGTGCTAAAGGTGCATGTTCCCTAGAAGACCCACAACCGAAATTGTCTCCACCAATAACTATTTTGTATTCAGATGAAAATCCTGCAGTTACAAAAGGCTTGTCTCCAGTAGGAAGACCTTGTTGTCCTTCTGGAACTCCACAAAGTGCGAATTTGCCAAAGTATTTTCTTTCTTCTTCTAAGGAAGGGTTGTAGCTTAGAAATTTTGCAGGAATTATCTGGTCTGTATCAATATTGTTTCCTAGTACATAAACTTTTCCAGTTATTTTTTCTTTCATTGTGATTGTCCTTCCTTATAAATATTCTATTGGGTCAGTGATTTTACCCGTCAAAGCGCTTGCCGCAGTTGTATACGGAGAAGCAAGGTAAACAAATGATTGCATAGAACCCATTCTCCCTGGGAAGTTACGATTTGTTGTAGATATTACAACTTCGTCGCCATGTGTTCTGCCAAAAGTATCATCTGGACCACCAAGACATGCGGCACAAGATGGTTCACCAATCTTACATCCAGCATCTTTAAAGATTTGCATTAATGTTTTGCCATCAATAGTTTCTTCATTCATTTGTTTTTCAATAAAAGTAGTAGAAGGAACAACATAAGTTGTAACAGCTACTTTTTTGCCATTAAGAATCTTTGCAGCAGCAATAAAATCAGTAATTTTGCCACCCGTACAAGAACCGATATAAGCTTGTGTTATAGCAGTGTCTTTACAGTCACTAACTAATTTTTTATTATCAGGAGAATGTGGTGCAGCTACACATGGTGTAAGTTTTGAAACATCGTATGTTTTTACATATCGATAGTTTGCATCTGCATCACTTTGCATTACAGTCATGTCTACATTAGTTTTTTCTTTTACATAAGCAATTGTCTTCTCATCAGGAGCAATGATTCCATTTTTACCACCGGCTTCAATCGCCATGTTACAAATAGTCATTCTTTCATCAATTGATAAGCTATCTATTGTTGTGCCTTCAAATTCCATAGCACAATAAGTAGCTCCATCAACACCAATATCTCCAATAATATGCAAGATAAGGTCTTTTGCCATTAAGTTTTTAGGCATTTCTCCATTAAGGATAAACTTGCAAGTCTCAGGAATTTTCAACCAAGTTTTCCCTGTGCCCAATGCAAAAGCTGCATCAGTATTTCCTACTCCAGTTGCAAATGCTCCAAGAGCTCCATGAGTACATGTGTGTGAATCAGTTCCTAAGATAATCTCACCAGGCCTTACATGACCTTTTTCAGGCATTGTCACATGGCATACTCCCATATAGGTGTCGTTTGCTGGATCGTAGAAATTAGGGATGTTCTGTTCTTTTACAAACTCCCTAAGTGTTTCAATATTTCTATGTGATTTTTGATCACATGTATGAATGTAATGGTCTGGGATGATTATAACATTCTCTTTATCAAATACTTTTGCATTTTGTCCAAACTTTTCTTTAAAAATCCCAATAGTACCAGGTCCACAAACATCATGTGTCATAAGTACGTTGATGTTTACCCAAACGTTATCTCCTGGTGTTACATTTTCTTTACCTGCTGCTTTTGCTAATATTTTTTCAGTTATATTTTGTCCCATATTTTTTTCCTTTTCTTAAAAATCTCTGCTTCTGTTGCCCACTATTCTTAGAATGAATAGGAACAGGTTAATAAAGTCTAAATAAAGTGTAAGTGCACCATAAATAGCTAGTTTTTTGCCGCCTTCTTCATCAGTTATATTTTCTGATATGCGTTTGAGCTTCTGTACATCCCAAGCCGTGAGTCCAATGAATACTGCAACACCTGCATAAGATATCAACCAATAGAAGACCGCACTTTGCAGGAATATGTTGATTACGCTTGCTATAATAATTCCGATTAGTCCCATGAATACAAGTTTTCCTAAACTAGAAAGATCGCTTTCAGTTGTATATCCGTAAAATGTCATTGCTCCAAAAGTAGCAGCTGTTATAAAAAAGGCTAAGGAAACAGATGCTCCGGTATACATGATGAATAATCCAGAAAGAGTAATCCCATTTAATAATGAATAACCCAAGAAGATTAAAGATGCTTGGGCAACGCTTAGTTTGTCTAAGCGGGCTACAATTATACTTACAGCAAACAATTCTAAGATAATTAATCCGAACAACATAAATGGACTACCTAAGAAGAAACGTATTAAGGATTGGCTAGAGGCTACGTACATTGATGTAGCTCCTGTAGTAAGAAGGCCTAATGTCATCCATGAAAATACTTGGTTAAAGAAAGTTCTCTGTACATTTGCAACTGCATTTGAAGTTATTTTAGCCATTTGATGTCTCCTGTAAAATTTTGTTTATTATAGCAGATTCCTGATTAACAGTCCTCTATATATACTAACAAAAGAACAGAAAAATATGATGTTTTTTATGTTTAGCTGCTCTATAAAGAGGGAATAGTTTAATAGTAAAGATAAATTGGGGGGAAGAAATGAGTTCGACTAATAGAGTATTAACTATTGATGAAGTTCAGAGTCTCGATACTAATAAACAAGAGGTATATGAGATGGTTCTACAAAAGATGCAAGATAAAATAGAATCTTATAACAACTTAGTTTGTGATGAGTCACTTGAATTGATTATTAAAGACAAAGATGTTTGTAGAGTAGAGTTTATAATAAAGAATTCTAAATGGACGTCAGTTGATAATGCTAAAAATATATTAGGCATCATGGAAGAAGAGCTTGAGTATAAAGAACTAGCTCCAGTTATTTCGAAAAGAGATTTTCGTCAGAACCTAGCAGGCTACTTTAAGTTCTTTTAATAAAACTTACAGGGCTGCTGCTAAACTACAGGGGGTAAGGCAGCAGGAGGGGACTACTTGAGTAGTAGATAACTAACCCGTATTTCACTAGAATATATATCAGACCAATGAGAGTCTATCTTAGCGCCAGGAGGTTCTAAGTCCTGCCACTTAATATCTTTATTAATAGTATATTTTGACCAATCCAACTGAACAAATTCTGTATTAAGTGCTTGGAAATATAGTTCCAATAGCGATTTTGTAGGGCAAGTAAGCAATGTTAATGGGTTTTGCTGTGGTTGATTCTTAAAGGTATTCTGTTCTAATTCATAATGCTTTTGTTTTTTTGCTTTAGTAACAGAATGTAGCATGATAGGAAGCTGCAATGATTCCTCAGTAAGAGTTTTAAAATATGTTGGTCCATCTTTACCTTGAATAGCATTATAGTAAGCAGTAAATGTATCTAGTATGATTGCCTCTTTTGCTACTTTTCTCATTAGCTTAAGTAAGTGAAAGTTATCAGGTATATAGTAAAGAAGACCAAAACATAGAATAGTATCAAAAGAGTTTTCTTCTAAGTTTGTTAGGTATTCTATTACCTCTTCCTTTATGAACTCAGCATTAGCTATATTCGTTTGAGTTGCAAAGTCATTAGCTTGAGTAATTAAATTTGCATCTCCATCTATGCCTACTATTATATTAGCTCCTAGCGATGAGCAAATATAAGCCATTGTGCCAAAATGACAGCCAAGGTCTAATATTTTTTTACCTTTTATATATTTGATGTTGTTTTCTAATAAGATTTCGGCTCTAGCATTAGTAGCTTCGTTAGAATATGGCACTGCCCAGCGTTTATCACGAGTTTCGTTTATTTGATAAGTAGAATTTTCTGCGATATATATATTCATTTATTTAATTATACTAGATTTGTATTAATTTTGTTTAAAATACGGTATCTAGTATTTCTTGAATTTTTGTATTTTGATTTGGGTCTTTTATAATTGCTATTATTGCATTCATATCTAGACCTAAACAGGTCGTAAGTTGTTGTGCATGTTTTATTGAGCTCATTTTTTTTAGTTCTTGAGATTGTTGTGCATGCAAGTTAAGTAAGTCATATGGAATATTTTTAGTTCTTTGTATTTCTCCTAAGTCATTTATTATTATCCCATATTTATTTATTATTTCTGAGTTTTCTTTAGTAGGGAAAATAGTAGTTCTTAATGTTAATGGTATTGTTAGGTACTTATTTGCTAAGTGAGTCATGAAGTCCATTGTTTTTTGTACAGTTTTAATAGTGTCTTGTACGTGTGGAATCATGAAATTTGCAACTACTGGCATTTTTAGAGATGTAGTAATTTCTAATATTTTTTGTATGTTATTTAGTGATATATCTTTATTGATTGTTTTGAGTATTTCTTCAGATCCACTTTCTATCCCAATATTAATTAGTATATTTCCAGCATTTTTTATAAGTTGAAGGTTTTCTTTCTTTGTCATATATTTTTCTGCGCGTATGTTACAAATCCATTGAATTTTTTCTTTAGCTATTTCATTGCAGAAATTTATTAGACGATGCTCGGAAGTATTTAATGTTTCATCTACAATTAAAAATCTTTTGTATTGAGGATAGTTTTTTTTAATAAAACGAATTTCTTCGACAATATTATTAACAGACCTTATTCTGTAAGGGTTATTGTTATGTGCATTTATGCAGAAGCTGCAATTATGTGGGCAATAGCGACTGCCTGTAATATAACATTGCTCAGTGATTAGGGGGTTGCTGTATTTTGAAAGGTCTAACCATTCTCGGTCAGGAAAGGGAAGTTTGTCTAAAGGAATTGAAGACGCCTCTCTAGGAGTTTGTATTGCTTTTTTTTCATATGAGAAAACTATATTTGGTATTTCGTATGGTCGAAAGTCAGTTTTCTTAGATTCGTTTATTATTTTCTCTAATGTTTCTTCACCTTCCCCCAAAATAATGAAGTCTAAGTAATTATTATTAACATAATCTTGTACGAAATGAACAAAAGGCCCACCCCATATTATTGTAATATTTGGATATTTTTGTTTAATAATTTTTGACAATTCAACGGATACATTAAGAGTACGAAAGTTTACTGTTAGTCCAACATATTCTATTTTGTGATTTTCTATTAATTTGTATATAGAGTTTTCGTTATCAATTGAAAGGTCAATGCCATGGCATGAGATGTTTTTGCTCTTTAAGTAAGAAATTAGGTAACTTATTCCCAAAGGAGGATGTGTTTGAATATATTGTTTCTTTTTTATTTTTTCATGAGGCAATATAAATAGAATAGACATGTTTATTCCCCTTGTTTATTTTGTAACAAGTATCCCGCAAAAGTTTAGATATTGGAAACATTTTTCTACTTTAGTAAATCCAGCATCTTCCAATAATTTTTTATTTTCCTCATATGTCATTGGGACCAATACATCCTCAAGTGCTTTACGCTTTTGTTTCACTTCCATCTTAGAGTAACCTTGTTGTTCCTTAAAAAGTTCATGTAGTTCAATAAACTCTTCTTTGAATTCTTGGCTGTATATTTTCTCAAAGATTATCATTGCACCTGATGGTAGCATAGCTTTATTAATTTTCTTAAGTAGCTCAAGTCTGTCAGTTATCTGCATGAACTGCAGGACATAGGTTAGCACTACTACTGAAGTTGGCTGGAATTCAACGTTTAATATATCGTCGCAGATAAATTCTATGGATTTATTGTTTGTGCATTTTTCTTTTGCTTTTTTTATCATAGGTTCTGATGAGTCTATGCCAATCATCTTCATAGGTTGGTTTGTCAGCTTGAGTATTGTTTTAAAAGTTTCTCCAGTAGAACATCCTAGATCGTACGCTACGGATCCTTCTTTGTAGAAGTTTATAACTGTATTAGCGATAAGTTGTTGAGTCTCTTTATAACAAGGAACTGAGCGTTTTATCATGTTATCAAAAACATTTGCTACATTCTCATTGAATGAGAAAGAGGGTAGTGGATCCATGGACTTAGAATATATATCATCTTTATTCATAATAATAAATTATATCACGACATATATTTGACGTAATAAATAATAGAGGGATATTATATTACGTATGATGATAATCATTTATATTACAGTAATATTTGCAGTAATAGCAGGAGTGTATTGCCCTCCTTGGTTCCCTTTATTCGTTTTAACTGTTTCAGTTCTATACACTTTTATGAAGAAAAAAGTTTTAAGAAATCTTCTTTCGTTAACAATAATATTTTTGATATTTTTTATTTATACAAACAATATAGTTAGAGATGCTAGAAGTGATTATCAATTAATCAAGCAAATGAATGGGGCTTCTGTAAAAGTAGAGGGTGTTATAAAGAAAGTTTATAACTATGGATTTATTTTAAAAATAAGAGAGGATCCACAGTTGGCATCAAAGAAGCTGATTGTATATAAAAAGGCACATGGCTTTATTGTCGGAGATACTATTCTAGTAACTGGAAAGCTTCAGGTGCAGGAAGATGATGACAACCTTAGTTTGATAACTAGGCCAGTAGCGAAATTACTGCCTCGGCAACTTATTCGTATCAATAAAAGTAAATTAACAGTTATATTTAAATTGAAAAGATTAATGATAAAGAATCTGAATATTCATTTGCCAGAGTATTATGCAAATTTTCTGACAGGTTTATTAATAGGTGTTAATGGAATAGAGCTTGATAAAGATTTGCAGAATGTATTTCTAAATCTGGGACTATTACACATGCTTGTTGTCTCTGGCGCACAGGTTGCATTACTAACAAGTATTCTAATAAAGATTTTAGCAGTATTTGATCTGCCCAAAAGCATCAGCTTTATTTTTATATTGCTATTTAACAGTATGTTCCTTTTGTTTGTGGGCGGAGATATTTCAGTTCTTAGGGCAGTAATCATGATGCAGATTACTGTGTTTCTGAATTATAGCAATCGACAAAAGACTTCTCTTCAAGTTTTGTCCTTAACGGGGATTATTATGCTTTGTTTCTCCCCTGGCATGTTGTTTTCTCTTAGCTATATCCTATCTTTTTGCGCAACATTTGCAGTTGTAGAGATTTCGCCACGTATACAAACAATGCTAGAGGATAATCCGTATATACCGAATATTCTTAAAGAACCATTAGCCATTTCATTGGGACCAATTCTTGCTACTTCGCCAGTGATATTTCTAGTGAATCATCGTTTTGATGTATTATCTTTATTTGCGAACATTTTGTTGGGTCCATTGGTTGAAGTAATAGTTATTGTGGGTTTTCTCGGATTACTTCTTAGCTTGGTAATTCCCATAGTTGCGTGGTCGCTTTTGCAATTTGTCTTTGGGCTAATGGTGATAGTGAAGATCATTGCTGACGCCATGTTCTCATTCTCAATGCGTAGTCTATATTTCAGGCATGCATTTATGTTCAATGTAGTTATTTATTATCTATTCTTTATCTGTTGGATTTATAATCGTAAATTATTCAGGCAATATCATATTATATGGGCAACTATACTTGTAGCGGGTTTGCTTTCTAATATTTGGTTCATATCAAGACAACCTATTCATGAATTATACCTTATTAATAATAAGAGTTGGTTTTCTTCAATATACGTTAATAGGAATAGAGTGTTAATGGTGGTGTCAGAAAGAAATCCAGAGGCAGAAGCGTATCTGCTGAAGCATACATATCTATATAAGCCAGATATTATAATAAGTTTGGATGATGATTCTTCTATAGGTAAATTTATATTATGGGGAGACGTGGAGTTAAATAGAGATAGCCATCAATTATATATAAAGGATAAATTGCTAACTTTTAGACTAGTAGAAAGTTTCTCTAAAGAAAATTATAATAGTGATGTATTGTTCCTTCCTAAAGTAAAAAGAGTTAACAGAACTTTGTTGGCTAGTAACGCTACTATTATTGTTGCTCCAGTAGGGCAGTCTGAAGGGCATATTATTTCCAACAAGAAAAATATTGTAAAGGTCTATATGAAAGGTGATTCTATAATGTTAGAAGCTATCTAAGCGCCTTTTCATCTATACTTGCAGTATGGTGTCTTACGTATTATAATAATTTGGCTAAGAGAAGTGGGCTGTCCCACTTTTTTTGTTTTTATATAAAGATAATGTTAGATATAAATTAACAAGGAGTTGGAAGATGATCAATATACCGGGTTTGCAGGAAGTAGTAAACCAGATCCAAGCAGAAAGAGGCATTCCTAAGGAAGACGTTATGCTAGCAATAGAAGACGCATTAGTAATGGCTGCAAAGAGATACCATGGTACAGATGAGAATTTAAAAGCTGTATTAGATGAAAAAGAAGGTGTAGGCAGAATTTACGCTACAAAAGAAGTAGTAAAGACTGTTGAAGACCCTATGTTTGAAATATCTCATAAAGAAGCTAAGGCATATGATCCTAAAGTTAAAGTCGGCGCTGAAATAGATGTTGAGTTTAACCCTCCTGAATTTGGAAGAATTGCTGCTCAAAAAGCGAAGCAAGTTATTATGCAACGTATTGTTGAGAGTGAGAAGAATTCTATATTTGAAGAATATAAAGATAGAATTGGCAATTTGATTATAGGTGTTATTCAGAGAAAAGAAGGCAAGAATTATCTTATTAATCTTGGAAGAACTGAAGCTGTTCTAGATCTTAGAAACCAGATACCTGGTGAAGAGTATCGTATTAAAGACAGAATCAAACTATTCTTCGTTGAAATCGTAAAAACTAATAGAGGTCCTGAAGTTATTGTTTCTAGATCACATGAAGGCCTTGTTAAGAAGATGTTCGAACTAGAAGTTCCAGAGATTCAACAAGGAATTATCGAAATCATGTCTATCGCTAGAAGAGCTGGCTATAGAACAAAAATAGCTGTTAAATCTAATGATGAGCAAGTTGGCGCAGTTGGAACTTGTGTAGGTAGAATGGGTGCTAGAATCCAAAATATATTAAAAGAGATTAATGGTGAGAAGATAGATATTATTGAATGGAAAGATAATCCACAAGAATTTATTTCTAATTCATTGAAACCTGCGGTTGTAACAAGGGTAGAAATTGTTAATGAAGAAGAGCGTAAGGCAAAAGCATTAGTTGAAGATGATCAGCTTTCTTTAGCAATCGGCAAGAGCGGACTTAACGTAAGATTAGCATCACGTTTAGTAGGCTGGAGTATCGATGTTGTTAAAGCAAGTGAAGTTGAATCAAACTTACTTGAAAAATTAATGGCAGAAAAAAATGCGGGAGCTGCTGCGGCAGAAAAAGTTGCAGAAGATCCAGTTGCAGAAGATGTTACTTCTGAAGAACAAGAAGAAGAAGCACAAAAGATTAAGGTTAATGAAGCTGCTGCAAGTTTAGGACTGGGAGAAAAAGATTTTATGGCTAAGCTTGAAGAGATTGGGCATAAAGTGAAAAGTGCTTCTAGTAATATTGATTTAGATGTTTTTGATAAGGTAAAAGAGAGCTTATAGCTTTTAAGGAGATTATATTTTGAGAGTACATGAGGTAGCAAAAGAACTAGAACTTACTAATAAGGCGTTAATTAATGTCTTATCTAAAATAGATATAGAAGTGAAGAGTCATGCCTCAGCTTTGAGTGATGATGATTTTGCAAAGGTAAAAAAATACCTTGCAGAACTTGAGAATCCAACGAAAGAAGAATCTGCAGTAGAAGTTAAAGTATCTGCAGAAGATTCAGAAGTTGAAGAAGCTCCAAAGAAGAAAAGCAAGAAAAAACAGGATGAAGAAGAGCCTGAAGAAGAGATTAGAATAATTGAACTTAAAGGCAATAGCCTTACTGTTAAAGATTTTTGTGATTTGATTGAAACTCCACTTACTAGTGTTATGACATTAATGATTCAAAAGGGAATGATGTTAAATCTAAACCAGAACATTGAATTTGAGTTAGCTGCAGATATTGCACTTGAATATAATATTATGCTTGAGCGTAAAGAGACTAACTTAGCTGAAAAACAGCAGAAACGTGTTGAAGATGTATATATGTCTGAGATCGAAGAAGATGTGCGATTTTTAAAAGAAAGACCTCCAGTTGTTACGGTAATGGGACATGTTGACCATGGTAAAACTAAATTATTAGATGCTATTAGAAACACAAATGTTGCTGATGGTGAATCTGGTGGAATTACTCAGCATATAGGTGCTTATCAAGTAGATATTAATGGAAAAAGAATAACATTTATTGATACTCCTGGTCACGAAGCTTTTACTGAAATAAGAGCTAGAGGTGCAAATATCACTGATATTGTAATTCTAGTAGTTGCTGCCGATGATGGAATCATGCCTCAGACAAAAGAAGCTATCCACCATGCTAAGTCAGCAAAAGTGCCAATAATAGTTGCTATTAACAAAATGGATAAGCCAGATGCAAATGCTGATAAAGTTAAACAGCAATTAGTTGAGTATGAATTAGTTCCTGAAGATTGGGGAGGAAGCACAATATGTGTTCCTATTTCAGCTTTAGAAGGAACTGGTATTGAAGATATATTAGAAATGATTTTACTTGTTGCAGAGACAGAAGAGTTAAAAGCTAATCCTAATAAAAAAGCTACGGCGATTGTATTAGAATCTCATCTTTCAATCACTAGAGGTCCTGTAACGACTGTTCTTGTTAAGAGTGGAACCATAAGAATAGGTAATCCGTTTGTTATTGGTCCAGTATACGGAAAAGTCAGAGCACTTATCGATGATGAAGGAAATAAGATTAAAGAAGCTGGCCCATCAACACCTGTTGAGGTTTTAGGTCTTTCAGATGTTCCAGGAGCCGGAGATGTAATGCAAGTAGTTACTACAGACAAAGAGTCTAAGAAAATAGCTAATAGTAGAGCTGATGAGTTGATAGATTTAAAGAGACAGCAAAAGAAGACAGTAACTCTTGATGAGTTTTCTAGAAAGATTAATGCTGGAGAAATGACAACATTAAATCTTATTATTAAAGCTGATGTTCAAGGATCATTAGAAGCAATTATTAATTCTATTGCGAAGATAGCGCTTACAGACGCAAGTATTCACGTTGTACATAGTGGCATAGGGCTTATTACTGAATCTGATGTAATGTTAGCATCAGCTTCAAATGCAATTGTAATGGGATTCCATGTAGGTGTTCCAGTTTCTATTAAGACTAAGGCCGAAGATGAAGGTGTAGTTGTAAGATTATATAGTATTATTTATAAATTATTAGAAGATGCAGAGTCTACTGTTAAAGGTATGCTTAAGCCTGTGTTTGAAAAAGAATTAACAGGTACAGCTGAAGTAAGACAATTATTTAAATTCTCTAAAGTTGGTACTATTGCTGGATGTTACATTACCGAGGGTAAAGTAGTAAGAGGCAATGATATGGAAATATATAGAGGCGACACAATGATTTATGATGGTAGTCTTGATTCGTTGAAGAGATTCACAGAAGATATAAGAGAAGTTTCTAGTGGCTTTGAATGCGGTATCGTTATTGATGGTTTTGATGATTTTCAAGAAGGCGATTTAGTAAAAGTATTTACTTTAAAAGAAGTAAAGCCTATATAATCCCCCGGAGAACTCAATGGTTGAAAGACATATACGTGTAGCTGAAGAGATAAAAAAAGCTATTTATCCAATTATTAATACAGAGTTAAAAAAACCAATTCAGTTTTTTAGCATTTGCCATGTAAAATTAGCTAAAGATATTTCTTTTGCAAAGATTTACGTTAGTTTTTTTACAAAAGCTGGCGAAAAAGATTTAGAAAAAATTAATGCAGCAAAAGGTTTCATAAGAAGCAGATTAGCAAAAATTATAAAAGTAAAAAAGATTCCAGAACTTAGTTTTGTTTTAGATGAATCACTTAAAATTGGTGGAGATGTCCTGGATACTTTGAATTCTATGGATATACCAAAGGACGAGTAGTGGTCTCAAGTAATGTTTTATTCCAAATAGAAGAAAAGCTTGTTCAGAGCAAAGGTGTTCTAGTCTTAGCTCATGATTACCCTGACGGTGACGCTGTTGGTTCTGTGGTTGCTATGTGCAATTACCTATCTAGTATCGGTAAAGTTTTTTTCGTATATTACAACAATCTAGAAGAAGAGCAATGGGCAGAGTTCTCACTTATAAATAAAGATAAAAGAGTTACATTAGAGCAGATAGCTGACATTAATGCCGATGTGGTTTGTGTTCTGGATAGTAGCAATGTTGATAGATTAGGCCCAGTAAAAGAGACTCTTTCAGGGTTTAAAACTGTTATTAATATAGATCATCATGGCGACAATAGCTTATTTGGTGATATCAATTTAGTAGAGCAATCTGCTGCAACTGGTGAAGTTTTATATAATATTTTTGAAGAGCTTGGTTGGTCGGTAGATTCTGACACAGCTGTGGCTTTGTTGATTGCTATTATTTCTGATTCAGGACGGTTTCAATATATAAACACACATCCTAGATTGTTTAAGATAGTGATGAATTTAGTAGAAATTTGTGGAATGGAAGCATATTTTCAAGTTGTACAGAATCTTTACGAACAAGTATCTTTGCAAAAGCTTCAGTTGTTCAGTGAGATAATTAGGAATGTAGAATTTTATAATAAAGTAGTGGCTTTTTCTTTTATTGAAGAAGATGCTGGTCTTACAGAAGGACTTATTGAACAGATAAGAGCTATCAAAGGTGTGAAGGTTGCTGTGTTAGCTAGAAAAGTTGGAGACTTAATTAAAATGAGTTTCAGGTCTAAAGATAAAGACTGTAGTGTGAGAGAGCTTGCTAGCAAATTTGGAGGTGGTGGACACCCAGGAGCTGCTGGAGCTTCTATGCCTTTAGTCGATTATGAGAAGCAAATAGTTGAAATTCAAAATATCATTAAGGAATATGCTGAGAGTCTGTAATGAAGCAGAGTGCTGATATACCTCAAGGTTTTTATAATATAAATAAGCCATCTGGCTGGACTTCATTTGATGTCGTAAACAAAATCAGAAATTTATCAGGAGAGAAAAAAGTTGGGCATGCAGGGACATTAGATCCACTCGCAACAGGTGTATTAGTTGTGGCTGTAGGGAAACCATTTACAAAACAGCTTACAGAATTATCAGGAACAGATAAAGTATACAATTTTGAGATAACTTTTGGAGTAGAGACAGAGAGTCACGACCTAGAAGGTGCTGTTGTCCGCAAAGAGGCTCCAGTAGGCATAACTAAAGAAAAAGTAGAGAGTGTTTTAACTCAGTTTACAGGAGATATTGAGCAGATACCGCCAATGTATTCAGCTATTAAGAAGAATGGCAGACGTTTGTATGAGTATGCTAGAAAAGGTCAGACAGTAGAGATGCCCCCAAGACAAGTTACTGTATATAGTTTGGAGTTACTTTCTTTTTCTGACCCTTCCGACTTCACCTCTAGTGAAGTCACCTCCCCTATTAGGGGAGGCAATGAGAAGTCGCCCCTAATAGGGGAGATGTCAGCTCCGCTGACAGAGGGGTCTTTAGAAGAATATCCAAGGGTAACATTGAGAGCCAAGGTTTCCAAGGGAACTTATGTTCGTTCTTTATCATTTGATATTGGTGTAGCGCTAGGGTCATTTGGTGTTTGTAGTAAGCTTATAAGAGAAGCTGTATCAGATTATAAGCTAGAAGATTCTAGAACAATAGAATCATTTATGGAGAATAGTACTGATGAATGAACCTTTACAATTATTAGAGAAATATAATGAGAACGTAAACCTTGATGTGGTACGTGGGTCTTCAATAGCTATCGGAGCTTTCGATGGATGTCATTTAGGGCATAATGAGCTTTTGTCTAAGGCTGACTATGCACTAGCTTTTTGGCCATTGCCTAAGACCTTGTTTTCAAAAGATATTAAATGCCTATCAATCTTAAATGAAAAGAAAAGTTTATATGAGAACTTTTTGTTTGTAGAGTTCGATAAAAAGTTTGCATCTAGATCAGCTGAATATTTTATGGATTTTATAGAAAATAGTTTTGCTCCATCAAAGATAGTTGTAGGATGGGATTTTCGTTTTGGCAGAAGGCTTGAAGGTGGGGTTCTTGAAATAGAACAGTATATTAAAAAGAACAATCTTAAGACCGAATTGATTGTTATACCTCCAGTTATGGTGGATGGTGAGATTGCCAAAAGTACTGCGATTAGAGATTATTTGGCAGTGGGAAATCTTGAAAAGGCTAACAGTATGTTAGGCTATGATTTTTTCTGCATATCAGAAGTTGTAAAAGGTAAGGGTGTTGGTAAAACATTAGGCTTTCCTACTATTAATCTTGTTATAGATGAGAGGAAGCAGTTGCCATTGCCTGGAGTATACGCAGGCACAGCGTTGGTTGATGGACAAGAGCTAATGGCGGCAATAAGTTTGCTGGATAGAGGTGGCCAACTAGATTTAGAAGCTTTTTTGTTAGATTTTAAAGGGGATATATACGGTGAAGAAGTTAAGCTATCTTTTCATAGTTTTATAAGAGAATCTATTAAGTTTGAAAATCATGAGCAGCTTAGTAAACAAATTGCTAAAGATGTAGAGAAGGTTTCTGAATATCTAGCTTGCAGCTAGTTATTGTCGCAGGTAATATAATTTGACTAGTACAGAATACCTGTTATGATGCAGAGGTACTAAAACTTATACGTGAAATACCGGAATACCTGATCATTAACCAAATTTGAACAACTTTTCCATCTTTAATTTTTTAAATTAACTATTTCACTAACAAGTGATATTACAAATAGCGATTTGAAGAAAAGAAAAGAGGAAAAAAATGACAGAGAAAAAGAAATTCAGTGAATTGGGGCTTTCAGATAGAGTATTGAAAGCAATATATAAGAAGGGTTTTGAAGAGCCAAGTGACATCCAGTCTATGGTAATTCCCCTAATGCTACAAAATGATACAAACATCATTGCACAAGCACAAACAGGAACAGGTAAGACAGCCGCTTTTGGCCTTCCACTTATAGAATTAATAGATCCAAACAAAAGAAGTGTTCAGGCATTAATCTTAGCTCCTACAAGAGAGTTAGCTATTCAGGTTTCTGAAGAGATTAATTCTTTAACAGGCAATAACGATATTGTTGTTGTTCCTATCTATGGTGGACAGTCTATTGATCAGCAGTTAAGAAGATTAAAAAGAGGTGTTCATATTGTTGTTGGTACTCCAGGTAGAGTTATCGATCACCTTAAGAGAAAGACATTAAAATTGCAGGAGATAGATCATCTTATTTTAGATGAAGCAGATGAGATGCTTAATATGGGATTTGTTGAAGATATGGAAGAAATCTTCAAGTATACAAATCCTGAAAAGAGAACATTGTTGTTTTCAGCAACTATGCCAAGAAGAATTCTTGATTTAGCAAAGAAATATATGGATGGGTATGAGTTACTTGCAGTAAAAAATGCACAGCTTACTACTAATCTAACTGAACAAATTTATTTCGAAGTAAAGATGTCAGATAAGTTTGAGGCTCTTACTAGAATTATAGATATTGTAGATGATTTTTATGGATTAATTTTTTGTAGAACAAAGATGGATGTAGATGAGCTTGTATCTCGTATGACTGATAGAGGTTATGATGCCGCTGCAATACATGGTGATATTTCACAGGGACAAAGAGAGAAGACATTAGGACAGTTTAAAAAGAAGGTAGTTAATATTCTTGCAGCAACAGATGTAGCAGCAAGAGGTATTGATGTAAACAATCTTACTCATGTTATTAATTTTTCATTACCACAAGATCCTGAAGCTTATGTCCATAGAATTGGAAGAACAGGAAGAGCTGGAAATCAAGGAACTGCTATCACATTTATTACTCCTAGTGAGTATAAGCGTCTTATGTTTATTCAGAAGATTGCAAAAACAGATATCAAGAAGTCTCAGGTTCCTGGTGTTGAACAGATTATTGAAAGCAAGAGAAAGAAAATTGCAGAAGATTTATCAGGGCTATTAGATAGCAATGTAGATAAATATTACACAGAATGGGCAGCAGATATTACAGAAGACAAAGATCCTTCAGAGATAATTGCTTCATTATTAAGCTATTGTTTTGATGATGATCTTAATCCTAAGGCTTATGGCAAAATTCATGATACAGGTTCAAGAGCTAGTCATGTTGATTTGCAAGGTAAAGCTAGATTGTTTGTAGCATTAGGTAGAAGAGATAATTACAATGCTTCAAAACTTGCTGATTTGATTGTAAGTAAAGTTGATATTAGAAATAGAGAAATTAGTGATATTCAAATTAGAGACAACTTTAGTTTCATCACAGTTCCTTATGAAAAAGCAGAACAAATTCTTGAAAGCTTTAAAGAAAAAGGACAAAGACCTCTTATTACACACGCTAAAAAGAAATAGTATTTCTTTAAATTAAAGTGTTTATCTTAAAAGCCCACTCGAAAGAGTGGGCTTTTTTTTATTAACACCCCCTCTGTACGCAAAAGCGTCCATCTCCCTACTTCGACAAGCTCAGCATATCGCCTCAATGGGGAGATAGTTTTGTTGTTGTGTATTATTCTTTCCCTTGAGGGAAAGCCAGAAAGGGTGTTTGGTGGAGATTTCTAGTCCTCAAAAAACAGCATTTATGATATACTAATGAACCTAATGAAAGAACAATTATCCTATAAAGACGCTGGCGTAAACATAGAAGCTGGCTATGAAGCTGTAAAGAAGATATCGGCAAAGGTAAAGACTACCTTTGATTCTCAAGTACTAGATAATTTTGGAAGTTTTGGAGGACTATTCTGTCCTGACCTTTCTGGTTATGATGAACCAGTATTAGTTTCTGGAACGGATGGAGTTGGTACTAAACTTCTTTTAGCTATCGAGACAGAGCAGCATACTACTATTGGTATCGATTTAGTAGCTATGTGTGTTAATGATATTATTTGCCTAGGCGCTAAGCCGTTATTCCTTTTAGATTATATTGGTATCCACAAGGTAGAGCCTGATAAGGTTGCTGCAATTGTTGACGGTATTGTAGAAGGATGTAAAAGAAGTAGATGTGCTCTAATTGGTGGTGAGACTGCTGAGATGAGAGATGTATATAAAAAAGGCGACTATGACTTAGCTGCATTTGTAGTAGGTATAGTTGATAAGAAGAAAGCTATTACTGGAGAGAAAGTAGCAGAAGGCGATGTTATTCTAAGACTTCCTTCTTCTGGTCTTCATAGTAATGGATATAGTCTTGCTAGAAAAATTATTGATAAATTAGAGGGAGAAGCTAGAGACGCGTTAATAGAAGCTGCTTTAGTTCCTACAACTATCTATGTTCAGAAAGTTCTAGAACTTTGTTCAAGATTTGATATACACGGTATAGCAAATATTACTGGTGGTGGACTTAGAGAGAATGTAGAAAGAGTTCTTCCGAAAGAGCTTGATGCTGTAATTGATACTACTAGCTGGGAAAGGCTTCCTGTCTTTGATGCTTTACAAAAAGTAGGAGATATCGCAGATAGTGAGATGTATAAAACATTTAATATGGGTGTTGGCATGGTAATGGTTACAAACCAAAAGAATGCTGACGCGATTATGGAATTTGATCCAGCTATTTCGGTTATCGGCAAAATGGTGAAGGGGTCTAAACAAGTTATCTTGGAGGGCCTTGCGTGAGCAAACTAAGAGTAGCTTTCTTAGGTTCAGGTCGCGGTTCAAATTTTCTAGCTATTCAGAACAACATTAACAACGGCATGATCAATGCTGATACTCAGGTTGTTATATCCAATAAAGATTCAAAGATGTTAGAGGTAGCCAGAGAGATGGATCTTACTGGTATATATCTAGACCCAAAAGGGTACGATTCCAAAGAAGAATATGATAAAGAGTTAGTACAGCTATTAGTAGCACATGGCGTGGACTTAGTTGTTCTTGCTGGATATATGAAGATATTAACTCCATTTTTTATAAACGCGTTTGAAGGAAAGATTATTAATATACATCCTTCATTACTTCCTGCTTTTAGAGGATTACATCCACAACAACAAGCAATTGATGCAGGTGTTAAGTTTGCAGGCGCCACCGTTCATTATGTTATTAACGAGTTAGATGCAGGGCCGATTATTGCGCAGGCAGTAGTTCCGCTATATCCAGAAGATGATGAAGATAAGCTTTCTACAAGAATTATTGAGAAAGAACATGTTATCTATTCAGAAGCAATAAAGCTAATAATTGCCGGCAAGGCATAGCTCAGCAGAGCATAGATATAAACTAGGAGGAAATATATGAGAGCGTTAATTAGTGTATCCGATAAAAATGGTATCGTAGAATTTGCAAAATCACTGAAAGATTTAGGTGTAGAGATCATCTCCACAGGGGGGACAGCTAAAGCCCTTAAATCAGCTGGTATAGATGTTATCGGAATATCTGATGTTACTGGATTTCCAGAGTGTTTAGATGGAAGGGTTAAGACTTTGGACCCTCATATTCATGCTGGTATTCTAGCTATGCGTTCCAACAAAGAGCATATGAAACAGATAGAGGAGCTAGGCGTTAGCACTATTGATATTGTGGTAGTTAATTTATACCCGTTCAAAGCCACTATTTTAAAAGAAGGTGTTGTTTTAGAAGACGCTATTGAGAATATTGATATTGGTGGGCCAACTATGTTGCGTTCTGCTGCAAAGAATTATCAGGATGTATCTGTGATCGTTGATCCTGAAGACTATTCGATTGTATTAGATGAACTTAAGTCTGGTAAGAAAGTATCTAAAAAGACTAATTTTTATTTAAGTTCTAAAGTTTTTGAACATACTAGTAGCTACGATACATTAATAGCAAGTTATATGAGAGAACAGCGTGGTGCTGATGACTTGCCAGAGAATATGACTATGACTTTTGAGAAAGTACAGGAAATGCGTTATGGTGAAAATCCTCATCAAAAAGCAGCATTCTATAAAGAGATCACTAATACTAAAGGCATGTTATCAGATGCTAAGCAGATACATGGTAAAGAGTTATCTTTTAACAATATCAATGATACACATGGTGCACTTGAGCTTTGTAAGGAATATGATGCTCCAACAGTTGTAGCATGTAAACACGCTAACCCATGTGGGGTTGGTAGTGCTAAAAATATTTATGAAGCATATATGAGAGCATATACGTCTGACCCTAAATCTATTTTTGGTGGGATCATAGTTGTTAATAGAGAGATTGATGAGAAGACAGCTGAAGAGATTAATAAGATCTTTATTGAAATAGTTGTTGCTCCTTCATTTTCTGAAGCAGCACTTAAGGTTCTTACACAAAAGAAGAATATTCGTTTGTTGGAACTAGATAACATGGAAATAAAACAACCAGATACAGCCTATGATCTTAAAAAGGTTAGTGGTGGATTACTTGTGCAGACAATAGATAGCAAATTGTATGATGGTGAACTGAAAGTAGTAACAGATCGTAAGCCTACTGCTGAAGAGTTAGCTGATCTAGAGTTTGCTTGGAAAATTGTGAAATATGCTAAATCAAACGGGATCGCTATTGGTAAAGATCAGCAATCTCTTGGTGTTGGTCCAGGTCAGGTGAATCGTATTTGGGCATGTGAACAGGCTATTGATCATTGTAAGGAAGCACTTGGAGCGGATACCTTAAAAGGTAGTTCGTTAGCTTCTGATGCTTTCTTTCCATTTCCTGATGTTGTTGAAGCTGCCGCTGCGGCAGGGATTACTGCTATTATTCAGCCAGGTGGGTCTATGAAGGATCAAGATTCTATTGATGCATGTAACAAACACGGGATTGCTATGGTTTTTACTGGCATGAGACATTTTAAACACTAAGAGGTAGTTAATTTATGGGTAGACCTTTTTATAGAGTTAAACAGTTCTTAGCAACATATAAGTCTAAGCTATCTTATTCTGAGGTTGAGTTTGTCCGTAAACATCTAGGGCATCAAGGGCAGATTCTTTTCTATCGTATGCAGGGGTTTGATCAGCGACATGCGTTGATGGTTGCCCATAAATGTTTAGAGAAGACTAGAAGTACTGATTGGGTAGATGAGAATGTTATGGCTAAGTCTGCACTTTTGCATGATGTGGGTAAGAGTTCTAAGAACATTGGTGTTTTATCTAGAGTGTTATATGTGATGCTTAGTTCTATTAAAGAAGGTAAGTTTCTTGATAAGTTTGAGAAACGTAAATCAATAATTCCGTTTAGAGATAATCTGTTCATCTTACATAACCATGGGCCGATTGGGGCTAATATGTTGATGGATGTTGGTGTTCAGGATAGGGCTATTTTGGAGACTTTGGCTACCCACCATGAAAAGCCTTCGATGAATGAGAATAAGATGCTTCCTATTTTGAGAGAAGTAGACGGCCAGCTTTAATTTCCCCTCAGTCAGCTTTGCTGACAGCTCCCCGACTCGGGGAGCCAAATGCCTTCCCAAATTGGGAAGGTGTCAGTCAAGCCTTAGGCTGACTGACGGAAGGGTGCTCTAAGCTTCCAAAATGGAATCTTAAAGGTCACAATTTGTGACCTTAGACTATTAAGGTGTCGCAAAATGCGTCACCATGTCATTCCGTACTTGCCTGTAAGCCTTTGGCTTGATGTGGAATCTATTCTTTTATAAATCCTATTTTATTTTTATTTTGAGTAACTGGTTCAAGTAGTATTCGAATAGAGTTAAATATCGTGCTTATTTGTTTATCATGTTCATTATATTTACTTTCAAGTTTATTGAGTTTTTTAGTTATTTCGATGTTTGAAGAAATTAGCTCTCTCATTTTTACAAAGGTTCTTACTATTAAGATTGATACTTTTGTGGCTTGTGTAGATTTTAGAATGTTTGCAATCATAAGGGCCCCATATTCGGTGAATGCATAAGGAAGAGTTCCTCCAAGAACTTGTTTTGAAGGTATCGCATTTTGCGAGACCATTGTATTTGTTTCAGATTCAGTTAGTTTAAACATAAAATCTTCTGGAAATTTTTCTATATTTCTTTTTACTTGTTCCCTAAGTCTATAAGCTTTAATTCCATAGAGCATAGCTAGATCTCTATCCAACATTACTTTTTTACCACGAATGATAAGTATTTTAGTTTCGATTAGTTCGTTAGGTATTAGTGTATCCATAGATTAATAATATATAATCTAAAAAATTAAGTCAACTTTAAAATTTAATAAAAAGAAAGCGTCAATAATCAATTTTATGAGGTCACAATTTGTGATATCAAGATAAGGGTCACAGATTGTGACCCCATGGCTCCCTCAGTCAGCCTGCTGCTGACAGCTCCCTCATCGAGGGAGCCTCAAATAAAGTTAGTTGATTGTGTAATGAGTAATATCTGTTAGTTGAGTTATTTGTTCGATTCAAGTCCCCCTCGATGAGGGGGAGGGCATTCTTTAGAATGGTACCGTATAATAAATTGTGTCTGAGGACAGTTCTCGATAATATTTAATTG
>CAYSAQ010000010.1:0-42081 GCA_964429235.1 uncultured Candidatus Marinamargulisbacteria bacterium
AGTTTACGATGACCATCTATTAATCTCAAATTGCGAACATTATTGTACACTACCATGGTATTCTAGCCAACATTTACTTTTTTAAATAATTTTTTTTTTAGAATGTATTCATAACCTTGGTGATGATTCATTCATTTCTTGGCTTGCAAATTATGCCTGTAAAAAGCATAATAAATGTAAGGAAAGCGAGGAGTTCTATATGTCATTAACTACCGATAAGAAGATATTTATTTATGGAGATATAATGCTAGATAAATATTTTACTGGAAAAGTAAGTAGATTATCGCCTGAAGCTCCAGTACCTGTAGTTAAAGTTGATAATGAGCATATGACACTCGGTGGCGCTGCCAACGTAGCTAATAACTTAGCAAAATTGGGAAACAAGCCTTTTCTGTTTGGGTTTACTGGTAATGATAAAGATGGTGAAGATTTTTCAAAATTAGCCAAAGATGAAGATATTGAATTTCAATCAATAAAGTCAGATCAGCACACTACTACTAAGATTAGAGTAATTGGTGGTCATCAACAAATAACTAGATTAGATTTTGAAGAGCCTCTTGTAGTAGAACAGAAACAATTAGAATTATTTAAGAAAGCGCTAAGTAAGAAAATTAACAAAAAAGTAGGAGCATTTATTCTTTCTGATTATTTAAAAGGTGCTTGTACTCATGAAACTTGTCAGACGATTATTGGGAAGTGTAAAGAAGCAGGAGTACCTGTAGTTGTAGATCCTAAAGGAAGTGATTGGGATAGATACCAAGGTGCTTTTATGGTTACGCCTAATATGAGTGAGCTACAGCAAGTTATAAATTTAAATATACCTAATGATGATGATTCAGTAAAAGAAAATGCCATACCTTTATTAGATGAATATGATCTAACTTATTTACTAGTAACTAGATCTGAAAAAGGAATGACATTAATTTCTCGTGATGGTGTATTAAATTTTTCAACTGAAGCTCAAGAAGTATACGATGTTTCTGGTGCTGGAGATACAGTAATAGCAACAGTATCCTTAGGGATTGCGCTTGGTTTAGAAGTTGCTGATGCAGTGAGAATGGCTAATACTGCAGCTGGAATTGTTGTTAGTAAGTTTGGTACTACCCCAATCTATAAAGATGAACTTCTTAAAGCTATGAACGATTCATATACAAAAATTCTTGATAAGAAAGAGCTTACAAGAGTGTTGGACCAAGAGAAAAAGAAAGGCAAACAAGTAGTTTTTACTAATGGTTGCTTTGATATATTGCATAAAGGTCATTTAAGTTATTTGAGAGATGCTAAGAAGCTTGGAGATATTTTAGTTTTGGGATTGAATAGCGATGATTCTGTGAAAATATTAAAAGGAAATGATCGTCCAATAAATCCAGAGCAAGACAGGGCCGAATTATTGTCTTTCTTTGATTTTATAGACTACATTACCATTTTCGGTGAAGAAACGCCTTATGAGCTAATTAAAAGTGTTAGACCTGACGTATTGGTTAAGGGTGGCGACTATAATGCAGATGATGTGGTAGGAAAAGAATTTTCTGGAAAAGTTCAGATACTTCCATTCGTTGACGGCTACTCTACTAGCAATATAATTTCTAAATTAAATAGATAACACCCTTCCGTCAGCCATAGGCTGACACCTTCCCTTTGTAAGGGAAGGATTTAGTAAATGCAAATACGAATACTAATCCCCCTACTTCACTAACGTTCAGTTTCCCCCTGTCACTTTGTGACATCCCTAATACATAATCCCCCTACGACTACGTCGTTTTCCCCCTTTGATAAAGGGGGCTAAATTGGTTATTCTTTAATTATGGAAATAGAAATTAAGCGTAATCAATTATTGAAAGATAGAGCTAAAGACCTAAGAAGTAAAATGACCAAGAGTGAAAAGGTTCTTTGGTATGAAGTTCTCTCAAGAAAACAATTATTAGGATTAAGATTTGTTAAGCAAAGAATTATTGGTAATTTTATAGCTGATTTTTATTCTGCAAGATTGAAATTAGTTATAGAAGTTGATGGTGGTATTCATGAGAATAAAATGGAATATGATGTTGAAAGAGATATAGAGTTTAAGAAACTGGGGATTTCTATCATTAGAATTATTAATGAGGATGTCTTATATAACTTAGACCATGTTAGAGAAACTCTAGAAACTTTATGTAAGAATAGCCCCCTTTATACTTCGCTATGCTCCGTGCAGGTCAAAGGGGGAAGAGTCATCCATAGGATGACGAAGGGGGATTATAATCCCCAAAATAATGTTCGATTCGATATAGTATGATTTTTTAAAATAATAATAAGTTAAATGAAGTATAGTTTGTTATTGGTAGCCCCTAGGAGAAACTTTTCACTTTGTTCAAAGGATAACCGCTAAATTCAACTGCACTTCGTTTGTTTCATTAAGCGGAGTTATTACGCACTCTATTATTTTGTCGCAAGCTCAAAAATAATGTTCGATTCAACGATAGATAGATTTTTTTAGTAATAAAGATTAGAAATAAAGGTAGTGTTTTATTGGTAGCCCCTAGGAGAATCGAACTCCTGTTTACAGGATGAAAACCTGACGTCCTAACCACTAGACGAAGGGGCCACAATTTTTCATGTTTATTATTTACTATAAAGCAAATAATAAATGAATTGAATTATGGTGGGCGGTGACAGGATCGAACTGCCGACCCCCTGGGTGTAAACCAGGTGCTCTCCCATCTGAGCTAACCGCCCTTTTATTGAAGTCACTTCAATATTCAAAAACACACCTTATTCAAAGGCTTAAAAAATATACCATGAGCAATTTTCACTGTCAACAGAACTTTTCCCTGAAAACACTGTATAATTATGATGTTAAAAAAATTATGGAGATAATAATGGATGATAAAAAGTACCTTGATAAAGCATATGAGCAGGCCTTACTTTCTTTAGAACATGACGATGTGCCAGTAGGCGCTGTTATTGTTTATGAAGATCAAATTATTGCGGTTGGTAGAAATAAGCGAGTATTAGAAAATAATGCCCTTTTACATGCAGAGGTTGATGCCATAAATCAGGCTTGTGCTGCTTTAGGTAATTGGCGGCTTGATGACTGTACGATGTATGTAACGTTAGAGCCCTGTGTAATGTGTGTCGGAGCAATAATTCAATCTAGGATTAGTAATATTGTATTTGGTGCGCAGGATTCAAAGGCTGGATGTGTAATAAGCAAGTACACCCTATTAGATGATGATAAGCTCGTGCATAAAGTAAAATACTCTTTTATAGAGGATGATAAATGTTCACAGGTTTTAACGGATTTCTTTAAAAAGAAACGTCTAGCTAAGTAGTTTTACCGAAAATATTATCTTCAATAATCTCACAAAGAATATGAATTATTAAAGAATGGCACTCCTGAACTCTTGGGGTTATTTTTCCTGGTATGCAGATGTTGATATCGCATACATTATTCATTATTCCGCCATCTTTGCCAGTAAGACCTATAACTTGTAGCTTCTTTTCTTTACATGTTTTGATTGCTTCAATTATATTTTTAGAGTTGCCACTAGTTGATATCCCAATAAATAAGTCACCTTTATTCCCAAGTCCTTCTATTTGTTTTTTAAATATTTGATCGAAACCAAAATCATTACCTATTGCGGTGATGATAGATGTATCTGTAGTAAGAGCTATTGCTCCTAGACCAGGTCTATTAAGGTAAAACCTTCCTACTAGTTCTGCAGCAAAATGTTGAGAGTCAGCTGCACTGCCCCCATTACCAGCAATAAGTATTTTGTTTCCTGCTTGGATTGTTTTAGTGCAAAGTTCAGCAACTGCTTCGATTTTTGATAAAGTTTCGTCATTTTGTAGCATTTTTTCTTTTAGTGCTATTGAATCTTCAATTGATTCTAAAATTATTTTATTCATCAGTATCCCTTTCTCTGTCTTAACTAGTTATATGATATACTAGCTTCCGATATGTTGGAAGATGTGAAATCTATTGTTAGTCAAAAGCAGATAGCGTGTTTGATCTTTGATTTAGATGGAACATTAATAGACAGTATGCCTACTCACTATGTTGCTTATAAAAAAGTCTTAGGGAAATACGGCTTAGATTATTCTGAAGAAGAGTTCTATGCGCTTGCAGGTGTTCCTTCTTTTAAGATCATAGCTATTTTAAATAAAAAACATGGATTATCACTTGATGCGCACAAGATTTCAGAAGAAAAACAGCAGGCATATTTAGAAAATATTCATAAGATTAAGATTATTGATGAAGTCTTGGATGTAGCTAAGTACTATCAGGGCAAGCTAAAGATGGGTATTGGTACTGGTAGTAGAGGCGATATCGTTAAACAAGTAATTGATAAGTTGGGATTAGGCGAGTATTTTGATATTGTAGTTACTGCTTCCGATGTTATGGAGCATAAGCCACATCCACAAACTTTTTTAGATGTTGCGAGTTATTTTAATATAGAACCCTCTAAGTGTTTGGTTTTTGAAGATGGAGAGCCAGGTATACAAGCCGCAAAAGCAGCAAATATGTACTGTTTAGATGTTAGGGATTATCTTTAAATCTCAATACCTGATTTTTCATAGTGTTTAAGCGATGTTTCATCTTTTAATGAAATGTTTACTTGAGTATTAATATCACTAGATATTTCAGGAACTTCTTTTAAATGAATACTTATTTCATTGTTCTTAACTATTTTTTTTGGGGCACGGTTAATAGATAAGTTTATTTTATTTTTTTTCCACTCTAACATGATAGTTTCTTCCATAATTCTTCTAAGGTTCTCATCTATTATTGTTATTGGAGCTAAAACATTAATTACTGGGTTATATTTTAAAAGTGGTATTGTTTGCTGGTCGATATTATTTATTATTGAACTTTGCATTTATTGCCACCCTTCTATTAGTTTTATATCTTACTAGTATATATTGTTCCCCTTTTTGTTCAAATTTACAATTCAAGTTTATTCAAGAATTGAACTGGTTTTGAATTATTTTGGGAATCTTCTTCCAATCATACGATATATTTATAATGAAAATAAAACTAGGAGGTCTAAATTGGTTAATTTAAAAAATGTATCAAATATTGCTTTTAAACAAATAAACAATCACCTTAAGAGTAATAACAATTTAATAAATAATAATAAAGCAGAAAAACATGTATACGCTAGAATGAATTCGTATGACACTAATAAAGATGGGGCTATAACTAGTAAAGAATTTGGAATTGGATTGAAAAAATCTTTAAACATAAAGGCATTAGACGTTGATAAATCAATTACGGACAAGGTTTTGGCTGATATTGTATCTGATGTATTTGATTATCATACGGTTAAACCCAATCGTTCAACTTATATAAGTAGAGAAACCGATGTAGAAGAATTAAAACAATTTCTTGTTGCACAATTAGGATTAGATGCTGAAGTAATTAGCAATGCACTTTTATCACTTAAAGATTCTGCACAATTATCTGATATTGTATCAAATTTTCAGAAACAAAATGGATTAGATGACGATGGCGAATTAGGGTTAACCACTTTAAAGAAGATGGTCGCTAAAGATAGAAAGACTTTAGGAAAAGATTTTGATCCTATTGGATATCTAGAACAAAGAATGATTATAGATTTTTCTAATATTAAATCTTCTGATGAAGTTATCAAATTCTTTAACGGTTTTGACCAAAGAGGAAGTGTGCTTGGAATGTTGTCTAGTTATGAGCATGTTGACAAGGTACTAGCTGCATTGAATATTAATAATGAAAAAAATCGTGTTTCTGCGTTAAAGAAAATCCCTAAAGATACATTATTAGTAAGGGCTTATCCTGATATGGGAACTTCTTTTTTGTACAAGGTGAAACCTGGAGACTCTATTAGTAAAATAGCTGCTACTTATGGGTTTAAATATGGCAAAGATGATGTAAAAGCTTTTACTATGACTTTGACAGGAAACAAAATTACTGACTATTTAACAGAGTTAAAAGCTGATAAAAAAGGGTCTATTAAAATTAAGCCAGGTCAGATTCTTCAGTTCGAGTGTTTCAAAGCTAGAGAAGCAGAAAAGGAGGTTGATTTATGAGAACTTTAAAAGAGATAGCTGGATTGTGTGATGTTTCGGAGAGTACAGTATCATTAGCTCTAAACAGGCCTTATAAGATATCGGAGAAAGTAAGAACTAAGATTTATACAGTTATCCAAAAAGAAGGATACTCAAAGCTAAATAATAAGATTCAGAATATTGGTATTGTTGTAGATGATATTAATCGCCTTTGTAGCAATGAATTTTATGGAGAAACGATTCAGGGTATTTTGTCTGCTGCCTCAGAGGCAAATCTTCAAACTAGATTTCTTACAAATCTTGATATGGATTATTATAGTATTCATAACCTTCAAGGATTTCTTTTTTTAGGCAAACAACCTGAAGAATATTATGAAAGACTTTCGAAATACCGTGTACCTGTTGTTGCTTGTGGGTCTCCCCCTAAAGAGGATATCGCTGTTTCTTCTGTGTATATTGAAAGAGAATCATCTGCCGCAATGTTAACTAATTATCTAGTAAGTTGTGGTCATAAGAACATTGCAGTTTTGTTAGGTGATGATCCTAATGAATATGTTCATACAGAGTTTCTAAGAGGGATAATAAAGAGTAATCCTTTTTTTAAGGATGATATGGTTTATGTTGCAGACCAGGATAATTATGACACTGTTGAAATAGTAGTTAATCAAATACTTTCACATAACCCTAAGATTACAGCTGTAATGTGTGGGAGTGATTTACTTGCATATTACTTTTATAAAGTAGCTGAAAGATATGGCCTGAATATTCCTGAAGATATTTCTGTTACAGGGTTTGATGGAATTAAGATTCCTAATTATTTAGATGGTCCAAAGCCAATGCTTACAACTGCTTCTGGCGATAGACATCTTTTAGGAAAAACAGCGTTAAATCTTATAAATGATAGATACTTGGATTTGGTTGGTAGCAATCAGCATATTCAAATATCTAGTTCGTTAATGATTGGTGGTTCTGTAGGTAGAATCTAAGTTCGTAGCACACTGTGTTTGTGATAAGATTTGCTGGCTCTATATCCCTGCAAATATATATATGAATAAGTGACAACAAGTAAAAAGCTAAATAGACCTATTCCCTGAATATCCAGATGGATATAGCTTGATATTATAAAATAAAATAATATTCCAAGTGATGCAATTCTTTTTTTAAGAATAATGCCTATACACAAAATTGACGGAATAAATATATCCAATAGATGTAGGTTCATTAGTAGTGGTTCGCCGTTTGTATACAGACTGTATGTTACAAATATAATATTGGCTATTATATATATAATAGTTGCCAGAATAGACCTGTTAATCTTTCTAGCAGCTTTCTGGATGTGGCTTTCTGAATCCTTTTTCATTTTATGTATTTCTTTTATAAGTATAGATTTTGGTATGCTTTTTTCAGGTGAATCTTCTATGAATGAAATGAGTTCTTTGAAATCAATGATTTGCATTATCCTATAATAACTTTATAGGAAACATAAAGTCAAAATTAAACTAGGTCTTTTTCCTTGCACTCAGAAGTTTTGTAGAAATTAATTTTTGGATATAGCTCTTTAAGGTGATCTACTTCCCATTTCCCTCTGAAAAGGTATACGTTTTTCTTTTGGTGATCTATTGCTAAGTATTGTTTGTTTTCATTTGTGAATTTTTTTAATTCTTCTGTGTCATCAGATTTAAGCCAATAAGCAAAATCAATATTATATGGAGCATAGTCGCAGTCAGCTCCGTATTCATTTTGTAAACGAAATTTAACTACATCAAACTGAAGCTCACCAACAGCCCCAAGGATAAGTTGATTATCAAGTGTTTGTTTGAAAACTTGGATGGCTCCCTCTTCTAATAATTGGTTTATGCCTTTGTGTAGCTGTTTGCTTTTAAGAGCATTTCTTATTACAACTCTTTTGAATAGCTCAGGTGAAAAGCTAGGTATACCGGTGAATGTCAGTGCTTCTCCCTCTGTAAATGTGTCCCCTATTTTGATAAGTCCTGTATCGTGTATACCGATGATATCTCCAGGAAAAGCTTCTTCTGTAATGGCTCTTGTTTGTGCCATGAATGTAATTGGGTTTGCCATCTTGATATCTCTGCCTAATCTTTGGTTTTTTGCTTTCATTCCTCTAGTAAACACACCAGAGTTGATGCGCATAAAAGCAATTCTATCTCTATGTTTTGGGTCCATATTTGCGTGGATTTTAAATATTAATCCAGTCATTTTTTCCTCATCAGGATTTACAGTTCTTTCAAGTGCATGAGATGGTTGAGGTTTTGGTGCAATCTTTAGAAAAGAGTCTAGCAAATCTAATACTCCAAAGTTGTTTATTGCACTACCAAAGTATACCGGTGTTTGAAGCCCATCTCCGTATAATCCTAAATCAAATGGCTCAACAGCACCTTCAATCATTTCAATATCTTCAACTAAACGTTTATGATTATTTTCTTCTATTTGCTCGATAAACTCTGGGCTATTAATATCAGCTACATCCATGTATACATAATTCTTTGAGGTAGTATCAAACTTTAGAAACTTCTTTTCTTGTAGATTGTATATGCCTTTAAATGTTTTACCCATACTTATCGGCCAAGTCATTGGAGTTGCGTTTATATCTAATTCACGTTCAATATTATCTAATAATTCAAAAGGACTCATTCCTTCTCTGTCTAGCTTGTTTATAAAAGTAATAACAGGGATATCTCTTTGTTTACAGACATCCATTAGCTTTTTAGTTCTTAGCTCAACCCCTTTAACAGAGTCAATCATCATAAGCACTGAATCTACAGCAGATAGTGTTCTATATGTGTCTTCACTAAAGTCTGCGTGTCCAGGTGTATCTAATAGGTTTATGACATGGTTTTTGTATTCAAAGCACATTACGGAGGTTGATACGGAAACTCCTCTTTCTTTTTCTAATTCCATCCAGTCAGAGGTTGTATGTTTTGCAGCTTTTTTTGCTTTTATGGCACCAGCTTGTTGGATTGCACCACCAAATAGAAGCAACTTTTCTGTAATAGTTGTTTTTCCAGCATCGGGATGGCTGATAATAGCAAAGGTGCGTCTTCTGTTGATTTCTGTTTCTAATGACATGGCTTATGATTATATCTCTTCCTTTGCCTTAAGGCAAAGGAAGAGATATAATACGGTTATGGCTAAAGACTCATCATTTGATATAGTTTCCGAAATTGATCTTAACGAGATGGATAACGCTATTAATATGGCTGTTAAAGAAATCGCTAATAGATTTGATTTTAAAGGTAGCTGCTCTTCTATAACTAGAAGTGATACTAAAATAGATTTATTAGCTGATGATGACACTAGAATGCATAATCTTATTGATATACTAGAGACGAAGATGATTAAGAGAGAGCTTAGCATCAAATTTTTGGATTTTAAGCAGGTTGCAGATGCCTTGGGTGGAAATGTTAAACAAATAGCTACAATTCAACAAGGATTGAGCTCTGAGAAGCTTAAGGAATTGAATAAGTTTATAAAAGAAAAGAAGTTTAAAGTTAAATCTCAAATTAATGGTGACAAGCTAAAAATAACTGCCCCTAAAAAAGATGTTCTGCAAGCTGTAATACAGGCTATGAATAGTGAAGACTTTGGCGTAGTTCTTCAGTTTAACAACTTTCGCTAATAGATTTACCCGCTAAATATCCAGTACTCCAAGCTATTTGAAGATTAAAGCCACCTGTTGGTGCATCTAAATCTATTATTTCACCAGCTAAGTATAATCCTGGTATGCTTTTTGATTCCATTGTTTTTGGAGATATTTCTTTTAAAGCCACACCTCCAGCTGTAATCACTGCCTTATCAAAACCTTCAACATCACTTGGGGTGATGATTAGTTTTTTTAGAGTATTAACTATTTTTTTACGTTCTTCCTTCGTTACTTCCGTAGCTGTTCTGTTTGGGTCTAGCTCAGTTATTTCAATGAATGAATCTATCATTTTTTCAGGCAGTAGCTGACCTAGAATGTTTTTTAATAGCTTCTTGTTTTCCCTTGAAAAGATTAATTGTAACCTCTTATCAAGCTGCTTGTGAGTGACTGCTGGTTTGAGGTCTATATGCAAGTATACAGGGTCTGAACATGTAGTCATTAGGTGATGAATATTCTTGCTCATATCTATAATTATTGGCCCACTGATTCCTACATATGTTAGCAATAGGTCTCCAAAACGTTCATCTTGTTTCTTGTTACTTTGATACACCTCAATACTCGTATGTTTTAATGTAAGGCCTGAAAGCTTCTTTACCCAGGAATCTTTAGTAATAAGGCCTATTAGTGCCGGTGTTGGTTTGATAATCTTAATTCCAAACTTTTCAGCAAAAGTATATCCATCCCCAGATGATCCGGTTGTTGGGTATGATAAGCCACCAGTTGTAATAAGTATGTTTTTGGAAATGTATTTTTTGTTTGATTTTGTGCTTATATTGAAATGTTCGTCTTTTTCTATAATATTTACTGTTGAATTGTATTGAATATCAATTTTCTGATCTATTATTTTTTTAATTAATTTATTTCTTACAAAAATTGCGTTTTCAGTTGCTGGAAAAATCCTTTTTCCTCTTTCTTCATGAAGCTCAATACCTAATAACCTAAAAAAAGCCATTGTGTCGCTTACAGAGAAAGAATTCAAAGAATCTCGAAGCCATTTTGCTTTTTTCCCTAGTTTATCAATAAATTCTTGTGTGTCAGAGATAGCAGTAGTTACATTGCAGCGACCTTTACCCGTAATTAATAATTTTTTCCCACATACATCATTTTTTTCTAATATCAGTACATTAGTTTTCTCATTATGTGTTTTTGCTGATATGGCTGCCATCATACCGGCAGGACCACCGCCAATAATTATTAGGTCATAGATAGAGTTCATTTAATAAAGAATGTTTTTATAAAAAGTATGCCTAAGATAACTCCAGAGATTCCCAGTACGTTACTTAATGCAATATATACTATAGCTTTAGTGTATTCTGTTTGTTTTATCATCAATGCTGCTTCCAATGAATATGTAGAGAATGTTGTAAGTGCTCCGAGAAAACCTGTAATTATTAAAGGTTTTAGATAGCTAGGTAAGCTTATTTCGTTTGTGATTTGAAATATTATACCTATTAAGATAGCTCCTAAGATATTTGCAATAAAAGTTCCAAAAGGTATATTGGAATTATATGAAGATAGCAAATACCTTGCTATTGCTCCAATTGCACCACCTATGCCAATTGATAATATATGTAACATACTAATCATTAGAACACTAAATTATCTATTAGTCTAACATTGCCAAGAAAAACGGCGGCAGCTATAAAAGTGTTGTTATTTTGATAATTTTTGATAGGGTTAAGCTCTGTGTCGTATATTTCTAAATATTGAACTTCAAATTTATTTGATTCTTTTTCAAGCATGGATATAAAACTTTTTTCTAATTCATTAATATTGATAATACTATTTTTCGTAATTTGATGTTGTATTAAACTCAATTTTTTATATATGTTTGCTGCTAATTCTCTTTCCGTTTCTGAAAGATAGCTATTCCTAGAGCTCATAGCCAGTCCAGACTCTTCTCTAAGCGTTCCTACTCCAACAATATTTGTAGGAATACGCATATTAGTTGTTATATTTTTTATTAAGATAAATTGCTGATAATCTTTTAGGCCAAAGTAAGCAGTAGTTGCTTTAATGATATTAAGAAGCTTTAGTACAATAGTGGCAACACCTTCAAAATGGCCAGGTCTGTACTTCCCGCAAAGTATATTTAAAAAAGATTTATTTATATTAATGCTCATCAGTGACTTGGCTTTGTTTGGGTATAGCTCATTAACTTCAGGTATAAAAAGAACATCAACGCCAACATCTTCAAGCATTTGAGTGTCTTTTGCTATATCACTAGGGTAATTACTAAAGTCTTCGTTTTTACCAAATTGTGTAGGGTTAACAAATATACTAACTACTGTTATATTATTTTCGCTAATTGATTGTTTTATAAGAGCGAAATGTCCGTCATGTAGAAATCCCATTGTTGGGACAAACCCAATAGTATTATTGGCTAGTTCTTGCTTTAAATATTTTTCATATCCTAAGCAGGTTGTTATGATTTGCATGTTACGAGTTTATTCTAGCAATTAACCAGAGGACCAAAGCTAAGATTATTGAAAGAATTTTAAGTCCAAAATTATTAAGTACTTTTTCTTTTACAGATTTAAGTTTTTTCATTTTCTTTCTCTTCTTTATCTTCTTTTTTATCATCTTTGGTGTCTTTATTTAGATCATCTAAGTTCCAGACCGCAAATTTACATTTAGGGAAACTCCCACAACCATAGAAAGTTTTTCCTCTTTTGGTTCTTTTTTCAACGACATCTGAACCACAGTCAGGACAGCCTTTTTCTTTGATTACTTTTTTCTCAGATTTAGTAGTTTTACATGTTGGGTAATCAGAGCATGCAAGGAATTCACCAAATCTTCCTTTTTTATAAACCATGTTTTTGCCACAAGTTGGGCATTTTTCTTCTGATACTTTTTCAGGTTCATCACTAGCACCTTCTGGCTTTTTTTCACCATCAAGTGGTTCTGTGTAACGACATTCAGGAAACCCTGAACAAGATAGAAACTTTCCATATTTGCTCATTCTAATTACTAAATTCTTTTTACATTCAGGACAAATTTTGTCTGTTTCTTCTATATGCTTCTTTGCATTTTCGTTAGCAAAGTCTAGCTTTTCCGCAAATGGAGTATAGAAAGATTCAATTGTTTTTGTCCATTCAGCTTTACCAACTGCAATATCATCGAATTTTTCTTCAATATTTGCTGTAAATTTGTAATCAATAACATCTTTAAAGAATTCTTTTAAGAAATTAGTTACAATAAAGGCAATCTCTGTTGGCATTAAGTGTTTCTTTAATTTTTCGATATAACCTCTATTAATAATAGTGGAAATAGTTGGAGCATAAGTAGATGGACGTCCAATACCTTCACTTTCTAGCTTTTTAACTAATGATGCTTCAGTATATCTAGCAGGTGGTTTAGTGAATGATTGTAATGCTTGTAGTACTGATACAGGTAGCTCATCCCCTACTTTGATGTCTGGTAGCATACCTTCGTTTTCTTCTTCAGTTTCTTCGTCATTACCTTCTATATAAAGCTTCATAAAACCATCGAATTTAATAATTTTACCAACGGTAGAAAAGCTGTACTTACTGTTTCCATTAGGTGTAAAACTAATAGTTGTATTTTCTATTTCTGCTTCAGGCATCTGTGTTGCTACTGTTCTTTTCCAAATAAGTGTATATAGCTTAAGCAAAGTTTTGTCTAATTTATCAGCTAATGAATCTGGAGTTAGTTCTATATTAATAGGTCTAATTGCTTCGTGAGCTTCCTGAGCGCCTTTTGCTTTTGTTTTAAATGTACGTGGGTTTGGTAAAGTATAGTTATCACCCATAGTTTTCCCAATATATGAAGTTATTTGGTCTACTGATTCAGTTGAAATATTTAGAGAGTCTGTTCTCATATAAGTAATAAGAGCTATTCTGTCTCCACCCATATCAATACCTTCATATAGCTGTTGAGCTATTTTCATTGTCATTCCTACTGGTAATCCAAACTTTCTATGTGCTTCTTGTTGCAGTGTAGAAGTAGTAAATGGAACAGCTGGCTTTCTTTTTGATAAAGTCTTTTTTACATCTACTGTTTTTAAGGTAAAGTCTGAAGGAACCTTTACATCAAGTTCTATAAAATCTGTCTTTTCGTTCTTTTTCTCTGCTATGTTTGGATTGTCTAATATTTCACTAAGAATAGTTTGAACTTCTTCTTGTTTAGTTAGATTAGCCTTTTTACCAGCAATAGTGTTAAGCGCAAATGGAACTTTTTTATTCTTGAATTCTGATTCACCTTTTAGTTTCCATTGTTCCTTAGGATCAAAAGCTTTTATTTCTTCTTCTTTTTCTACTATGAATCTAACTGCGACAGATTGTACTCTACCTGCACTTAGTCCTTTACGAATCTTTCTCCATAGTAATGGTGACAATTTGTAACCTACTAGTCTATCAACAACTCTTCTAGCTTGTTGAGCATCTACAAGGTTTGTATCTATTTTTCTAGGATTATCAATTGCTTTAAGAATTGCTGTTTTAGTGATTTCATGAAAAACAATTCTTTCATAATCTTCATCTTTTATTTTAAGTGCATTCTGAATATGCCACGAGATTGCTTCTCCTTCGCGGTCTTCATCGGTAGCTAGCCATATTTTTTCAGCTTTTTTTGCTAATTCTTTTAGTTCATTAACAACTTTCTTCTTTTCTGAAGAAACCTTATATGTAGGTTTAAACCCGTTTTCAACATCTACACCAAGTTCCTTTGTAGGTAGATCGATTACATGGCCCATTGAGGCTCTAACAACATAATCGTTGCTTAGATATTTGGATATAGTTTTTGCTTTAGCAGGTGACTCAACAATTACAAGATTTTTAAACATAAATATAGATACTCCTTAGTAATATTTGAAAGATTTTACCCTCTATGGAACCATTTATCAATTTCTTTTTCTTCAAAAGCTTTTTCAATCGGTCTTCCATGCGGACAACTTACGTTATTTTTACAGTTTAACCAATCTTCAACAAGCTTTATTTTTTCCTTATTTTCAAGCACATCACCAGCTTTAATGGCAGCTTTGCATGCAATAGTGGTAAGTGTTTTTGTTACTTTATCTTGTTTGCTGTCTTGTTTATTATTTATTATTATTTCTTGTATTAATTCTTGATGATTACAGTTTTCAGGTAGTTCAACTGGTACAGATCGAATAATAATGCTGTCAGAACCAAAGCTATCAATTATATAACCGGTGGTTTCAAGTATTTCTTTTATATTCTCATATACCAGAAAATCTTGTTTATCTAAGAAAATGTTCATTGGGAAAAGAAGTTCTTGGCTAGCTTTTGTTTTATTAGTATTTTTTAATTCTTCGAAAAGGATTCTTTCATGGGCTGCATGTTGGTCTATTATTCTTAGTTTGTTCGCATAAAAGAAAGCAAGGTACATTTCCTTAAATTGAAATACGCTAGTTACCATTGTTGTTGGCGGCTGTGGTTGTGCCATATGCTGTTTGTTGTGATTTGGCGAGTCTTGGTTCATCACTACCTCGTAAATCCTTGATGCTTGCCCAGGATGCTCTTTAAACAGGTCATCTGGCTTGAACTCAACATTGTTTTGCTTAGATTGGTTGCTGTTATGCGGGATATTGTAAGTAGGTAGTGAGTCTGCATCAAAATTGCGTTGTAATGTGGCCGTGCCTTCAAAAGCCTTTTTGATAGATTTATAGATTGAGTCAAATATAAAACTTTTTTTATAAAGCTTTATCTCGGTTTTTGCTGGATGTACATTTACATCTATTTCTGAGGGATCTGTCTCTATTTTTAAGAATAAGTATGGATGCTGGCTTGCAGCGAATATAAATTTTGTAGCTTGGTTAACGGCAGCATGAAAAGTGCTGTTATTAGCGACTCTTTTATTTATGACAAATACCTGTTTATCTTTGTTTGCCTTTGATTCTGCAGGGGTTGAGATGTATCCATTAATTTTAATCCCTAAATCTTGGTGTTCTATTTTCTTCATATTTTTAAATATTTTGTAGGAATATACTTCCGAGATTACTTCTCCAATATTATCATTTCCAGTTGTAGCAAATATTTTCTTATTATCATGAAATAATTGGAATGAAATGTCAGTATGAACAAGAGACAACGATTGAATTATTTTTAAAATATGACTAAATTCTGTCTTATCACCTTTTAGGTATTTTTCTCTAGCAGGGATATTATAGAAAAGATCTTTCACTGTAATACTTGTTCCTTTAGAAACGTGTATTTCTTGTTCTGAAGATACTTTTCCACCTTCAATGACAATCTCTACACCTTTTTCTTGTTCTTTTGTTTTAGTTTGCATTATGAGCCTAGATACCGAAGCGATACTCGGCATTGCTTCACCTCTAAACCCCATTGTATCTAAGAATAACAGGTCTTGGACGTTAGAGATCTTTGATGTGGCATGTCTTACAAAAGACATTTTTGCATCTTCAGGATCCATTCCTATTCCATTATCTGTAATTTTAATTAGAGACTTACCACCATTTTTTATTTCTACTTTAATTGTGGAAGAGTTTGCGTCTATTGAGTTTTCAATAAGTTCTTTAACAACAGAAGCAGGTCGGTTTACGACCTCTCCTGCTGCAATTTTATTTATTGTGCTTTCATCAAGTAGCTGGATATTACCCATTGTTATTTTAAGTTAATAGCTGCCGTAATAAATTCTCTAAACATTGGATGAGGATTATTTGGTCTGCTTTTGAACTCTGGGTGATATTGAGAAGCCATGAAGAATGGATGATTCGGATATTCTATTACTTCTACAAGTTTGTCATCTGGAGATGTTCCAGAGAAAACTAACCCTTTGTCTTCACATACTTTTCTGTATTCATTATTAAACTCATATCTATGACGATGTCTTTCAGAAATATCTAAAGTCTGATAAGCCTTATGAAGAGTAGTTCCTTCTTTAATCTTACAAGGGTAAGCGCCAAGCCTCATTGTTCCACCTTTGTTTGTGATATATTTTTGGTCAGGCATAAGGTCGATAACAGGGTTTTCTGTTTTTATATCAAATTCTTTACTGTTAGCATCTTTAAGTCCAACAACGTTTCTAGCGAACTCAATTACAGCCATTTGCATTCCTAAACATAATCCAAGATATGGAATATTGTTTTCTCTAGCATACTTAATAGTAGTAAGCTTTCCTTCTACACCTCTGATACCAAAACCACCAGGAACAACTATTCCTTGAACATCTTTAAGAATTTCGATAATCTTTTCTTCAGAAAAGTCTTCTAACTCTTCACTATCAACCCATAAGATTTCAACTTTATGATCATTATGAAGTCCTGCATGGTAGAGTGACTCTACAACTGACAGGTAAGAGTCGTTTAGACCTACGTATTTACCTACTAACGCGATTTTTACAGTTTCTTTAGACTTGAGCAATTTACTTACCATTGCTTCCCATTCTACGAGGTCTCTGTCGTTTGCGTCTAATTGCAGGTAATCGATAACAATATCATCTAAACCTTCTTTTGCAACAGTAAGAGGAACTTCGTAGATAGATTTAGCATCTCTCATCTCAATAACTGCTCTTTTCTCAACGTCACAGAATAGTGAGATTTTATCTTTTACATCTTGGTTAAGAGGTTTTTCTGTTCTTAAACAAATAATATCTGGTTGAATACCAAGTCCTCTAAGTTCTTTTACACTGTGCTGAGTTGGTTTTGTTTTAAACTCACCAGATGTTTTTAAATAAGGAACTAATGTTAAATGAATATGGACTGAGTTGTGTCTTCCAAGTTCTTTTCTGAACTGTCTAATAGATTCTAGGAATGGTAATGATTCGATATCACCAACAGTTCCACCTACTTCAACGATAACAACATCTACATCATTATCTTCTGATACTCTTCTAATATGATCTTTAATTTCGTTAGAAATATGCGGAATTACTTGAACTGTTCCTCCTAAGTAGTCGCCGCGTCTTTCTTTGGAAATTACTTTGTGGTAAATCATGCCAGTAGTAATATTATTAATTTTACCAAGACTTTCATCTATGAATCTTTCATAGTGTCCAAGGTCTAAGTCTGTCTCAGCTCCATCGTCTGTTACATAAACCTCTCCATGTTGAAATGGCGACATTGTGCCTGGATCAACGTTTAGATATGGATCTAATTTTTGGATAAGAATTTTTAGTCCTCTGCTTTTAAGAACTCTACCTAATGAAGCAGCAGTTATCCCCTTTCCTAAAGATGATACAACTCCTCCGGTTACAAATACGTATTTAGCCATTATTATTTTCCTCGCCTTCCTTGAATGTTAAACTTAATTTAGTAATTCTCCTTCTATAAACGTGTAGTACTTTTATGTTTACTTTTTCATTTTCATAAAAATCACCCTTTTCAGGCATTTTACCTAATTTATTAACCATAAACCCAGCAAGTGAGTCGTAGTCTTCCTCTTCTGGTAATTCTAACTCAAGCTCTCTATTTAATTCTCCAACATTTATTAGTCCAGATATTATGTATCTACCATTTTTTATGATTATCATTGCTTCTTCTTTAACATCATATTCATCATGTATTTCACCAATAATCTCTTCTATAACATCTTCAAGGGTTACTAGTCCACTAGTGCCACCATACTCATCAACAACGATAGCTATATGCGTTCTTTTTTTTCTTAACTCACTAAGAAGTTCATCAATCTTTTTTGTTTCAGGAACATAATAGGCTGGGCGGATATGTTCTTCGCTAATTATCTCTCCAGAGTCCCAGTTTTCTTTAGGGATCGCCAATAAATCCTTAGCATAAATAAAGCCAATGATGTTATCGATTCTTTCTTTGAAAACAGGGATGCGAGAATGGCCATTTTTTGTTATGACTTTAATTGCTTGAGTAAGTGTTGTTTCGGTATCTATGGCAATAATATTTGTTCTTGGTGTCATTATTTCTCTAGCTATAATGTCTCCAAATTCAAAAATGGAATTAAGCATCTTTTCTTCGCTTTCCTCTAAAACACCCTCTTCTAGCCCCATATTAATAAAAAGCTTTATTTCCTCTTCAGAGATTAAAGACCCACTTTCTAAAGATTGTGAGTTAAAAGATTTTAAGATTAGCTTAGAGAGAAGGTTTAATATTTTTATTATTGGATTAAGTAGAATTGATAGGTAGTAGATTGGTTTGCTTACAAGTACCGATAAATATTCTGCTTTTTTTAAAGCTATATTTTTGGGTGTTATTTCTCCAAATATTAAAAGTAGAGTTGTCATGAATACAGTGGATATTACTGCAATTACTGTAGCACTTTCAATACCCATTTCAGTAAGGATATCAATAAAAAAGAAAGTTGATATTGTTGATGCTAGGATATTTACTATATTATTTCCAACTAGAATCGTTGTTAGCATTCTGCCTGGTTTACTAAATAGTTTTGTAACGAATTTTGCTCTTTTAGGCTCTTCTGTTTCTAATCGCTTTCGTTTAAGTGAAGACAGTGATGTAAGAGCTGTTTCTGAAGCTGAAAAAACAGCTGAAAGTATTATCAAAATTGTAAGTAATATTAATTGTAAGTATATCGAACTATATTCCACTCAAAAGTCCCAATCCATCTCCGATCAATTTTATAACTTCATTATAAAATACTAGTACTCCTATTACAATCGCAAAGATGGAAGAAAGTAGAACTGCGCCTGCTGCAATGTCTTTTGCAAGCTTTGCACGCATCTTTTTCTGTTTAGTTACAAGGTCTACGTTGATTTCTATTGCTGTATTTATCATTTCTGTTGTAATTACCATATTGATGGCTGTTAGCAACATAAACCATTCAATTATGGAAATATTGGCAATAAACCCGAATATAATCACTATAATTCCAATAAATAAATGAAAACGCATATGTTTTTCTCTCATAATTACTGTAGCAATTCCATAAATAGCTTCGCCTAATGATTTTTTAAAGCTTCTGTTTTTAAATGTATCTTTTGAGTAAGAAATCTTCATAATCTTCCATAATCTTTCTTTGATCAAACTCTTCATGTGTATATCCATTTAGATGCGCAAAGGCATGAGCTATTGTCATAACTAGTTGATCTTTAATTTCTATAGAACCTTTTTTTGCTTTTACTTTTACTTGATTAATGCTGATATAAATATCGCCCAAGATATCCTCTTCATATAAAGGGAATGTAAGCACGTCTGTAGATGCATCCTTGTTTCTATACTCTTTGTTTAGTTGCTGCATATTTTCATCATCAATAAAGCTTATAGAAAGCTCGCCCTCTGGCAATATAGCTCTTTTGTGAATATGCTCTACTGTATTATTTATAAGATCTTTAAATTCTAAAATATCTTTATCTATGAAATTATTTTTTAGCGTCATTTTTCTCTTTTTCTTGGTCTGGATATTTGATTCTAGAGTGATATTGATTGCTTATAACTTTAAGGAAAGTTTTCTTAATGGTTTCTAAGTCTGATAAAGTAAGATTTGAATTATCAAGCTGGTGATCATCTAATTTATCTTTAGTGATTTTATTAATGATAGATTGGATTTTGCCTGGAGTTGGTTTGTCTATAGATCTAACGGCGGCTTCAACACTATCAGCAAGCATAATTATGGCACTTTCTTTTGAAGAAGGTATAGGGTTTGAATATCTAAATTGCTCTTCTTCTACAACCTCATGTACAGTTGACCTAAGCATTTTGAAATAAAAGTATATTAATAAGCTTGTTCCATGATGTTCTTTGATAATATTTTGAATTTCTTGGGGTAACCCGTATTTTTTTGCTATTTCTACACCATCTTTTGGATGTCCTAGAATAGTTAGTGCACTTAATGATGGCATAGTGTGTTGGTGTGGATTTTGTGTTTGGTTTTGATTTTCTATAAAATACTCAGGTTTTTTTAGTTTTCCAATATCATGGTAGTAAGATGCTACTCTAGCTAAGATTCCGTTTGCATTAATATTCTCAGCTGCAGACTCTGCTAAGTTAGCTACCATTAAACTATGATAGTAAGTGCCAGGAGCTTCATTTAATAGCTTTTTCATCAGGTCATTATTCAAGTCACTGTAGTCTAATAGCTTTAAGTTTGTAGTGATGCCAAAGATTTCTTCAATATATGGAAGAGTTCCAATAGCAATTATAAAGCCAAGAATTGGGTTGAAGAATATTATTCCCAGATGCAACATAGTTACGTTGATATTTAGTAACTGATTGTTTAGGAATATAACCGACATCAGTATTATAGAGATAACGCCAACAAGAAATCCAGTAAAAGGAATATCTCGTCTTGTTTTAAAGTTTCTTACAAGTACAGTAGTTAGTGAGTTTGCCACCATTACGTATAATAAAGAAACAGAGTTCATATCAAAGATTAGCAACATTAGCATTATGTTGAAGTATGTAAGTAAATAAGCTGACGTTTCAGTTAATAGTAGGCTTATTAGTAATGAAAATAAACTTACAGGTATTAATAAGCCTGGTTCGATATATTGAGGTAGTTTATCAAAAGTCATTAGAAAATAGATGACTAGAAAGTATAAGCTTTCAAGGGAAAGCGTAAGAATAAGTTCTTTTTTAGTTGGTTTGAAATAGCGACTTATCATTCTTTCTAAAAGTAGTATAAGAGCAATTATACCAAGTATTAGTGGTAACAATTCTTTAACGTTTATATTCTCTCTATATAACCCTACCTTTTTAAGTATTTCTAAATTGATTGGTCTTAGCACATCACCTTTATATATTATGGGTTGTCCCTTTTTGATGATTGTTGTTTGAGGTTTAAAATTTCTTTTTATTTCTTCTATCTTGTTCAGCGTACCCTCTTCATCAAAAACAAGATTTGTAGCGATGAATGAAATAAGGATTTCTTTAAGTAATGGACCATAAGACTTAGTAGTTTTTACATCTTTAAAGTGATTAAGGTGTTTTTCAACCTTATCTTTTACATTCACACTAGATTTAATGCCTTCTGAATAGATGTTACTAGCAAGCTGTTGTGAAATAAATTCTAAGAATACTAATGTATCGAGATCTTGTTTTATTAGAAGTGCCAATGTATCTGGCTCTAGCTTTTCTACAGGATTATTGGTTATGATTTTACTGTCTTTGTTTTGCAGTTTCCTTATGTTTAGAAATAAACTTACAATATTCTTTTTAGTTTGGTTCTCAATGGTATAGTCACGTTGAAAGATTTTATTAGTTTGTTTTATTTTTTCTTCTAAAAGCTTAAATGAAATCTCTTTGTCAGAAGATGTTTGTATTTCAAATTGTTTTTGGCTAACTATTGTTTCAGAGCTTTTTTTACCAACTTTTAATTGCTGATTTTTAGGGAAATATAGCATAGAGATAAACACAATCATAAGAATTGCTAATCCCGTGTATAAAGCTAGATTGAAATATTTTTCTTTTTTATTCGTGGTGCTCAATTGTTGCTCCTACATTTCTTAACTTACCAATAATATTTTCATAGCCTCTATTAATGTGGTGTGTGCCAAATATAGTAGATATGCCTTCTGCAGCCAAGGCTGCAATTATTAGTGCTGCGCCACCTCTTAGGTCTTTTGCTTTAACCTCTGTTCCTGATAACACTTCATCAGAACCATGAATGATTGCTTTATTATTTGATATTTCTATTTTAGCACCCATTCTGTTTAATTCCATAACGTGCATAAATCTATTTTCGAATATTGTTTCTGTAAGAATGCTTTTGCCAGGAACTGTAGTGAAAAAGCTCATTAGCATTGGTTGTATATCCGTAGAATAGCCTGGGAAAGGAGCTGTTTTAATATTTATTGGGGTAAATTGCTTAGAATCTTTACCAAATACTACTAATGTTTTTTCATCAATAAATTTATGCTCAATATGAGCTTTTCCCATAACACTTATTAAATCACCAATATGGTTTTTGTTTATATTCTTAAGTGTAAGATTACTTTTAGTCATAGTTGCTGCCATAGCAAATGTTGCAGTTTCTATTCTGTCTGGTATTACTTCATGACTCACAGAGTTTAGTTCTTTTACACCCTCGATATGAATTGTACTTGTCCCTGCTCCAGTAATCTTTGCTCCAGCTTTGTTTAGAAAATTAGCTAAATCTTCTATTTCTGGTTCTCTAGCTACATTCTTTAGAACAGTAGTTCCTTCTACTAATGTTGCAGTCATCATCAGATTTTCGGTAGCTCCAACACTTGGGAAGTCCAATTTGAAGTTGGCAGGATGTAGTTTGTCTTTTGTTTTAAGGATTACAAATCCATGCTCTACCCTAGTCTCTATTCCGAAAGCTTCTAATCCTTTTAGGTGGATATTAACAGGCCTAGACCCTATTAAACATCCGCCAGGATATGGTATTTTTGCCATTCCAACTCTAGCTACAATAGCTCCAGCTACGAAGAAGGAAGCTCTCATTTTTGTGATAAGTTCGTATGGTGCAATATGTCTTAGGTCATTTGTTCCTTGTATTCTTACTTCATTATTAGAGAATTCTGCCCTCATTCCAAGGCTTCTTAATAATCTGATTGCGGTAATTATATCTGTTAGTTCTGGAACATTTGTAAGTGTTACATCTTTTTTGAAAAGTACTGTTGATATAAGTATTGGAAGTGCTGCATTTTTTGCGCCACTTATGGTTACTTCTCCTGTCAGCTCGTTTGGCCCAGTTACTACTAGTTTTCCCATGTGTATATTCTTTTTGATATTTTTTCCGCTATTTTATATAGTTGTTTAATAGCAATAAGTGCAAATATTCCAATAGCAGAGCCAATTATTAGTCCTATTAATGATCTATACGTACTTAGTAAAAATGGGGAATGAAGATGGCAAAATGTATTTATTTGTGAAATAGAAGCTATGGAAGCAAATAGTAATACAGTTAGTTTTATAGTGTCGTTTATCTTAGAGCTCTTCCAATAGTGGATTGCAAATATTAGTAATGGAAAGGCAAAGAGAATCTCTTTTGTTCTAGGTCTTATCATAAATATAGTTTCTAACAGTTCTCTGAATGTTATTTCTATTTGACCAAGAACAAGCATTCCGTAGTTGCCTGTTCTCATAATATAGAACAATAAAAAGGAAATAAGTAGTATAGCTACTGCTAAGTATTGAAATGTTAAATGTCTTGATAAATATCTGTCTAATACATGATGTAGGTATTTGATCCTCTTTGGCTTAATGAAGAAGAATATAGCTAAGAGTATCATTGGTCCAATATTAGCTAGTTTTACGCCTTTAAATGTCCATACAGCTACAAAATAATTATAGTTGTATAGCAGCGTGTTTATTAAGATGCCAATAATTATGGTTGAGCAAAAGATTAGTAGTAGAGATGTAAATAATCTTTTTTGAAATGAACCTGTTTCATCATCAAGTATGTCTTTAATTAGTATAAATATTATTGTAGGAGAGATGATAGCAGCAAGCAGTGCTAGTAGTTCGTTATATAGTTTTGCATTGTTTGTTAAATAAAATAGTAGCCCTGTAATAAGGTATATGAAGGAAATCAAAGCAGTCTGCTTCTTTGTTGAGCTATCAAAGAAAAGTTTTATAAATAATAAGCTAAGTAGTAATACTGCAATGTAAGCAACAATCTTAAAACCAATTATATATTCAGAGCTAGGAGCTTTTGTTTCAGTAATGGTTCCAATTTTTAATCCTTTAGATTTTATTCTTTTTTGCAGATCTTGTAAGAATGATAGGTTTAAATCATAGATATTTTCAGAGAAGTTGGACTTGTCTGTGATGATATCGATATGAAGTATTCTAGCATTCCTTTCTGTAACTGCTCGAAGAGCTCTTTTTATTGATTTTTCTTTGCTGCTTATAGGTAAGTAATGAATCTTTATTGCTTTATCATTTGTGTTTTTTGCTAAGTACTCTAGTCCTTTTGGCGTAATGAACTCTGTAAATCCAAAAAACTTATTGATTTCATTTAATTTAAAGGCAGTTACTTGTAGGTTATCTGGGTATCCTAATGCTTCATTTTCAACAAACTTAATTGTTTTAATATTCTTGTTGTCTAAGTCTGAAAGTTTTGAGGCAATTTGTTCTTCAGTAAATGCTTGGTGGTTACTGATTTTAGGTATTATGTTGAAGCCATATTTATATAAAAGAGCCGCTTTCCCAGGGTTAATATCTAGAGAGATATCCATTAATTCTTCTGTTTCAGAAATTATTTCAAGGATGTTCCAGCCTAAATCCTTAACACGGTTATTGCCTAGCTTTATCTCTAGGTTTCTTTTTGTGAACTCGAAGATATTGCTCTCGTCAATAATAAGATAGCTGTATTCTGGCTGGATACGATATGATCTAGGTAGCCTAGAGAATACTAAGTTGTATTGTTTCCTATGTATTCTATTATCATTAAGGATGTTCTTACCTTCGATAAGAGTAGCCTTGCCTTCATTAATAAGGTCACTTACCTTATCCTCATTTAGAATTATTGAGGTTACTCCAGCTTTTTTAAAGTTCTTAAGTATGTCTTTATAATAAACCCCTGAATGCAGGTATATGTTTTTGATAGTTTCAAAATCGTATACTACCTCGACAGTAGAGTTTTTTTGCTCATATACTATTTTGTTAAATATGGGATATAGGCAGATAATGATGGAAGCAAAAAAGATTAATGCTACCTTGCTTTTTAATAGTTGTTTTAGTTGCTCCATTTTATTATGTCCTATCTTAACTAGTCTTTTCTGAAATGTAAATAAGCCTCTACGAAGCTATCCAAGTCTCCATCCATTACAGCTCCAATATTTCCTGTTTCATAATTTGTTCTTAAGTCTTTTACCATTGTATATGGATGAAACACATATGATCTTATTTGGTTACCCCAGCTTATTTCTTTATTAGTAGTTGCTATGTCTTTTTTTTCTGCCTCTTCAATCTTTTGATAGTATTGCTCCAATTTAGATGTAATGACTTTCATAGCTTTTTCTTTGTTTTGTGTTTGAGACCTAGAACTTTGGCATTGTGCAGTTATTCCTGTTTCCAGATGCGTTATTCTTACGGCAGAGTCTGTCTTGTTGACATGCTGCCCACCAGCTCCACTTGCCCTGTAGGTATCTATTCTTATTTCATCGGGTCTTATCTTTAGTGTAGATGAATTGTCTATTTGAGGGATGATATCAACGGAAGCAAAAGAGGTTTGTCTTTTATTATTAGAATTGAATGGTGATAATCGTACAAGTCTATGTATTCCATGTTCAGACTTCATCATTCCATAAGCAAATTCGCCTTCTACAGTAAATGTTGCACTTTTTATTCCAGCCTCATCTCCAACTGATATATCTATTAGGTCGAAACTAAATCCTTTGTTCTCAAACCATCTCTTATACATCCTAAGAAGCATTTCAGCCCAATCCTGGGCATCTGTGCCACCTACACCTGCGTTAATTGTGAAGATTACATTATTATTATCAAATTTTTCATTAAGAAGTGTTTGTAATTCTAATGCTCTGTATTTTTTTTCGATATCAATAACATATTGTTCTATTTCAGTATTCATGGACTCATCATTAAGTTTTAGTAAATCAGCTATATAATTGATGTTTTCATTAAGGTCGTTGAAAGAGTTTATTTTATCTTCTAAGCGTTTCATTTCTTTGGATAGTGCTGTTGCTTTGTCTGGTGTGTCCCAGATATTATCTGCTTGTAGTTGTCTTTCTAGCTGATTTTTCTCATTATTTAGAGTTGAAAGCTGAAGGTATCCTTCTAAAAGCTTAACTTTTTCAAGATAATCTTCAATCTTTGCTTTGTAATCTTCAAACATTAAACCCTCTCCCTAGCCCTCTCCCAAGAGAGGGAACTTGTTCATTGTTGTTTGCCGTGGCAAGCTTTATATTTTTTGCCTGACCCACATGGACAAGGTTCGTTTCTTCCTACTTTTTCTGTATTAGTTATTGTTTGTTGTTCTTTTTTTGTTTTATTTTCTCTGTCATAAGAAGTTATTTTAACTTTCTGTTGTTCTTCTTCCATTATTCTGGCCATATCCTCTTCAGATACTATTTTTACTTTAAAGAAATTTGTTATTACTTCGCGTTCAACAGTATCCATCATATCTTGGAACATTTCATAGCCTTCTTTTTTATATTCAAGTAATGGGTCCTTTTGTGCATAAGCTCTTAGTCCAATACCTTCTCTTAGGAAATCCATATTTTTTAGATGTTCAATCCACTTTGCATCTAAAGAATGTATGTAAATAATTTTTAGGATATTTATTAGGTCTTCTTTATTGAATTGGATAATGAAGTTTTCATAGAATTTTCTATTTTGGTTTAACATCGCCTGCAATGCTTCTTCTCTATTTTTTGCTGAGCTAAGTGAGAATTTTATAGGAATTAATTGTTCTAGCTCTTTTGTTAAGTCATGCCAGTTTACATCTTTTGCTTTCGTTCCTTCTTGGAAAAAAAAGTTGAGTATCTTTATTAACTGATACTCGATGATTTCGAAGCATTTTTTTATTAATTCATGTTGTTCGAGGATTAGCCTTCTTTGTTTGTAGACTATTTCTCTTTGTTTGTTCATTACATCATCGTATTCAAGTAATTGTTTTCTAATATTAAAGTGATAAAGCTCTACTTTCTTTTGAGCTCTCTCAATAGACTTAGATATCATATTATGTTCAATAGGAGTGCTGTCATCGAAACCAAGCTTTTCCATGATTCCTATAATCTTTTCAGAACCAAATAAACGCATTAGGTCATCTTCCATACAGACAAAGAATTTAGTTAGACCTGGATCTCCTTGTCTTCCGCAACGTCCTCTTAGCTGGTTATCTATTCTACGGCTTTCATGTCTTCCTGTACCAAGTACAACAAGGCCGCCCTTTTCTATTACACCTTCGCCTAGAACGATATCTGTTCCTCTACCAGCCATGTTTGTAGCTATTGTTACGCTACCTGCTTGTCCTGCTGAAGTGATTATTTCTGCTTCTTTTTCATGGTACTTTGCGTTTAAGACATTATGTGGAACGCCTTTTTTCTTTAGTAATTTACTAATAAGTTCTGAAGTTGATATTGAAATAGATCCCACCAATACTGGCCTTCCGTTACCATGGTGATTGATGATTTCATTTATAATTGCATTGTATTTTCCTTCTTCTGATTTATAGATAGCATCAGGAGCATCTTCTCTTATAATTGGCATATTAGTTGGTATTTCTAATGTTTCTAATTTATATATCTTTTCAAACTCAGTAGCTTCAGTCATTGCTGTACCGGTCATTCCAGCTAGTTTATTAAACATTCTAAAGTAGTTTTGGAATGTGATTGAGGCTAGTGTTTGGCTCTCTTGCTGAATAGTAAGACCCTCTACAGCTTCAATAGCTTGATGAAGCCCATCACTATATCTTCTACCGTTCATTAAACGACCAGTAAACTCATCTACTATAAGGATTTCACCATTTTTTATGACATAATCTACGTCATTTTTGAAAAGGTGAATTGCTTTTAGTGATTGAACCAACATATGCGCCTGGTCCATGTTCTCGATATCATATAAATATTCAACATTTAGTAGTTCTTCTGTTTTAGTAATACCCTCTTCTGTAAGAATGACATTCTTATGTTTTTCTTCAACTGTGAAATGGGTTTCTATTTTAAGTTTTTTAGCGATTTGGGATGCTTTTTTATACTTTTCAGTATCTTCTTCTATAACACCAGAAATAATAAGAGGAGTTCTGGCTTCATCGATAAGGATACTATCAACTTCATCGATAATAGCGTAGTTTAGGTTTCTTTGTACGCATTGGGAAATATCTGTAGACATATTGTCTCGTAGATAATCAAACCCATATTCGTTATTTGTTCCGTAGATAATGTCTGCTTTATAAGCTTCTCTTTTTTCTGATGACACCATTCCAGATTGGATTAGGCCTACTGATAAACCTAAGAATTTGAAGACTTGTCCCATCCATTCACTATCTCTTTTTGCTAAGTAATCATTAACAGTTACAATAAAAACACCTTTTTTTGTAAGTGCATTTAGATAAGCAGGAAGTGTCCCTACAAGTGTTTTACCTTCACCTGTTCTCATTTCAGCTATTTTGCCTTCGTGTAGCGTAAGACCACCAACAATCTGCACATCAAAATGACGCATTTTTAAGGTACGCCAAGCAGCTTCTCTGACAGTTGCAAAAGCTTCTGGCATTATATCTTCTAAAGATTCGCCTTTTTTTAGTCTGGAAATGAATAGGTTTGTTTGGTTAAGGAGCTGGTCGTCAGTCATTGCTTTAAACTGAGGTTCCAGCTCATTAATTAAATTTACTGTTTTATCATATTTTTTTAGCTGGTCAGTCGCTGTCCTGCCAAAAAAGAATCTTCTTACAATACCAAACATTTGATTCCTTTAACTTGCTTACGCAGGTTGGATTAAACCGAAGTCGCCATCTTTTCTCTTGTAGATAACGTTCATTCTGTTTGTTTCTGCATTTCTGTAAGCTAGAAACTCTAAGTTGCTCATTTGCAATTGCATTACAGCTTCTTCTTCAAACATTGGTTTAAGTGACGCAGTCATTCTATAAACAACTGGGTTATCGTGATCTTCCTCTGTAGGAGCTTCATTAGCTTTAATGATTTCGTTGATAGCAATAGAAGCTTTTTCTCTTCTTTTGCCTTTCATTTTTTCTTTATATTTTTTAAGCTGTCTTTCTAGTTTTTCAAAAACTAGGTCTAGTGCTGCGTACATATCTTCGTTTTCTTCTCTAGCAGAAAGAATAGCCCCATGAACGTGAACGCTTACTTTTGCTTCACTTCTTTGAGCTGGTGATTTAGTTTCGTGATGTTCTAATTCAACTTTCCCTTTTTCAAGAGCCTCGTGAAAAAATGTATCTAATTTCCCAATTTTCTTTTGTGCGTACTCATTTAACGACGTTGTCATGTCTATGTTATGTCCTGAAACAACTATTTTCATGTGTTTTTCCTCCCTAGGTTATATCGTAGTATTATTATCTGATAAATTGGGTTTAATTGCAATCCATAAACCCTCTCCCTAGCCCTCTCCCAAGAGAGGGAACAATACATAAATAAAACTAAACATTTTTTAGATAAAGATGATAGGTTATCAAGCTTGCCTTCGATACAGTAATCCCCCTACGACTACGTCGTTTTCCCCCTTTGACCTGCACGGAGCATAGCGGAGTATAAAGGGGGCGATTACAACTAATAAATTTTAGAAGTTTCAATAGCCTCCTTTATCAAAGGAGGTGGCCATGCATCATTTGGTGCATGGTCGGAGGATTATTGGGAGCTACAAATACTTAGCTGTATGGGATTCTTTGCATTTCTTAAGGCCGTCTAATTTTCCTTGGTAAACCAAAGTTCCACCTTTTTCTCCACCGTCTGGGCCTAAGTCTATTACATAGTCAGCAGAGCCGATTACATCAGTATGATGTTCTATTACTAAGATCGTATTCCCTTTATCTACAAGCTGTTGAAGTACCTTCAGTAATAAGTTTACATCTGCAAAGTGAAGTCCTGTAGTTGGTTCGTCTAAGATATATAGTGTTTTTCCAGTAGCTATTTTTACTAGCTCAGAAGCAAGCTTTACTCTTTGCGCTTCACCGCCACTTAGTGTTGTTGCGCTTTGGCCAAGCTTAATATAGCCTAGTCCTACTTCTAGCAGCATATTGATATATTTTATAATACTTGGCACGTTTTTGAAGACTACGGCAGCCTCTTTTACTGACATGTTCAAAACATCAGAGATGTTATGGCCTTTATATTTAACCTCAAGTGTTTGACTGTTATAACGCTTCCCTTTGCATACATCACAAGGAACATAGACGTCTGGAAGGAAAAGCATTTCTATCTTCATACTTCCATCACCTTTACAGGCTTCACATCTACCATTTGGAACATTAAATGAGAACCTACCTGGTTTATAGCCTCTTTTTTTTGCTTCTTTAGTGCTAGTAAAAAGCATTCTTATTTTATCAAACAAGCCAATGTATGTTGCAGGGTTACTTCTAGGTGTTCTACCAATAGGGCTTTGGTCTATGACAATCATTTTGTCGATATTGTTCATGCCATTTATTTCAGAGTAACAATCATCAGGGCCACCTTTCAGTGAGAACAAGCTTCTGAATTTGAAGTTCTTAATATTCTTATAGAAAACATCAAGGATTAATGTGCTCTTTCCGCTACCAGATACGCCTGTGATACAGGTGAACTGTCCTATAGGTATTTTCACATCAACATTTTTAAGGTTATGCATGTTAGCACCTTTTATTTCTATAAACTCTTTGTCTACTCTTTCTAAATGAGCAGGGATTTTTACATGTTTTTTACCATTCAAGTACTCAGCTGTAAGGTTGTCTGTTTCTAGGTATTTGTCTAGCTTGCCTTCATACATTAGGTGTCCACCATCTTTGCCGGCTTTTGGCCCTATTTCTACGATATAGTCAGCGTTTAACATTACATCCCTATCATGTTCTACGATAATTAATGTATTTCCTAAGTCTTTTAGTTTGCGAAGTGCAGAGATTAGCCTATCGTTATCTTTTGGGTGTAGTCCAATAGTAGGTTCATCCATTACGTATAGAACGCCTGAAAGGCCAAAGCCCATTTGTGTAGCTAAACGTAGTCTTTGAGCTTCACCACCACTTAGTGTAGCTGCTGATCTAGCTAGTGAAAGGTAATTCAGCCCTATATCAAGCATAAATGATAGTCTGCTTGTAAGCTCTAATACTACTTGTTTGCTTATCTCTATTTCTCTAGCTGTTAGCTTTAATGCCTTAACTAGCTTTAATAGATTGCTAATAGAAAGCTCGGTAAGCTCAATGATGTTGTATTTGCCTATTTTCATAGCGAGAACTTCTTTTCTAAGTCTTTTTCCATTACAGTCAGGACAAATAGATTGATCCATAGCTTTTTCCATTAGAACTTTTCTGTATTCAGATTTTGTTTCTCTAAACCTAACTCTTAGGATATCTTGCAAACCTTCAGAGAAATAATCGTCATCACCATAGAAGATGCCTTCAAGGAATTCTCTAGGTATTTCGCTTATTGGCTTGAAGATGCTGAAGCCTTTGTCTTTTGCATATTTCTTTATTTCAGTTGTGAAAGGCTTTATTACATAGATGCCACCAACATAGTTTAGCCAGTATTTAAGCGATACAGTTTTGTGGTACCAGAAGCTTTCCATAGTGAAATCCATAGTGATGCCAAGTCCTTTGCATGTTGGGCAAGCACCATGTGGGTTATTGAATGAAAATATACTAGGAGTAATCTTTGGAAGGCTGATTCCGCAGTCTGCACAAGAAAAGTGAGTGCTAAAGGCATGGTCTTTGTCAGCAATATCGATTGTTACAAACCCGTTACCTTCTTGAAGTGCTATATCCAAAGATTCAAAGAATCTAGAGCGTTTTTCTTCATTTATAATAATCCTGTCTACAACTAGCTCTATATTATGTTTTTTACCTTTATCTAGGCTTATCTCTTCGTCTAAATGGTAATAAGTGCCATCTATTCTTAGCCTTAGGAAGCCGTCTTGTCTGGCTTTTTCAATGATATTTTTGAATTCACCTTTTTGGTTCTTTACTAGCGGTGACATGATAATGCATTTCTTTCCCACAAAGTTATCCATTACCCTATTAACTATTTCGTCTATTGTTTGGTTCGCTATTTGTTTGCCACATTCAGGGCAATATGGAGTTGATATAGATGAATATAATAATCTGAGATAGTCATATATCTCAGTAAGTGTTCCTACTGTACTTCTAGGGTTATGAGATACACTCTTTTGCTCGATAGAGATAGAAGGAGAAAGTCCTTCGATTCTTTCTACATCAGGCTTCTTGAACTGTCCAAAGAACTGTCTAGCATAAGAAGATAAAGATTCTAGGTATTTTCTTTGTCCCTCGATAAAGATAGTATCAAAGGCAAGAGAACTCTTTCCTGAACCACTAACTCCAGTAACTACAGTTACTTGGTTTTTAGGGATTGTAACAGAGATATCTTGAAGATTATGCTCTCTTGCACCACTTACTTTTATTACGTCTTGATTCATAGTCCGATTATTGTATCAGAAAAGTTTTAAGAAATCAGTTTAGTTTTTCTAGAATTGTGTCTGTGTCGACATATGTTTTGATCAGTTCTTTTACTGTCTCTATTTTCATAATGTCGTTATGCGTTATTTTTACTAATACTTTGCTGACTTGTTTAGATGTTTCATAGGTCTCATAAGGCACAGACAGTACAGGAACCTTGTGCTGTTTCATAAGATCTATAGTTTTTTGTTGTGGAAGCATGCCACCAGTAAGGATAATGCCTCTTACATGTTTTTCTAATATACAGGCAGAAGCGTCTACTGCTGCTTTAATAACATCATCTCTATCCCCTGGGACTATAAGCAGAGTTCCCTTTTCTAAATGTTCTACAACATGTTTTGGATTCATAGCACCTACGACTATTTTATTAATATTTTTATAAGTAGTGCGGCATTCATGTATACAAGTTACCAGTTTGAGGTTTTCTTGAAATAAGGCCATATTTGGCGAAGATAATGAAGATTTATAAGGTATAAAGCCTAAAGCAGGAATATTGTAATAAGCTAGTGCTTTAGTAAGTAGTTTTTGTATTTTTTCATATTTTTCTTCTATTACTTTGTTAACAATGACGCCCATTATTTCTACGTTTTCTTTATCAAAGAGTGCTTTGTTTAGCATTATTTCATCAATAGTGTTCCCTATGCCACCTGGTGCTATTAATATTACTTGTGACTTGGTGAGAGATGCTACTTTTGCGTTACTTAGGTCTAAAACTGAGCCAACACCTGCATGTCCTGTGCCTTCTACGATAACAAGATCGTTGTTTTCTGAAATGCATTTAAAGGATACATCTAGTCTATCTTGAAGTTCTTCTCTTAGGTCTGCTCTATTTTCTATATATTTAGCTGTATAGCCTGATGGAATAGCTATTGGGCTCATGTCTTTGATATTACATTTTGAATTAAAGATTTGTTCAATAAGATAAGAGTCTTTGTCTATTTGGTTATTATCTACTTCTATATAGCGTTGCCCAACAGGTTTGATGAACCCAACATTCATATTCTTCTCACGAAAGAGATCGAATAATCCTATAGAGGTAGTTGTTTTTCCATCACTTTGGCCAGTTGCTGCTACAAATAGATTCTTAGACATACATGAATTATATCATTATTTAAGGGGCTCCTGCCAGAGGCAGACAGGCCGCAGCCCTTATGATCCCCTCAAGAGGGGGCAATAACCCTCCGATCCGCCTAAGGCGGACCACCTCCCTTGATAAAGGAGGCTATTGAAACTTCTAAGTCGCAGGGGGATTACTTAAATTAATATTTTATCTTTTTATCTGCCAATCTTATTCCTGCAGTAGGACAGTTTTGGACAACTGCATCAAAACCATTCATATCTATATCCTTCATTTCTCCATTGTATGGTGGTTTAACCCTAGCAGTAAAGCCTCGCTCTGTAAGCCCTAGCATATGATAGTTGTCTTGAGATTCAGCAGTTCTTATACAAGATCCACAGTTTATACATTTATCATTCTCTAGAACTAGTTTGTCGTTGGTTTTGTCTTTATCATATTTTCTTATCTCACCAGCATACATGCTTGGGTCAGCGTTGTAGTCTTCTGAATATTCTTTTAGCTTGCATTCATTTATCTCTACACAGCCACAAGATAAGCATCTATTTGCTTCTTTTTTCATTTCATCTTCAGTAGCTGGAAGTTCCCAGTCCGCAAAAGTAGTTCTGCGTTTATCTAAAGCAGGATGTTTTATAATCATTCTCTCTTCTTTTCTATATTCAGCAAACATTTCCTCTGGCAAGTCTTCTAGCTTATCTGTAACAGAGCTAAAGATAGCTTTTTCGCCAGTCACTTCGACTCCGCTCAGTGACCGCTGTTCATCTAGGAATTGGTTTATAGAGACAGCTGCTTTTCTTCCAGCTGCTACAGCAGTTACTATCAAGTCAGGGCCGGTTACACAATCTCCAGCTGCAAATATTTTACAATAAGGATTAGTCTTTTTCGAGCATGCTTTGAATGTTGTTTTATCAACTTTCGGTGTTCCCCATTTAGTAAGTAATCTCTCTGGAACAAAGGAAGCGTCTACTTTTTGTCCGATTGCCATTACCATAGTGTTTACTTCTAGTTCGTATTCGCTACCTTTAATAGCTACTGGTCTACGTCTGCCAGATTCGTCTGGTTCACTAAGTTCCATTCTGATGCATTTAACTAATAAATGAGTATCATCAATACTCTTGCAGCTAATAGGTGCTGTAAGGAAGTTGAAATCTACGCCTTCTTCTATAGCTTCTTCTATTTCCTCTTTGCCAGGCATCTCTGTTTCGCTTCTTCTATATAAAACAGTGACATTAGAACCCATACGGATAGCAGTTCTTGCTGCATCCATTGCAGTATGTCCGCCACCAACAATTACAGTTTCTTTTCCTAGGTTGATTGGTTGGTTTTTAGCTATTTCTTCTAAATAGCGTACAGCTGGGATAACTAGCTCGTTATCTTCACCTGGGATATTCATCTTGGAAGATACTTGTGCTCCCATTGCGAGTAATATAGCGTCAGTGTTTATATCTATTTCATCAAAGGAAATATCAGTGCCAACCTTGGTATTATAGCTAATCTTTATACCAAGTTGGTCGATGATAGCATTTAGTTCTATATCAATGATAGCAGCTGGTAGCCGATAATAAGGGATTCCATATCTAGCCATTCCACCATGTTTAGGATGAGCTTCATATATCTGAACATCATGGCCTTCCAATGCTAGGAAGTAAGCAGCAGTAATCCCTGCTGGGCCTGCTCCGATAATCGTCACCTTTTTATTTGTAGGGTTCTGTTTATTAGGAAGGAAAGGTCCTCCCTGTCCTATCTCTTTATCAGAGATAAATCTTTTTTGTATTCTTATACTGATAGCTTCATCTACACGGCTTCTTCTGCAAACATCTTCACAAGGTGCAGGACAGACTCTGCCGAGGATGTTTGGCATAGGAGCTTGTTGTCTTATAAGCTGTGCTGCTTCTATGTATTTGTCTTCGCTCTCTAAAGCTAGAAAGCCTTGGATATTGATGTTTGCTGGGCAACCTTCTAAGGTACAAGGTGCAACACAGTCACCATAATGGTCTGATAGTAATAGTTCTAGTGCCATTTTTCTAACATCTTTTACTCTAGCGTTATCTGTTTCAACAACCATGTCTTCCATACAGCTAGTAGCGCAAGAAGGATATATCCCTGCTCTACCGTTCATTACCTCTACTACACATACGAAGCAGCTACCGTAAGGTGATAGGTCTTTTACATGACAAAGAGTTGGGATCTTTATATTGTTTGCATTACAGACATCAAGGATGGTTTGGTTAGGTTCGAAATTATAGTTAGTGTTGTTGATGGTGATATTCATTAATGCACCCTTCCGTCTACGCCAAAGGCGTAGCCACCTTCCCTTGGCAAGGGAAGGATAATTCTCCCCTTACCAAGGGGAGATGTCGAATATAATGAGACAGAGGGGTGGTTATTCATGGTGTATTGCCCCCACAGGGCAGACTGTTTCGCATTGTCCGCATTTGATACATTTATCTTGAATAATGAAATGAGGTTTTTTAACTTTACCAGTGATAGTAGATACGGGGCATTGCTTTGCACATAGTGTACAGCCGATGCATTTATCTGGATCTATAGTATAAGTAACTAGCGTTTTACATGCACCAGTTCTACATTTCTTTTCATTAATATGTTCTAAGTATTCCTCTTTGAAATATCTAAGAGTAGTCATAACAGGGTTTGGGGCAGTTTTACCAAGTGCACAAAGTGAAGCAACTGAGATGTTTCTTGCTAGGTCTTTTAGCTTATCTAAATCTTCTAAAGTCCCTTTTCCTTCAGTGATACCAGTGATTATCTCTAACATACGTTTAGTTCCGATACGGCAGAAAGTACATTTGCCACATGATTCGCTTTGGATGAATTGTAGGAAATACTTAGCTAGATCTATCATACAAGTGTCTTCATCTACAGCAACCATGCCACCAGAGCCAACAATAGCACCAGTACTCATTAGGCTTTCATAATCCACTAAGGTATCGAATAAGCTAGCAGGGATACAGCCACCAGATGGTCCGCCAAGCTGTACAGCCTTGATAGGTTTGCTCGTAAGAGATCCTCCACCGATTACATCGATGATTTCACTAAGAGGTGTTCCCATCTCTATTTCTACTAGTCCAGCATGCTTAATCTTTCCAGCTAAGGAGAATACTTTTGTGCCAGAGCTTTTCTCTGTACCAAGTTTATTAAACACTTCAGCACCTTTGCGCATAATCCAAGGTATGTTAGCGAGTGTTTCTACATTATTGATATTAGTAGGCTTTTCCCAAAGTCCTTTTACTGCTGGGAATGGAGGTTTGATGCGAGGCATCCCACGTTGTCCCTCGATAGATGCTATAAGAGCTGTCTCTTCTCCACATACAAAGGCACCAGCGCCTTCTTTTATTAATATTTCAAAGTTAAAGCCAGAATCAAGGATGTTGTCTCCTAATAGATTCGCTTCTTTAGCGTCTGAAATGGCTTTTTTTAGCCTTTTTATAGCAAGTGGGTATTCTGCCCTCACATAGATGTATCCTATGCTTGCTCCGATAGCGTAGCCGTTGATGACCAATCCTTCTAATATTCTATGCGGGTCACCTTCTAATACTGCTCTATCCATAAAGGCACCTGGGTCGCCTTCGTCTGCGTTACAGATAACGTATTTTTGTTCGCTTTCTGAATTCATTGCGAATTCCCATTTCAATCCAGTACTGAACCCAGCACCGCCTCTGCCTCTTAGGCCAGAAGTTTTGATAGTATCAATGATATCGTGTGCTGAGATATTATTAGTTAGGATATCTTTTAAAGCGTTATAGCCTTCGTTTGCTAGATAGTCTTCTAATCTATCAGGGTTAATGATTCCACAGTTCTCAAGAACTATACGGGTTTGTCCCTTAGTCTTAGAATCTTTTTCTATAATAGTTATGTCGCTAGATAGCATTGTATCCTTAGATAGATGTTCTAGTAATGGTTCTATATCCTCAGGAGTGAGGTTTGCAAATACCATTCGTTTATTGTTTATAACAGTTTCGATAAGTGGCTCAAGGTGGCATAGACCGTTACAAGAAGTGTAGTCTATCTTTATCTTTTTATATTTTGGGCTTAGCTCTATTAGCTTTTCATATACTTCGCTAGCACCAGCGGCTATTCCGCAAGTCCCCATGCCTAGTTGGAGGAGAATAGCTCCCTCAGTCTCACTTTGTTCGACAGCTCCCTCATCGAAGGAGCCTAATCCCCCTGATGCTGAAGCATCTCTCCCCCTTATGAAGGGGGCTCTTGTGGAATGTCTATTGTTAGAAGTCATTAAGGATCTCCCTTATTTTTTCGTTAGTAAGCTTACCGTAGACTTTGTCGCCAATCATCATTGCTGGGGCAAGTGAACAACAGCCTAAACAGGCTACAGTTTCTAAGGTGAATTTGTTGTCTTTTGTAGTTTCACCAATTCCTATTCCTATTTCTTCTTTTAGAAAGTCTAATAGTGGGTCAGCGCCTCTTACATGGCAGGCAGTTCCTTTACATAATTTGATAGTATGGTCACCGGAAGGTGAAAGTTTGAATTGGCTATAGAAAGTAGCTACGCCATAGAGCCTGTTGGCTTTTATTTCGCTTTTTTCGCAGATTTCATGCATATGTTCTTTGGAGATGTAGCCGTAGTCGGTTTGTACTGCTTGTAGTACAGGGATTGTAGCTCCCTCGTTTGTTCCATATTCTGTGATTATTTGATCTATGGTTCGTTTGTTGCTCATTCTGAAATAATTGTAGTACTTTTTAGGGGAAAAGTCATTAACCCTTCCGCCCTTCGGGCACCTTCCCTTTGTAAGGGAAGGATGTAATATTTGGGCATATAGTTTCCCTTTGATATTTCGACAAGCTCAGCACAAGTTCGGGGGCTGTCACGGTCACTGAGCGGAGTCGAAGTGTAGTGACAGGATCAATATTTAACTGCGTAACCTTTATCAAGCAGTTCTTGGTTAAGGAATTTACCGTTAAGGGCTAAGTTAGTGATGTTGGGTTCTTTTGTGTCATAAAATATATCGGCAAGGTATCTATTGAATTTTTCACGCCAATAGGTTTTGATAGCGATGAACTTACAATCTTTCAGCTTAGCTACAATATAGTTTTTAGCGATTTGTCCTTCAGGAGTTTTGATTTCTGGGGTGTTGATGCCTTTTAGCCGTATTCTTTGGCTAGTCCAAGTATTGAACCCAAGATCTACGTTTACCCAGAGTGTGTCACCGTCTATAATCTCTTGCACATAGGCTTTATAGGTATAATAAGGCATAGCGCCTGTATCTTGGTTAGAAAACCGATATTGTTCCCTGGTTTTTGCTACCTTTATCACGGAGTCAGGCTTTAGGTTTTGGTCAGGGCTTTCTATATAGAACATGAACCCTAAATCTATCATAAGTGCGTGCTCAACTTTGTTTAGTCTATATACCCAGGGTTCACCACGTTCCAATCTTAGCTGTGGTTTACCGTTAGTTTGAGATAGTTTCTTGTTTATTTTTATTAGCTCTTTAAGGTCTCTAGTCTTTAGCTTTTTTTTAATAACATTGGATTCATATTCCTTTCTGAGAGCCTTATCTGGGACAGTAATTAGAGCTTTATAATGTGACCATGTCAATTGTGAGGATGCCCATACAATCTTTGGGTATCCTTCATAAAACCGAACACTTCTATATAAATTACCCACAGAGATATCTATCTGTTTAGCTAGTTCTTGAATCAGCTTCTTGCCATATTCTCTAAGTTTTTGGTCTTCTAGTAGATACTGTTTTATATGTTTCCCGATGTTCCAATAGGTAATCTTCTTTTCTTGCTTCTTAGCTTGTGGAGTAAGTGCTTTGCTTGCTGCTATCTCTTGTTTGATGAGAGTTACTAGTTGCTTAAATGCTGGGAGGTTGGAGAGTTTTTGTGTCATATCTTATATTATAATTATTTATGCTAAATTTTCATTATTTATTGGGTTTTACTTTAAAATTACTTTAAATTAAGGGCTCTTAGCCGCCCTTAAGATCCCGCCAAGGCTTTGCAAAACTCTAGCTTACTAAGTGTAATAAATAAGTCTTACTTGTTAAATTGATAGGACGAATGAAGCTCCTCGCCACTGAAGTGGACGGAGAGTGCCCGTGCGACATTATTTAAACACTTAATACAGCTATCAAACAGTTGCAAAGCCAATTAAATTAGTAATATTAGGGGGTAATACTTTTAAAACTGCCACTTTAATCCAGCTTCTAGTTTGGATTCTTCGATCGTTTGTTGTATGCCATTGGCCGTTTATAATAAGGATGCTTTCTTCTTCCCCTATTCCGATTGTTATTTTGTATTTTATTCTATTTTTTTCTAGAGTAGAGGCACCTACCTTAAAGCTAAAACCAGAGTCGCTACCTGTTTCAAACTCGTAGTAGAGTCTGCTGTTTTTTAGTATCTTCCAATAGCCTTTGAATGTTACTTCATGGGTTTCTCGCTTTTTGTAAATTAGGTTAGCCTTCTCATATACATAAACAATTCGGTGGTGTTTGTTGAGTATCCATTTGTTGTTTAGCGTTAAGATATCATGCTTGGAGTTTTCTTTTTTTATACTGAAAATGATCTTGTTATATTTATCTACAGACCAGGTGCCAGTTAAGGCTAGTATTTGTTTTTCTTCTAGTTCTTCATCGTTGTATTTTGATATTTTGAAGTTTAAGGAGTTTTTGTCTGTACTAGAGATTCGACCAGCAAGTAGTATCTTTTTGCCGGATTTGGTGTCGTTGGTGGCTTTGATGGTTAGGCGTAGATCGTGGTTGTCGGTTAATGTCCAATGGCCTGATTGGGATATTTTGTCGTTTATTACTAGGTTGTTGTTTGGATCGAGGCGGAGTTTGTGTTTGTGGGTTGGTGTCATGGTTTAATTATAATGTATTTATGCTACTTTTCAAAAAGTAGCGCAAAACTTTCGACACGAAGCTTCTCACGGTCTTAGGGGAAATGTTGTTTGGGAATAACGAAAATTATTTAAATAATTTAAAAAGTTCTTCTGCTATTTCTAGGCTTTGTTCTGCATCATTTTTTGTGAGCCTATCAGCTTTTGGATATCTAGTATTGTTATAGAATTCCATTAGGTCACTAATTTTTCTTAAAAGGTCTTCGGTTATGAATGAACTATTGTTTGTTTTTGATGCAAGGATCATTAAATCATGTGTGAATGGGAACTCTATCTCCTTGATAATTAGCCACCTTTTTATGATCTTTTCAATTGATTGATGTGAATGGTAAATAGAAATATGCCATTTATCAAAGTTTTGTAATAATAGCTTTGCTGCTTCGAGGTCTGATTCAGCATAGAAAAGCCATTCAGATGGTGCAAATTTATCCATTTTTAGACTTTTTTTCCTTTAGTAGCAATCTCGTAATAGATTGTGCCAAATTCATTTTTTTTATTTTCCATATCAGTCTTTTTTATATAGGTTAGGTCAATTGGAAAATAGTTTGAAAAAAGTTGTTTTCTTATTTGAAAAGATTCTTCCATTTTATTATCTAAGTTTTCTTTTATTACAGCGATATCAAGGTCGCTATTTTCTTTTTGAGTTCCGTTAGCATAAGACCCGAAAATATAAAGTTCATCTGGTTGAGAGATTTTTTTTATTAAGCTTATTATTTCGTATAGACGTTGTTCGTTTACCATAATGTTAGTTTAACATAGTTGGATAGTTTTTCTCTATTGTTTTAGATATGTGGTTGTTGGTTAATGTCATATATTAATTATAATGTATTTATGTTCTTTTTGCTTGTTCAAAAAGAACGAAAAAAACAAGACTTTGCAAAACTCTAGCTTATTAAGTGTAATAAATAAGTCTTACTTGTTAAATTGATAGGACGAATGAAGCTCCTCGCCACTGAAGTGGACGGAGAGTGCCCGTGCGACATTATTTAAACACTTAATACAGCTATCAAACAGTTGCAAAGCCAATTAAATTAGTAATATTAGGGGGTAATACTTTTAAAACTGCCACTTTAATCCTACTTCTAGTTTGGATTCTTCGATAGTTTGTTTGTATTGGATGTAAGTATCTAGATCGTCATAAAGCCAGTTCTTTTCTATCTTTATTTCAAACCCGTTTGAAAGCTTTAGGCTAATCTCGCTATCGTTTGATAGTTTATATTCAGCACCAATCGAAAGTGGGCTTGTTTCGGTTTCCGAGTAATCTATATCGAAGAAGATGGTCATATCGCCAGCGGCACGCCATTGGCCGCTTATAATAAGGTTGCTCTCTTCAACACCGATTGTTATTTTGTATTTGATTCTATTTTTCTCTAGAGTAGCGGCACCTACCTTAAAGCTAATGCCAGTGTTGTTGTCTGTTTCAAACTGGTAGTAGAGTCTGCTGTTTTTTAGTATCTTCCAATAGCCTTTGAATGTTACTTCA
>CAYSAQ010000010.1:42181-72600 GCA_964429235.1 uncultured Candidatus Marinamargulisbacteria bacterium
AGGCGGAGTTTGTGTTTGTGGGTTGGTGTCATGGTTTAATTATAATGTATTTATGTTCTTTTTACTTGTACCTTCGACATTTAATGTCTAGGGATAGTCACTAAACTCATACTTCGTTAAATGGAGCTATGCAAATAGTTGTTCGGTCAGGAAATAGATTAATAGATATTGGGGAATTAGTTTTATTTTGGTAATATATTAGTAGTTCAGCGTAAATTAAATCACTTTCTAATAAATTCTTTATTGTATATTTATTAAAGAAAACAATTTCTTTTGATAATCAATATTAATACAAATTAACGCTATTTTTAGCTTCTACATAGAATACTACAGGTTTGGTTATTCCCTTTGCTTTTGCAATTTTTAATACTTTTTTAGGGTTTTTGCTATAACTAACGACATCTACACTACTAAATGACTTTGTAGCTACATATTTTCCTTGATATTTTTCAGTTTCATTTATTGTTTCATAAGGTGTCATGTTTTGCTCCTTACTAAGTATATTGATTTTTTTTTAAGTAATTTCACCATAATTATTGTAGTTTTTTCTTCTTTTCAGTGATATCAAGATAATTTTCGTTTGTACTTATTTTGTTGCCAGTCTTTTTTTCTAAGGCTCTTTTTGCATCTCCTGCAATTTTGCCACCATCCTTTGCATCTTTCTTAAGCTTATTAAAACCTTGAGAATTATCTGTTTGAGTTATTTCGGTTGTTGCTCTTTCACCAAGCATAGAAAAAATAAGTTCAAGATCAGTCATATGATCTCTTAGATTTTCTTTTTTTAATTTTTTCAACTCTTTATATTTACTCGGAGTCATACCAAAAGTTGCTTTACTTATTTCAGCTGTTAAAATTGAATAATTTTGTTGATCTTTTACACCACGATTGCTCCACTCATCTGTAAGTTCTTCACGGATAGCGATACCTCTCATTCGTTTTTCAATCCAATTGGAGCTATAACCTTTTTCCTTATATAAAGCTCTTGTACGTTGAGTTGCTAGTTCAGGATCTTCAATTTCCTGTATTCTTTCGTAGCCTATTTTTGCTAGCCAACGTTTAAATGGTTCTGCTTTTGGTGAAGGGATTGATTGAATAATTCGAAAAATACCCTCTGTGTTTGCACAATCTGTTTTATATTTTTTCCCATCGATTGCTTCCAATTTAAGTCCGTGACAATTTGTCACGACCTCACTGCTGCTTGCATTTAATCGTTGTTTTAATTTTCTCCAATATGCGCCAGCATTAGGGCTATCTGTTAATATCTCACAAACATCTATAACCGAAAACCACCACTCATTATTATGTATAGTTTTTCTAATTTTTTCTTGTTGGAAAATTGCTATTTTATTATTTGTATCCATTATTTGCCCACACTTTTCTCAACAATTTCAACAATTGTGTTAGCTATTGTTTGATGGCCAAAATGGTTATCTTTTGTCTTAACTAAGGGTTTGTCTGATAAGAATCTCATACTATTATTATACGTTATTTTGAGTTATCTCGAAATAACAAACAGCCACTATCCTTTAATCCCCCTTTTTTTATATAGGATAAGCCTCATGTTTAAATTCATTCTGTTTTGGCTTTGTAATAAGGCTCCCTCGACATCTGGGTCTAGGCGGAGTTTGTGGTTATGGGTGGTCCTCTAACATTTCAGAGAAAACTTACCCCCTATGTTATTCTTAAATATAAGGAGTAATTATTATGATTGATAAAGAACTATATAAAAAGTTATTAAAACCACCTGTTGCTCGAGCAGCATACAGTGACCGTACTGCTTGGCTAATGGCAGAACTAGCAAGGATTGCTTATATTGAATTTGATTCCGAAGAATTTATTTCAGAAATAGAAAAACTTGAACTTACATTAATTAAAACCTTTGATAAAGGAGATACTCAGGCCTACATAGTAAAAAGAGAATCAGAGAAGTTAGCAATACTCTCTTTTCGTGGAACTGAATTAACCTGTAAAGACATATTAGCTGACATGAAATTCAAATTTCGAGATGTTAATGGTGTAAAAATACATACTGGGTTTTATGATGCTTATATGGAAATTGCAAGTAGCATTAAGGATGAAATTAGCAAACTATCAGAATATAAATTATATATTACAGGACATTCATTAGGCGGTGCATTGGCGTTAGTTGCTACTAAATCGCTAAGCGCTGACAATATTGCTGCTTGTTATACCTATGGGAGCCCAAGAGTTGGAAAAAGCGAATTTGGGGATAGTATAAAAACACCTATATATAGGATAGTAAATAATTCAGACATAGTACCAAGATTGCCTTTCTTTTTTATTAATGGATATTCTCATCATGGAGATATGAGGCACCTTACTATCTGCAACAAGGAATACACTAACCTAAGGTTATTATCTAACCCAGGTGTATTCAAAAGACTTTCAAGACAACTAAGAACTCTAACTTCTGATTGGAAAGCATTTATAAGCAATCATTCAAAACAAGAATATTGCGACAAGCTTAAACATTACGCTATTAGTAGATTAGATAAGTGATTTAATTGGGGAGCTGAAAGGCGCCTCTATATATATAGGATAACGTCAGATATTCAAATATTTAAATTTACTCTTTTTGGCTTTGAAATAAGGCTCCCTCGCTATGTGGGTCAAGGCGGAGCTTGTGTTTATGGGTAGTTATTGTTTAATTATAATATGTTTTTATTTTAACATCTATTGGTTTATCAATAGATTCCTTTTCTTCAATTTTAGGTATACGATCAGAAATTTTCATAGATAACTGCTCTTTGTCAGTCTCATAAGCTCCTTCTCCTTTATTTATTCCCCTCTTTGCAATTTGATAAGCAATCCATGTGATTTGTGGAGAGTATTGATTCAATTGATTTTTTTGAAAAGAAAAATGTTTTAATTTCTCTGTAAGTAAGGCTTCAGAGTCTCCTTGCCAGCAATTTATGGTCCTAAATATCCTTACATCATTTAATAATGCATCATAGCTATTTCCAGCGTTTAAATGGGTACTAGCTCTCTCATTTGGATTTAAAAAAGTAATAATTGCTGAAAGAATTGCCACTATAAAGGAAAAAATAGCTGCAAGTAATGAGAAGTCTTTAATAAAAGTACTACCAGCGCCTACTGATAAAATCACCATGGGGATGCCAATAATTAAATGAAAATTTGTCCAAATATGAGCTGCTACAAAGTGACCTTTAGATGAATATAAACAGGCTTCTTCTATTCGAGAACCTTCTTTTATTATTTCAATAAATGCTTTTGATTCAGCTGCTTCATTTGTTTCCATGATTCACCTCCAACAATTTTTACCCATAAGATGGGAAATAGTTTCCAAAAATTTCTTTCCACTTGATAAAAGAATCTCTTGTATAACCTCTACGCTCGTAGTCTTCTGCATTTATAGCAGACTCATAGGCAGATTGTATTAACGATACTGCTTTGTTAATTTTATTTTGGGTATTAATATACGATCCAACATCTCCTGCATAACCAGCAGGATCAGGATTTTTATTAGTAATTTTTTCTCGTGCTTTATCTATAAAAAACCTAAATCCGGAAGGGAAATCTGAAATTGTTACATCTTTCAATATATCTAGTGCTAGAACTTCTAAATGAAAGGACTGAAAAAACCCGCCTTTGTTTTTATTCCAACTTTTAATCATTTTTATTAAAGGAATGAACTTCCCGTCATGCAAAGAATTTGCTGAGCTAACTAATTCAACATGTTTTTTAGGATTTGTTGCTATCCATGACTGATGGATTGAATTTGGAATCAGAAAACCACCACCTTCTCGGTAAAAAGAAGGCACTACATCTACTTTGAAATCAGTAAATACTATAGTAACTGCTTGTCCGTTTCTGCTAATACTTGGCGTTTTTGTATAAGTCTTCTTTAAAGTTCTCTTTACTAAGTCTAGCAGCCCTGCTTGGCCATTATTTTGACCATTATATTTGTAAAAGTCAGTAGAGCTTAAAACTATAAACATATCGATATCTGCATCTCCTAGTGGAGCGATCATAGTTTTTCTTGAATATGATCCTGTTAGAAAAGAATCTAAAACATTCAGTCCACTATCAAGCACTTCTCTAACATTTTTCTGTCTTGTTGAAACAGTCTGTGTCTGCAATCCGGTAATTTCAAGATTGGTTTTTAATGTATTGAATGCTTGAGTAATCGTTGTTGTCATATCTAATCTTACCCCGCCTTTAATCCCTTATCTAACAAATCATAAATAATATGTGCAAAAGATTTCTTAACTCTTTCATCACTAAGTACTTGAGTAGCTAAGTTTTGATGAACATCTAGACTATCAATAACTGCATCATTAATAGCATCATTAAAGCTTCCCATCATTGCATGTTCTTTAGTATTATTTTTAACTTGCTCAACAACGGTATTATTTTCCATAACTTTATCCCTAATTGTTCTTGCATAGTTCAACATATCTTCATCAGTTAACTCTCCTGAAAACATAGCATTCATCACCTCAAGAATTTCAGTTAAGAACTCCTTCTTAGGGTCTCTAGCTATTCCACCACCAGGACTACCAGGCACTACAGCAATATCACCCTCTAATTTAATATCCTGTGCTTTTTGTTTATTTAGTTTGTAGCGAGTAAGCTCTATACTTGAAATATCTATAGGGTCTTTTTCTTCTGTTGTCTTTAAGTTTGGAATTAATCCTTTAACAAATGCCCATAATTTTTCTAGGTCTTCATCCCCATAATCTACTATCTGAGATAAAAACTCGTACATTCTAATAAATGTAATTAAATCTTTTTTGAACAACAACAACTCATCTTTATCTTCATTAGCTTCTTTTAAGTCTCTTTCACAATTAGTTATAGCTTTCTCATCACCACTAACCTTCATTCTTTTCAACTCAACCTGAATTGCTTTAATTCTAGTCAAAACATCTTTGTATCGCCCCTTATATCGATCAGCAGCAGGCTTAAGCGCACTACTCATAGATGCTTGTGTGCCTTTAGGACTAAAAAAGGCTTCTGCATAATTTTCAACTTCTGTATTAGTAAATATCGAACTGTCTTCTATTTTAGTCTGCAAATCATAGATAATATTAGGGTCACTTACATCTTCTAGCTCAGTTGTTTTGTAATAAGGTTCAAAAGATTCTTTTATCTCTTCTATATCATTAACAAAATCCAAAATAAAAGTCTGATTCTTCCCTGGGTAAATCCTATTCAGCCTTGATAAAGTCTGTACACAATCAACACCACCTAACTTCTTATCAACATACATAGCACAGAGTTTAGGTTGGTCGAACCCAGTTTGGAATTTATTCGCAACTAACATTACTTGATAGTCATCACTATCAAATGCTTTGCGCATGTCTCTACCTTTAAGCGCAGGGTTCATATTATGTTCGGTATATTCCTTGCTTAACCCTTCAATATCGTCCATTATCTTTCCTGAGAAAGCTACCATAGCTTCTATATTCTCAAGGTTATTTTCTTTAATATACTTATCAAATGCTAGTTTGTATCTAACTGCTGATTTTCGACTAGAAGTAACCACCATTGCTTTTGCCTGTCCATCTAGCATTGAGCTAATGTATCTATTAAAGTGGTCAATAATTATCTGAACTTTCTGAGAGATATTATAAGGGTGAATATTCAGCCATTGAGCTATCTTAGCTTTAGCTCTCTTGGACTCAACTTCTTCGTCACTATTAGGATTACTATGCTCAAGCTTATAGTACATCTTATATGTGGTATAGCCCTTAAGAACATCAAGTATAAAGCCTTCGTCTATTGCCTGTCTCATTGTATAAAGGTGAAAAGCCCTTGGTTTATTATCTACAGCTGGTGGTCTTGTAGCATCTGGCAAAGTCCCAAACATTTCTATAGTCTTAGGCTTTGGAGTAGCCGTAAAAGCATAGAAGCTTAGATTATCATTATTTGCTCTAGCTTCTAATGAGGCAACAATAACATCTTCTGCTGTTATTTCTTCACCTTCTTCAATCTGTTCAGCTGTTAATACTTCTTTGAGTTTCTTAGCTGTAGACCCACTTTGAGATGAATGTGCTTCATCAGCAATAATTGCATATGTATTTTCTTTCAAAGTAGTTCTTTCTTGGATAGCATCAAGGACAAAAGGAAATGTCTGTATTGTCGTTATAATTATCTTAGCTCCACGCTCTAAAGCATCTGCTAATTGTTCCGACTTAGATTCATTAGTTCCTTCTCTACTGATACCAACAACAACACCTTCTTTATGCTCAAAGCTTGAGATAGTTTCCTGAAGCTGATTATCCAAAACAGTTCTATCAGTAATAACGATAACTGAATTAAAAATAACATCACCTTGATTATTATGCAGAGATGATAGTTGGTGAGCCAACCATGCTATTGAGTTTGACTTACCGCTACCTGCTGAATGCTGAATTAAATAATTTCTTCCTGCCCCTTTTTTACTATCAGCTAATAGTTCTCTAACTACATCTAACTGTTGGTACCTAGGAAAGATCATTGTTTCGCTCTTATATTTTCTGCCTTTGAAATCTTCTTTCTCTTTCACTTCAAGATGAATGTATCTAGATAAGATATTCATCAAAGTATCTTTCTGGAAAATATCTTCCCAAAGATATGATGTTGCATATCCTTTATCATTTGGGGGGTTCCCAGCACTACCATCTGCTTGTCCTTTATTAAATGGCAAGAAAAACGTCTTTGTCCCTGCTAGTTTTGTTGTCATATATACTTCATCTGTACTTACAGCAAAATGAACCAATGCTCTTTTCTTAAACTCAAGAAGAGGTTCTCCTTTAGGTGCTCTATCATACTTATATTGCTTAATAGCGTCTTGTACATTCTGAGTAAAATCTGTCTTTAGCTCTAAAGTTGCAATTGGTAGTCCATTTAAAAACAAGACTATATCTATGGAGTTCTGCTTGTTTTCTGAATAATGCACTTGTCTTACAACTCTTAAAACATTTGCATCATAACGTTCTTGTGTCTCTTGGTTAGGTAATTCTGGTTTAAATTGGCATAACTTAAATTTAGCACCAATGTGTTTAAGCTCATTCCTCAGATAATGTAGTGTTCCATATTTATCTAACTCTTTAGCAACATGTTTTAGCAAGACGTCATTAGTCTTTACTCCTTCACGTTTTTGCATCTTTTCATAAGCTTCTGGTTGAGTAAGTGTGATATATCCAATAAGGTCATCTGGATAAAGTGCTAATTCTCTATTGTAATGCTCGTCATGTCCTTCAGCCCAATCGCCAGTTGATAATAAATATTCTACTATTTCTGCTTCAAATACGTTTTCTTTATGTTTACTATGTATGCTCATTTAATCCTCTTCTCGACTATGGGTTTCCTCATATATATCTTTTAATGTTTTTCCTTCATACACCCAATAAGGTGTAGGCTGAATACTATAATCCAACTCTTTAATCGTTCTAGTTGCTTTGGTTAAACTCATGATTTCATCATTAAAGGATATCTTACGATCATTAATAACCTTAACCTGAATGGACTCATCTTCAACATATACCAATATTGCATCTTCAGGAATACTCATTTCCGAAAAGTTAAGAACAGGTCTTTTTTTCTTGTTAGCAGAGTTTCTCTCAACCTCTGTAATGTTTTTATTTAATTCTGCTTCAATTCGAGGTGTAACATCATTTGTGCCAATAACCTTTAATATCGCTATTGCTTGCTCAGGCGATATCTCAAAGAATTCTCTTTTTGGATTAACTCGTGAGGGCTCAAAAGCTATATGCAATGCTTTCTCTACATTACTACAATCTGCTACTTCTACAGCATACTCACACTTAAAAGGAAGTGGTACTCCTGTAGAATACAATTGTGACATTCGATATTCAACATCACTTTGAGTAGTTTTACCAATCTTTACCATGCTTGGCATTGCTGGATTAGTTAATACATATACAATTTGGTTTTCCATTATGCTGCCTCCCTAACATCAATCTTACCAGTAACCGCAGCAGATATTAATGCTGTACGTTTTTCTTTTAATAATTCAATAGATTTTTCTGCTTTAGCAACAAGAGTGTCGATTTTAGTGGTTTTATCTTCTAAATAAATTGCTATCAATTGTTGTTCTTTAAAAGATGGTATTAATACATGTAATCTTTTTAGCAAGTCTTGCCCCAAAGAAGCTCTTGTAACTAAGTTCATTTCTTTTACAAAAAAACTTTGGCTATAGCCACTTCGGAATTGATATTTTGAGAAACTAGGAAATAAAGTGGAATTTAATTGCCTAAATCTTATTGTAAAACCAGAAAATGTTGCATCAGGTATGTTTTTCAAACAAGTAGATGCCATGCCAATATCATCAACAGTTTCAGATGTTCTAGTAAAAAACACATCTCCTCTTTTCACTGAATAAGCTAACCTATCTTCATTAGTAGAATTGGCTAATCCTTTAACTCTTTCTGGCAAACTATAATTATTATAAATATCTCCATAGTTTATAAAAGGGAGCCCTGAACCAAAATACTCAGCACCTTTACTGATCCCATTTTGAAGCAAGCCTAAATATCTAAGAGGCACTATTTCCCAATGCTCAGGAATTTCTCCCATCCAGGCAACCCCACTATCTTTCATCGGCACATTTGGATCAAGTCCTTTGGTAACTGCATAAGAAATAACAGCTTGTCGTTTCTCTTTCAGTAACTTGATAAGTTTCTCTTGTTTAGAAATAAGGCTGTCAATTTTCCCGGTGTTTTTATCAAGGAAATCAGCAATCTTTTGTTGTTCTTGCAGGGCAGGAAATGGTATTTGAGATGAAGTATATTCATTTACTTTTAAATTTGGATAAGTTGTAGCAGATACCATTTTTTGAATACGTGCACGAGTAAGACTAGACGTAAGTACGTTATAAATATAACTTGCATTTGCTTGTGATTTGGAAGGAATAACTTTCATTAAAAAATTACTAAATATAAATGGTGGTGTATTTTTGTTTATTAATCCTGCTTTACCGCTAATTATATTTGTTGCAGAGCCACTTGATTTTACAACCAATATCTCATCAGTTTTGCAAATATATCGTTTTGATTCTGATTTAGTGAAACTCCGAATAGGCATTTTGGGCACATTAAATTTACCATTGGCATCAATTTGAGCTGTTGTTGCAACAGGGAATAACAGACCATTTTCTTCAGGATCATTGCCATAACAACCGCAGGTGTCAATTTTTGAAATAGTTTTTAGAGGCACTGTTTCCCAACAGTCCGGAATATCACCCAACCACTCAACACCACTATCCTTATAGCTTGGATATTTCTTATATTTCATTTAACAAATCCATTATTTCTTTACTAAGAACATCTAATTCTATATCTATTTCTTCTAAAGGTCTTGGTGGAATATACTCATAAAAATGCCTATTAAAAGGCATCTCATATCCAACTATACCAACTTTGCCATCTTTTGCATCAACTTTCTTTTCATCAATCCATGCTAGTGGAACATGCGGAGTTACTTCTCTTTTAAAATACTCATTAATATTTTCTAATAATGGAATATTTTCATAATCTCTAAGGTCTGTATTTGGCTCATAGTTGCCTTTTTTATCTTTACAAATCTCTGCCTCATCATCATGTTCACTTAAATGTTTCTGTAATAGTTTCAGTTGCGTAGAGGAAAGCTTTACTTTTGCTGTTATTAACTTATTAAACTCATCTCTGCTTGAGATCTTATCTTCACTTATACTTTCTAATGCACTAAGTACGTTACTGCCAAGTTCTTTCAACTTCTCAAAAGCTTTATCTGCTTTTAGTGCTTCAACTCTATCTTCATCATGTGGATAAAAACTAATTTGCAGAGGTCTTTCGACTGTTATTCTTCTGTACCCAAAATCGGTAGTTTTAAACTCTTTAGAAGATTTAGACAAGATGAAATCTCCATACATTCTGACTATTTCATTTATCGCTGTTTCATTAAACTCTTTGCGCTTACTTCCCAGCGACTTTTTCATAGGCTGTCCTTTTTTAGATGCATCAATAAACTGAACCTTATCTTTTCTATTATTATCCTTGTGATTAGAAAGCACCCAGATATAAGTAGCTATACTTGCATTAAAAAACATTTCATTCGGCATTGCTATTACTGCTTCTAATAAATCATTCTCTAAAATGTACCTACGTATTTCGCTTTCACCACTTCCAGCTCCACCTGTAAATAATGGAGATCCATTAAGGATTATACCTATTCTCCCTCCACCCTCATTTACTGGTCTCATCTTAGAAATAAGATGTAATAAGAATAACAATGAGCCATCATTTACTCTTGGCAGTCCTGGCCCGAATCTACCATCATAGCCTTTTAGTTTGTGTTCATCTGTTACAGCTTTTTGTACTTTCTTCCACTCAACCCCAAAAGGTGGATTGGATAACATATAGTCAAATTTCTCATAAGCTAACTGGTCATCACTTAAAGTGTTTCCATATTTAATGTTAGTTACATCCTGACCTTTTATCATCATATCTGCTTTACAGATTGCGTAAGATTCTGGATTAAGCTCTTGTCCAAAAGTAACTAATGTTGCTCCATCATTCAGACCCTGTATGTATTCACTTCCACTAGACAGGAAGCCTCCTGTTCCAGCCGTAGGATCATAAAGTGTTCTTACTACTCCTGGCTTGCTAATAACATCATCATCTAAAGCAAATAGTAATGAAGTTGTAAGCCTTACTATATCTCTTGGAGTGAAGTGCTCCCCTGCTGTCTCATTAGATTGCTCTGAAAACTTCCTAATAAGCTCTTCAAAGAGAAGCCCCATTTTATGATTTGTAACTGTATCTGGCGTCAAATCGAAACTAGCAAATTTCTCAATAATTAAATACAACAAGTTACTCTCATCTAACATGTCTATTCTGCTAACAAAATCATATTTCTCAAAGATCTCTCTAGCATTAGCACTAAAACTATTGATATAGCTTTCTAGGTTATCCCTAATATTACTAGAATCTGACATTATTTTTGACAGAGTATAACTTGATGTATTAAAAAAACTATTAGCAGATTTTCTTACTAGAAATTGGTCTAAGGGAATTCCTAAGTCTTTTCTAGATTCATACTCTTTTAAGACATCTTCTCTTGTTGGCTCTAATACACACTCCAATCTTCTTAAAAGGATAAATGGCAATATCACTTGAGCATACTGATATTGTCGAAGGTTTCCTCTTAATAAATCTGCTGTACTCCAAATTAGTGCTGAAATTGATGATATGTTCATTGGCTTAATCCTTTACTTTGTGTCTTTACCTAATTAACTACTTTATAAATCTAGCGATATCTTTGAAACTGTATGATTTTAAAGAAATATCTTCTCCGTAAAATGTTAATAGATTATATCTTGAGTGTATATTGTTTTTTTGCGCAAAAGAGTCGAATTCCTTGTAGCTCTTTCCTGTCATTTCTGCTGCAAAGTTCTTATTAATATAGAATAGTTTTTGATTGTTTTTTAAGTTTGTTATGAAATTATGCCAGTATTCATCTAAAACATTAATGTTATTAATATTTTCACAGTCTTTCAGAGCAGAAGATATTTTTAATCTTTCTGTATAAATCCCCATATTTTTATATACTAATTTGTAGTAGCAATATTTCTTTTGTTTTCTCATATATGCAGTGCATGCTACATTAAAAACTTTGATATCTTCACTTGTTAACATTTAATCTCCTTTATTTTCTAATTACTATCCCTCTACTATAACCCTATCCCCTCATCCAATCTAGGATTACTGCCCCATATCCAAATATTTGAATTTATTCTGTTTTAGATTTTGACTTTCTATTAATCTCAGCATGAAGTTCATTATAGGTTACTGGATTTGTGAGGCTTTCAAGAGACTTTAACGTTATTGAAGTCTGGCTTCTTTTGTAGCTATTCAGTACCTCAACGGAAACAACATAAAACAACCATTGTGCTGTGTCTAATGGATTTACTAGTTCTCTGTCAGTAGTTTTTAAAAGACACATAACATAAACATCAGCATATCTAGCTTTTGTTTTAGAATATTGATTAAGTTCATAGTTCCAACAATATGCAGGTTTTATAGAAAAAGATATTTTAGATAATGTCTTTTGTTCCCAAGACTGAATATAAGCAGAAGACTTAACTTCTATTTTAATGCCTTCTAATGTTAGCAAGTCATAAGGAGCCCATTCTTCTCTTGGTTTTGATAGATCGATATTAGTTGCAGTGGCGACTAAAAACTCCGCAAATTTCCCTCTAGTTGCGTTGCTTAAGATATCTGAAGTGCTCCATTTCCAAAAATCTTTTAATTGATATGGAAGATGTTCCTTATTAAACATCAAGTGTTCTTCACCAGATCTGATAAACTTTTCAGTCATTATAAAGGCAACCTTTCTGTATAAGATTCTTTATACTATACGCGCAATATAAAAATCAATGTATCAAGAAATATTACGACACCATTCATGATAGTTACTATGAGCCTCTTTTATTTTTTCTTTACTACGTAAGCCTTGAGGCTGCGAGATTACTTTAATATTTATTCCTAAAGCATCTTTAAATGCCCTGAGATTACCTTCCAGTTCTTTATATGCGCCCTTACCAATAACTATAATTTGTTTTGGTTCTTCCTCGAGTATGCACTGACGGATATACTCCCAGCTTATATTTATTAAAGATTTCATTTGAGATGGAGGTGGTTTAATCCCATTATCGTATAAAGCAACTATACTCGCATCTAACAACCAAATACCCTGCTCTTTCATTTTAAGAAGAAGCTCAACTTTGTTTTGAATTCTTTCGTTAAATTTAGTTGATCCTTTTAATATTTTTGAAAAATTATAATCATGAATAGAATCATTCACACATGCAGAAAAAATCTTCCAAAATTGAGTTGTTCCATCGTTCCTCTTATCAATTTCTTCTATTAATATCTCTGACTCTCCATAGCCTAAGCAATATACTAATTTTACAAAATCATTAGGACAATTCTTTAATACATCAATATCTTTTGGATAATTTATTTTTATTGAAAAATCATCTTCCTCTGTATAAACATGTGACTCTGCTAACAATACAGTTTTCACATTATCTGGTTTCCAATATCTGCGGTGTTTATCTACACTTTTTACTACATCAAAAGATTCAAACTGATCATCTGGATAACTCTCTTTGATTTTAGAATAAACCTCAAACAATAATTCATTTTCACTATTCATCTCTAACTCCTTTTAAATAATACATAATGACATCAAATAAATACATTTTTGACACATCACTTTTATTTCCACTACTATAATTTTTTTTAATTGTCCTATCATTAGTGGATAAATTATTATAGATACCCACCATTTCTGATAAATCAGGTTCTTGTAACACATAAGACTTGTTTGCACTATTTATAATGGTTATTACGCCATCTTTATTTAAAAACTTTAGTGGCTTTCTTTGACTCATTGTTAAAAGATTAAATTGTTTGTTTCTAAAAAAACAAAGAACTTTATTATTATCTAAATTGTCGGATAAATTCAAACTATTTGACTTAACAGATTTTGGAATAATGCGAAGTGTGTTTTTTGTTTTTTTACTATAATTATTTACAACATATTCTCGCCAATCTCCTTTATTTCTTCCCCCTGAAGAAAACAACATCTCCTCTACTAAATAACCACTAATTCCTAAAATATTACCTAACTCCTCAACTGCTAAACAAAATTTCTCATAAATCTCTTCACCATTATCGTCATTCACCCAATTATCAGTTAAAGTTATCAACTTCTGATCTAATAATAAATTAATTGATTTTGCCGTCCATTGATCCAATATGTAAGCATTCATATCTGGATTTAAAAAACACATTAATTTAGAAAAATATGCTATTCCTAAATTTCTAAAAACACCTTTAGACCTATAATTTGCAAATTCCTTATAAACATCTTTTCTGCAACCAATTTTTTTACCTCGAATATCTTCTAAAAAATCTTGAATTTCCTCATAATCACTAAAAAATAATCGTCCATGATCTCTGCGCATTCCTCCCCAAGACAATATAGAAGCTACAATATGCTTAGTTTTGTTCACTTTATCATTATTAAATTCATATAACTGTTCTCTAGAAAATTTATGATTATACTTATCGGGTAATGTTTCATTTCTTAAAACATATTTAGACCAAGAATAAACATTAGCACCAATTTCATTTTGCTTATTATGTTTGATGCCTATTAATTTTTTCAAGTGATTAGGTTCAAACTTAATTAAATCTTTATCCATTGCAGATCCTTTCGTATACTTACAATTAATATTTCACAACATCAAGATTACAAAACCCAGTAGCACCTCTCGTGTTTTTCACAACTTCAAGTTCTTTAACCATATCTCCACTAGTGTTTATATGCAAATAAAGCAAAGGATCCGCTAGCTGGTCTAAATTATTATATTTGCTCAAGTCAGCTAACTCTAAACGTTGGGTATCTGTATTTTGTACTTCAAACAAAACCAACACTGGTACGTGGAATTCTGTAGATACTTTTTGTAACTGAACAAAAACTTCAGAAATACTATTGTCGCTATCAGCATCTTGAATCAAATCTAATCTATCAATAACTATTATATCTAATGGGTTTTCACTAACAAACTTCGTTAGCTTTTCATTAATGCTTTCTATAGTTTTAGAATTCTCATCAATAGCTATCTCCGATTCATCTAACTTGCCTAGAGACGCCATAAGCTTTTTCCAATGATTGGACTGTAAGTTAGCTTCCTTCAATCTAACCGAAGATATGCCCATATCTTTGGCTAATATTTCTGTTACTAGGTCTTCCTTTGATTTTCCCATACTAAAATAACAAACACTCTTTTTTTGATTAACTGCAATATCTATTACTATTGATAACGCTAATGATTGCATTTCATGACTATCCATTGAAGCTATAAGGCTAACTTCAGAATCGTAAAAACCCTTAATGATTCTATCTATACCATCTATTCCTGAGGGGATATAACAATTAGCTAGTTCATCGCTATTATAAGTTTGTTGAAACTCCTCCATTATTGTAAGTAATACATCGCTAATATGAACTGGCTTTACCATAATGAAACCTTATCATCGCCTTTATATAGATCCCCAAGATGTTTTATTTCCTTAAAGATTTCTTCCCTGAGCTCACTTGGTTCTAGAACTTCTACCCGACTTCCCCAGCTCAGTATCCAGGGGATAATTTCAGATAGACCATCTATCGTCATTGATAAAATAATTGCTCCGTCACTAGTCTCTTCAATTTCCTGAGTTTTATGCCATTTTCTCTGAGCAATCCATTCAGACATCTTTTCAGAAAACTTAAGCTTAATAGATACGGGGTCACCTTTGATAATTCCCCAAGCATTTCCTAGAAAATTATCAGTAGAATACTCTTTTGATACTGTAAACTTTTGTTTAGTTATTTTTATTTCTTCAATATTTGATACTGCGAATACTCTCATATCGTTGCGTAGATGACAGTAGCCAATTACTAACCAACTGGATTTTGTCCATCGTAAATGATATGGGTCAAAAAGCCTTTGGCTTCTTTCTTTGCTCCAAGTTGTATAGTAAGTCATATCTACGGTTTGCTTCTTTAGAATCGATTCTTTTATCAGCTTAAAGGCTTTCCCCCCACTCTTTTGCATCGGCTTACCAAAATCAAAAGATAGGTGATCTGTAATATCAGCTTGTCCGGTATGAACTAACTCATCAGCTAAATACAGTTTTTGCAGTAGGCTTTTAAATACTTTATCTGTTCCAGTTGTAATCTCTGGGAGTGCAGCTTCAGAAAGCTGTAAGATAAAGCGCTCCTCATCTGATAATTTTAATCCGGGCATTACATCTGAGCTTCCCGGAGGATAAAAATATCCTTTTTTAACAGGATCATACTCAATTTCTGCCCCTAGAAAATCTCTGAGTGCTTCTATATCACGTTGTATGGTACGAGGATTGAGCTCAAATTGTTTAGCTAGTGTTGATGCATTAGGATACTTTTCGGCACGTATCTGCCTATCAATTTGCAACATTCGTATTAGAACATGACGGTCTAGATTAGATGTTTTCATGTTTATTCTCCTATCGGTAATATACTAAGCGAGACATTACCATTCCTCAAGGTTTCAACATCACTAGGCAAATGTCCTATGTTTTCTGCTGACAGATCGTGAGCGCCTTCCATAAGCTGAAAATAACCTGGTTTTATTTCTTCATAATACCACTTAGGGCTACCCTCAAGCACGCTGGTCTCTATTATTGAAAAATTTGTTTTATAATCAGGAATATTGATATTGCAAACCTTGCGATAATCCAAAGGATATTTGTCCAAAAATTCTTTCAAAACAACAATAGCTTTGGCATATAAGTTTCGTTCGGGGGTAAAACTATCTACAGATATTGCTATGGATGGAATCTTATGTCTGGCTCCCTCGATAGCTGCTGATACCGTCCCAGAATAAGCTATATTAAAGCTAACATTAGCACCTGCATTGATACCGGATACTATCAAATCTGGTAATTCAGCTATAAGCTTGTTTAGACCAAGATTGACACAATCCAGAGGTGTACCATAAACTTTGTAGCACTTAAGATTTGGTATGTCTGAGAGTCCTTGAGGAGAATATTCAAGCACCTTAACTGGCTTATCAAAAGTTAAAGAAAAAGATTTACCACTTTGGTTTTTTGCTGGTGCTACAATTGTGACATCCCATCCCATGCCATTAAAAAGACCAGCTAAAGAATGTAGTCCAATAGAGGTAATGCCATCATCGTTAACAATTAAAACTTGTTTTTGTTTAGTTAATAATTGTTTCATTTAGCTACACCTCAGATTTTTGGATAATCTTTATAATACTTTTTCTTATTTCTTTTTCTTGCTTGATTATATTTAAAGCAAAATTTTCAGAATAATTATCATCATTTTGATATATCTTAACGATTTCTTTGATATCAAGATGTTGAAATCGTTGATACCTATTAAATGAAGTTGGATTGTACCAAAAAGAATGCTGATTCACGTATAATTCACCATCTGTCTGACCTTCTTTATATTTGTTATATTCATTTGCATATTCTGTTTTGGGATTTAATAGTTTTCCATTATTGAATATTTCATAAAGAATATTTACACCATCATAATCTTCACCAAACTGAACTTTTATAGTTACGCCAGCTTTATCATATATAGGTTCTTCCTTGTGTAAAATATTTCGAACAAAACCAAATACTTTGTCTTCAGTTATTGTTTTTATATTAATCAACGCCTCATTCGCAAGTTGTATTTGTTCAGCATTCTTAGGATCTTTTATAATCATATTTATTATTTCATTTTGCATTTTATCCATGTAGCTTCCTCCTGTAAGTTTTTTTATTAAATTAATATATTGCGCTAATGTTTCTCGAATAAAAGGAAGATTTATTGCTTCTTTTTTACACTTAACTAACCAATTAAGAACATCCTCTTTATAAGATATACTTTCTACATAATCAAGCTTATGGTTTTTGCCCTCATTTTCAACTTCAAGCGTAAGATAAAAAAGTTTAGCTTCTTTATTATATGCATGATATCTTTCAAGTTGATTTTTTTGATCTGATGCATATATTTTGTTTTCTATAAAAATTTGATTCTTGTTTATATCGGTTAACGCAATATCAATTCTCCCTCCTTTTGTATATTCCTTATCAATTTTGCCTATATATTTTTCTACTTCAACTATTGCCGATTTTGTGTCAAATGACTTAATAGTGAATTGTTCGATGAAAAGTTTTAGGAATAAATCATCTTGTCCATGTGAACCTTGTGGGTTAAGAAGCTCAGCAATAAAAGCTGAATGTAGACGTACTTCTGAAGATTCTAAATCTAACACTTTAAATATATTAAAATTCTCGCCAGTGATCTTAGATATAATCTTATGGCGTTCAGCAATATGTTCTATTTCTTTTAATAAAGATATCAATTCTAAATTTTCCATTATATATATACGACTCCGTTTCTTATAAATTGTACTAATAACTGTTCCTAATCAAGCAACGTTGCCCAATAGTGTTTTGTTAAACAGCCTTTAAAACTAGCATATAGGTCTTCAATATTATTATCAATGTGACTATCTAGCTTATACTTCTTAAGTACAGCATAAAAAGAATCAATTTCTGACCTGTAAGCGACTTTAGCCAGATGATTAATTTCATGAAATGCTAAACCAGTCTTATTAGCGACTTCCCTCATATAATCTTCTCCATATAGGATGTTTTGGTTCTTGTTTATTTTAATAGCTGTAATGTTTGCTGATAACTTAGGAAATCCCATAAGATAGACACTATAATCGTCATCTGTACTACTTTGCCCATCATACGAGAAACCAAGCTTTGTTTCTTCTGCTTCTGAGATAACCCAATGAGTTATTACTTTTTTATTGCTTAAATTCTCAATATATTGATATTCCAATAAAGAAAAAGGGGCATCAATCACATCTAACGAAAACCGCATCATAATAAGCTCAACTAAATGCAAAGGGACATAAAAACAGTAAGATGGATTATCCCTGAAAAATACAGATGATGGATAGAGTTTATTCTTTACAGGATCAGCCTCACTAATACCTAACAGATATGAACACAAACTACCCATAATGTTGGTCATATAATCTATATCGAGCTCTTTTAGTTTATTCCCAATCTTTATAGAATTGTTGAATTTAACAATTCTGTCTTCTTTTTCTAACCATTGCAATTCTTGTTCGAGAAGATCCTCGTATTCCGTTGATAATAATCTTCTGTTTTTTAATTCTTCGAAGCAGGTTTCCTTTATATTTACATAAACGTCCTTTGTCATGTTTTTATCATTAGGCAAATATAATTCCCTTCATCCTCTATCCCTTCATCAATACTCAATAAAAAATTGGTCTCAATACCTTCAGGCAAAACATCTTGAAAAGGTAGGGATAAATCTGACAGTTCTTGCAGTGTTCTGCTTCCTTTAGCCACTCCAATTATAAACATTTGGGAAAACTTTTTTACTTCACTTAATCCCTCGTAATTATAAGGAGTCTTTCCGTAAGAATTCTTAAACATGATATTCACACCTATTTCTTCTGGGAAAATATTCTTCATATCTTCAAGAACAAAAACATCTCCCACAATTGATATTGAATTATTACTCACTTGATTAATTAGCTTTAGCCAATCTTTAACTATCTTCTTCTTACTATTTGTAAAAATAATGAGGTTATCCTCTTCCCACTCATAACAAAGGAATGTAATTTGTTGTTTTAGGATACTGGAATTTATCTCTAGCTTAGATAACAATTCTATAAGTATTTTGTTGTTAATTTTTATTATATCGATGTTTTCCATATATTCACTATAACGTGTAGCGTACGACATTTAGCGTCGTATGTTTAATTCTGTTTCATCATTGTTGTCCCGCATAATGGGCATTTATGGATTCCAGGTCTTCCAGTATTCATAATGTACTTACAAGATGCTTTTGAGCATTGATAAGTGTAGATTGGTTGTGGCATTTAATTCACCTCCTTATTAATAATCATTTTAAGTCTCTTTAATATACATAATATCTGGCCGTTTTTAATAAAGCTGCCAAACGCACCTGAACAGAAGCGATCATTTCTAATATAAGTTGTTAGTAGCTTTTTTATTGTTAGCAAATCTGCAATTTCTATAAATTCAATGAGCTTGGATATTATTTTCCCTTCTTCCCAATGTGGCCAATCAAAATTTCTCAAAACAAACTCTTCATCAACTAACATTCTCATAAATGCATAAACCTCCGTAGAATAGATGCCCCCGGATAAAGTCGTTCCTTTCCAAAATACATTCTCTAGATTATTGAAATAATCATAATATGTAAGAATACGATTTATACTGCTTAATTCTGAACTAGTTATTGTACTCTGCTGCATTGATACACCCTTTTATCGAAACGTTTTGCCAAGGTAATAATTTCATTAATACGTGCAATAGAATCCACCCAATCTAGAGGAATCTGATTGTAACCATACAAAATACCAGCAATTCCACCAGTTAAGGCACCAATGGTATCTGTATCATGCCCGAGATTTACAGCACGAAGAACAGTGTCAGAATAAGTAGAACCTTTTAACACACACCACAAACAAGCTTCCAATGTATCCACAACATAGCCAGTTGAGCGGATCTCATTTTCACTAAAAGTAGCTATATTATTATCGAGTATTCGAGAAAATACAGATAAATGTTCCTTATATTCTTTCTCATGATAAAGAGCTTTAGTTACTTGCTGACAATAGCTATAGGCGATATCAGGAGTAACACCGTTTAATAGCTGGATTGCAAATTCAGTATATATAACACAGGCTATTTGTGATATCGGATGAGCATGTGTTATTGCGGAAACTTCGTGTACAATTTTTTGTCGGTATTTAAAATCCCACTCATCCTTCAAAAAATAGGCCAAGGGTAATGTTCTCATAAGTGAACCGTTTCCATTATCCATAAGCTCACTTAATCCGGATTTATTGGCAGGGATTCCAATATGCAACATTTCCATAGCAGCATAAGTGGTTGCACCTATATCAAATACATATCCTCGTGCTGTCCAATGATTGTCGTAATACCAGCTATGTAAAGTATCAGCAATCTTCTGTAAATCGTAACCATAGTAAAGACTTTCAACAACACAAAACATTTGAGAACTGTCGTCAGACCAAGTGCCTGGTTCTTGCTTGTGTGTACCATTACCACGCATCCCTAAAACAGGGTCACTAGACAGATCCTTCCTGTTTTTAAACTCTACTGGCACACCTAGTGCGTCAGCAACACAAAACCCAAGCAAGCCGCGAATTGGTGCATTATGATATTTCATTCATACCTCCTATTGTTGTTATAAAATTGTGGAATAGTTATATCGGAATCTTTGAATCCGATTATTTTAGATCAATGTCTTAAATTATTAACTCTAAGAAACCTTTTCCATTTCGGCAAATTCCAGCCCAAATTAAAATTCCTGCAATAGGAGTAATCCTTCTAAAAACGGTATCTCCTTCTTTTTTACCGTATATTTTAAAAGCGATATGCCCTTCTATTGAAGTAAAAGGCAAAAGGTTATCACCAAGTTTCCCATTAACAGCATTTCCCTTTACTGCTTTACCTCCCATTTGTTTTAAAAAACTAACAACCTCTTCAAATACTTTCCATTCTAGTATTAATGGTTTTACTCCTAGATTATCAACAAGAATTCCTTCTTCTCTAACTAATTCAGCAGAAAAAGTATTAATGGCGTTGTTCTTTTTGTTTAATAAAGGAATCTTCACTTTAGACTCAGAATTTTCTTTTAGTTTTTTAGAAATTATCTCTTTTATATTTCTATCCTCAGGGATATTAAAACTCTTTTTCAAATCATACCCAATCATAAAAAGAGCTGCTTCCATAGCGCGCAGTGCTCCAGTTTCTAAAGTAAGCTTTCCAAAACCATGTTGATTAATAATTTTTAATAACAGCCAATTTGCCTTGAGATTACATCTTATATGCGCATCTGAATTATTTGTAAGTTGTTTAAATTTATATATTCCTTTAAAAGGATTTCTAAGTTTTGCTTTCGGAGTGTTTTTAATCTTTGGATCTTCCTTTGCCTGTCCCCAATAAAAATGCAGTTCATCTGGGATATAGGATATCCTATTTTCCTCAAGAAATAATCTTACTAAATAGCCTAATGCAGCTCCAACTCTGCCATCGTAGATAATAAAATTATCGAACAACAGTGAGTATATCTTGGTATAGCCTGCATTCATTTTAATATCTTTATATTCTTTTTTTAATTCAGGAGATATCACTATACTATTTTCAACTTTTTCATATATTTCAAATAAGTTATCTTTATTTTCTTCCAAATATTTCAGATTCCCTCTCTCCTTACTTCCCAATACACCACCCCAGGCAAGTATTTCTTTAGACGCATTATACAATTCCGTATTGTCATGATTTGCGTAAGCCTTTTTTATTTCATTTGTTAAGTGGGATAAAACCTTTTTATTAGATTCAAATCCACGATTATCTATGTTTAGTTGATTATGCCATTTAGGACTAATAGGCCAAGAATACTTTTCGTATGCATTATAGATAGATGTGCAGGACCAATGTTCTTTATTTTTTACGTCATCATATTCGTGTTCGAAGTTATCCGTAAGCTTATCCTTGATCCAATTAACAAAATCTATAACCATTGGTTGATTTAGGTATTCTTTTTCTTTCATAAACATTTAGCTCCCTTTTGAAATATTATTACTTTTATCATAACTCATTTTCTTTTTTATTATTTTGAACTTTAAAAAACTATTAAATTTTGCATCATAATTGAGCCTCCTTTCAAGGTTATTTCTATGAATTATTATTAATACCTATTAAATTAAATAAATATTATATTAAAATTCTTCGATATATTAAAAAGACAATGAAATTACTTGGAGAAAACATAAACTTTTTGACTGTATATATAACGTGATGTGTTCTAAGTTCGTATTTTGTCTTTGCGCTTGGTTTTATTGCACCTAGCGAAAAGAGTGATAGATGAAGTTAATGAATGAAACGTAGCATCTCGATACTATTGCTCCATCTCGATACATCCACCTGAGGTGGACACTCGATGACCAGCAATCACTCGATGACCTTAGCATCAACTCCTAAGTAATACAGATATATTAGAAAACGTTCAACAAGGTCACCGAGTGATTTCCTCCGGAAATTGTATCGAGGGGAATGGCAGGTTCAATTAACCTCAAATTCCTCCCCATCCTCCAACACCACTACACCTTCAAAACACTTCTTAAAATCATCTCTATACTCAGTATGAACCGGAATCAACGTCTTTGGTTTTAATGCAGATGCAAATAAACTTATAAAGCTATTTATTATGATAATAATAATAATAAATGTTTAATATTTGGCATAGTTGGGTATATAATAGGCATATAAAGGTTCCGCTTCGATGATAAGAGCCCATGGGGCTCTCTCTTATGAGTAGTTGAAGCGGTCATAATTTAATAAAATATTTCATTTCCTTTTTCAAATAAATCCAACTCACTAGTAATATTAGCTTTTATTTTGTCATAATATGATGAATCATTGTTTGTCCATTTCCTGTAAATAGCCCAGTTCATATAATCTACTATTTGTAAGTCAAAATTAGATTTTGAGTCATGATGAAAAAGCTTATATTGACACTTTTTATTTAACAATTCATGGATGCTTAGTTTGATTGCTTTTTCTACAGATTTTCGTTTCTTCTTATTAGGAATGGCATCAGTAAAAATAATGACTCCATCAAATTCTGAGAGGTTATATTTTCCAAGCACATAGGAAAGCAATTTTTTGCAAATCATTGGATAAAATTTTTCTGGTTTATATAGTGCTGGAACTGTTTTGTTTTTTTCTATTAGTACAGTATCAATTCTTAAATCTTTTAAATTATCAGTTATAATATCAAATACTTTATTTCTTGTTTTTCCATGATCTTCAGATGCGTGAAAATATTCAATACCTAATCCTTCTTCAATTAAATCATATTTGAGATAAATTAGTTCTTTTGCCGCTCTGAACGGGCGATATTTTGATAAACAAGTTAATGTAAAATACTTAGTTCCTGAAGGCGAAAAATCAAAATTACCAGATTCATCAATGAATAGATATAAATATTTTTTTCTATCAGTCACTTATCAATATTACCTTTTCTGCATTATTATTTTTGCTCAAGTCTTTATACTATACGCCAATTCCCTTATTTAATGTAGGATTCCCGCCCTATATTAATATATTAGAAGTGATTATTTTGGCTTCCCAACTGTTTGTACGAATTAGAAAGAGTAGATTAACATCAAAGCGGGAACTCTCCGACTTCGAGTATGCGAGAATCGACAACAACCTTTGCCCTATTCTTTTTCAAGCGTGATTTAATTGTAGTTTTTCTTTGAGAAAGTTTTGGGAAGCCTTGGCGGGATTTTAAGGGCGGCTAAGAGCCCTTATAGAGTGCAGAGCCCCTTTTAATTGATTAAGAATTCCTCTTTATCATCCAAAACCACAACATTATCAAAACACTTCTTAAAATCATCTCTATACTCAGTATGAACCGGAATAAGCATCTTTGGTTTTAATGCAGATGCAAATTGCTTTAATGCCTCTAAATCAGCATCACCACTAGTATGAGCATATACAAAGTCACATCTGTTCCTTAGGCTCTCATACGTTTTTACGGTGCTTGCCTTACTGTACCCCTCTTCCAAGTATCCAAGCCATTGTGAGTAGATTAAAGTCGCATATCCAAATAATTAAATTCATTCCGTTTTAACTTTGTAATTATTTTATTGCACCTAGCGTAAAGAGCAATACTCGATGACCGGTAATCAGCAGCCTATTATCTTTATCTAAAAAACGTTCAACAAGTTCCCCGAGTGGTTTCCTCCGGAAATTGTATCGAGGGGAATAAGTAGCTGACTGAGGGAGCTATTCTTTATTTTTTGTTAATTTTTTTTCTTGAGATTTTACTTTTCTTTCTAGTTTTTTTATATCTTCTTCTGGTTCAAGTTCTTCAGGAATAATTCCTCGTTTAATAAGTAGGTCTCTAATATCATGATTGTTTTGCATGTGTTCTGTGGTTATAGAAGACTCTCCGTGTAAGTTATCTTTTTTTACATTAAAGTTTGTGATCTCTGCTGCTAGGTTTTTAGCTGTTATTGTTACTGTTGGTAAGAAATCTGCTAAAGGACGTCCTTTTGGGATATCAAGCATGTTTTTCATTGCTCGAGTGTTATTGCCACCAAATAGTATTGCGTCACCTTTGAATCTTATTCTTCCAAATCCTTTTTCATCTACGCCACGTTCATATATATTTTTTGATAATTCTGTTTCAGATGCTCTTAATTTTTGTCTAGCTTCTAGCCTTTCATTAAGTTTTAATCGTTCTTCTATTAATTCTTGTTTTCTTGTTTGGGTAGCGAAATAGCTTTGAGCAAAGGCTATAATTGCTTTAGATGAATCACCATTTTGAGCAATAATATAACAGGCGTAACGAGTAAGCATGATATCTTCTACTTCTCGTTTAGATCCTGAACCTAATTCCACCATTTTGTTAACTCCAACAAAATGGTTTTCAATTATTTGCTCACTATTAATACAAGCATCCATTGCTTTTTCTATAACGTTTCTAAAATTTCTCCATTCACTATATCCAAGTAACTCTTGAATATCTCTAGCAAACCAAAACTCAACGTTGTCTTTTTTAAACATATTTTCATTAAATGTTTTATACATTCTCGCAATTTTCATTTTTTCCATAATTAACTCCTTTTGATGCGTATTATTTTGTTGAAGCCAACAAAATGACCACAATCTTTTATTTATCTGTGTTTTAAGCTTTCGTAATTTTAAGTTTCTTTAATAAATAATTTCTTTAAGTGGTGTGTGCAAATTTTGCACATACCTAAATATTACATTAAGCAAGATTAATTTAAAACTACATGGATATATTTGTCTTTGTAATTGGTTTTATTGTACCTAGCTTGTGCTGAGCGAAGTCGAAGCAAGGTGCCGAGGCTTAGGAATTAACCTCGTGCAATTCTCCATCTTCAACCACCACAACATTATCAAAATGCTCTTTAAAATCCTCTTTATGTTCAGCATGTCCACTAGTATATAAATAGCATATAGGTTAAGTCGATGATAAACTTAGTTTTGTGTAAATGATAAACTTTGTTCTATATTGCTGAAAACTATTTTATTAATAATATAGCCACAAGGCCTGCCATCATTTGACATATATCAACTATTATGATAAGGTGAATTTACTAGATTGATAAACTTCAAGCAAAACAAAAGGCAAAATGAAAAATAAATTCACACATTTAAACCTAGATTTATTCTTACCTGAATTCGATTCTACTATTACTGATACGATTTTAGGCCTAGAAATATTTAGGATTAGTCCCTTGGGAGGCAAGGTTAATCCTCAGTTGTTTTTCCAACTAAAGGAAGTGTTCCATTATTTTGAAAGTCTTTCTTCGGCTAGAATTGAGGGGAATAACACAACGCTTTCAGAATATATCAACACCAAAATAGAAAAGCCTGAAGCTAAATATGAAAATATTAATGAGATTAATAATATGACTGAAGCAATGACTTTTATTGAAGATAATATTAATGATAGTAATTTTATTATCAACAGAAGTTTTATATCACAATTACATATATTAGTAACAAAAGATTTAAATAGAGAAGGAAGTGAGTCTCCTGGAGAATACAGAAAAACAAAAGTGACGATTAAAAAATCTAATCACGTGCCTCCCAATCCAGAAAAACTAATTGATTATATGGAAGAATTTTTTGAGTTCATTAATGAAAGCAGACCCAATAAGGTTAACCTACTTATTATAGCAATTGCGCATCATCGTTTTACATGGATACATCCATTTGATAACGGTAATGGACGTGTTGTCCGATTACTTACATACACAATGTTAATTAGAGATGGATATGATGTTAAAACAGGAAGAATCCTTAATCCGTCAGCTGCTTTTTGTATTGATAGGTCTAAATATTTTGAAATGCTTGCTTTAGCAGATAGTGGTGGTAAAGAAAATACACTTTTGTGGTGCAACTATGTTCTAACGGGTCTTCAGGACGAGTTTTCAAAGATACTCAAACTACTAAACAAAGAATACTTAATAGATAAATTTTTTATTCCAGCATTAAAAAAGTCTTATGAGGTAAAATTTATTAGTAAAGAAGAACATGCAATCTTGAAGCATTCTCTAAACAATAAATTTCAAGAGTTCGAATCAAAAGATATACTAAAGATATTTCCAGATTGGTCAGCTGTTAAAAGGTCTAGAATCATAAAAAAAATGCGAGACAAAGAGATTTTGACTGTGAGTCATTTTAATAAACAACGTTACTTAATCAATATTATTGGGAACCATCTTCTGCGTGAAGTTTTGGATTGTCTAGATAATGAGGGATTTCTAAATTCAGCTATAAAAAATTAGAAGAAAAAGAATCCAGTATCAAATAAACTTATAGCAATTACCTTATTTAATGGAGTATTCCCGTCACATATTTTAAAATTTAAACTCATTCTTTAAGGCTCCTTCGATGTATAGTTCACTTAGTAAGGAACGAACTTAGTGACTATCCCTAAGGTGGGAGCTGTCGGGCAAAGCCTGACTGAGGCATTAATCCTTCCCTTACGAAGGGAAGGTGTCAGGCTATGCCTGACGGAAGGGTGTATTTACTGAGAATTCCTCGCCATCTTCAACCACAACAACATTATCAAAATGCTCTTTAAAATCATCTTTATGTTCAGTATGAACCGGAATCAACGTCCTTGGTTTTAATGCAGATGCAAATAGCTGCAATGCTTCTAAATCAGCATGTCCACTAGTATGAGCATATACGAAATCATTCGGTGATTGCATTTAATATTTCTAATTTTAAATTTTCATCATCATACTCATCATAAATAAGTGCACAAATGATTTTATGTAATAATTCTTTATCTATTTTCCCAGCAGCTACATGATAACTAATATTTTCCATCTCATTTATGAATCTACTTACAATCTTTAGATATCCATTAAATAGTAAAAATTGAGCTCCTAGTGAAATTGATATACGTTTATTGCCATCTACAAAACAATGAAAGTTGTCTGCACAAAAACATAAATGAGTTAACTTATCTTCAAATGTTGGGTAATAATCTTTATTCTGAATATGAGTTAGCACGCTATCTAGTTTTCCAGCATCTAATACGCCGGATTCACCACCACCACTGACTGCTATAGTCTTTTGGTGAATATCTAATGCTTGCTCTAATGTTATATAGACTATGCTCAATCTACTCTCTTTCTTTTAACCTTTTAAAAACATCTTTTGCTTCTTCTAGTCTTTCAACTAGTTCTTTGCTTTTTTCACCTAAGAACCTTTCAAATTCATCACTATTTAAAGGAGTTATGTATTCTTTTAAGCTTAAGTGTAGTGTGTCTCTAAAAGCTAAGTCTCTACTAGCCATTTTATTTCTAGCTTTTATAATGAATGGTTTCCAATGAGGTTGTTGCTCAAACTTTTTAAAAAGAACATCTGTTTGATTATAATTTAAAGGTGTTTTGTTTTTATTAAATTGATCTTCAATAATTTTAGCAAAGCCATATTCATATGAAGAGATTAAATCTAAAACTTCGGAATAAAATGTGTCTCTTAGGCTATCTTTTTCTTGTAGTTTTAATATTTTTCTATATTCTTTGGCATTTTCTTTAAATATACTTTTATATATTTTGTCTGTATAAACTGAGTATTTAAAATTCCCCATATTTGTATAAATATTTAATGCATTAGTGAATTCTTTTCTGTAGTTTTCTTCTTGAAAATATGAAATTACAAAATCTTCATCTCTTTGATTAATATACTTTGTGCTTCCGCCTGTTTTTTTGTTTATGGTATCAATAACGATATCAAGTATTGCTTGTCTTAAAAGTGTTGCCCTTTCACTTTCAGTCATTAACATAGCTAAGTTTAAAAAAGCACGAAAATCAAAAATCCCTATTACAGTTGTTTTGGTACCGAAAATTGTTTCGGCACCAGAATTCTCATTTGCGATTTCTTTCAGTTCTTGTAAGCGTTTGCCTCGTAGAACCTCATACCCATTATTTTTTAATTCATTTTCATGATTACTTAAATAGTTCTCTATTGTTCTTGTACTAACTTCAAAGAATTCGGCGATATTTTCTTTAAAGAAAATAAATTTATTTTCAAATTTAATACCATCAAGATTAACTGCATTTTTAATTTCTTCTAATGCATAAGGGTTGTTTAATATGTTTTGTCTTTCTAGCCCAGAAACTGTTAAATCTTTTGACACTTTTTTTTGCTCCTTTATTTGTATAATTACTATCTTTTAAGTATAAGCCAATTCCCTTATTTAATGTAGGATTGGAAATGTTTAGTTGTTTAGTTGTTTAGTTGTTTAGTTGTTTAGTTGTTCATTTGTCTTTGGATTTATTGCACCTAGCGTAAAGAGTGATAGATGCAGTTAATGAATGAAGCGTAGCATCTCGATACTATTGCTCCGCAATCACTCGATGACCGGTAATCAGCTGACTTAGGCCATTATTCTTTCCCCTGGGGGAAAGCCAGATAGGGGGTTAGGAATTAACTTCGTACAATTCCCCATCTTCAATCACAACAACATTATCAAAATGCTCTTTAAAATCATCTCTATGCTCAGTATGAACCGGAATCAACGTTCTTGGTTTTAATGCAGATGCAAATAGCTGCAATGCCTCTAAATCAGCATGTCCATTTTCTTTATATAATTGCTGTGATAGCTTAATTTATTTTTTTTGGTTTTTTAAGAAGAAATGATTCATTATGTTGAGATAGAATTTTCATCTGATGAATTGCAACTTCATTGAGTTTTTTTAGTCGTTCTTTTTGTATAATTTTATCATTAATAAAAATAGCATTTAATGATTCTAAATTAGCTAAACAAACTAATTGTTGGATATTCGCATAATCACGGATATTACCTTTTTGATTAGGATTCTGTTCTCTCCATTCTTTAGCAGTTGTTCCAAATAATGCCATATTTAATACATCAGCTTCTGAGGCATAAATAAAGCTTATTTGTGTTGAGTTTAATTTTTCTGGTATTAAATTTTCTTTAATAGCATCAGTGTGGATATGATAATTTAATTTTGCAAGATTACGCTTAATATCCCAGCCTAATTGCTTGTGTTCCTCGTCTTTAAGTCGTTGAAATTCCTTTATTAGGAAAAGTTTAAATATTGGGCTAATTGCAGAACAAAACTCAAATGCAATATCTTTATGGGCATAGGTTCCCCCGTATCTACCACTTTAAAATTTGGATTATATAAATTTTCCCAAGTGCCAATAAACTCAAGAGTTCCTCTATTACGAATCCAGTTTTTAATAATATCTGCAGCTCTGGAGTCACCGTCTTTTGATTTTGCAATATCTGTTAATGATATATAATCATCTTTATTGGTTTGAAAAATTGAGACTGAAATTCCTTTTACATCTATTTGTTTATTTTTTTATTCATAGTTAAAGTCTACATTAGAGCTCTAAAATAATAAACAGCTCCTATACGCCAATCCCCTTGTTAAATGTAGGATTACTCCTCTATATAATTTACAATTCATTACTTTTGCTTGTTCAAAAGTAAACAAAAAACAAGACTTTGCAAAACTCTAGCCTACTAAGTGTAATAAATAAGTCTCACTTGTAGAATTGATAGGACAATGAGTCTCCTCGTCCGCCTTATTTATACGCCTATGGCGTAGGCGGGACGGAGGGTGCCCGTTCAACATCATTTAACACTTAATACGGTACCGTCAAGAAGAGTGTGTCTGAGGACAGACTAAATCAAACAACATACAA
>CAYSAQ010000011.1:0-49200 GCA_964429235.1 uncultured Candidatus Marinamargulisbacteria bacterium
AAATAGCTAAATATAATCCCAAAGAAGACGATGTTTTTTAAAATAAGTGGGAATATTTGGATTAGCCTTCGATAAATTAATGACAGGTTAAATAAAAGGAGTTGTTAATGAAGTTTAAAATTATTGCTATTTCTATTAAGAGCATTCATTTATTAGATATTCAAAAAATAGATGAAATAATTAATGAAGCAAAACTATATGTAGATATCCTTCGTGTTGAGCAAAAGTTTACATTCATTGCTTTGAAGAAGCTTAAAAATGAATCAAGTCCTCAAATGGCTGAGCATATTGAAAGAATGTCTAAATATTTTGACAATATATCCTCTTTAATGTCACGTTTAAATGATAATATTTACAATTTAAAAAACAGAAAAGAAGCAATTGGATCTAACCATACAGATAGGCAAGTTGATTCGATGTATAAATTTCTTAATGATAATCATCAGTGTAAGCATGAAGCAAGTTGTTTGCTAAGTTTAGATCACAATAATTCTTCAGAAAAAAATGCAATAGAAAGTGCGATTAATGGTTATATTGAGGAGTCTGCGGAGGAATACAAAACTTTTAAAAAAGAAAAAGTTGAGTTGAATGATGCAATAATTAAAGAAAGATTTGGAGTATTAGCTAAATTTCTTGAAAGTAGTAACTTACAAGAAAAAGATATTAATGATAAATTGAAGCAACTTAATATGGCTAAACAGGTTGTTGAATTAATCATGAGTGAGATGATGGATGTTATAAAAGAGGCATATAAAAAAGGTACAATAGATAAAGAACAGCTAGAGACATATACACAACAAATAGCATTAAAATATATGCCACTAATTGATAGAGTTGATGCAGGCATTAAAAAGCTTACATCTTACTTAACTAATAGATTAGATTCAGAAACAACATCAGCTTATGAGCGAATTGTTTTAAATGCTGATGCTAAGTTAGCTACTCTTGCTAGTCAATTAGAATTTTTACAAGAAATACAAGAAAAAAGAAAGAGCCCAGAGCTTGAAGTATATATTGACAAGTTAATAGATATGGGAAAAATGATTAGTAGAGGGAAACGAGTTATAAATGCAATCCTTAAAGCTACAAAAGTAGACGGTGTTTTAACAGATAAAGAATTACATGAAATAACAGAAATGTCTGGTGGAGAATTGTTTAATAAGAGCGAAGATGATTTAAGAAAGTTGTTAAGTGGAGATGGGTATAAAGAGTTTCTAGGCCAGAATATTGCGAAATATGAAAAAATGTTTTCTGAGTTAGAAAAAATTGTAAATAATACTGGTAAAAGTAAAAGAGCAGAGTTAAGTTCTATGTTAGATAGGGTTAGAGGATTAAGCAAAACATTAATTGCTCAAAGAAAAAAAGTTTTACAAGTAAGAGAAGCAATCATTGCTCAAAAAAATAAAGAAATTCAAATAATTTTAGATAGCAAGCTTTCTGATGAAGATAAAGAACTTCATATATCCAGAATAAATGAGCTTTATAATGTAACTTTAGATAGTATGGCAGCGGCTATAAAAATGATTGATAATTTATTGAGTAATACAGAAGATATGGGCGAAGCTATATTAGTTGAATATGCTGCACTTTTAGTAAAAGAAAATAGTCTTAATAAGACACAACAAATGCAAATTAATCAACTAGAAGGGTTAATTGGTACTATTGGAGAGTTAATAAATGAATTATCGAATAGCGAATTACAACGAGGGATTTCTGGTAACTCTACAAGAATACAAAATCAGAAAAATCAGAAAAACACATTAATCAACCTAAAGAAATTAGAAGAAAAATTGATGGAACAATTGAAAGAAAAAAAGCGTTCCGAGCTTATGTCAGAAAAGATGGTTGCAAGCAGTAAGCCAGTTGCATCTGTTTTTGATGATGAGTTGCCAATTTAACGAAATTTAAAGTTTCTGCCCATTTCTCTATCAAGATCTCTCTTCTTAATAGAATCTCTTTTATCAGCTGTTTTCTTTCCTTTACCTAACCCAAGTTGCACTTTTACATATTGTCTTGTGATATAAACTTTTAGAGGTACTAACGTAAGTCCTTTTTCTTGAATTTTCCCTGTTAGCTTGCTTATTTCACTTTTTTTAAGTAATAATTTCCTTGTACGAGTAGGCTCTAGCCTAAAGGAGTTTATATGCTCGTAATGCTGTATTTCCATATTATGAATAGTAGCTTCACCCCTAATGATCCTAACGAACGCTTGCGATATATTAAGCTTGCCTGCACGTATAGATTTGACTTCGTTACCTGCAAGAACAATTCCTGCTTCAAGTTTCTCTAATATTTCGTAATTATAATATGCTTTTTTGTTAATAGCTGAATTTACCATAGATGTAATAGTATATGTTTTTTGTTATCTCGCCAACTGGTTTAAAGTTAATAATAAAAAATATGTTTAACATGAGACTTTTTGGGCATAAAAATATTATAAGATTAAGTTGGGGGTGGAATTATGGGTGAAGAGTATAATGATAAGCAATCACAGGATATGTATCAATCAGCGTCTTGGTTACAAGAAGCAATCCACGTTTTAACAGGCTGTTAGTAGGGGGATTATCATGGATGATAATAAATTAATAATGGAAGAAGCAATGGTTCTTAAGCAAATGCAATGGCAGCTTGAGGAAATAGTTGCGACAAAGCAAGAATAGTATATGAATGGTGGAACTAATATAGTAAGTAGTGTTAGTGCGATAAACTATGAAGTAAAGACGCAGCAACCTAAATATAATGCTACTCAAGCAAAATCTGCAGTTAAGGAGTTTATGACTTCTGGCAACACTGCAGAATCACTGCAGCAATTTCTTGAATCTATAATCTCATCTGTAAATGATCCTAATCTAAGAAATGAGCTTAATGAGATAATTTCTAATGGTATGGATCAAAATGAGCTTAAATCTTCTGTTAACTTCTTAGCTGACAAACAAGCAGGTAAACCTGTTTCTCCTAAAAGACAGAGTCGCTTTGATGAAGTTCAGAAGTATTTTGCTCCAGGTGGGAAGTTTATAACTGATCTCAATAATCAATTGTTGGCTATGGGAGTAGAAGAAGGTATTTCTTATGACTTTTTTGCGAAGTCTTCCTTTGGTAAAGAGGTACTAGGCCTTATAGATCAATGTGTTGAATTATTAAAAACAGATGAAAATACAACAGGGGAATCAGAAGGAAATAATATCTCTGATAGTAATACAGTAGGACATTCAAGGTCATTGAATGATGTTGTAATAGCGCAAGTCTCTCCTGAAGAGCTGAGTAAAGTTGAAGAAGATAAAGTTGCCGCTAATAAAGGCATAAGTTCTAAAAATATGGATAAAATAATTGCATCTTTAGAAGCTGGTAAGCCTTCGTGGCTTAATAGCAGTTCTGCTGTTTGCTAAATCTTTTCTAAATAAACAATGACCTCAACATGTGGGGTCCACGGAAACATATCAACAGAAGATACTTCAGCCACTTTATAACCAAAGTCCATTACAGATTTTAAGTTAAAAGCTAATTCGCCAAGTCCACAAGCCACATAGACAATTTTTTCTGGTTGTCTTTTCCCAATATGTCTCATAGTGTGCTTATCAGTTCCAGATCTAGGAGGATCAAGTATTATTAAATTAAATTCGTTATCAAAACGAATCTTTGATATATTTTCTCTTACTTTTCCTGAGATGAATTCTGTTTTATCTTTAATGCCGTTTAACTGCATATTTTTCTCTGCTTGTTTTATAGCAGAATCGACAATCTCAATCCCTAATATATGCTTTGTTTTATCTGCTATATAAGCGCTGATAGTTCCAGCACCACAGAATAAATCCATTACAGTATCATCATCATGCACATAGGATTTTATTTTATCGTATAGTAGTTTTGCAGCATCATTATTTACCTGAAAGAATGAGTCGTAAGGAATTTGAAAAGTCTTGTCCCCAATGGTGTCTATAATGAAATCATCGCCATAAAGTAGTGTGGAATCACTTATAATAGCTGCATCTGCGAATTCAGAATGTCTTGCCCAGATGAACCCTTTAAGTGGAATTTTATTAGCTAGAAAGGAATCTATTAGTGGCTTCAACATTTCTTCACTGCCGCCATCTGTTACTAATGTGATTAATTTCTCACCAGTGCTTACCGAGTCTCTTATTATTATATATCTTAGAATCCCTTTATGAGTTTTCTTTTGATAAGCTGGCACTTTGTTTTCATTTGCCCAGTTTCTAGCAATATCTAGAATTTCATTATTTCTTTCTTTCATTAAGAGACAGTCGTCTATATTAATAAGTTTATTGAATTGTCCTTTTTCATGATAGCCAACACCTACAGTATTGTTTTTAGTTGTAAAGAATGTGAATTCAACCTTATTTCTATATCGATATAGATTAGGGGCAGGTATAGGTAAAGGTACTTGATTTGTATCAAATAATACATGTTGATTTTCGGTATCTCGTTCAAGTGATCTATTTAGTTTATTGAAAACTTTTTTGACCTTTTTTTGTTTGTATTCAAGTTGCTCATTGTAGTTAAGTTCATATAGTTTGCAACTTCCACATTTCCCATAGTATTTACAAGTAGTTTTGTCCTTTTTCATGGCCTAATGGTACGATGGATGAAAATTATTATCAAGCTAAAAGTCAATAATGGTAAGCGATTCAGCGATGCTCTGAAAATTTATGTTGATATCGCTTATATAAAGTCTGTATAATAACAAGCGTTTGACTCAAATAGACCGATAGTTTATTAGACTAAAACTCAATACAGAGAAAGAAAGGCGTGAGCTTAAAATATGGCGCAAGAAGGAAAAGAACTAACAGGTTTTGGAGATAATGAGGATATATTGCCCTTTGTTAATAAAGAAGCTGTAGTAACTTATTCTAGTTCAGTAGATTTGGTTATTACTACTGCATGTAGAAATGACTGCGGTTATTGTATATTCAAGCAAAAAGAAGATAATTTGGTGGTTCCTTATTCTACCATTCAAGTTTTTAAAAAAGCAAGAAGATCAGGAGTGCGTGAAGCAAACTTAATTGCTGGTGAAAGGCCTGATACAAATAATGCTGTAAGAGCAAAATTTGATATTTGGGGGTTTAATAGTTATTCAGAGTATTTATATACAATAGCTGAGTTAGCTTTTCTTGAAGGATTATTAGTAAACTTAAATGTGGGGTATCTTTCATATAACGAACTTAAGGCAATGCACGAGATTATTGCCTCAGTAGAAATTATGGTAGAAACAACTAATGAGAAAATGCTTTCAGGTATGCAGCATAAGTTTTCTCCTAGTAAAGACCCTAATATTAGATTAAAGCTGTTGGAATATGCTGGAAAATTAAATATACCAACAAATACAGGAATGCTAGTAGGGATTGGCGAAAGTCCAGAGGATAGGATTAAAACAATTTCTAAAGTTCGTGAGATACATGATGAATATAGAAGTATTCAGAATTTTAAGATTGTACCTTTTGTTAACAACGGCAAGATAAGGATGAAGAATCAACAAAGTTGTTCAGAAGAATTGATTTTAGAGACAGTTAGATTAGCATCAGAGATTCTACCTTCTGAGGTGGATATTTCAGTGCCAATTAATGTTATGACTAATATACCTAAATTAGTACAAGCTGGGGTTACTGACTTTGGCCAAATAAGAATAGATGGTAATGATGGAATATTTAAAGATCATGGTTTCGAGACAATTGAGCATTATGAAAAAGAGCTAGACCAGATTGGTTATAATTTAGCTAAGAGACTTCCTATTAAGAACTCTTTTGTTTCTTCTCAGAAATATTCTAAGAAGTTAGGACAGTTTTTAGATAAGTATAAGGTTAGACTTAAAGAAATTCAGTCAGAAGACGAGTTTGTTTTAGCAATGTAATTTTATTATAAGGGGCTCCGCGCCCCTTATGATCCCCTCAAAATCCAGAATAAATTAATACAAAACATAGCCCGGTCGCCGAGTGAGTTTGAAGTTATATCAAATTTGTGATAGTCATAATATACCTAGTAGCAGGCATTAGTATTAGTTGGGAAACAATTAATATTCCAATCATTCTTGATAACATAAGAAAGAATACAACACTTTTCACATCAGCAGCAGTTCTTGTGTTATGCACTGCTTGATCTGTTATTCTTGCTCCAGCAGGATCTACCAATAATGTGAACATAATGGTCGCAATTCCGTTTACAATCCCAGATAATTGAATAGCAGTGGCTCTAAGGTCTGGCAAGTAGGCTCCAGCAAGTAGAGATGCTAACACTCCAATTGTATAGATAGATGTAACAAGCCCATTAAGTACTAAGAAAGTTTTCGGTATGTTTTTAATGCTAATTCCTTGTAACGTTTTTATGTTTGGTAGTTCTATACATTTTATTAACTTTATTATTCTTCTTGGTGAAGATATTGTCATAAAAAACATTTTTGGTAGAGATCCTACCCTAAGAAATGTCTTAATCGCAATTTCAAATATATTCACAAAGGTTGGCGCAAGAAATGCTGCAAATAAAACACCTAGGAATCCCGCAAAGATTATTGCTCTAAACCAGCTTTCTAGCTGAACTAATGATGCTTCATTTCCAATCATGATTGTTTTATCAACCATTTTGCCTAATAGAGGTGCTTGAAACATGTTGCTGAGCCTAGATACAAGAAGCGTGGAGGTGACAAAGGCCATGGCTATGGATATTTGTTTTGTTTTTAGTCCAGCATAGCGCATGCAATATGCTAGTGATTCTGTGACGTTTATTAGGAAAGTAAAGAAGCAGACAATTGATATTGTATAGATGTCAGGCATTACTCGAAGTATGTTGCTCTTGCGTTTTCAGATTCCCAAACGCTTACTTCAACTAAACTTATACAAGCAGGGATTCTTTCTTTAACATAATGAAAGATGTACCTAGAAAGGAATTCTGATGTTGGCGATTCTTCAAACAAATCATTTAAATATTTATGATCAAATTTGTCATGTATTTCTTTTAGGATATCTTTTAGTTCTCTGAAATCTATTACTAGACCTGATTCATTTAATTCACTGCCTTCAACAACTGTTTGAACTTTCCATGAATGACCATGAAGGTTTTCGCAAGGGCCGTTATAGTTTGTTAGCTGATGAGCAGCCGAGAATTTTTTATCTACACTTAATCTCCACATGGCGATTATTATATCATATGATATAATTCGTGGATGCAAGAAATTATAAATAAATTGCTTAACAGAAACTTTATTCTTTATTTTATCATAGGAATAAGCGGGGTCATTTTAGATCTTTCGATTTTTTCTTTTTGTTATAAAGTTATTCTTTTAAATGAAATATATTCGAATATTATTAGTTCATTTGTGGGTTTTAATAATAATTTTTTCCTTAATGCTTTTTTTAACTTTAAGGCAAAAGATAAATTATGGATAAGATATCTATCTTATTTTACGATTTGTTTATTTGGCATTGGGATTAGCTCGACTTTGATTTATATAGCGGTTCATTTCTTGGGTATTAATGCGATACTTGCAAAGACTGGTTCAATTGGAGTAGTCTTTATTCTTCAGTATGGATTAAATAAGAAAATAACTTTTAGAGAATTATCCTAGATTCGGAAGAATCTTTTCCTCAATTACCTTTATAACATCTTCAGCTGAAATAGCTTGTATGCACTTATTGTCAGTACATTTTGTTTTTCTATGATTCCTAGCGCTTAGGCATGGGCTGCAAGCAAACTTTGCGAATAATGGATAGCTTTTAGTAGAAAGAGGTCCATATAGTTCATGTGTCTCTGGGCCAAAGATAGTGATAATGTTGGTGTCAGTTAAAGCTGCAAAATGTGCAGGACCACTGTCATTAGTTAATAATATGTCGCCACATTGTAATACATGGACTAGCTCGTTGATATTTTTTGTTTTACCGGTGAGATCAATAAAAAGTTCTTTGTTATTCATTTTACTTCTAATTTGTTCAGCATCTTTTTTTGCAATTGGTAGGCCTACTATAACAATTTTCATATTATATTTGGTTGCCATATAGTCTGCAACTTTTGCAAATTTTTCTGTTTCCCAATTTCTTATAGGTAAGAGCATTCCAGCATTTGGGTTTATTATTAACGTTTTGTTTTGTGTATCTATTTGTTGTTTGAATTTGGCTAATACTTCTTGTTTGAAAGGAAAATTTGGGATCTCTATTTCATTTTCTTCTGTATTTTTCTTGTTTAGATAATTTAAGTCATTTATATAGCAGTCAAATAATGAGTGAAAATTGTGCACCATGTGCACATGGGTGTTATAAAAAACATTGTGAGTGAAGAAGTGTCCCCTATATAAACCTTCTGCTGTGCATTTATGAAATCCCACTTTGTGTTTAGCTAGACTAAATAAAGAGATAAGCGCTGTAGCTCTACTAAATAGTTCAAGGTCAAATACTACGCTTATTCTATTTGTTAAACAAAAACTGAAGAATTTTAAACAGTCACGTAAGAAAGGCACTAACCCTTTGTCACTAATAGTAAGTATATGTGTGTTTGGGAATATATTTAATAGTTCTACACTTTCTTTGTTTTTATTGAATATTAAGAAGTATGTCTCGCAGTCTGGGAATTTTTTCTTAAATTTCATAATTCCAGAGTAGGCGATAATTGTAGATCCCATTTCTGAAAGCTCAATGAAAATCGCTTTTTTTGGCGGTTTTTTTCTTTTTGCAGCCAGTTGCTTAAATGGCATGTTGATAATGCTAAAAACAAAGCATAAAGGAATACCGAAATATTTGTCTATAAATCTTACTAAGTCTGGGCTCATGATAGGATTATAATAATAGCTAAAGGTAAAATAATCAATTGCTCACTGTTATTCCTTCATGGTAAAATAAACTCTGGTTTTAAATTAAGTTACAAGTAAATGGGAGGTGAAGTAATTGAGTCAGATAGACAAACAGAAAACAGAAATTATCAGTGAGCATAAAACTCACGATAGAGATACGGGGTCACCTGAAGTACAGGTAGCCATTTTAACTAAAAAGATTAATCATTTAGTTGAACACCTAAAAGCTAACAAGAAGGATAATCACTCTAGAAGAGGACTTCTTTTAATGGTAGGTAAGCGTAAAAGATTATTAAAATATTTGAATTCTAAGAATACAAGTAGATATACAGATTTAATTAAAAAATTAGGTCTTAGAGGATAAAATCCATTCGCTACCCACGTTGTAAGATAAGGAAGGAGTAGTAAAATGGACAAAAAAATTATAAAAGCTACGTTATCAGGCGTAGAAATCTCTATGGAGACAGGTAGAGTTGCAAGACAAGCCGGAGGTGCAGTATTGATGCAGTGCGGTGAAACAATAATACTTGCAACAGCAGTTGGTAAAGAAACTGCAAAAGCAGATCAATCATTTTTCCCACTAACAGTAGATTATAATGAGAAATCATATGCTGCAGGTAGAATCCCAGGAAACTTTTTTAAGAGAGAGGGTAGACCATCAACAGATGCAGTTTTATTATCAAGATTAATCGATAGACCACTTAGACCTTTATTCCCAGAAGGGTTTTTCAATGACGTACATGTAACTGTTAATGTTCTTAGTTATGATGGTGTTAATCATCCAGAGAACTTTGCAATAACTGCAGCTTCAGCTGCACTTAGCATTTCGCCAGTACCTTTCGCAGGGCCTGTGGCTGCTGTGACAGTAGGCCGTGTAGATGGTGAGTTTATTGTTAATCCTACTATGGAACAACTAAAGACAACTACATTAAAGCTTGCTATTGCTGGAACAAAAGATGCTATCACTATGGTAGAGTCTGGTTCTGATTTTATATCTGAAGATGATATGTTAGAAGCATTAAAGGTTGGGCATAAATCTGTTAAAGAATTATGTGACTTTCAAGATGATTTCGTGAATGTAGCAGGAAAAGAAAAATGGAATGTAGATCTTAGAATAGTAGATCCTGAATTCATGGCAGAAATATCTGCTAAGTTTTCTTCAGCAATGAATGCTGCACTTAGAGTAGATGGAAAGCTAGAGAAATACAAAGCAATTGATGAAGTAAAAGAAGATATCGCAAAATATGCCGTTGAAAAGAATGGTGAAGAGTGGTGTGTGAAACATAAATTTAATGTTTCTGAATCTTTTGCAAAATTAGAAAGTCAAGAATTTCGTAAGATGATTGTTGAAGATAAGCTAAGAACTGATGGTAGAAAAGTTGATGAGCTTAGAGAAGTTACTTGTGAAGTAGGACTTCTTCCTAGAGCACATGGTTCAGCATTGTTTACTAGAGGCGAAACTCAAAGTATCGGTACTGTTACACTAGGTTCTGGTAGAGATGAAGTATTAGTAGATGGACTTGAAGCTGCTTATAAGAAGAAGTTTTTTCTTCATTATAACTTTCCAGCATATAGTGTTAATGAAGTTGGTGGAAGACCTGGTCCTGGAAGAAGAGAAATTGGACATGGTGCTTTAGCAGAAAGAGCATTATCGTTTACGCTTCCTTCTCAAGAGGATTTTCCATATGTAATGAGAATAGTTTCTGAGATTACAGAATCTAATGGTTCATCTTCAATGGCATCAGTATGTAGTGGTTCATTAGCTATGATGCAAGCAGGTGTTCCTGTAAAAGAGCCAATAGCAGGTATTGCTATGGGTCTTATTAAAGAGTCTAATAATTACACAGTGCTAACAGATATTGCAGGTCTTGAAGATCATTTAGGTGATATGGACTTCAAAGTAGCTGGAGGTGTTAATGGTATCACTGCATTGCAGATGGATATTAAGACTAATGGTATTACTTTTGACATTATGGAAGAAGCATTAGCTCAAGCTAAGGTAGCAAGATTGCAAATATTAGATAGCATGAATGCTTCTATTTCTGAAACTAGTTCAGAACTATCGGATTACGCACCAAGAATTCATTCTATGAAAATCCCTGAGGATAAAATAGGAGAATTAATTGGTCCTGGTGGAAAGAATATCAGAAGAATTGTTGAAGAAACAGGTGCTGTAGTAGATGTCGCAGATGGCGGAATCGTAAAGATTTTTGCTGACGACGGTGCGAAGCTGGAAGCTGCTATTCAACAAGTAGAGTATATTACTAAAGAACCAGAAGTAGGCATAAAATATGCTGGAACTATCAAAAAGGTTCTTGATTTTGGTATTTTTGTTGAACTTTACCCAGGTAAAGAAGGACTTCTTCATGTTTCAAAAGTTTCTGATGAGTACATCAAAGATTTATCAAGTGTATTTTCAGTTGGTGATCCAATCGATGTAATCTTAGAAAAGATTGATGATAGAGGCCGTCTTAACTTAATAAGAGGTTAAGCTCTATATGTCAGCAAATGCTGAAATTACTAGGCTCGATAATGGCGTAACTGTCATTGTCGAGCCTGTTGACTCTGTTCGCAGTGTAGCGATAGGTGTGTTTGTGGATTGTGGTTCTGCATTCGAGCATCCTAAACAAAACGGTATATCCCATTTTATCGAACATATGAACTTTAAAGGTACGCAAAAACGTACTGCCAAACAGATAGCTGAAGAGCTAGATTCTGTTGGTGGAAAAATAAATGCTTACACCAGTAAAGAGCATACAGGGTATTACTCGGTAGTAATTGATGAATGCTTTGATGTAGCTTTAGACTTACTTGCTGATATTTTCTTTAATTCAAAATATGACGAGAAAGATATTGAAACAGAGAAAAAGGTAGTTCTTCAAGAAATAAAAATGTATGAGGATAGTCCTGATGAATATATTCATGATTTGTTTGTAAGAAACATGTGGCCAGGATTTTATTTGGGCCAGCCAGTAATTGGCGATAAGGAAGTTGTTAAGAAAATAACAAGAGAAGATATTCTTGCTTATATAAAAGATCACTATCTGCCAGAACATATAACAATTTCTATTTCTGGTAATTGTGATAAGAAGGAAATTCTTAAAAAAGTTTCTGAATATTTTGGAAAGTTCGAGTCTGATGTGCCCCGAATAAAGGATTTTCCATTACCTGAATATACCCCAGGTATAAATTTGGTTAAAAAAGACACTAAGCAGGTTCATTGTTGCATTGGCACTAGAGGTATTTCTTTTCATAATCCTAATAGATACCCGCTATTGGTGTTGTCTAGTATCTTAGGTGGCTCAATGAGTAGTATTTTATTTCAGGAAGTAAGAGAGAAACGTGGATTAGTTTATTCTATATATTCCTATCCTATGTATTATAGAGATTGCGGACTTTTTTCTGTATACGCAGGTGCGAGTATGGAGAATATAAAAGAAGTGATGCAAATAATTTTGGACACATTTAGGACATTGCCTGATTTACTTACGGAAGATTCTTTGCAAAGAGCTAAGGATCAGCTGAAGGGTGGGTTAGTTTTAGGGCTTGAAACATCATCTAGCAAAATGTCTTGGAATGGTAAAAACTTTTTTTATTATAGAGATTTAGTTAGTATAGATGAGGTAGCAGTAGAAGTGGATAAGATTAAGAAAGAAGATTTGGTGCATTTATGTGAATATCTTTTTAATCCTAAATATTTCTCATTAACTGCTATTGGTGATTTTGAAGAAAATATATTCGAAGGAATGTTTTAAAAGGAGACTTGTTAATGTTTAATAAAATTAATTTAAAAGTTGAGAAATTATCACATTTTGAAGGGCTAACATTGCCAGAGTATCAGACAGAACATGCTTCTGGGTTTGATTTAGTTGCAGCTGAAGATAAGCTTTTGTTAGCAGGGCAAAGGGATCTTGTTGCAACAGGATTGAAAATGGAGATACCTGTTGGCTATGAAGGACAAGTGCGGCCACGAAGTGGGCTTGCCTATAAATATGGAATAATGGTCCCTAATTCTCCTGGCACAATTGATGCAGATTATAGAGGAGAAGTGAAAGTAATATTATGGAATACTGGAGCTGAAGATTTCGAGATAAAAAAGGGTGAGCGTATAGCTCAGTTTGTTTTAGTGCCTGTCGTTCAGGCTAAATTTGAAGTTGTGATGAGTGTGGATGAGACTGCTAGAGGTGATGGCGGCTTTGGGTCAACTGGAAAATAGGAGATTAATATGATTAAAGTAGTAGTAAATGGTGCTTTAGGAAAAATGGGTAAAACTGTTATCAACGCAGTTGCTAATGACATTAATATGGATCTTGTGGCAGAGCTTGATTACAAAGATGATTTAGCTGCATTTTTAAGCAAGAATAAGGTTTCGGTAGTAGTGGACTTTACCCGACCAGAGAGTCGAATGGAGAACCTTGAAAATATATTAAAAAATGGTGCAAATGCCGTAGTGGGAACCACTGGTTTTACTGAAGATGATTTAGTTAAAGTAACTGAATGGTGTGTGAAATATAGTGTAAACGTTATTATTGGTCCAAATTTTGCAATTGGAACAATTTTACAAATGCACTTTTCAAAGATTGCTGCAAAATATTTTGATACTGCAGAAATAGTTGAGTATCATCACGATCAAAAGGTAGATTTTCCATCAGGAACAGCTGTAAAGACTGCTCAATTGATGGCAGAATCAAGAGACTCTTTTAATAACAATACAAAAGATAAGGTTGCTAATATCGAAGGTGCTAGAGGTGGAGACTATAAAGGTATTAAAATTCATAGTGTGCGATTGCCAGGAATGGTAGCTCATCAAGAAGTGATTTTTGGTGAAACAGGACAATACATGACCATTAGACATGATGCAACCTCAAGAGAGTCATATATGCCAGGTGTGTTGATGTCTATTAAAGAAGTTCTTACTAGAAAAGGGCTTACTTACGGCATAGAAGATATCCTAGGATTAAACTAAATCTAACGAGTTTACCAGTAAGAGCCTTCAGGCTATAATTAGTGCATAATTTTATAATAAGGAAATAGGAGGAAACGATGAGCGGATATAATGTAGCAGTAGTGGGTGCAACTGGCGTAGTTGGAACAGAAATAATAAAGGTGTTGGAAGAGACTAAGTTTCCTATAAAAAACCTTGTACCATTAGCTTCTGAGAGATCAGCTGGTAAAAGAGTAGATTATTTAGGAGAGCCAGTAATTGTTCAATTACTTACTGAAGATTCTTTTAAAGATATTGATATTGCCCTTTTTAGTGCAGGTGGATCTGTGAGTAAGAAATATGCACCAATTGCAGCTCAATGTGGAGCAGTAGTTATTGATAATACTAGTTTTTTTAGAATGGATCCAACAGTTCCCTTGATAGTGCCAGAAGTAAATGCGCACGATGTAAAGAAACACCAAGGAATCATTGCTAATCCAAATTGTTCAACGGCACAAATGGTTTTGCCATTAATGCCAATACATGAGAAATATACAATCAAGAGAGTAGTTGTTTCTACTTATCAAGCAACATCTGGTGCTGGTAAAGAAGCAATGGATGAGATGATTGAGCAAACTGTAAGTATTGTAAATGGAAATGGTCCAACTGAACCAAAGAAGTTTACGAGACAGATTGCCTTTAATGTAATCCCTCATATTGATGAATTTACTGATAATGGATTTACAAAAGAAGAAATGAAGATGACTGATGAAACAAAGAAGATTTTTGGTGATGACAGTCTTGAAGTAGTTACTACTTGCGTAAGAGTTCCGGTATTTATTGGGCATAGTGAGTCTTTAAATATTGAAACAGAGAAGCCATTTGATATTGCTGATATAACAAAGATTATTTCTGAAGTGCCAAATGTTAAGATTATGGATGATGTTGCAAATAACGTTTATCCGACCCCACAGGATTGTGTAGATACAAATGATACTTTAATAGGAAGAATAAGAAGAGATTTCTCTGTAGATAATGGCATAGCGCTATTCTGTGTGTCTAATAACCTAAGAAAAGGCGCCGCATTCAATGCTGTGCAGATTGCTTGGGAGTTAGTTAATCAGGAATTAATTTAATTTAGATGAATATAAAGAGAGAACTTATTAAGTTTTTTGATGAGCCTATTTCTTTATATTCACCTGATGATTCAGAGATAGTAGGCTGGAGTTCTAAAGAAACCCAAGAGATTAGGTTCAATGTTTTAACTCAAATTGATAAGTTGGATTATTCTAGTGTTTTAGATGTGGGTTGTGGTGTAGGAGATTTGTTTCCATACATGAATGAGCGATTTGTAGGAATTGCATATGATGGTATTGATTTACATCCCAAAATGATAAAGCTTGCTAAGCAGAAGTACCCAGAGGCAACTTTTAAGAATATTGATTTATCACAAGCTAAAGGAAAATTTGACTATATTTTACTTTCAGGGGCTTTGAATCTTAGAGTAGTAGATAATTATCGTTATCTTTCTGATCAGCTGAACTATATGGATAGATTGGCTAAAAAGGGGATAGCATTGAATTTGCTTAGCAGTTATACATCTGCTGATGCGCGATATCCAAGCTTATTCTACTATGAGCCTGAGCAAGCACTAAAGATGTGTAAGAATAGGTATGAACGTGTTATATTAAGACATGATTATTTAAGTAATGATTTTACTTTATATATATATAAATAAGAGGAGAACAAAATGAGTATGCCGTTTTTTGGTAAAGTAATGACAGCAATGATAACGCCATTTGATAAAAATGGAGCGATAGATCTTAAACAAACTAAAGCTTTAGCAAGGAAACTTGTTGATGAAGGTACTGATGCAATTTTGGTAACAGGCACTACTGGTGAGTCGCCAACTCTTAGTCATGAAGAAGATTTGTTATTATATGCAACTGTTCTTGATGAAGTAGGGGATAGAGCAAAGGTTATTGCGGGTACTGGTAGTAATTCTACTGCAACATCAATTAAGTATACTAAAATGGCTGAACAGATAGGCGTACATGGCGCTATGATTGTTGTCCCTTATTATAATAAACCATCTCAAGATGGCTTATTCGCTCACTATTCAAAAATAGCAGAGAACACTGACTTACCATTAATTATTTACAATATCCCTGGCAGAACAGGAATGAATATGTTGCCAGAGACTGTTGCAAAAATAGTAGCTGCTAATCCTCAATATATTGCTATTAAAGAAGCATCTGGTGATATTGATCAGATGAAAGAAGTTATTAATGTAGTAAAGCAAGATGGATTTTCTTTGTATAGTGGTGATGATGGCTTAACACTTGAGGCATTAAAAATTGGCGCAAAAGGTGTAATAAGTGTTGCATCTCATTTAGTAGGTAAGGATATCCAACAAATGATTTCTGAGTTTGAAAATGGTAATTTTGAAAAAGCAGAGTCAATTAACGCAAGATTAAAAGAATTGTTTAGTATTTTGTTTATTACATCAAATCCAGCGCCAGTAAAAGCTGCATTAGATATGACAGGATTTTCTGTTAACAATGTTAGACTACCATTAGTTGCGGTTAATCAGCAGGAAGCAGCTCAAATTAAGAGTGTTCTGCAGAAATTGGAGATTATTTAATGGTAAGACTTAGTATTATTGGTGGGCTAGATGGAATAGGCATGAATATGATGTGCTTTCAGCATAAGAAAGAAATGTTTGTTCTTGATGCTGGAATAATGTTTCCTGATGGAGACATGCATGGTATTGATAAAATTATTCCTAGTTTTTCTTATTTTGAAGAACATAAGAACGATATTAAAGGAATCTTTTTTACTCATGGGCATGAAGACCATATTGGTGCTGTTGCTCATTTTATTGAAAAGATTAATGTTCCTATTTATGGCACAAAGCTTACACTTGGAATGGTTGAGCATAAGCTTATTGAACATGGACTTGAGGATTATAAGCTTATTGAAATAAACGAAGATAGTTTAATAAAGTTTAAATATTTTAAGCTAGAATTTGTAAGGGTAAGCCACTCTATACCAGATGGTGTTATGACTGTCATACATTCTCCTGTTGGAACAATCGTTCATTCTGGTGATTTTAAAATAGATTACACTCCAATAGACGAAAAGGTTATAGATTTAAAACGTATTGCAGATATAGGTAAAAAGGGTGTAACTCTTTTTATGAGTGATAGTACTAATGCAGTCAAAAAGGGACATACTAAATCAGAAAAGCATGTTGGAGATGCTTTTGAGAAAGAGTTTGCTGGAGTAGAAGGACGTCTTTTAGTAGCAACTTTTGCAAGTAATATTCATAGAGTTCAACAGGTTATAAATGTTGGCAAGAAGTTTGGGCGTAAGATTTGTTTTGTGGGTAGAAGTATGGAAAATACGTCTTCTATAGCAAGGCGTTTAGGGTATTTGGATTTTGAAGATGAAGATATTATCCAGCTAAATAAAGTAGATGACTATCCAGATAAAGAAGTTTTAGTTCTAGCTACAGGTAGCCAAGGAGAACCATTTGCGGCTTTAACAAGGATAGCTAGAGGTGATCACCCAATGTTTCAGACAAAGGTAGGCGATACAGTTATTATGTCCGCATTACCTATTCCTGGTAATGAGAAGATGGTTTTTGCAAATATAAACAATCTTGGACGTGCTGGTGTTAATGTTATTTATGAAGCTGGCTCTAAGATGCACGTTTCAGGACATGCATATCAAGAAGAGCTTAAGCTTATGTTGGAACTAGTAAAACCAAAATTTTTCATTCCAGTGCATGGTGAGTTTAGACATTTACAAGCACATAAAGAATTAGCTGAAGATTTAGGTATAGTTGACGAAATTCTTATGCCAGAGAATGGTGATCAATTAGATATTGAGAAAAAGAAAGTAACATTTGCAGGCAGACTTGATTTGCCTCGTATTTACATAGATAGCAATAGTAATTGTTTTGAAAATCAAAAAATTATTGATGATAGACAAGCAATGGCTAGAAATGGTGCTGTTAGTGTAGTTGTGTTTATGGATGAAGACAGAAGAAGGATTGAAGATGTTGTTTTTAATATGAAAGGAATATCTAATCCTGCAAAAGATTTCATGTACGGACTAAAGGATAGTATCATCGATCAGTTTAACTATAGATTGCAGAGTGGAAAAATATCACCTGAAAACATAGAAAAAGATTTATCAATTATCGTTCGTAAATACATGAGTAAAAAAATAGGCAAATGGCCAGTTGTAATTCCTTCAATAGTTTAATTGAATGAAAAAACTTCTTTTGCATGTTTGCTGTGCTCCTTGTTCTACTTCAGTAATTGAAAGCTTGGCAAAAGAGTATAAGATTTCGTTATTCTTTTATAATCCGAATATACATCCATTAAGTGAACAACAGAAAAGATTAGAAGAAACTACATTATATGCAGCAAAAATGGGGATGGATATTTATTCTTGGGAAAGTGATGTAATAGATTGGTTTAATTTAGTTGAAGAATACAAATGGTCATCTGAAAAAAGTGGCGAAAGATGCATGTATTGTTATGAAGAAAGATTAATGAGAACAGCAGAAAAGGCAAAGAATAGTGGTTTTGACATTTTTGCTACAACATTAACAGTTAGTCCTTATAAACATATGAAAAGCATAAATGAAATAGGGCTAAAAATTGCTTCAAAAGTAGGTGTTTCCTACTTAGAAAGTGATTTTAAAAAAAATGGTGGCTATCAGCGTTCTATTGAAATGAGTAAACAAGAATACATGTATAGGCAGAATTATTGTGGTTGTGTTTTCAGTAAACTGGAAAGGCTTCGCATTAAGCCTTATAATTAAATTAGATGTTTAATAAAATAGGAACTTCATTAATTAATTTTTTTAACCTTTTAGGAGAGTATGCTCTCTTTATTGTTCAGATAGTAAAAGGCACTTTTTCAAAAGAGTTATGTTTTAAGCGAGTGTTAGATCAGGTGTACAGAACTGGGGCGCAATCATTTGTTATAACAGCTATTACACTTCTATTTGTTGGGATGGTATTTACCAATCAGGTTACACAAGAGTTCGCTAAAATGGGAGCTATAAAGATTATCGGTGGTATTGTAGGTTTTGCTATTTGGCGTGAATTAGGGCCTCTTTTTGCAGCTGTAGTTGTCGCTGCTAGAGTAGGCGCAGCTATCTCAAGTGAGATTGCTGCTATGAAAGTTACTGAGCAGATAGACGCATTAAGGTCTATGGCTATAAATCCTTTTTCTTATTTGTATGCTCCAAGGATGATTGCCTTAATACTTGTAGTTCCATTGCTTATAGTATTTGCTGACTTTATTGGTTTTGTTTCAGGAATGTTTATTTATGCTACTTTTTATCATGGCAATTATATTGCTTATATTTTTTCAGCAGCACATATGCTAAACCTTACAGACATATTAGCTGGTGTTCTTATTAAGGGTCCTATTTTTGGGGCTGTAATTGCCGGAGTGTCTACTTTTGTGGGTTCTAGAACTACTCAAGGTTCTCAAGGTATTGGTAAAGCAGCAACTACTGCTGTTGTTACTTCATTGATCGTGGTGTTTATTGCTAATTTCTTTATTTCATTTTTGGTGTTTTAGATGATAGAAATTAAAAAATTAACTAAATCATATGATGGACGAGTTATCTTAGATGATCTAAATATGACTATCAAGTCAAAAAAAAGAACAACTATCATTGGTACCAGTGGTTGCGGTAAAAGCACACTCCTTAGATTGATACTGGGGCTAGAGCCCTTTGATAGTGGTCAACTACTAATTGATGGTAAATGTATTAGTTGTGTAAATGAAGCACAAAAAAATAAATTACGTTTAGATTTTGGGATGGTGTTTCAATCATCAGCATTGTTTGATTCACTAACAGTTGCCGAAAATGTAGGACTTGTTCTTAAGGAACATACAAATATGTCGAATGCAGCAATTAAGGATAAAGTTATGAACGCTTTGAAACTAGTAGAATTAGCTGATACATATAATAAAATGCCTTCAGAACTGAGTGGCGGGATGAAGAAGAGAGTGGCTATCGCTAGGGCAATTATTAATGATCCCAAAGTAATATTGTTTGATGAGCCAACAACTGGACTAGATCCAATTACGTCTACAAGGATTGAGCTATTGATTAATAAACTTACCGATTATATAGGAGCTACATCTATCATTGTTACTCATCAAATAAGTACCATCCTAAATGTTTCGCAAGAAATATATATGTTTTCAGATGGCCAAGCATTTAAAACAGAAGGTGCAAGTAAAATACTTAAGAGTAAAGATAAAAAAGTACATAATTTTGTAAACGGACTTGTTGAGTGAAGTTGTTTTATAGTTTAGGATATAGTTATGAAATTTGAAACTAAAGTAGGTATATTTGTTTTTGCCGCAATATTGGTTTTATCAATAGGTGTTATTTGGAAAAGTAGTCTGTTACTGCGAGCAAAAGGTTATGTTATTAATGGAACGTTTAATGGAGTGAATGGTCTTCTTCCAGGAGCCGAAGTCCGCTATAGAGGATATCTAGTTGGAACTGTTTCTAAATTAGTTCCAAATCCTTATGATATAAGAGTTACGTTGTATATAAAAAGAGGCATAAAAATCACCGAAGGATCACTATTAAGAGTTGATTTCGATGGATTGATTGGTGAGAAATATATAAATATTATTCCTAATGCATTATCAAAAGAATATATTAAGGCCGGATCGCTGCTTAAAGGTAAAACAGCTGCAGGTCTTGTAGATTTTGTTAATACTGGGACCGAAAACTTGAATGAAACAAAACAAATATTAGAAGTTTTCAGAAAGATTATTACCAGCAGTAAGAGCAAAAAATCTTTACAGCAATTTATTTTAAATATGGATTCTACAACAACTAAGCTGGATTCTGTTTTAAGCAAAGTAGACAGTTTGCTTGATAGACAATCAGTTTCAGAGTGGAGTGATAAAGTTGATAGTATCGTTGGTGGGTTAGACAATCTTATAAAAAGTTTAAATGCAATTGTTGGTTCTGCTGAGGGAGAGAACAAAAGCAATGTTTATAAGATGATTTCAAACTTAGAATCTTTTACAAGTAAATTGGAGACAGAAAGTGGAGTAATTATGAAAGAGGCTAGACATATTAGTTCTCGTTTAGATGATAATACCAGCTTTCTAGATGATACATCTCTGAACTTAGATGCATCACTTATCGATAATAATGAGTATGATTTAGGAGCATCATTAGTTGTTAGCAAGAATATAATTAATTTATCATTGGGAAATAAGACAGGTGGAAATGTTGTTAAGTTAACTCAACTAACTTTTGGTAGAAGTATTTTTGGTAAAATATTTGCTGCAGTTGGTTTAGTTGAAGACGCCCCAGGGGTTAAGGTTGGCCATCCTGTTTTTGACAGGATAGATATGGAGCATTCTTTTTATAATGCAAGTACGTGGATGTATAGATTAAAAACAAATATGTATTTTACTCCAAATATAAGAGGTATAGCTGGGTACGATTATAAAGCACAGAATGATCAGCAAGTTTTTGTAGGTGTAGGAGTGAATTCTTTTTAGTTTTATGTACTAATAAATTAAATTAGGATAGTATTATATTATGGAGATAATGATATGAAGGTAATGATAGTTGATGATGCATACTTTGTTCGCAAGAAGCTAACAGGAGTATTGTCCTTATTAAATGTAGAAATTATTGAGGCAGAAGATGGTCAGCAAGCTATTGATTTATTTAAAGTTGAGTCTCCAGATTTAGTTTTTCTAGATGTTGTTATGCCAAAGAAAGATGGTTTAGCAGCTTTAAAAGAAATTCGTGCTATCTCCAAAGATGTTAAGATTATCATGTTAACAAGTGAAGGTGATAAAGGTACTTTGCTTAGTGCTTTAGATGAAGGTGCTAATCACTTTGTAATTAAACCATTTGATGATGATAAGGTGCTTGGGTTAGTTCAGAATTTACTGCAATAGCATAATATTTCTCACGATATATTTATATGAATACTAAGATAGTAAGTGTTAATCGCGATAATCTTTATGACATTGCGGATGTTTTGGATATGCTTCCCGACATTGAAGAGGGTGTTGCCAAGGTGTTTTGGTTTGATGCTAAAAAGAATGAACTTCTTATTCCTCTAAATGTTCACGAACGCTTTCCTGAACAAGTTTTCCCAATAAAGATAATTAAATATGGAAAGATTTACTATGTCAGTCCAGTTGATGAACTTAAGGCACTTCCCCCTAATCAGAAAGAACAACTTGAAATTTTAGTCAAAGAGCTAGCTCCTGCGGATTGTATAATAAATATGTCTGTTTGAAGTGATTTCGCTTAGATTATGGCGTTTGCAAGTTTTATGAATTGTTCAACACTTAGTTGTTGGCCTCTAATAGTTTCTATTAGTCCAAGTTGTTGAAACGTAGGTATTAGGTCTTCTTTTCTAAACTTTATGTACGGTCCTTTTACTAAGCAATTCATAAGTGTTTTTCGCTTCCCCCAGAATGAGTTTCTCACTATTTTATTATATATATCTAAGTTATTAATTTGTGATAAATACTTTGTAGTAGGTGTTAGTTTGATATAGGCAGAATCTACTTTGGGAGCGGGTGTAAAACAAGTATTTGCCACATTAAATAGTTTTTTGCATTCAGCACGAGTTTGGCAGAAGATAGAGAAACTGCTGTAGTTTTTAATGCTAGGCACTGCGATTACCCTTTCCGCCATTTCTTTTTGAATCATTATATAAATATCCATTACATTCGGAATATTTAAACATTTTTCGATAATAGGGCTTGTGATGTAGTAGGGGATGTTTGCTACGACAATACATTTATTGTCTGGTGTTACTTCGGCTTGTAAAAAATCCTCAAGAATAAGTTCGACATGTTTAAAGTCAACCAGTCTCTCTGCCGCTTCTTCATAAGCCATTGTGTCTACTTCATATGATTTGATGTTGTTTGTTGTATGGTTAGCTAGTTCAATTGTAAGGTTGCCACTGCCAGTTCCAATTTCTATTATGTCTATATTATTTGGTACATGTGATAGGAGTTTATGGATAATATTCTTATCTGTAAGAAAATTTTGTCCTAGTGATTTCTTGTATCTATCCATTTTGATCAATTAACCTCATTGCCAATAGAATAGCATTAGTCATGCTATCTGGGTTAGCTATATTATCATTTGCGATATCAAATGCTGTGCCATGATCAGGAGATGTTCTAATAAATGGTAATCCTAATGTTATATTAACTGCATCATGGAAGTGTATAAGTTTTAGTGGTGCAAGACCTTGGTCATGATACATACTTACGATCATATCTATATTTTTTTTATGATATGCGCTATAAAATATTGTGTCAGCTGGGTATGGACCCTTTGCATTAATCCCTAGTGATTGAGCAATTTTAATTGCTGGTTTAATGATCGTATTTTCTTCGTCGCCTAATAATCCATCTTCACCAGCATGAGGGTTTAACCCACAAACTCCAATAACAGGATCTTGTATAGAAAGTTGTTTTAAGAAGTTATTAGCTAGTACAATTTTATTAACAATGCCATCTGTTGATAACTCTGTGGATATCTTGCTAAGAGGTATGTGTATAGTTGCTAAAATTACCTTTAAATCTTCAGAATAGAAGGCCATGGCATAGTTACTTACATCCCCTTTTTTAGCTAGAAACCCTGTATGTCCTTTTTCCTTAATCCCAGCTTTGTCCCAAGCTTCCTTGTTTATTGGTGCAGTTACAATAGCAGAGCATCTATTACTAAGTGCAAGGTCTGCAGCTGTGTTTACAAAGTTATAAGCCCATTTGCCAGCAGTTGTGGATAACTCTCCTTTAGGGATGTTCATAAGTTCATTATTAGTCTGGTCTAGAATGGTTATTTTTACTGAATTATCATAATTTGCCATATCAGTAATAGCTCTTATTTTAGAAATGTTAATATTACTGTTTTTGCTTAATTCGCCAGTTATAATTGATTCTGGACCTATAATTAGAAAAGGGTGTTTAGAATATTTTATATGTTTATTTTGGAATGATTTAGCAAGAACCTCTGGTCCTATGCCGCTTACATCTCCTGCTGTGATACAAATTGGTTTATTCATTGATTCTATTTTACAACAGATAGCGGGTTTTTGTCCGAAATGGTATTTGTTTGGAGGAGACGGTCAGAATCGAACTGACGAATAATGGTTTTGCAAACCACGGCCTTACCACTTGGCTACGTCTCCCTATTGCAGAGAATTAGTATATAGCAAAACTATTAAAAGGTTAAGCAGGAAAATTATTAATAGAAAAACACCTTATACTCAAATGACAAAATTTCTAGCTTGTTGTAACATTGTCTTATCGATTTAAATATTAGGAGCTTTATATGATTCATATACTTATTTTCTTTGCAGTTGGCTTATTTCTAGGAGGATTAGTGGGGTATTTGTTTGCTAAAACAAAGAACTCTAACGGTGCTTTAAAAGAAGAAATAGTAAGACTAAACGTACAAAAAGAAGAAAAAGAGATGCAAATTATTTCACTAAGGAGTGATAAGGATTCACAAATAGAAGAGGTTAAGGTTGAAAAAGAGCGAATCCAAGGTAGGCTAGATGATTCTATTAAGCATTTTCAAAAATTAAACGCTGATATGGCGGCTAAAGATGAAGAGAATAAGAATTTAGTCGAGAAGCTAGAGACTCATAAAAAAGATTTAGAAGATATACAGAAGAAGTTTGAAGATCAGTTTAGTAATCTTGCTAATAAGATATTTGACGAAAAGAGTCAGAAGTTTACTAACCAGAATAAAGAGAACATCGACGGTTTATTGAAACCACTTCAAGAAAAAATACTTACTTTCCAAAAGAAAGTAGAAGAAACATATAATGATGAAAATAGGCAACGTGCAGGACTAAAGCAGCAAATAGAGATGTTGGCCGATTTGAATAAGAAAATGTCGGATGATGCCCACAACTTAACAACAGCCTTAAAAGGTGAAACAAAGACCCAGGGAAATTGGGGAGAGATGATACTTGAAACAATTTTAGAAAAGTCTGGCTTACAAAAGGGTGTTGAATTTAGTGTGCAAGAATCATTAAAGACAGAAGATGGAAGTAATAGATTCCTAGATGTAGTTATAAATTTGCCTGGCAAAAAACATATGATTATTGATTCTAAAGTTACATTAACTGCATATGAACGATATATCTCAGCTGAAGACAAAGAAAAGAAAGATAAGTACTTAAAAGAACACATTAAATCATTAAGAAAGCATATTAGTGATTTAAGTGAAAAAGAGTATCATAAGCTATATCAGATAAACAGTCCGGACTTTGTTCTAATGTTTGTTGCAATAGAGCCGGCCTTTGCTTTAGCTGTTCAGAATGATAATAATATATTTTATGAAGCATTTGAAAAGAATATCATTATTGTTAGTCCTTCAACATTATTAGCAACACTAAGAACGATTGATAATATATGGCGACAAGAGAAACAAAATAAAAATGCGTTAGATATAGCAAAAAAAGCAGGAGATATGTATGATAAATTTGCTAATTTTGCAGGTGATTTGAAGAAGTTAGGTGCTCAAATTAATACCACACAAAAGACGTATGATGAGGCAATGAAAAAATTCTCAGATGGTAATGGCAATTTAGTAGCTAGAGCTGAGAATCTTAAAAAACTTGGAGCAAAAGCATCTAAAAGTATACCTTCTGAGTTTGTTGAAGACTTAGATTTAATAGAGTAAAGGAAATCGAAATGAAAAGAACTGCACTTTATGAAGAGCATAAAAAGCTAAAAGCTAGGATAGTAGATTACGCAGGTTGGGACATGCCTGTTCAATACACGGGAATCATTCATGAACATAAAGCTGTAAGAGAAAGTGTTGGAGTCTTTGATGTATCACATATGTGTATAGCAGATATCTCAGGTGATGATTATAGTAAATTTTTACAATTAGTAACAATTAATGATGTAGATAAGTTAGCAGAATATCAGGCACAATATTCAATGATATTAGATGAAGAAGGTAATGTGCTAGATGATATTATTGTGAGTAAAATGGACTCATTTATGAGAGTGGTTATTAATAGTGGCAATGAAGAAAAGATAAAGAATTGGTTTGCTCTTATTATTAAAAAGAATTCCTTTAATGTTAATATATTGTACCGAGATGATCTAAGTATTATTGCTGTACAAGGGCCAAAGTCTATAGGTGTGTTAGAGAAGATATTTAATACAACAATAGAGCTAAAAAGTTTTCGTCTGACTGAGTTTAATTGGAAGGGTAACCTGATTGATGTTAGCAGAACAGGTTATACAGGAGAGCTTGGTTTTGAAGTGTTTGTAGATAACGAATTGGCAGCATCACTTTGGCAAGCTATCCTTGATGAAGGAGCTATTCCTGCTGGGTTAGGTGCAAGAGACACACTTAGAATAGAAGCTGGTTTGCCACTGTACGGACAAGAAATAGTAGAGAATATAACTGCTTATGACATGGGGTATGGTTGGGTTGTTAAGCTTTTAAAGGGAGATTTTATAGGGAAAGATACTTTGGAGAAGGCTAATAAGAAAAAGCGTCTCTTTGGTTGTTTCTTAAATGAAAAGGGTGTGCTTCGTGGAGGATATGAAGTAGTTGGACATGGCAAATTAACTAGTGGAACATATTCTCCAGTATTTAATGCAGCTATTGGTATGTTTTATAGCAATAATGAATTAAAAGAGAATGATCAACTCAATGTAATAATAAGAGGCAAAGAGGTATCGGCAAGAGTTATCGAGTTGCCATTTATTAAAAGATAAAAAATAATAGAATTTTTTTTCTTGAATTTTTTAAAGTTGAAAATTACAATTGGGGAAAGAAATTAAGAAAGCGAGATAAAAACATGCACATTATAAAAGATGATTTGTATTATTCTGAAGAACACGAATGGGTTAGCGTAGAGGGGAATGTAGCAACAATAGGTGTTACTGACTATGCTCAAGATGCTTTAGGCGATATTGTGTTTGTTGAGTTTCCTAGTGTAGATGATGAATTTACTCAGATGGATGAGATTGGTGTTTTAGAATCTGTTAAAACAGTAAGCAATTTATATATTCCAGTTTCGGGAAGAGTTATTGAAGTAAATGAAGCAGCTAATGAAGATCCAGCATTAATTAATTCATCACCTTTTGATGAAGGTTGGTTGGTTAAGATAGAAATGGACGAACCATCTGAAGTAGAAGATTTACTTTCAGCTGCAAAGTATGAAGAGTTGTTGGGTGAAGAGGAGTAAATGGAAACTCCGGATAGTCTAAGACTGCAACTTTTTGAATTAATAAAAGAATTGCCAGCAAATAATGTTGATCAGTTATATAAAGATATCCCTAAGTCTATTTTTAGACCGGATATTGGAATAGCTGATGGTCTAACTGAGCCAAAAGTACAGCTTGAGATAGAGCGAGTAGCAAATAATAATACTATTTATCCAAAACAAAAGAGTTTCTTAGGAGCAGGCGTTTATTATAGACATATTCCTGCAATTGTTGATCACTTGGTCAACAGAAGTGAATTCTTTACTGCATATACTCCTTATCAGCCAGAAATAAGCCAAGGAACATTAACTGCTATTTTTGAGTTCCAGACATATATGGCAGAACTAACGGGTATGGAAATAAGTAATGCAAGTTTATATGATGGGGCTACTGCTTTGTCAGAATCTATACAGATGGTTTCTCGAGTTTCAAATAAGAAGACAGTGAATGTGTCCGTTATTGGTATGATGTCAGAAAACTATAGAAGTGTTTTAGAGACATATAATAAAGGGTTCAATAATGAGTTGTCCTATTTTGATGATTTAGCCGAGTTTCGCATGGAAGAGGGTGTTGATGCCTTAGTCTTTATGTATCCTAACTTTTTTGGTCAAGTAATCGACTATACTTCATTAATTGAAGAAGCAAAGAAGCTTGGAACAGCAATTATATTTTGTGTGCCAAATCCGTTAGCATTAATGATATTTAAGACTCCAGGTGAGCTTGGAGCTGATATCGTATGTGGCGAAGCTATTTCATTAGGGAGCTATCCAGCATTTGGAGGCCCAGGACTAGGTTTCCTAACAACAAGACAGGACCTAGTAAGAAACATGCCAGGAAGAATAGTAGGCGAGACTGAGGACGCTAAAGGTAATAAAGGGTTTGTTCTTACATTCCAGACTAGAGAGCAACACATAAGAAGAGAGCGAGCAACTTCTAATATTTGTAGTAATCAAGGGTTACTTGCATTAAGAACTGCTATTTATTTTTCATATATGGGACAGTCTGGATTGGTTGATTTGGCTGAGGATATTTATGAAAAAACACAATATTTAAAAAAGAAACTATCAGATATTGATGGTCTAGAAGTAGATAGAAATGTTTCATTCCAGGATGCTTTAGTTTACTTTGGCGAAATAAGTATTAATGCACTTAATGGGTTTCTGAAAGAAAATGGTGTATTAGGTGGTTTCGATTTATCAAAAATGGATGAAGATTTAGATGGTTACTGTTTGATAACAGTTAACGATTATATGGAGAAAAATGATATTGATGAGCTAGTAGCGTATATAGAGGAGTTCATTTGTGGATAATAGTCCTATATTTGAAAAAGTATCAATTAGCAAAGGGTATATTTCTTCAAATATTCCCGAAGCATTGCGCAGAGAGAAGCCTTGTCGTTTGCCAGAAGCATCTGAAGCGCAAGTTGCAAGACACTATACTAAGTTATCAACTTTAAATTTTGGTGTTGATAGTGGGATGTACCCACTTGGGTCTTGTACTATGAAATATAATTATAAGATTTTAGAAAGATTGGCATCATTGCCAGAATTTTTGAATTTACATCCATTACAAGACGAAGAAGACACTCAAGGAATACTAGAAATAATGTATAAATTGGATCAGTTATTAAGCGAGCTTTTTGGGTATAGTCATTTTACATTACAGCCTTCTGCAGGTGCCCAAGGAGAACATACTGGATTGTTAATTATTAGAGAGTATCTAAAGTCTATTGGTGATGAGCGAGATTTGGTTCTTATTCCTGATTCTGCACATGGCACAAATCCTGCTAGTGCAATAATGGCAGGTTTTAGAATTAAAAAAATATCTTCAGACAAATGGGGAAACGTAGATGTGGATAAGCTTAAAAAAGTATTAGAAAAAGAAAAAGTAGCAGCTATTATGCTTACGAACCCTTCTACATTAGGATTATTTGAGAATAATATTTTAAAGATTGCAGAAATGATTCATGAGAATGGTGGTCTTCTTTATTATGATGGGGCAAATGCAAATGCACTATTAGGAATGGCTAGGCCAGGTGATATGGGTTTTGATGTTTGTCATTTGAATCTACACAAAACATTTGGAACACCTCATGGTGGTGGTGGTCCAGGTGCAGGACCTGTTGGTGTTTCAGCGAGATTAGTTCCTTTTTTGCCTAAGCCAATGGTAGAAAAAGAAGGTGATGATTATTTCTTGGATACTAGTAATGAAAAAAGTATAGGTATGATGCATGGTTTCTATGGAAATGTGAATGTATTAGTAAAAGCATATATCTACATATTGCTACATGGCAGAGATGGTCTGGAGCTTGTGTGTGAAAAAGCAGTAGCTAATGCAAATTATTTGATGGAGAAGCTTAAAGACGTAATTAATGTTCCGTATGATAGAGTTTGTATGCATGAGTTTGTAATCTCAGCAGGAAAGCTAAAGAAAGAGACAGGTGTTTCAGCACTTGATATTGCAAAAGCCTTAATTGATAGAGGGTATCATCCTCCTACTATTTACTTTCCGCTTATTGTTTCTGAGTGTTTAATGATAGAGCCTACCGAGACAGAGGATAAAGAATCTATGGATAAGTTTATAGACGCTCTTACTTCAATAGTAAAAGAAGCCTCTAGTAATAGCGAGGCAATCAAAGCTACTCCAGTTACTACTATTGTGGGCAGATTAGATGAAGTAAAAGCAGTTAAAGAGCCCAAGTTAACTTTTTTTAGTTAATTTATTTTGGGAATAATCCCAATTCTCTCCGATAAATTTATATGCAAAACAAAATAGTTAGTCTTTTAATTGAACATAGCAACTATTTATATCAAAAGATTCCATTAAATGCTTTATCCATAGGGTTTGATTCTTCTGTAAAAGATGAATTGTCTTTTGCTGGAATATGTCGAGAAGGGGAAATTATAATTGGTAATCTTGATGATTTCTATCATGTGCATTTAGCGGACATTAGCCTTGATATTTTAGACTGTTCTCCGCAAGAGAATAACGTTTTCTTTTTCGCGTTATTTTATTCTGAAGATTATCATAATTCCGGGGGTAGGGCTAAATTTGAAGATGAAGGAGGCATTTTGCTAGGTTCAACTGGGTGGGGAATGTGGCCTTATTCAAGTGAGAATGAAAGGTTATATGGCCATTCATTGTTGCCAGAATTATATGCTGATATTGTTGCTGATGTTTTGGATGATTTGCCGGAAATATACGTTGTGGAACGACCATAGTTTTTTTATTTATGAACGCTTGAATGATTCCGAATCTGTTATTCTCTTAGAACAGCATTAGTTAAATTTCACATTTAAGACTATGATGAGCTCATGAAAGTATTATTTATTAGCGATGAAGGATTAACAGCAACAGAAAATATGCAGAAAGATGTGTCTTTAATGAACTTTGTGTTTGTTGATGCATATGTCAGATTCTATACTTGGAGCGATAGATGTGTAACGTATGGTTATAACCAGAAACGTTTAGAGGTTGAAGATATTGTTGGTGAAGAGCTAGAATTTGCTAAAAGGCCAACAGGTGGAGGATTAATTATCCATACTGCTGATAATTTTTCATGGAGTTTATTGTTACCCTTAAATGTTTTAGAAAATAACTCATTAATTAGTTTTTATTATAAGATTTCAGAAATATATGCTGAAGTTTTGAATAGTTGTGGAGTAGAGTGTAGTTTAAAAAAATTAACTAAAGATGAACTCGCTCAGAAGAAGATTATTCAAGTATGTGCAGATTATCCAGCTAAGTATGAATTAGTTGATAATCAAGGTAATAAAATAATAGGCAGTGCCCAAAGAAAAACACGTTCTTGTTTGATTCAACAGAATAATCTTTTCATATCTATTCCAGATGGTTTCAAGGAAAGACTGCAAGGCGCACTAACTACTTACTTTTCTTAGCTATTTTAGCTTTTTTATAGCACTCATTTATGTTAGAATAAATTCAAAATCTTTGAGGAGTGGAGAAAGCTTATGGCAGCTGAAAAAATGAAGGGTTCCAAAATACTTTTAGAATGTTTGAAAAAGGAAGGTGTAACTGATATTTTCGGTTATCCTGGAGGATATGTCATTGAGATCTATGATGATTTATATGATGAAAAAGATATTAAGCACTATTTGGTAAGACATGAGCAGGCAGCAGCACATGCAGCTGATGGATATTCAAGAAGTTCAGGTAAAGTAGGTGTTTGTTTGGCTACATCAGGCCCAGGCGCTACGAACTTAGTTACTGGTTTGGCTACTGCACATATGGATTCTATTCCTATGGTTGCAATAACAGGACAGGTTCCGACACCATCTATTGGTTCAGATTTTTTTCAAGAAGCTGATATTACAGGCATCACAATGCCTATTACAAAGCATAATTTTTTAGTTAAGGACTTAAATGATTTAGCGAAGACGGTTAAGCATGCATTTCATATAGCGAGAACAGGAAGACCAGGCCCTGTATTAATTGATATTCCAAAAGACTTAACTATTAATAAGGCTGTATTTAACTATCCAGATAAAATAGATTTACCAACGTATAATCCAACAATTAAGGGTAGCTCAAAGCAAATTAAATCTGCTGTTGAGTTGATTAAATCTTGCAAGAAGCCAGTTGTTATTGCTGGTGGAGGAATTATTTCTTCACATGCTTCTCAGGAATTAAGAGATTTTATTAAATTGTCTCAATTGCCCGTAGCTTCTACGTTAATGGCTTTGGGTGTTTATCCTTATGATGGAGAATTCAGCTTAAAGATGCCTGGAATGCATGGTACTGCTTTTGCAAATCATACTATTCATGAATCAGACTTAATAATTGCCATTGGTATGAGATTTGATGATCGTATTACTGGTAAGCTTGCAACGTTTGCTCCAAATTCTAAAATAATTCATATTGATATAGATCCAGCGGAGATTGGTAAGAATGTTGCTCCAACTATTCCAATAGTCGGTGATGCTAAATCTGTTTTGTCTGATATGAATGCTTATATTATTGAGCATCCTATAGATAGAAAAGAAGAATGGTTAGAAGAAGTAAATGCTTATAGGGCTAAGTATCCTCTTAGTTATGATAAATCATCAGATGTTATTAATCCTCAGTATGCGCTTGAAGTTCTTAATGAAATTACTAAAGGTGATGCAATTATTACTACTGAAGTAGGAACACACCAGATGTGGGCTGCTCAGTATATAAATCATCAGAATCCTAAACATTGGGTTAGTTCTGGTGGATTAGGAACAATGGGATATGGTTTCCCTGCTGCAATGGGTGCACAGGTTGCAAACCCTGGTAAAACAGTCGTTAATGTTGCTGGTGATGGTTCTATTCAAATGAATATCCAAGAATTATCTACTGTATCTAATTATAATTTACCTGTTAAGAACATTATTTTAAATAATATGTACCTAGGTATGGTAAGACAGTGGCAAGAATTATTTTATAATAATAGATATTCAGCTGTAGACATGGAAGGTAAACAGCCTGATTTCGTAAAAGTTGCTGAGGCTTATGATGTAATGGGTCTTAGAGCTACTAAACCAGAAGAAGTAAGACCAGTTCTAGAAAAAGCACTTAACCATGATGGACCAGTTATGGTAGATATCGTTGTAAATAGAGAAGAAAACGTTTATCCAATGGTTCCTGGTGGAGGAGTATTAAATAAAATGATGGGACAGGAGGGCAGATTGAGATGAGACATACAGTATCAGTAGTTGTAGAGAATAAACCTGGTGTTCTTACAAGAATTGCCGGATTGTTTGCAAGAAGAGGTTTTAATATTGATAGTTTAGCTGTTGGTGAATCTGAAAAAAAAGGATTTTCAAGAATCACAATAATTGTTACTGGAGACGATAACATTATTGAACAGATTACAAAGCAATTGTATAAGCTGATTGATACTTACAAGGTTATAGACCTTACACCAACAAAACATATCGAAAGAGAAATGATATTGGCTAAGGTTAGTATTAATACAACTAATAGATCTGAGGTTATTGAAATAGCTGATATCTTTAGAAGTAAGATAGTTGATGTTTCAGAAAAGAGCATGACTATAGAGATTACGGGTGACAATGATAAAAACGAAGGATTCATAAATTTACTTAAGAAGTTTGGAATCTTAGAGATTGTCAGAACAGGCACTATCGCAATACAAAGAGGTACTGGGAAATAAGCTGAAAGCGAAAAGCTCGAAAGCTAAAAGCAAGAAGGAGAGAGAAAAATGACAATAGTTTTATATGACAAGGATATCGATTTAAATGCACTGAAAGGTAAGAAGATAGCTATAATTGGGTACGGTTCTCAAGGGCATGCTCATGCACTTAACTTACAGGAAAGTGGGTTTGATGTAAGAGTTGGACTTAGAGCTGATTCTAAATCAGTTGCAAAAGCAACAGAAGCTGGTGTGAAGGTAGTATCTCCAGCAGAGGCAGCTAAAGAAGCTGATCTTATTATGATGTTGGTTCCAGATGAGTTCGCAGCAGATATTTATGAGGAGTCTATTGCTCCAAATTTAGAAGCAGGAAATGTTCTTGCATTTGCACATGGTTTTAATATTCATTTTGATTTTATTAAGCCACCAGCTAATGTAGACACAATCATGGTTGCTCCTAAAGGGCCAGGACATATGGTAAGAAGAGTATATCAAGAAGGATTCGGAGTTCCAGCTATTTATGCTGTTGGACAGAACGAATCTGGTAACGCTAAAGACATTGCTTTAGCTTATGCTGCTGGAATCGGTTCTGCAAGAGCGGGCGTACTAGCAACTACTTTTAAAGAAGAAACTGAAACTGATTTATTCGGTGAACAAGTTGTGCTTTGTGGTGGAACTACTGCTTTAGTAAAAGCAGGATTTGATACATTAGTAGAAGCTGGATATCAGCCAGAGATTGCTTATTTTGAGTGTTTGCATGAGCTTAAGCTTATTGTAGACCTTATGTATGAAGGTGGAATGGATAAAATGAGAGATTCTATATCTAATACTGCTGAATACGGTGACCTAACAGTTGGTCCTAAAATTGTTACTGATGCAACTAGGCAAGCTATGAAAGATGCATTAGGTAGAATTCAATCAGGTCAGTTCGCTAAAGAATTTATTGAAGACTCTAAGAATGGAAGACCAGTTCTTTCAAAATTAAGAGCAGAAGCTAAAGGATCTAAGATTGAGCAAGTTGGTGGAAAACTTCGTTCAATGATGAGCTGGATTACTAACTAAAAAGAGTTTATTTATATTATCCCCGTGAAAGCGGGGGTAATTTAGAAAGAGACATCATGGATACAATCAAAATTTTTGACACTACATTACGAGACGGCGAACAATCACCAGGATGTTCTATGACTATTGGCGAGAAGCTTCAAATGGCTAAGCAATTAGCTCATCTTAATGTTGATGTTATTGAAGCAGGTTTTGCTATCTCATCAAAGGGTGACTTTGAATCTATTCAGTTAATTGCTAAAGAAGTAGAAGGTCCTTCTATATGTAGTTTAGCAAGGGCAAGACAGGCTGATATTGATGCTGCTTGGGAAGCGTTGAAGTATTCAAAGAGACCACGTATACATGTGTTTATAGCTACATCACCATTACATATGGAACATAAGTTAAATAAGACTCCTGATGAAGTTGTTGCAATTGCTGTTGAGTCAGTTAAGTATGCTAAGTCGCTTTGTGAAGATATTGAGTTTTCAGCTGAAGATGCTGGAAGAAGCGATAGAGATTTTTTATATAGAATATTTGGAGAAGTAATAAAGGTAGGAGCTACAGTAATTAATGTTCCAGATACAGTTGGCTACACGCTTCCTCATGAGTTCGGTAAGTTAGTTAAGGATGTTAAAGAAAATACACCAGGAATAGATAAAGTAGATATAAGTGTCCATTGTCATAATGACTTAGGATTAGCAGTTGCAAATAGTTTAGCAGCTGTTGTGAACGGTGCAACTCAAGTAGAGTGTGCAGTAAACGGAATTGGTGAAAGAGCAGGGAATGCTGCTTTAGAAGAAATAGCTATGGCAATATATACAAGAAGTGAGTTTCTTGATAAAAAAACAAATATAGATTCAAAAGAGATATATCGTACTTCGAAATTGCTTTCTAGTATTACAGGTGTGCAAGTGCAACCAAACAAAGCTATTGTTGGTGCTAATGCATTCTTGCATGAGGCAGGAATACACCAAGATGGTATTTTAAAGAATAGAATGACATATGAAATTATGAGTGCTGAGACGATAGGTCTTAAGGAACAAGAACTAGTACTTGGGAAACATTCCGGGAGACATGCTTTTAAACAAAGACTTATTGAACTTGGGCTTAATTTAGAAGATGACCAATTAGAAAAGGTTTTTATAAAATTTAAAGCATTAGCTGATGAGAAGAAGGTTGTGACAGATAGAGATATCGAGTCTATAGTTTCAAATGAGACAGTACACTTCGAAGAAGAGTATAAACTGAAATCAGTTCAAGTAACAGCAGGAACAGGTGTTACTCCTACTGCAACTGTTAAAATAAATAAAAAAGACGGTGAAGTGCTAGAAGGAACTAGTGTTGGTACGGGACCTGTTGATGCAATTTTTAATACAATAGAAAAAATAATAGATAGAAAATTTAATCTTCAGGATTATATAGTACACGCTGTTACTGGTGGAACGGATGCTTTAGGTGAAGTAACTGTTAGAATTAGTGAAGAAGGTAGTGTTTTTACCGGAAGAGGTTCTGATACTGATGTTCTCGTGTCTACGGCACAAGCTTTTGTTTCGGCTATTAATAAAATATTATATTATAGCTAAATGAGTTGCACTGACTAATCGGTCATGAAAAAACTCCAAAAAATTCTACTTTTACTTTTATTTACGACTTCATTGATGTTTGCAGGTGAGTTCAGGCCAGATGCCAAATGGTCCCAGTATGAAACAGAGCATTTTAGGCTTATATTTAATGATAATTCTAAATATTTAGCAGATGAAACTTTTGAGTTTGTAGAAGATATTTTTGAATTAATTACTACAGAACTGAATTATTTACCAAAAGAGAAAGTAGATATCCTTTTTAATGATACATCTGATTTGGTGTTAGATTATGCAAACTATTTCTCTAATACCATTATGATAAATACGGCTAAAGCTCAGTCAGCTCAGCTAGGACCGTTTGTTAAATCTTCGCTTAGGAATCTGATTGCACATGAGCTAACACATATTGTTCATATGCAAATGTCACTAATTAGTGATGGATTATATACTTTTGTTAAACGAACAACTTCTAAAGGATGGGCTTATCCATATTTTATGATAGAGGGATTTGCCGTATTTAATGAAAAATATATAACAGGAGCTGGTAGGCTGTATAATTCATCATTTAATGAACAGATGATGGCTTTTGCAATGGAAGATGATTTTCCAACAATTCATCAAGCCTATCAAAGAGCAATGTTACGTTGGCCAAGGGGCAATGCGCCATACCTTCTAGGCTCTAAGTTTGTAGATTATTTAGTTGAAGCTTATGGTGTGAAGAAGCTAACAGATACATATAGGTTTTTTGTTGCTAATTTGCAGGCAGATTATAAGCAATCTTTTTATGCTATTTACGGGGTCTCGTTAGAGAGTGAATACTCAGCATTTGTTAATTATTATAAAAACTTATATTTAGTTCAAGAAAGTGATTTTCAGACTCCAGAGCCTGTAATATCTGGAGGAGTAGAAGTAAAAGGTAGTTATTTTGTGTCAGATAAGAGTTATTACGCTTATGTTGATGACTATAAGAGTGGAGCCAAGATTTTTTTTGTAGAAGGTAAAGATAGCAGTATTGTTTATGAAAATAGTTTTTTGTATAACGGTAAGATTGCAGCAAGAGGGGATGATATGTTCTTTTTAAAGATATCGATTCCTAATATCTATGATAGTAAAGTCTCTTTAGTGAAACTTTCTAATGGAAATGAAGTTATAGTTGCAGATGGAGTGATTGATTTTGACTTAAATGATGACAGTTTGATTTATATTAAGAGAGAAGTGTCTAAAGATATACTAGTTATAGAGTCTGAAGCTGACCTTGATTTGCCAGATAATACTAAAGAGCTAGAGGCTGTCGCTATTAACAGTGACGGGAGTGTGTATGCATATATAGAGCAAGGTTCCAGCGATAATGTTTTGATATTACAAGATGGTGATGAACTAAGTAGCATTGTTGAAGGAGATATTAAAGATCTTTTATTTGTAGATGATGAATTGTGGTTTGTGGCTGGGATAGAAGGTTATAGTCAATTATTTAAAGTAGAAGATTCTTCATTAATTCAGAAAACTAACATTTTGACAGGAGTATATAATCCGCAGGTCAGAGATAATCAGATATTCTTTTCCACCTATACTTCAAGAGGCATGGATTTAGTAATGGTTCCTAATAATGTTAGTAAAAAGATTCAGCCTAATGATTTAAAAACAAAGTTTAAACCAGTTATGAAGATTGAAGAGATATTAACAGATGATGAGGCGGTGATTACAAACAGTTACTATAGCCAGTACTTTATAGCTATAAATGATTTAGATGCTAAGTATGCAAAGAAAGAGACAGCTAGTTACAATATGTGGAACTTAAAGATGATGTATCTTTATCCTTATCTTTATGCAGATAATTATGGTACAGAAGTAGGAGTTAGTACTTATTTATCAGATCCATTAGAGTTTAATACTTTTGCTATAAACTTCTATGGCTCAACATATGGTAATTATTTTAATATTCAATATTTGAACCAAGCGTTTTATCCATATTTTCTACTTCATGCTGTTAAAGATGGATATAATGATTCTTTTTTTACAGGTTTTGATTTTCCATTTAGAAAAGATAAATTCCAACAGGACATACTTATAGGTATAAAAGATAAATATGATAATGAAGTCTTGGAGCAGGAATCATATGAAATAGCATATATAGCAGCCAATATTGAGAAGTATCCATATTCTATTTCTTATGAAAAAGGATTTATTAATCAGTTTACGTTAGATGTAAGCCGTACAGATTCCAATGTTTCTGTGTTGGATGATTTGAAATTGTATTTGCCAGGACTGGACGTTAATCATGTAGTGAAGATGGAAGGATTAGGTGGTTATAGTCAGCAGTATAGATATGTTGTTAGGGGCATTCCGGGTATTACGTATGCTAGAGGATTGGATATGAATAGCACAATTAAAGGACGGTTCCTTAGTAAAGTTAGTTGTGAGTATCGGATGCCGTATGAAGTAGTGGATGATTTGTCTTTATTTGGTTTCTATCATAAACAAACAGCTGCGATATTCTTTTATGATATTGCTGATGCTGTAGATGTAAAAGAGGATATTCTTAAGAACCCTTATTGGTCTTATGGTGTTGCTTTTGAATGGACTGGTGATTTTAATAATTTTTATCCGTTTAGTTTTGGATTAGGACTTGGAACTGCTTCTGATAAAGATGCTTTTATGTTCTTTTCTTTTGGAACCCTAATGCAATAAGGTAAAGCTCCCTCAGTCTCATAATTTATTTCGTAAATATATTCGACAGCTCCCTCATCGAAGGAGCTTTTATTAAAGGTTAAGTGCTATTATAGCTTCGCTTATTTTTATTCCATCAACAGCCGAAGATACAATTCCTCCCGCATAGCCAGCACCTTCGCCAGCAGGGTAGATGCCTTTGATGTTTGATTGCATTGTTTCTTTATCTCTTGTAATACGAAGTGGGGATGATGATCTTGTCTCAACTCCTGTTAATACTGCATCGTTATCTGCAAAACCATGAATTTTTCTATCTAGCGTTGGGAGTGCTTCTCGTAGACTTTTTGCTACGAAACTTGGAAGACAGTCATCTAATGCTGTAAGCTTTATTCCTGGCTTGTAGCTAGGGGTTATATTGCCAAGTGTAGTAGATGCTTTTTCGTTTAAGAAATCGCCAACTAGCTGAGCAGGCGCATGATAGTTGCTGCCGCCAAGCTTAAATGCTTTTTTTTCTAAGTCCTTTTGGAAATCAATACCAGCTAATGGATGCTCAGAGCTGAAATCTTCAGGATTAACATTAACCATTAGTGCAGAGTTTGAGTTTTCAGCATTACGAGCATATTCACTCATTCCGTTTACGACAACTGTTCCTTCTTCTGATGATGATGGAACTACGAATCCACCAGGGCACATGCAGAAGGTATATACGCTTCTATTAGTATCGCTATGTGCTACTAGTTTGTAGCGAGCGCTGCCTAGCTTTTCATTGTTATAGAAGCTATCGTATTGAGATTTGTTAATCATATCTGTCTTATGTTCGATACGAACTCCAACAGAAAAAGATTTTTGGATTATATCTAGTTTGTTTTTATATAACATCGCATAAGTATCTCTTGCAGAGTACCCAATCGCTAATATGAGCGTATCTGTTTCAATCTGCTCTGTGCCATCTATCGTAACAGCTGTTATTTGCTCGTTTTCAATGTTTAGGCCTGTCAGCTGGGCATTGAATCTTACTTCGCCACCAAACTCTATAATCTGCTTCCTAATGTTTTTTGCTACATTTCGGATATTATCTGTTCCGATATGTGGTTGAGCTTCGTAAAGTATGCTATTTGGTGCGCCAGCTTTTACGAATTCTTCAAATATATATTTTATTCTTGGGTTAGTAATATGTGTGCTTAGTTTTCCGTCAGAGAATGTTCCAGCGCCACCTTCACCATACTGGATATTAGAGCTAGTGTTTAGCTTTCCTTCTTTTAGAAAAGCTTCAACATCTTTTATTCTAGAATCAACATCTCCACCACGTTCTATTACTAAAGGTTTAAGCCCTGCCTTAGCAAGTACTAGTGCTGAGAATAGTCCACAAGGTCCAGAACCTATAATAACTGGTCTTTTTGTTTCAGTTGTTAAAGAAATCTTAGGAATCTTATATATATATGGTTCCTTTATTTCTATCCTATAATGTTTTTTATTCTTTTTTGCTATTTTATTTCTGATTGCACGTTCTTCGTTAGCCATTGAAACAGCAACAGAATATACAAAGTAAATCATTTGTTTTTTCTTGCGTGAATCAATTGCACGTTTTGTAATAGTGAGGTCTTTTATCTCGCCTAGGTCTACTGCTAATATTTCAGCAACCTTTTTAAACAGTTCTGCTTCTGTATGTGTGATTGGTAACGTTATTTGTTGTATTGAAATCATTTGCTTATTGTAACTAGAAAACAGTAGCTGTAAAGCCAAATAACTCAGAGGTATCTAAAGTTACTTCGTTATAAGGGATACTTGCTTTGGTAAAGAGGTTGTACATATACTCTTCATTACTCCAACCTTGTTCTACAGGAACTTGAGGAAGAAACACTCCAGACCTGTTAACATTTTTTAGTAATAGTCCATGGGTGCCTATGATTACGTCTTGAAATTTAATAGGCGTTAGTGGAGACAGTACACTTATTTCAATATCAATAGCTTCAAGTTCAGCTTGTGTTACTGGCTCAAACCTTGGGTCATGAAACGCTGCTTCTTGTGCCATGTTATTGATAGTTTGAACAAGTGGCAAATCACCAACTATCCTGCCAATACAGCCACGTAATTGGCCATTTTTATGTAATGTAACAAATGCACCAGCTTTAATATTAAGCTCTGGATTATTGCTTAGCTCAGGCGAGTTGCCTGTGAATTTTGCTTTTATAGAATTTTTAGCTAAGGAGATTAGCTCTTGTTTGTGTTCATTTGATAGATTCATTTTTAGTGAAGTAGCTTCATGAATTTGAAATAAGTTTTATTGGTAAAGAATTTAGTTATTTTATTTTCATCTTTATCATGATAGTTCTTTTTGTTTTTTAGTAAGAAGTTTAATACAGCAGTTCTGTCATCTAGTTTTTTTGGATCAATAGCCGTTGCCCAAGGAGAGTAGTCTGCTATCTTATATAGTTTATTGATGTGAGGATTGTTTGCTGATAGATGTTTTCTTAACTGAGAGTTAGTAGGTAATAGGTTAATAGCTTTCCATGTTTTGTTCTGAAAGTTATAAGAATTCAACACATTTCTTATCTGGGTGGTGTCAGCACTGTTGTCATAATACATAGCAACATATGCCCCTTTAAATCCTCTTACTCCGTTTTGAGATTTAGGTACATCGTATACAGAGAATTGTTCCTTCTTTTCTTTTAATAAGTTATGCATCCATACTCCCGATATGATTGCTTTATTTTTTTTCTTTAGAAAAGAATCAGTAGGGTCTGCTTGGAATAGTCTTGGGTAATTATCCATGAGCGTATACATTAGCTTAACAGTATAAATCATGTTTTGTGGCGAGAATGGTGTTTGGCTTATCCAGAATGGTAGTTGGTCATTAAAGAATGACAAAAAGTTATATAGTTTGTTTGAAGTCCATGTTTTAGGAAATGAGATAAAGTCAGTATGGCTTTGAGCATAATATAAAACATCTCTCCATCTGCTAACAGGTAATGATTTATGATACCCCCATACATATAATGCTCTAATATCAAGGAATAGAGGCTCTACATGGTTAAAGCTAGAGTCAATGTTAGCAATAGATGGAACAAAGGTATGTCCCGTAAGAAGCACATTTGGCTTCTTGCCTTTTTTTATTAGTTTTTTCATCTTTGTTAGTCCATTATCCCAAAAGAATATTTTCACTTCATCTTCAGGAAAGAATTCTTTTGTTATTTTTGAAACTTCTTCGTACTGGCTTTTATCAATGGTGAACCAAACTTCAGCAGAGAATAGAGTAGAACAGAAAACTAAAAGTAATATAGGTAGTATTTTTTTCATATTATTAACATTATAGTACTTTGAAAGACTAGATTCAAAATTTTATAAAAAGAAACTATATATTGCGTATTTTTTTAAAGAGTATTTTGAACAAATTTGTGGATGGATCCCAAGCAGTACAGTGAGATTTAGTTGGTTGAGGTTTTAGTAGTGTAATTTTTTTGTTCTTTCCAATTCTGCGCAAATAGAGCATTATCTCTTTATCAAAATCCTCTTCACTATAAAACTTAATAGGTTGAAGATATATTTTTGTATTTAGAGATAAGGTCAACCCAGCTAGTTCAGTGGTTTCTGAAATATTTTCCTTTGAAACAAAGAATACAATAGGTTTTTTTATTTCCTTTGGTAATGCATTCATTGCAGATATCATCTTATAGAAATCTAATTTTCCAATAAACTGATCATGTTTTTCAGGCATTGTAGAGAACATTGGAAAGGCTATCATGTTTGGGTTGTGTTGCAGATATACTTCTTTCGGCAAGCCATTATAGAAGAATCCAAGCTTTTGTTTTTTCTCTTTTATTAGGTTAATTATTTCATGTAGGTCATTATTATCAATTGTTATATTAAAGAAAATATTTAGAGTGTTTTTCTTCGATTCGTTTATGATTTCTAATATCTCAGTTTTGCTGTTTGCCGGGGGAATTTCACATTTGAAACAGCTATAAGGACACTTTTTTGTAAGTTGGAAAATATTTGTTTTCATTATAATCCTCCGTCAGTCCGCCTTCGGCTGACCGACACCTCCTTTGATAAAGGAGGCTATTAAAACTCCAAACAAGCCCCCTTTATCAAAGGGGGAAAGATGCGTAGCATCAGGGGGATTATAATAGTTTTTCATAAGATTCTATTAGCTTTTTAGTCATTTTGTTAGCAGATAAATGAGTAGCTCTTTGGTAAGCTTCTTCTGTTTTTTTAGCATGTAGCTCTTTGTCATTTAAAATCATAGTTACCTTGTTAGTATATTCTTCGATGTCATCTGGGCTTAAGAAGCCTCCATTATCATCTTCAAGAACATCATTTACGCCCATAGATGCTATTGCTACACAAGGTATTTTCATTGACATAGCCTCTAATATTACTAGTCCCTGTGTTTCTGTTTTTGAAGCAAAGATAAATACCTTGGCTAGCTTAAGTAATGGGAAAATTTTGTCTCTCGTAACATATCCAGTCATTATTATATCTTTTAATATCCCATATTCTTCTGCTTTTTTTTCTATTTCTTCACGTTGAGGTCCATCACCAATCATTATGAACTTAAGGTTGGGGTTGGACTCTTTTAGTTTGTTGAAAGCATCAATCAAGAACATTATGTTCTTTTCTTTGCCCATTCTTGCTATTGTAATTAGATAATCATGTTTAGTGGTATCAATACCATATTGTTCTTCAATATCAGCTGTTTGTGTTTTGTGATAGTCAGTGATGTTTATCCCTGTTGGAATAATATCTATAGGAGCAAGTACGTTGTAGTCTAATAGTTCATTTTTTATAGCTTTAGAAGGAACAATCACTAGGTGGTTTCTGTTACAAAAAGATTTGCTACCCCAAGTTACAAAGTTTTTTGTATAGTCAGTAGGAATTGGCAGATAATGTAAATATTCCATAAATAATGTGTGATAGGTATGTACCATTGGTTTTTTGTATTTTTCTGCTAGAAATACTGCTAACATGCCCATTGTAAAAGGTGTGTGCGTGTGAATGATATCTATGTTTAATTCTTTGAACTTGTTTAGCGCTCTAGAATAGGGCCAAGATAGTCTGTATTCAGGTTGAAAGAAAAGTTTTGCTGATTTAAATCTAAATACATATGCAGGGTCAGCTTTTTTTTGTCCCATTTCTGTTTGTGGACAAAAGATATATACATTATGACCCTTTTCCTCCAAAGTTTGACGAAAAATCTCGATAGAAGTAACAACTCCATTAATCTGTGGCAGATAAGTGTCAGTAAAAAATGCGATATTCATAGCTTTATTATTTGCTTTCCTATGTATTTCTCCAAAGCCATATCAATACTAATAGTTTTTGCCTGTGTATTCAAGACTCCCTCATGTTCAAGAATCATTTTTTTGAATTTGTTCACAGTTTCAGTGTGTTCACTTTCATGTGTGTGCTCTATAATCTTTAGCGCTTTAAGTGTTTCAGTGAATAGTCTGGGTGCAGGATGATCCTCTTGGATAACGCTATTCACTAGCCAGAGAACCTCATAAGCATTTTTTAATTTGTCATAATCTTTGCTTAGCCCTTCAAAAATTTCTAAATTTTCAATACAGGTAATTGTTTTTATAGAAGATTTGCTGCTTGATCTTAAGTGATATTTGTTCAAGAAAAAGGTACTTAGCTTTCCTTGGTTGCCGGTTTTAGATTTTTTAATTCCTTTAGCCATAAGAGATAGTTTCCCATGTTCTTTAGAGAATACATGAACTATCGCACTGCTTTCTGAATAGGGTATAGATTTGATGTTTATTGCGGTAACGGTTTGAATCATTAATGACGATAGTAACATTTTTATTTTATTGTTGCATAGTTTCATATATATGATGCTTATTCCTGCTTAACAAAACAGCCACTTTGCTATATAATTTTGTTTTAGTGCTAAATCAAAATCATTTATTAGGTCTTAAATATTTGTCAGCCACAGAAATCAAGGAAATCCTTGAACAGGCGACCTATTTTAAACAACTCTTCAACAGACCAGTAAAACAAGTTCCTACTTTAAAGAATAAAACCTTGGTCTCTCTTTTTTATGAGCCAAGTACCAGAACTAAGGGTAGCTTTGATATGGCTATGAAAATGTTGGGAGCAGGTTCTTTGAATTTTGCTGTTAACACAAGTAGTGTAAATAAAGGTGAAACACTTGTAGATACAGTTAAAAACCTAGCTTCAATGGGTGTCGATGGAATCATCGTTAGGCATTCAATGGCTGGAGTTCCAGAATTAATTGCAAAAAATGTAGACATTCCTGTTATAAACGCTGGAGACGGATTTAATGAACATCCAACACAAGCATTATTAGATATGTTTACCATGACAGAAGAAAAAGGCTATATAGAAGGTAAGAAGGTTACGATTATCGGAGACATAAAACACAGCAGGGTAGTTCGCTCAAATATTTGGGGTCTATCAAAGCTTGGGGCAGAAGTAACAGTTTGTGGCCCGGCCTCTCTTATCCCTCATGGAATAGAAGAAATGGGCTGTAAGGTAGTTCATAAAGTAGAAGATGCTATTAAAGGTGCTGATTTTATAAATGTACTAAGAGTTCAGTTTGAAAGACAAAAAGGAAGTTATTTTCCTTCATCAAGAGAATATTATCATGAATATGGGATTACCCCTTCAAGAGTAAAGCTTGCTAAAGAAGATGTTCTTATAATGCACCCGGGCCCTATGAATAGAGGCGTAGAGATAAGTACAGATGTAGCAGACGGTCCTTATAATGTTATATTAGAACAGGTAAGCAATGGAGTTGCTATAAGAATGGCTGTGCTTTATATGCTTCTAGCTAGGAGAAATGCACGATGAAATTACTTTTAAAGAATGCAACTATTGTAAATATTGATGGTTCTGAGAAAAAAGATTTATTAATAGATAAAGGAAGAATTTTAAAGATTGCAGAGAATATAACTGATGATAAGGCGGAAGTATATGACCTAACAGGCAAACATGTTTTGCCTGGATTTATAGATTTACACGTGCATCTTAGGGAGCCAGGGCAAGAAGAGAAAGAAACTTTATCAACTGGGTTGAAGGCTGCTGTCTGCGGCGGAATTACTGCTGTTTGTTCTATGCCAAACACAAATCCAGTAATAGATAATAAATTTTTAATTAAATTTCTGAAAGATAGAGCATGGGAAATCAGTAAAGCAAAACTATATCCAACAGGAAGTATTACGAAAGCTATGGCAGGTTCAGAGATTAGTGAATTTGCGGCAATGATTCGTAATGGAGCAGTTGGTTTTACTGATGATGGATTGCCATTAGAAAATATGTGCACATTACGTAGGGCTTTGGAATATTTAAGCCCTTATGATAAACCAATAATATTGCATTGCGAAGATAGAGCATTGGCAGAAGGTGGCGCAATGAATGAAGGTGCATTATCAACCAAAATAGGATTGCCTGGAATACATCGTTCTTCTGAAGAAGCTGCTATTGCGCAAAGCATTGAGACAGCAAAATACTTCGGCAGGGTACATATCTGTCATGTAAGCACAAAAGGTTCTGTTGAGTTAATTCGCGCAGCAAAACTGAGAGGTGTAAAAGTTACTGCAGAGACAGCCCCACATTATTTTATGCTAACGGAGTCTGCTGTTGAAGAATATAATACAAATGCAAAAATGAACCCACCATTAAGAACAGAAGAAGATAGATTAGCTATAATTGAGGGACTAAGGGATGGAACGCTTGATGCAATAGCTACAGATCATGCTCCTCATACAGCTGATGATAAGAATATGGAGTTTAATAAAGCTTGTTTTGGAATAGTTGGTTTGGAGACATCTGTAATGATGACACTTAGCAAGTTGTACCATGAAGAAGGATTTAGTTTGGAGCAGATAGTAAAATTATGTTCATTTAATCCTGCAAATATTATTGGCGTTAATTCTGGCAAGATAGCTAAAGGAGAAGTTGCTGATTTAACAATAGTAGATACTGAAAAAGGATGGAAAGTAACTGAAAAGTTATTTAAATCTAAAAGTAAAAATTCTCCTTTTATAGGAAGAAGTGGAAAAGGAAGAGCCGTTATGACAGTAGTTGACGGTAATGTAGTCTGGAAGGAGAAAAGCATTGGGTAAGGCAATTTTAGTATTAGAAGACGGTAGACATTTTTTAGGTGAGAATTTTGGAGCAACTGGAGAAGTTGTTGGTGAAGTAGTATTTAATACTAGTATGGCTGGTTATCAAGAGATATTAACAGACCCTTCTTATAAATATCAGATAGTGACTATGACTTATCCTATGATTGGTAATTATGGCGTTACAGAAGAGGATACAGAGTCTAATGCAGTTCAGGTAAGTGGGTTTGTGGTAAAAGAATACAGTAAGACTTATTCAAATTTTAGAGCAGAGATGTCTTTAGGAGACTATTTGAAAAAGAATAACATTGTAGCTATTGAGGCAATCGACACTCGTGCACTTACTAAACATATAAGAGATAAAGGTGCGATGATGGGCATTATATCTACTGAAGAGTTTGATGTAGATGTTTTACTTAAAAAACTTTCTGCCACACCAGGTATTGTAGGCATGGACTTAGTAAAAGATGTGACTACAAAAGAGCCTTATGTGCATACAGATAAAAGTATGCAGGAATATATTCCATATTGTAATACTGATGATAGTGATAGCTTTAATGTTGTTGCTTATGATTTTGGCATTAAGACTAATATTTTAAGAAAGCTTGCTGATAGAGGTTGTAAGGTGACGGTAGTCCCAGCTTCTATGAGCTATAAAGATGTAATAAGTAAGTATAGGCCAGATGGCGTATTCCTTTCAAATGGTCCTGGAGATCCAGCGGCGGTAACATATGCTATTGAGAATACTAAAGGATTATTAAAAGAAGACATTCCTATGTTTGGAATATGTCTTGGTCATCAAATACTAAGCTTAGCGTTAGGTGCTGAAACATATAAATTAAAGTTTGGTCACCGTGGAGGCAATCAACCTGTTCAATATTCAAAGAACGGTAAAGTAGAGATCTCTGCACAAAACCATGGGTTTGCGGTAAAGATGGACACTATGCCAGCTAGTGCTGAAGTTACACATATAAACCTAAACGATCAAACTGTTGAGGGTGTACGTGTGAAAGATAAAGATATCTTTTCAGTACAGTATCATCCAGAAGCATCGCCAGGTCCTCACGATAGTGATTACTTGTTTGATGAATTTGTTGATTCTATGCGAAGCCTCACCCGGCTGAATGAATAACGTTTTCTTTATGGAATTGTATTGCAGCCACCCTCTCCTAAAAGAGAGGGTTTATTTAGTCCTCCTTTAGGGGGATTTAGGGGGTTATGCAATTTCTTTCTGTAACTGACCTTACCAAATATCTTAAAGAAATCATTAAGAATGATTTCTTGCTTGATGATGTTTGGGTTAAAGGGGAAGTTTCGAATGTTCGCGAATATAAACTAGGAAAACAGCTATATTTTACCCTTAAGGATAGCTCTTCACAGCTTAGTTGTGTTGTTTTTCAAACATCATCAATGGCTTTTAGATTAGAAGAAAATATGCAGATTATTGCTAGAGGCAAGGTTTCTATCTATGAAAAGAGAGGAACATACTCTTTGCATGTTAAATATATGGAACCTGCTGGGGTTGGTGCTCTTGCTTTAGCTTTTGAACAACTCAAAAAAAAGTTAGAAGTAGAAGGTTTGTTTAAGCATGATTTTAAGAAAGTTATTCCTAAATTTCCTAAAAAAGTAGCTATTTTGTCTTCTCCAAGTGGAGCTGCGCTCTATGACGTGATATCTACTATTAAGAATAGAAATCCAGCTGTTGAGATAACGATAGTTCCTACTGTAGTACAAGGAGATAGAGCTGCTGAGAATATCTCTGCAAACATAAAACAAGTAGATTCTTTGAAATATGATGTATTGATATTAGCTAGAGGCGGTGGAAGTATTGAAGAACTTTGGGGGTTCAATGAAGAGGTGGTGGCAAGAGCTATTTTTGCCTGTAATACACCCATAATTAGTGCGATTGGTCATGAAGTTGATTATACTATTGCAGATTTTGTTGCGGATGCAAGGGCGGCAACACCAACAGCAGCTGGAGTTATGGTTTCTTTTCCTAGAGATGAATATTTGCAAAACTTATTAAATATAAAAGAACGTTTTAGACAATTATTACTCAATAAAGTTCAAGATAAAAAGATGTTATTAGCTGATTTGAATTTCTCTTTGGAACAGAGATTAAAGGATGTATTTGTTTATAAGAAACAAAAAGTAGAGTTATTATCAGCAAAAATAAAAGCATTAAATCCAGAAAATTATGCAAAAAAAGGATTTGCAGTAGTTCGAAAAAACGGAAAAGTAGTAAGCGCTGCAGCTGATTTAAGTAAAAATGATTTAGTAACACTTACCTATGTTGATGGAGCTAAAGAAGCTCAAATAATTTAATTATTTGCATATATCACTAAAACCCCATATGTTTTCATTATATTAGTGGGACATTTGCAGGGAACTTAACGATATATTATTGAGGAATTATAAAAGTAATAACAGAAATTTTGTATGAATAACTTTGTTGGTCTTGTGGTATATTGAAAATTATAACAATAAAAATAAATAAGTTGAATTAAGAAGGGAGACAGATGTGATGAAAGGTATATTAAGAATAGCGATTTTCATGATATTAGCTACGGTTGGAGTATTTGCTTCGGCAATCTCGGATGTAAGAATAACTGATGTGCGAGCAAACTGGTTCACTGTCAGTTGGGTTAGTTATGCGGGAGAGGCAGGCTCGGTCATAGTTAATGGTC
>CAYSAQ010000011.1:49300-50567 GCA_964429235.1 uncultured Candidatus Marinamargulisbacteria bacterium
ACTGTCAGTTGGGTTAGTTATGCGGGAGAGGCAGGCTCGGTCATAGTTAATGGTCCGGGACTGACGGATTTTGAAGTAGTGGACAAGCGAATTAAGCTCAATCCTGATATGGATACTACCTTTAAGCTTCATTATGTTGTTGTAAAAAATGCTGCTAAAGATTCTAATTACACTTTTAAAATAAAATCTGGATCTGATCCTGCTACTGGTAATTATACTGTAAGAACTCCCTTATCTCCCTTGCCTTCTGGAGGTTTAAATATTAGTGGGTTAGTGCAGAATAGTACTTTTGATCATTTGCCTACTGCTAATCCTACTTATTATTCTCCACAGAATGTTCAAAACGTATATTATGAAATGTATATTGAAAATGAGGATGGAACTAAATCTAATGTTAGAAGTGGCTTATCTGGTTATATTAACAAGGACGTTGTAATTGATAATGTAGAGGGTTTAGTTACTAAATGGGATGCTAGTGAAGCTCCTTTTTTAAATCAATCGTTAGATAATATATTTTCTGATAATAGTAATTCTGTTTTAGTTGTTTCTTTTTATAATTATTCAAGAGGCTACTTAAGTACAGTCAATCAGATAGGAACAAAAAGATATGCAGAGTTAAGAATACCTGTAAATAAATTAAAAGCAGATGTAACAGTATTTGAAGAGCCTATTCCTGTTATTGATAGTTTTGACGATGGTAATACTTTGGGATGGTCAGTAGACGGAAATATTGCTGTTTCATTAACAAATAATTCTTATTATGCTGATGCCTTACAGATTTATTCTAATAGTGCTGATAGTGACGGATATAATGGTTATGTTTTATATGATTTTTCAACACCTTATACAGGTTATTATATAGATGGTGTTGGTGCGACAAAAACATTTAATATTAAGAATAATGCTGCTTATGATTGGGGAAGATATAAGTATTTGAAGTTTTCTGTAAAAAATACTGGAGTTGGTCCGGTAGATCTTAAGATAGATATTAAGGATAATGATAATACTGGGGATCCCAATGGATATTCATTTGACAGTGGTGATGATGAATTTGTTTATACCATTAAACTTTTAAATAATGATAGTAATTTTGTAGATGTTTATATTCCTCTTAGTGAAGTTCTTCTTAGTGATAATAATGCTGGAGGAAATGGTGATTTTGATCCATTACAGGAAGTAGATGTTTCTACTGATTATACTGCAATATATTCGGGTGTGCCAATGATTGGGTTTGCTGTTTCTTCTGGTAAAGAAGGTATTGGCGCAA
>CAYSAQ010000012.1:0-47909 GCA_964429235.1 uncultured Candidatus Marinamargulisbacteria bacterium
TTTAGGCATCTTGAGATAACGGCAAAAGTAGATGTGTCACATTTTTTTCGTTTCATGATGAAGAATAAATTAACGAAAGATAGTACCGTGAAGTCTATTGATTGGTTAAAAAGATCATTATCAATAAGTGTGAAAAATATGCATATTTATAAGAACATGATTATTGGACAACCATATTATGTAAGATCTTCAGCTCTTGGAGAAAGTGGAGGGTCTGGTATTTATGAGTCTATGATTTATCTTCCAACAGGTGACAAAAAACAGGATTTAAATAGACTTTGGAAAGTTCAGAAACGTATTTATGCAAGTGAATTTAGTGCTAAAGCGAAAGCTTATAGAGAAAAGCATCATACAAAATTTGGGATGTCATTACTTATTACTCCTGTTGTTGGGGAACTCGATGGATCTGATTTTAGTCCAGCTTATGCTGGAGAGGGATATACTAGTTATGACGGACATCCCAAAGTATTTATTACAAGAGGTATTCGAAACGAAGCAGAAATAATGTGTTTAGAATTAATTGATGACAAAATTCAAATATCGCATGAGGAAAAAGCTGATGGTAAGTGGGTTGTAAGTTATAGTTTTTTAAATGATGAAAGTTATCTGAGCCGTTCTTTCTCAATTTTTAGCCATGTATCGAGTAGTTCTAATAAAAAAGAAAATATAAAAGAACAAGTAATAGAAAAAGGGATAGTGCTTTTAAATATGATAAAAGATATTAAAGGTTCTTTTTATTTTGAATTTGCAATGCAGGAGGAAATATCAAATCCTATTTTAGTGCAGGTGAATCCGTTCATTGATAATATTAATAAATCCGATATAAAACCATTACCGGAACAGTATAAATCAATATTTAAAGGATTAGATATTGTTAATCATGGACAGAAATTTGGAAAGGGGATTGTTTATATAGACCAGGCAACTAAGGCTGGGGCTTTAGCACAAATACAAATTAATTCTTTATATCATGATTATTTATTAATAGTAAAACCTGATTCATTAACACGGGCATTAGGTGTTCCCCCTATAGGTTATTCGCATTATTGTAATACACAGGCATTAATAGAGTTACAACAATTTATGATATTGGACTATGAGCCTATTGACCATGGATCTTTTCGAGGGAGTAAGCATTTTGACCAATTATGTCGACGAGAAGATATTTTTTTTCTTGGTGTAGAGGATTTTGAAAAGGATTGGGATAAACATCTTCCTAAAGGAGAAAAAATTACTGATGGAATGTGGTTTTGGCCAGACATTGAATTTGTAGTTTCAAATCATAAAAATCATGGTGAGCTTTTTATTAAATCAGTATAAAATCGATATATGTTTGATGTTTCTGTTGAAAATATAAATGTAGTTAATTCTTCTGATTTAATTGGAAATGCGGCAAGAGAAATAAAAGTATTTTTCGGATAGAGAAGTTGCCAAACTAATAAGTTTTATCTATAATTGGTTTGTAATAATATTGCCCCATAGTGTAATGGTAGCACGACAGATTCTGATTCTGTTTGTCGAGGTTCAAGTCCTTGTGGGGCAGCCACACTGCGTGATTTGTAAACAAATCTGCTTCATGTGGTAAACCATTCAGTAATCTAACTCATCTCCGAATTAAATCCGTCATAGTTTTTTTTATGCTCTAATTTAACAGACATTTTCCCATCACTTATTTTACTTGCGTAATCAGTGATTTCTTTTCCCAATTGACCTTCAGTATCAAGATTAGCAAAATGACCTATATCAAAGAATAATTCGACGTTAGAGTAGTTTTCGTCAGAATGCAACATGCTCTTTCCTAGATCATACATAGACTTAATATATTCTTTAACTAATGTAGTTATTTCTTCATTTGTTTGCCCAAAAGGTTGTGGGTTTATATCTCCAGAAAACATTCTTAATAAATAGCCGTCTCCAGGTTTCGCTATTTTATGGACGAATCCTCTACTTGTAATAAAGTGCTTAAGCCCTTCCGGTGATTTTGTAATCTTAATAGTAGATTGATCAAATTTATTGTTAATAGAAGAAGGTTTGTCTGGTTTATTTTCGGATATCTTTTCAGTATGCGTATTATCTATATCGATAAAAGCTGCCTCAGTAAAATTATTTTCATTCATTACATATGAAACTCCAGTATCTTCTATTTTAATAGAACGAAAGTTAGGGGCATTCAAGTTTAAATTTGGGTTGCCCAGAAAAAATCCTCGAAATTGTCCAAAACATTCTGCTGGATATATTAGTTTAATATTCAAATCTTTGTGTAATCTAGTCATCTCTAGTGCTTTCATTAAATAATTTGTATGATCATTATGAAAATGAGTTTGTAAAAAGACTATTTCCTTTGTTGTACCTTCTGCAATTAATTTTTGTAGCAAAATAGGTGTTGCTGGATTACCACTATCAACAACATATGCTGTGTTATTCACTTGATAAATGTGAGTTGTTTCATCAGAGCTAATCCAAAAAACCTTATTTCCATGTGCAATTTGTTCAATTTCTCCATTTGAAAATACCACTTCTCTTTGAGAAGGATTGTCGTCAAAGATAATTTTTTCATTCATGAAGTTTAATACTTTATTATGCATATCTCTTATGCTCTCTCGTTCTTGATGTGATGTTGTTATTGAAAGCAGTTGGTCTCTTCGGCCTTCAAGATAATTTCTTAAATATGGAGCCATATCCTTGTCTGTATGAATGCGTATCCCAACATTAGATTTAAATATTCCAAATGCCTTGCTAACATTGCTATCGCTGCTTTCATTTGCTGTTTGCAATAGCGCACATTCATCATTAACAGAATTTAGGATAGCGTCAAAAATTGGATATATAGCTTCTTTTGTTTGTAAATGTATCTCCATTTTACGTTCTACACCTTCAGCAAGTTTGGATCCTGCCCAATAATCAGGGGATAGCCCTGGAGGACATGCAATATACATTGTTAGAAATTGTAAATTAGTTGCATGATTAACTCTCAATACAATTCTGTTACACTTGCTAATATTTGTTTCATTTTCCTTTGCTAATTTAGATCAATGTTGCATGAAAGACTTCCCTCCAGCTAATCCATCTGAAGAAAGCAGGTCTATCTCTAGAGTGTCTTTACCAATGCGAAAATTTATATGTTCTCCACGTATTATTTTATTACTTGTAGTATCAATATTTGTTTTTAGTGCTACTAATTTATATAACATTAGAGTTCCTCATTTATATATGTTTTTTAATATGTTTATAAAATATCGAACAAAAACATTTTTTATTGCATTAATCTTGCTTAATTGGATGTTTTATTTCTATTCATATAGCCTGTCCAGCCACATTAATTATGATATAATCATCCCATGGCACAAATAATAAACTTAACAATAGCAAGAAACATGTACGATATGTGGGATAAGCTAGGCACATTAAATCCATATCAGTCTGAGTTTCGTCATATTTTAGACCAGCTAGTTTTATTGCCAGAATTTTCTATCTTTTTTAAAGAAACTTTAATAAACGAATTAACTATGGAGAATGTAGACTTAGTTTGTCATATTATTGAGAAATATTATAATGATTATGCAAACTTACTTGATGACAAGAACCATATGCTCTATATAAAGCGAAGAATCGGCAATTGCTTGGCCTTAATTAGAGGAAAAGAGGCCGAAGAGTATATGTATGCGTTTCCTGAGATAAAACTCAATGACAACGATCCTCGTGCGTCTTTCCTTTTACAGGTTTTAGACTTTGTGGATTTCATGCAACCAGACCACCAGACAATAGAAGAATTGCTTAATACTCCATTCTTTCAATATGAACAAATGGTTCAATACATTTCATACTTTCCACAGGAGAAAATACCATTACTTTTAGAGAAGCTTTCTTATGTTGATAAACAAAATTATGTATTAATGACTATTAAGCCAATTGGTAATTTTAAAAACACACATTCACTAGATGCTTTAGAGAATTTAGAGAAATATTATAGAGACTACGATGAAGAAGTCTTACCTATAATTTATAAGACTATGCAAAAGTTAGTTTTCAACCAACCAGCAATAGTTTAAACCCTCTCCCTAGCCCTCTCCCAAGAGAGGGGATATTATCCTAAATATATTTTTCTTATTCTTTCCCCTGGAGGAAAGGCAGATAGGGGGTAATCAACCAGTTTATATCCATGTTTAAGTATGCCTATATATAGGCACAAGAACTTTGTGGGGAAGAGGGGTTTATGAATATCATTAGAAAAAGACTATATATAGTATATGGGTTGTTAATCCTGTCTTTTTTATTTGCAAAAGATTATGAGAAAGTGTTACAGAATAGTTGGAATCATTATAAGGATCAAAAGATAGCTATTAATGGACGACCTTTAGCTGATACAGATTATCGTGATCTTAGTAAAGGTAGTTATGGTAAAGAGCTAAGCTTTTCTGAAACGATATCCTATGTTTTATATCGATCAGTACTTATAGATGATAGAGAGACTTTTGATAAAGTTTGGACTTGGTCATATTTCAATATGATGAGAAAGAATGTTCCAAGAGTTTTTAATTGGGCAGAGAGCCGTTGGGACAAAATGCCTAATAGTAAGAAAGATAATCTTTTTTGCTGGAGATTCACCCCGAATATAAAGAATACAAATATTGGTGGAATAGTTTATGTTCCAGATAGTTCTCAAGCAATCCATGGTTGGAGAGATGGTGCAGAAGTAGCTCCAGATGGAGATGAGCTAATTGCTGGTGCACTTATTATGGCTCACAATCGTTGGGGTAGCGGTGAAAATGAATTTGCTTATGAAGAGATTGCTAAAGATATTGTAAATGATATTTGGAGCAAATGTGTTTATAAATCCGGCAGTGATATATTAGAAGACTTCCAGAACCCTGCATCATTAGACAAATGGTTTGAGTATCATGGTGGAGGAATGTTGATGAAACAACTAGAGAAAGAAGGCGATAATTCGTTTCTTAGCGTAGACACTTTCAATACTGATTATTACGGTATTGGTAAGTATTTTGGAAATATGGATATGACTAAGGTTAAAGGCTTATCATTTGAAACAAAATGGAACCATGGAGTGAAGCTGGTTTTAGAAGATGTGAAGGGTAACAAAGTAACGTATAAGAAGAATTATCCATATAGAGATGAGTTTTTTACTGTAGATGTGTATTTCGATCAGAGAGCTCATGAATATTTTGATTGGAGCTCAGTGAAATCTATAATGGTTCAACCAATAGATGACTATTTTGCAATGGATAATGTTAAATTGAAACAAGATTTAGTTAATGTTTCGCAGAAATATCATTTGTTATCAAACGCTAAAGGAGATCCTTGGATTAATGTGTCTTACTATATGCCGTTTTTATATGAAGCTTTTGCTATTATAGATCCACATCATGATTGGAAGCAGTTGGCGATTGATGCTTTAGATAATATTAAAGATAGTAAGTATATAACACTTACTAACCATAAGGGGCAGGAGTTTGTGGGTGATGGCTCTTTAGTTCCAGATTGGTGCATGTTAGATACTAATGGGAAATTAGTGGATTTACCATGGGCACAGGATGGTGTTATAGATGATTATTTATGTGGATGGGATGCCTTTAGAACTTGGTTCTTTCTGGCAATGACAAAAGAAGTTGTTGGTAGCTCAAAAGCAGGAGAGCTGCTTAGGGATAAGACTTATGATTTTTACAAAGGTAAGTTTAATGACACTAATCAGTTGTTGGGGGGTTACTCAATAGATGGTAATAATTCAGAGCAAAGAGGTTTGCAATATGAATATTCTTCTGCCTATGGAGTATATTTATCTCTTTTTTCATCAATGGGTGATGCTGATATGGAAAAATCAATGCTTGAAAAACTCAATTCCACATACCGAATGGCAGGTTATTGGGGAGATAATTCAAAAGATTATTATAAACAGAACTGGGCATGGTTTGGTTTGGAGTTTTATTTGCACAGAGGTAGAAATGTTGCAGAATATTTGGGTATAATGAAATAGAAGATTAAAAATAAGGGGGATATGGATGCTGAATTTGCCAGATTTAAGTAAGGGAAAACTAGAAGATGAAGCTATTTTTGATGTAGATGCGTTGCCAGATATGGGCGAAGAGGCTGAGAGAGATTTTCTTGATATACTTCAAGAAAGAAAGAAGCTAGAGGAAGTTAGGAAGAAGCACGAGCTTCCACTCCCTAAAGATGAGTCAGAGTTTAAAGATGCTTATTATAAACAGGATACCGGAAAGCTAACGCTTCAGTTTAAACTTTCAAAAGCCGATTTGCAGAATATGGCACAGGTTACATATGGTTTGTTTTCTACAGATGTTAATAGTGGTGAATATGAGTTTGAGATAGCTGATACAGAAGAAGAGAATGTTAAAGAGCTATATTATTACGATGAGTTTTCTGGCGAGATAGTTGATGGTAAAGTAAAAATATATAAAAGATATTTTTTTACTGCCATTGTTAGAAGCTTAGTAAAACAAGAAATATTAATGGAAACATCTCAGAATAAATTTTCAATTAATCCTGTTTTTTTTATAAAGCTACAAGTGCATAGTGCCTCTGTTGCAGCGGCTATTAGTCACAAAGGGTTTCCTGTTGCAGATATGAAAGAGTTTGAAAAGATGAGACAACTTGAAGAAGATATTAAAGCTCCAGACAAGAAGGAGAATATAGCTAAAGAAGATGATAAAGCATCAGCGAAGGATTTATTTTAATATATCAGAAAAAATTCATGCATGGGTTTTAGGATAGTTAGCGATATTTATAGTGAGGAACATTTAAAAGGCGAATAAATAAAAGGGGGAATGAGAAATGGCAGGAATAGTAGAAAATTCAGGATACGATTATGGTGCGGTAACAACAGGGACAGCAGCGGAAATAGAGATTAATTTAGAGACAGATGTTTTAAATGGAGTAAATATTGAGAACTTCGCAGCAACTAGTGAAGGATGGGAATTTAGCATAGATGATAAAAACTTCACACTTAGTACAGATGGTGTTATTCAGATGCAGGGTGATGATGGTGTTTATATAGATGTAGGTGATGATATAACACCCGGAGAGGCAACTGCTTTTAATAACTTACTATTAGCTTCAGACGGTGGTACACCATCTATTTCAACTAATGGTAGAACGCAAGTTTCAACATTTAGACCAACTAGTTTATTTCAAAAGATGCTTTATTCTATTTCAAACCAAATGAATGAAATGTTTTTAGATATATTGGCTATGTCTACAGTACTTGCTAATGGTTCTGGTCTTAGAGGTATCTTATTATTAGCAGAAAAAGGCATTACTATTGATGGTACGGCTGTTTCAAATATTGTATTAGATAACGGTCAACCTATTGGTCCTTTAACAACTTTGGGTGAAATGATTGAAAAAGGTATGGTAGTTGCTGCTATCACTGATGCTGATGGTGCTGCTGTTGAAGGAGATGTTGATAGTATTTTAGTTTATCAGCCAGGTAGTGATGTTCCTATAGCCTTAGACCTTAGTGATGTAGAAGGATTGGAGTTTGTTGTATCTCCTCCTGCTGATTCTGCAGATTGTATTGATGTTAAGCTGACAGATCATGAGTCTATTTTGGAATCACCAGGTACATTGTTTTTAATTCAACAGTTGCTGCAACAGATGAAAGATTCTATGCAAGCGATCGGGGCTGTTGGTAAAGTTGGTGGAGATGTTAGAACTACTGCTGTTCAGAGTTTCGTTAGAGACATGAATGGATAGGTTAGTTAGCTAGTTCATTAGTTTAATTGTTTATTAGTTATCCCCCTCCTGTTGGAGGGGGATTTTTGCGTTTATTATTTCGGGAACTTTTCTCTAGATAGATTGTCTTAATGGTAGATGTTTAGTGTAATTGGATATAGGGAAAGAATAAAACAGTAAAGGGGGAGAATGCATGACGGATTATTATCCTGGTCTCAATGAACCAGTAAAACCACTAAAAATACCGATGACAGAACATCAGTATTATGATGAGCATGCGCCTGCCTTTAGACGTGATGATCCTACTGAGGCTGGACAGCTTTGGCTGGATACTAAAATAAATTTTCTAAATGAAGTAATGAAGTTCTTACCTAGAGCAACTACAAATACATTAATTCAACAAACATATGGTGAAAAGGGAATCGACAAACAATCAAACAGTAATGATATAGCAGAATCTGTATATAACAAGACAGTATTTGAAGATAAAGATATTGGTCTTTGGAAAGGTAATCAGTCCCAAATTATGGACCAATTGTTCACTGATACTAATAGTAAGATCCAAATGGGGGATAGTAGTACAATTATTGATATTTCTCGTTTTGCAGGTCTATTGGGTATCCCTTTTGATGGAGAGCTCTCTCTAGGTAAATATAATGTTATTGATGAAAAGGAAAATGTAAGAGAAGTAGTTTTTATGGAAGATGTAGATGAAGATGGTGAGAGACTTGGCACCTATTATATCGAATATGAAGATAGAAAAGGCGGCAAGAAAAAATTTGATATTACAGATAAAAATAACAATTATTTAGTTCCAATACTCAAGGATCTTAAGGGTGATGATTATGCTAAAAATTTCAGAGAAGGTGTGAATTTTCATGCAACTATAGTTGATATGCAACATACTAACGCTTCTTATGATAATACTAGTAAGCAATTTACAGTAGATGCTAATGGTGATGGGATTGCAGATGGAGGGCAAGATACAGATAATGATGGTGTTGCAGATACTGACCTTGATACTCTTTCAAATACTGCATTAGATACCAGTTTATATCAAAACGAGTATTTGCAGGAACTAGGTGTCTACAAACCAGTTCTTGATTATAGCGATGTTTTTTCGGATTTTATGTCTGGTGGTTTGTTCAAAAAAGATGCTATTGATGCCAAATATTACGATTTTAATAGAAAAACCTATAATAGATTGCAGGACTCCATAGGTGATACAGCTGTTACTGCTGATTCAGATTTTAAATCTTATATAAATAAAATAAGTACTACTATTAATGGCCTTGCAGGTGATACTTCGGCTGAGTATATTCCAAATATTTATGAGCTAGCTAGAAAAGGTGTAGATTTTACCCAACCTGCAGCAGATGGCACTAATTGGTCTGATTCTGATATTTTTAATACATCTATGTTGATGCTGGAATCTAGAAGACGTTATACATATGCAATGTCTTCTATTTTTGGTGTAAATAATGCTGAGCCAGATATTAAAGATGTAGTGTCCAAATATTCAGACCCGGATATTTGGCAGTGTAGTGCAGATGAAGATTATTTGTATATGGATGTTAGTACTGGCAATGGTAGATATGAGCGAATGTATAATTATTTTATCCCAATAGATGTCGGACAGAATCATAGTGATCCAGTAGATAAGAAAATAGAAAAACTAAACTGGTTAAACAAGCGATCTTTGGAGTATGCAACAAACAAAGCTATGTTTGATTTATATCAAGGTAGTATTAATAGTGCAATTGTAGCTTGGAAAGATGAGTTAGTCGGGGTAGAAGGGGAAGAAGGACTAGTGATAGCTACTGATGATGATACTCCAGATAATATTATTGATTTTAATAATATGCTGACAAAAGTAAAAACAATTGCTGATGCTGATGGGGTTCTTACTGAGACTCAGATTTCACAATTTTTATCATTGGCAAAAGAAGCTAAAGATTGGCTTGTTGAGTCTGTTCCTGATAGCGAGAAGACCGCCGTAATGACAGGTCAAGAACAGGATACAAACTATAATTACATTAATGGCAGCGAATATACAAAAAGTAATAATAAGAAAATTTATTATGTGAATGATGGAGCTACTTCAGCTGAGGGTCAAAAATGGATTCAGATTAATGAATTTGTTGCTAAACTAAACAAGACCGCTGGTTCTATGTTGGTAATTAAAGATGAGGCGTTAGAGGATAGAGGTTTTATTGCTAATTATTTGCAGAGCTGGAGTTCTGTTTCGGATATTTCTTTTTATAAAAAGAATAGTACTAGCTTACTTATGGAAAAAGATATTGATTCCGATTTAGACAGTATAAAAAACACTGTGATGAATAATTCTATAGAAACAATGCGTTCTTATTATGGGCTCTATGATTCAGTGGTTGATAATAATGGATATGCAGCTGCAGTTGGAGAGATGGAGAAGGTTATTGATCAATCATTTGTTGTAGCGAATAACACCGGAGATGTCTTTTCTATACTAAGTGATACTGTGAATAAACAAGCTAGAATGTTTAATGATATTAATATGATAGATAACTTTAACTATATCCAATATGGAGCAGTTCGTAATGTTTCTCTTGGAGAAGATGAAGCAGATCAGAGTCTTTATGCAAAAGGCATTATGGATTTTGGGTATTTCCCAGAAGAGATAGCAAAAACTACAGCCAATTCTCCTTATTTAAACGATAAAGAGTTACCAGATGGGGAAGAATATTTGCAAGGTGCTGATGATGCTAGGTATGAAGTAAATATGGTAGATAAAATGTATTTTAGTATGATTGCAGAAATGCAGAAGATGAATAGCTTTTATATGATGATGATGTTTGCTTCTCCTAAGGAAGGAACAACCGATGAGTACAATTTTCTAGACCCATTAAAGGCATCTATGGATACTTTAACTGAAGATAGAAAATCTTATGTGGACAGCGCAAGCCTCTTTAAAAAACCTTCAGTTGGAGATAATGTTAACAAGCTTATGCTTAAAGTAGGTCTTGTTAATGAAAATGCTTTAGTTTCAACAACTGATGTTTTAGCCGAAAATACTTATGAAGCCATTGCTGGTGAATTATTTACATCTGGACTGATATCTACAGGGGGCGAAGACGGTGAGCCTGGTTATAATCTTTTGGCAGTTCCTGCTATTCCAAGTGATTTAGGTTTATCGCCCGAATATAAGGTTTTACAAGACAAACTATTTGTTTATTTAAAAAGTAAGGAAGTTGATGATTTTTTTACTCAGGATGCACTGAAAGGCAAAATATCTACATATGCTGACCAAGTATTAGTGACAGAGTTAAAGGGTGGTGCCGCTATACCAGATAATGCTTTTGACGCGATTAGCGTAGAGACTAGCGCGGATTTAGTTACTAGTGGGGTTCTAGTGAAGAAAACAATTAGTACAACAAACATGCTGTATGAATTTAGAGTTGCTGATGAATATCGTGGACTGGATCAAGGTGATTGGGATGCTTTAGATTTAGGTTTGGCTGATACATACACTGTAGCTGACATTACATCGATTAAGAACATACTAGATTTTTCTATGTATCGTGGGGCAACAATTATTGACGAGAGTGGCAATATAAACATTGCAGATATTTCAACATCTCCGATAACAGCTGCTGAATATGAAGCTCGTGGAGTTTCATCTCTATTTAGATCAGCTGCAGGGATAGAAGCTGGTGTATTAAATGATTCATTAGTTGGTATCCTGAATGGTAGTGATTTTACATTTTCAAATATAGATGCAGAACAGACAATTGCTACCGCTAAAAGAAATTTTGCTAGTGAATTAATTGAAAAATCTGTAAATGAAGATTATTCTCATATTAAGACATTTGTAAGTACTTTATATGGCAGAATGAGTAGTATAGATTTTGCAGATACTGCTAAGGTAGGTGATCCAGCAAATAATTCTACTGTTACAACTTCAGAGTTTGCTGCATTAGATTTTGTTCAAACTAAAGATATTCCTAAATGGATGGAAAATTTCGCACCGAATGTTTCAGATATTAATACTATAGTAGGAAACACTCCTGGCAAGAGTGATATTTATAAGACTATATTAATAAATGAGGGGATCATCGCAGAGACTGCCTCCGGTAGTGGCAACTATCAAATATTGCAAGGCATCGATCCTAATATAGGCTTAACGGCTTTTGATATTTTGATAAGAGAAGGATTTACTGATGATTCTGCACAATATACATTTGCCAAAGATGATATTTATGGTGTCGATGGTGTTGCCACAAAATTAAATGAAGCATTGTTAGGTGATTCTGCCAATACATTAGGTGATTGGGCTAAAAGTGTTAATAATATTGAATATACTGCTTTTACAGATAAGACATTAAAAGTTAATACTAAAGATACGTTACTTTCAATGTTTACCTCAAAAGAATTTGTGCAAACAGTTTGTGAGCTGGTGAAATACCAGGAAGCGTCCGGGTTTGGTTTAGTGAATGCTGAAGAGGCTTTGACGATTTCAGAATTAAACGGTATTTGGGCAAGAGTAAATGAGAATCTTTCATCGAAGCTAGTTTCTACAAATTTTGATAGAGTGTCTTCATCTTCAGATTTAAATGACTTATGGACAGCATTAACAACCTCTGGGTATGTTATAGCTAGCACGAGAACAGTTGTTGACGATGATGTTAAGCCTCCAACATCTAGTGAAGTTTCTTGTACAAGATTTAATGGAGATGCTTTACCGGCTAGTAGTCTAGGTGATCTTAGCTTTTATGCTTCAACAGTGAAAGCTCTTTTTGCAAATAATGCCATTGTTACTAAAGATTCTTTTAATCATAATAGTATCCAACAAGCTCTTGCTGTGAATATGGGTGATGAATTATATGTTGCAAATACAGATTTAAGCGAAGCAACAGGGGTGCTTGCAGGGAGAGGCATAGATCTTTCAAACTATACTACCTATGACATGATAAGTACGGGTGAAGATATTATAGCTTATGAAGATTTTGATACAGATTTTATTGGTGTTCTGGATAAGAAATGGGGAACAGATGATCTATTAGTAAATGATATGGAGAAAACAAAATCTAATTTAATAAACGCAGTTGAGAATTCTACTGGTGAATTTAAAAGAGCAGCTACAGCAGATTTCAATTCTTTTTCTGATACTATGACAGGTAAGTTATCATCTACAGAAAGTTTCAACTATGGAAATGCTTCCTTTGATCCGTTAATGACAGGTGCATTTTTAAACCAATTTCAATCAACGTATACCACCAATTATCAATATTGGACAAAAGGTGATGAATCAACAACTACAAATCCGAATGATGAGGATTGGACACTTCATTCTGGTTCAGAATCTGTAACGCTTGGTCTAGATGCGGCTTGTTCGAGATCTGGGACTATTGTATCAATGGAGGATCATTATCCTACACCTTATGGAGCAACAACAACGAGTTTACAAGTTTCGGGCACTCCACCATTGAATGATAATTTTATCCCAGTATGGATTGGATTTGATGGTACAAACAATATTGCTCAATCAACAATAGCAAGTGGTGATTTAGCAGGTGAATTTTCTTTCCTTTCAGGGAAAACTATTGCAGAAGAATTTGATAGAGACTTTATTACTCTTGCAACAGATTATGCTGGAGTTACTGATTTTGATGGTGATGGTATTTTAGATGAATCACAGAATTTTCTAGAAGCTATGAGGTCGCTACATGCAAGGCTAAAAGCAGATCAACAGTATATTAATATTCAAACTGATAGATTTAATAATTATGCTACGCAGGTAAAGGAAATGCTTCTTATTGGTTCTGATAATACTACGAATTCACTAGAAGAATTGTTTAGAGATGAGTTTTATATGCGAGATGATTTTGATCCTCTTATAATGGGTGCAGAATTTCAATCTAGGTATGTAGAAGGTGCTCTTATTTCTTCTGATGGAGATATTGCATCTGAGGCAGATGTTTTATCGATGACTGATAATGTGGGTTGGTATGAGACAGCAGGAAGAGTGGTGAAGAATTCTACTGATACTGTCATTGATAACAGGATGAACTTTTCCGAATTTGACTATGCTATGGATACAGATGTAAATGTGCAATATGAAACTGTTAAAGCAAAAATGAAAAATATGAAATATTCTGGCTCACAAGGTAAAGATAATATTCGGTCAACAATGGAAAGGGCAGTAAGGGATGATTTTCAGAGAACATTAGTTTTAGGAGATTTAGTTTTGAACACTTCTGCAAATAATACTAAAACATTTTCTGGTACAACGAATAACAATATAGAAGCGACTGCATATTCAGCTGATGGTGAGGGCGTAAAGCTTTTTAATTCTGCACTTATGTTTCTAACAGTAGCGAAGGTTGATGGAGAATCATTGGTTTCATTTGCAACGGGAGATGTAGTAGTTAAAGATAATCCATTTTTTGTAAATGCATCAGCAATGGCTAGTCTTACATATGAAGAGTTTAAGAATCTTCCATATGGTGAAGATTCAGATGGGAAGATACTTGGAGACATATTGCAAGAAGGATTCACCCCTTCAGAAAGCACACCTGGCATGAATATCCCTCCTTTGAGTGAACTAGAAACTAAACAATTGTATGATTTTTTACATAATATAGGTTGGAATAATACAGCAGTAGGTTCTACTAATTCTGCAGCCCATTCACTTATAGAGCTGAATAGTATTTATATGGAAGTTGTATTAGCCAGAATTATGATCTCTATGGCAAACGAAGATTTTGATAATGACTTTAATCGTAGGAAAGAATATTATGATGAAGAAGTCCAGAAACGCAAAGAGAGTGAAATATCTCAACAAATGGCTCAAGCGAAGAGAAGTCAGTGGAAGGCATATGTTAAATCCTTGGGTAGGTAATGGTTGTTTATAAATAGTCATTAAAATAAATTCTAGAACAATTAAATATTATGAGTGACGATGTTAGAATGTAGAACATGATAGAACTACATTATGATCTTTTCCCTAATTTCCTTTATCATGTTTTTGCGCATGTAGATGTTGCTGAGCCTGCATCAGTTTATAATTCTGAATATGTTAAAAATAATGAACTAAATATCCCACCTAATATTTTACTCTTTTTTAAAAAATATTTAGCGATACTTTCTCATTTCCCATTTTATCAAAAAATAAATGATATTAAAGCTGTTTTAGATTTGCTGGATAAATATCTGTTAAATTTCCCTAATGAACAGTCGTTAATAAGTGATTATGAGTTGGTTAAGGAAGAATTGGGTTTGTTTGTTTCAACAGAGTATCAGAAATATAAGGATAATTGGAATTCTGAACAGATATTTTCTGAGTTAAAGGCCTTTAAGGAAAAACATCTAGATAAGTTTGTTCATGCCACAAAGTTCTTTAATGTTGTAACGGGTATAAAGTTTGAAAGTGATTTGGATATATGGCTGCTTAAGGCTATGCCAGAGAACAGAGGCAAATGTGTTATGTTCCCGAATGTAAAAGGTATGGCAATTGCTGTTCCCGGTATTAATAATATGTCAGATGAAGTGTATTTTAGTGGTGTGCATGAGTTGGCTCATCATTTTACGGATAAATTGCTGTTGCAATATGGGCACAAGCTTTCTACTGATAAAGGCAGTAATGACTATATTCGCAGAGAATCGTTAGCAGATTTAGTTGCGGATATGTATTTTAAGGATATTAGTAAGACAGTTAAATTGAAATGGGAAATCCAATATATTCCTGAAGATATAAAAGAACAATTATCTAGTAATTATGCCAAGTTAGAGTCGGGCATAGATTTATATCATTTTGGTAATTATAGTAAGTCTTTTGTGGGTAATAAGTCAGCTGATTTAGCTGTGGCAAAAGATATATTTTTCGTTGAGAAAAAGAATAATAGGGTTTATTTCTTTTTGCCATTGATTGGAAGAATGGTAGGGGTGCCAATCAGATATTTTAAGAGTTTATCTCCTGTTAAGTTTGATGGAGTATATCGTGATCATTTTATTGATGCAGGCCTATTAGTGGCTAGTAACCATAAATATTCGTGGCAGACAGTGAAAGGGATAGACAAGGTAAATGGCATGGTCAAGAAGATACGCTTTCATATGACTGATAGATGTAATCTTCGATGTGAATATTGCTATCTTAGCTCAGGAGAGGCTAAAGATGTTTCAGTTGAGGTAAATGCTGACAAAGCTATAGAGTATTTAAACAAGATATATGGAGATAATCTCAATGGAATAGAGATTGAGTTTCATGGCGGCGGCGAGCCAACTTTAATGATTGAAGAAATAAAAAAGATTGCAGCTTATGTTGATGAGAGAGTAAAAAAGAGAACTTTTAGGTTGCAGACAAATGGTCTGTTTTCTAAAGATATTATAGATTGGATTGTCGATAATGATATTACTGTAAGCGTCTCTCTTGATGGTGATAAAGAAATAAATGATACCCAAAGAACCAAAGGGACAGGTTCTTTTGAGAAAATAATAGAGAATGTAAGGGAGCTGGTTTCACGAGGTGTTAAGGTTTCTACTGTATCGGTAATAACAGAATATTCACAAGATAAAGTTAATAGAATCTATGAGTTTATTAAATCATTGGGCATAAGAGCTATGATGATGAATCCTGTTCATTCATTTTTAGGTAGATCTGCCGAGCATGATATCGCTGCAAAAAGAGATGTCGATTTAATGTATTTTGTAGATGAGTTTCTAAAGATAAAACAAAAATCTGAAAAAGATAATATTTTTCTTGTTTCAGATTTCTTGCCAGATTTTTATCAGTACATACCGCGTAATTATCAATGTGACGCTTGTAAGCCAGGTCTAGGTGTTTATGGTAATGGAGATGTGTGTTCTTGTACTAGAGCATATGATTTAGGAAGTGGTTTTGAAAACCCTTTTGTTTGGGCAAAAGTTGATGATGGTGTAGAGATAAATGAAAAGAATAACAATGCACTCCTTGAACGAGTGACAGAGAATATGACAGATTGCCGCCATTGCCTTCTTAAATGGAATTGTGCAGGAGATTGCCTCCTGCAGTGTCATGAACTTCATGAGGATATGTACAAGGTGCATGCTGGAAGATGTGATGCGAAGGTGTATTATATTGTAGAGTATCTGAAGAGTCTTATTAAACCTTCTCCTTTAGGAGAAGGTGCCGAGTTGAAAGATGAGGTTAAGGTCGCATTAATTCATCTTCCTGCTGTTACCCCTATGTTGCCACCTCCAGGAGTTAATGTGCTTGCTAATTATTTGTTAGAGAAAGACATTAGCTGTGAAGTATTAGATCTAAATAAAGATTTATATAATCAACATAAAGACAACTGGAGCAAGACATTCTTGTTTGATCGTAATTATCAAAATGACGAAAGTTTCCGAGTTTTTATAAATAAATACTTATCACAGTTAATTCTATTATTAAAACAAAATAAATATAATTATATTGGTTTGTCTTGTTATGAAAATACTTTTACCTTTATGCGTGTGTTCTTAGGCCAGTTAAAAGCTTCTCAATTGCCAGTAAAAATATTTTTAGGTGGTCCAGATGTTTTTATGGAGCTAGATAAATATAAAGAATTTATTAAAGACGATGTCGTAGATGTTCTTATCTTAAAAGAGGGTGAGCAGAAAGTATTAGCATATATAAAAGAAGGTAAAGTTATAGAAGGTGTTATTACAAAGGATAATGTGGAGAATGATTTCAAATTCTTTAAAGATAAAGAGGTTATTGATATTAATGATAGTTATTTATACGAAAAGTATTTGAGTGGTGTTAATAATGGTAAGTTTACTCATCAAGTGATGCCTATTGCTGCATCAAGAGGCTGTAGTTCTAACTGTTCCTTTTGTTCTCATAAGTTGTTATGGGATGGTTATAGGTTAAGGACTGCCACTGAAGTTGTAAGCGAGATGCAGTTGTATAGAGAAAAATATAATTGTAATCTTTTTTATTTCACAGATATGTTGCTTAATGGAAGTCATAATTGGTTGAAAGAATTTGTAAATAATCTGAATGTTATAGATGAAAAGATGTATTGGAGTGCCTATATGCGTATTCATCCATCTTTGGATGAAGCGTTTTGTGCAAAGTTATCTGCAGCAGGTGCTGTTTATCTTTCATTTGGAATAGAGAGTAATTCTCAACATGTATTAGATACTGTTAATAAAGGTACAAAAGTTGAGGATAATGAAAATGTTATTCCAAATGTAGCAAAAGCTGGGATATTTATACATGCTTCCTTTATTATTGGTTTACCAGAAGAGCAGATTGATGACTTAGTTATGACATTAGATTATGTAAAACGTAATATTTGGGATATAGATCATGTTGAGATATTCTTTTTTGAGAATCTTCCACAAGCATCAGGCTACGAGTTTAGTAAAGATTATCTGGAGAATAGGGCTAAGAATGATAAGTATTCTTTAAAGAAAACTTTATACGATGAACTTATCGTTAAGTTTAATAAAGTTGGTTCTGGATTTTTGTCTTCTAGACAATTATATAGTGAAGATGCTGCAATATTTAAAAAAGCATTAAATGAGTTCTATCGAAGGAAGTATACTGGTGATACTCAATCAGGAGATGAGGAATTCCTGGTCATTGCTGAAAAAATGCATAAATTTAAGATGCAGCAAATAGATTTATTAAATGAGTTTATAGAAAGAATTACAGGAGAATAATCCCCTGACAGTCTTAGGGCGGAGGTTTACTTTTTCGTTGCAATTACTATGAATTGTGTAGTAGAACAGAAGGCTTGATTCTTTCTGTCTAGTTCTTTTAATATTTGTAGCCATTGTTCAGATTGTTCATTGTTAATCATTTGAATGTTAATTAATTGCTTGATAGCAGTTTCAATTCCAAAATTACTATTTATAGAGGCATAGTTTGTTAGTATGTCTATATCTAAACGCATTGAGAAGCTAGATATCTTTTCAATTGGTATAAGTTGCTTTAGTTGTCTTCCAATCCATGGGTTTCTCACAACTTCTTCAATAAATGTCATGATTCTTCTTGTCATTGGCCTGTCTGGGTGGTTAAGGATAGTAGACCCTCTATCAGGCTCTATTACTATCAACTGTCCTAATGGTTTTAGTACTCTTAGTGCTTCTTCTAATGTTTTTCTTGGGTTAACCATGTGTTGTAAGCTTCTTCTTATACACACTGTATCAAATAGATTATCATCAAATTCTATTTGATGTGCATCCATTTGCTGGAAGGTTACATTGTTGATTTTATGTTTTATGCTTACGTTTGTTGCTTCTTTTATTAAAATATTAGAAATATCTATGCCTGTGACTTTTCCATTAGGTCCTGCAAGACTGGCTAGTTCCAAACAGTCCTCGCCGAGTCCACATCCAATATCCAAAATGTTATTGTCTGGTTTTATTGTATTAAGAGAGGTGTAGGATAGTTTTCTGCTTGCTATTTTCTCTACAAGTCCAGAAGTCTCAAGGTCTATGCCATCAAGCTTAAGAAAGCTTTTGATTTGTTCCTTGTTTAAGTGTTGGTCTATGTTGTCCCAAATATATTTCATTTTTATAGTATAAAGCTAAAAGTTAAAAGCTTGAAGCTTTAATGGTAGAAAAAAATACTGTTTGAAATTATTGTTTAAAATAATGTGGATGGGGTATAGTAGAATTAAGAAAAGATAAATTACTTGGGGGGTAAGGTATGGAATTAAAAATTGCACTTTGGAAAATAAATCCAAGAGAAACTGTAAAATATATTAATGCATATAAGAGTGGGGAACAGGTTGAATTCAACCCAAAAGTAGCTAAAAGGATGCTCAACTCATTAGTAGTGGGGAATACCTTGTCAGAGGCTGCCTCTGTTCAAGTTATCCAACAGAAATTTAAAGAATTTGAAGATGAGAAGCTGCAAGGCTTAATAAATGCACTTTTGTCAGATTCTCCAAAAGCAATTATTCCTTTTATTGAGTCTAAGTATGTCCCAAAAGATATTGTATTGCTTTGCGCTGCTGCTTATAATAGTTTGAAGATTGCATCTTTTATGTTGGAGAACAAAGCCAATATTAATGTCTTAGATGTAGATGGATGGACTCCACTTATTACTTCTCTTGTTTATGGGCATGAACGTATGTTTGGTACGTTGATTGGCCAAGGAGCTGATGTAAATGCAAGAGGTAAAAAGTACGGTACTACGGCAATGATGATAGCTAGCATTAAAGGTAACCTGGATCAGGTCGTGCTTATTTATAACAAAGGTGGCGACATGAACCTACGAATGTCTGATAATGCTTCGGCACTTGCTTTAGCAAGAGATGCTAATAGGTTAAAAATTGTGAATTATTTGCAGTCCGTTGGTGCAGAAGAATAAGCGTTCGCTAAGCATGGATCTTTATGATCTTTATTTTTGGCCAGATAACTCTCAATCTGATAGAGGTAAATCTTACCTGCAAGAATCACTTAAGTATTTTCAGAACTTATTAGATACTACGTCCTTATTTTCAAACAAAGAAAATTTAGAGATTTTAGAAATTTGTGGTGGGGCAGGGTATGGTTCTCTTTCTTTGGCATCTTTATTAAAAGATAAATCTCCTAAGGTACTAGTAACAGATAGCAGAGATTTAGTGATGGAGAGTGCTACGTTAGCAGCAGGCTTGGGGATTAATAATATTTTTAAAAAGCTTGATGCTTTAAATATAGATAGTTTAAATAAAAAATTTGATGTCATTGTTATGTATGGGCTATCTACACCTCACTTTTCACCAAAAGAAGCAATTGAGCTATATGCAAAGATTAAAGCTGCTTTAAACGATGATGGCGTTCTTATAGTACAGGAAATGGATAGGCGAAAAGCTTTGTTTCTTGATGGTAACTATAGAAAGAAAGCATATGCAGAAGGTTATGGGACAAGGCTTGTTAGTGAAGAGAAGTCTTACGATGTAGAAACGGGTATGGTGGAACGGGAATATTACTCCGAAAAAGAACCAACAAAAAGAGTGTCTGCAAAGTCATTTTTTTGGAGTATAGCAGAAACAAATGCTTTGTTGTCTTTATATTGGGAACAAGTAAAATCTATTCCATTGGGAGGGAATAAATACTTTTTATTAGCAACTAATGAACTATTGAACCAATGAACCAGTAAATATCGATGCATGGGTTTTCTCGTAACCCTCGATATTTATAATGAGAACATAAAATATTGGATAAAAATAATAAGGGGGCGGTTTTTATGGAAATTAATTTTAATGATGCTAATACAGGGGGAGTAAGCGGTGATAATACCTTAACTTCACAAGAGATATATGACTATATTCAGTCAGAGAATACGGGCTGGAGTGATTCTCAGATAAGAGAATCTATGGAAAACCTTACTATTAATGTAGATAAGAATGCTGATGCTGTTACTTTTGATTTAGATAATCAAATAAACGGAAGTGCAATAGACTTTGATAATTTAACTATTAATGATGCTGATGGTGCTGCTACTGATTTTGATATTTTTGTTGCTGATAGCGAGGGACTTATTGTTAAAACAAATACTGTTGGTACTGCTAATGCCGATGGTACTGGTGATCAAGGTACTGTTTCTTTAACAGATAGTGATGCAGCTAGCTTGGTGTTTGCAAGTAATTCATTAACAGTTACTTTAGATAATACTGGTTGGGATGCTGCTGGCACAAATGATGATGGCCAGTATCAGCTAACATATAATATTACAAATGATGTCGATCTTAATGGAGCAGGTGTTGTTGAAGGTTTTGGTAATCAGATAAATATTAATGGTGATTTAGCTTTCGCACAAAGTGATACTACTACTAATGCTGACGGAGTTATTAATATTGCGATAAATGTTGATGATACTAGTGATGCAGATGATGTTAATGATATTAATATAAATTATGGAGTGAATATTACAGATGAAGTAGATTGGACAGCCGCTGATTCTGGAAACTTAGCTGCTGGGGTAGAAGTGCATGTCGCGCAAACAGGTGCGGTATATGATACTACTGGTAATGTTTCAGTAGATACTAATTCACAAATTGGACAAGAATTTACTACAGAAGCAGCTTATGGTGCTCAGATATTAAATTGGTTACAAGATGACAATGGTGCTGTTAGAGAAGATGCAGAGATGATTTGGAAGGCAGATGGAAGTTTTGATACTGATATTAGGCTTGATTCTGCTGCAATAAATCGAATTGCTGATGCAATGGTAGCAGGTGATGCTCGAGTTGATTTAGATGGTGACGGTACTTTAGATATTGATATTTCTCAAATAGTATCTTCTATTAAAGCTGGGAACATAGCAGTAAAAGAACAGGTACAGAAACATCATTAACAGGTCTTGATAGCTGGGTTGCAGGTAGAGTAAGCGGCAGCTGGCATGGATTCCAAATAACCACTGATACTGCAGACTCTAATGAAAGAAATTCTGGTGGTACATTTTATCTTCCTCCAGACGTTTTAGCATATATTAATGATAATGTAGCAAAGCCTCTTGCATTGGGTACATCTTACACTAGTTATTCAACAAATGCTGACGTTGTTAATCAGACTGTTAAATGGCCAGTAGGATCTAACAACAATGTGCGTGTATTAGATATTATTGCAGGTGGGGGTAATGGAGCTATTGGCACTGTAACAGAAACAACTTGGGATACTGTAGATATTGGATCTGCTGATGGTCTTCAATTATTATTCGGAGAGACTTTTACTGTAGATGAAACTAACACTACGGATTTTATTGATGGTACATGTAGAAATTGTGATCCAGTTGCTATGATTTTCTTTGATGATTTAGGTGAAGTTGGAAGTGATGCTACATCATTATTAGCATCGGTTTCAAATACTGCAAATGTTGATAGTGTAATAGATTATAATGCAATTGGAATTCATGATGACGAAGCATCTAGAAATATAGAGTTTAAAACAGGAGTATATGTAGCTAATGATGCAACTACAACAGTTACTGCTAATATTCAACAAGATATTAATATGAATGTTGAAAGTGGTGCAGGTGCAGCTAATATCATTGGTGAGGTTATGGATAATGCTGGGTTTACAGATGGATATACAGCTATTGCGGGAGTAGGAGGGCAGGCTGATATTGATGCTTCTACTAATGCTAACAGAGGTAATGATGAGCTTAGAACTTGGGTTAGGGCGAATACTCCTGTTGGAACAGAAGGAGATGTAGGAGCTTGGTTAGCAGATTCAAGTAACTATACAGATGCATTTTTAGCACATCTTGCAGATAATCCAGCTGAGATATCTAGCTATATTATTTCAAATGCTATTCAAGCTTATGAAAATGATGATGTAACTGCTGCTGGGTTCGCAAAATTGATGCCAGAAATAGCTGCTACACCAGAGGCAACTTTTCAGGTGTTATTACAGTTAGGCTTTAATAGTGCAGATCAGACTAAGGTTGTAGATTTGCTTGTAGAGATGAATTCGCAAGGCGTAGATAAAATGCCTGTAGATATGTATCAGTTTATTTTTGACCTTGGTACTCCTCAAGCCGTAGCAGGAATTGTTTACGGGTTAGGTGATAATGAGCCAGTTATGGCAGAACTTGCCAATGTTTTAAATAATGCTACAGACATAAATGGCGTAAGTGTAGAAGTTTATGTAGCTGATTTGATTCAAAACACAATTGGATTAACGAATTTGGCGGCATGTCAGTTTGATGGAATTAATAACATGTTAACTAAGTTAGATAGTTCTAAATTTGATAATACCTTTGATACTCTTAAAACAGCTGCTGAAGGTGGGGATTTGATGATGCAGGCTTATCTTGCTGAAGCAATCATTGCCGGAGCTAGAGGTATTATTAATGATCCTAATAACCTTCTTGGAGAATTACAGTTTGATACAATTATGTTCGCAGCTGGTCAGAATTGGGATGACGGTGGTTTAGATATATTTGGTATTGATAATTATCAAATCAATGTAGACACAGTTATTATAGCTACAGAGAATCTTTATCAGTCTTTAGTCAGACAAGGTGAGACGGATAACGCCAATGAAGTATTGAACCAATTGTTACATGGTGTTATTGATTTTGAATTTGGTGCAACGCTTGGATCTCCTGAATATTATAATAATATTAAAAGAATAATCTTTATTTCTCAGAGTGACGAAGGAAGCTTGCTAAATGCTATTGGTAAATCTCCAGATATGAGAAATTATCTTAGTGCAAATGAGGGCATGATGAATAATGAAATCTCAAGATCAATAAACGAGTTGGTAGGTATTTCAGGATTCATTGGTTCAGATGCTGATGGTTATTATGTAAAACATGTTGATTTGTCAGGTTATGGTACTGGTCTATTAGACGCATTAGAAACAGAGGGTTCGGATGTATCATATTTGGAGACATATAGAAAAATGGGTGTTCTTGATGGTAGAGATGCAAATGATTTGGATCTAGGTTATCAGTTTGATGTTTCTGATTGGGTATTTTCTAGTACAGATAATATTTATAATGTTAGTGGTGAACCAAGAGGAGCAGAAGCACCAGAAGATTCAGAAGCACCAGAAGATTCAGAAGCACCAGAAGATTCAGAAGCACCAGAAGCTTAGTTTTTAGAAACTGAATAAAGTTTTATAAGCCCACTCATTGAGTGGGCTTATTTTTTTTATTTAGAGGATTTCTTTTCCAATTTGTTTAAAGTATTCTTTGATTAAGGTTTTTTTAGCTGCACAACTATTATTATCTGGCTTTAGGATATCCTTATTAGCTAAGTAATTTTCTATCTTACAGCCACCAGCACAATGCCATTTTAGAAAACAGTCATTGCAAACAGGGTAGTTATCCATTGTCGTTTTGTTAAGAGTTGCTAAGTGTTCCTTGTTATAGGAGATGCTATCTTTAACTTCAGCAAAGAAAAACGGATTATCTTTTTTATCTTCAGTTAAGTAATAGGCATCAGCGCAAGCAATGATATCGCCATTAGGGCAGAGTGTCATTTGTCCACAAACAGCTCCACATCTAGAATATGACGGCTGTCTTACGTGTATGTTTGGTAATAGGTCTGAATCTATCATTATTTTATTTTGGAAAGCTTCGAGCATTATACTTGCCATGTTCTTAGCAAACTCTTGTAGGTTTGGTGGCGTAGTTTCTGCATTATCATATTTTTTGGCTCTTCCTTCTTCTAGTAGAGGATTGAATTTTATATATTTGAAACCATTATCTTTAAGGAAAAGGTATATTTCATGCATCATATCAAGGTTGTAATTGGTAATAGTCACAATACAGGCTTTACCCGTATTATTTGCCTGTGCTTCTTTAATATTGTTTATAAGTATTTTAAAACTGTTTGTTTGAGAGTTTATAGCTGGTCTTTGTTTGTTATGTGTTTTTTCTGTACCATCAATAGAAAAGTTGATAGTAATATTATGTTCTATTAGCCAGTCCATAACATTTGCTTTAAATACTCCATTTGTTTGTATCATAAATGTGGAATCAGGGAATTTGCTTATAATGAGCCTATAAGCTTCTTTCATCTTATTGAATGCAATGGTAGGCTCCCCGCCGTGAAACTCAATATTTAGGCTCTTAGTGCCTTCTGGGACAGCATTTAGCAGTGTCTCTAGCTTTGAAATGTCTAGTAATTGAGTGGTTTTGTTGGCATCTGCGTAGCAATAGACACAATTTAGGTTACAGGAGGTTGTCATTAGTAACCTGATATTCGGATTAAATGTTTTGCAATCAGGTTTGGTAGGAGCTAACGAAGCTGCAATTTTTTTTGGTAATAGAATATTTGCTTTTATAAGCTCATCAATATTATCTTTATTAAAGCTTAGGGGATTAATCTCTGTTATGAACTTTTTTGGAATATAATAAACTCTAGCTAAAAGAGGGGAGAATACTATTATAAAGTTATCTGATGTATCTATGACGAATAGGTCTGGTGTTATGACATAGGTAGTTTCTTTTTTCTCTGAATATTTTGAGTATTTTTCAGATGATTTGTTTAGGTTAAACCAAGTTATGGGCTTTTTATTCATCGACTAATTCCGTTTAGTGAACGATTGAACCAATGAACAAGTGAACCATTCTATTGCTTTTGGTTGTAATATTTTTCAAAATCTTCCGGATTGATGTTTTCAATGAAGTCTTTGAACTTTTGAGTTTCTTCTTTGTCTTTTTCGGCGTTAACCATTTTAGCTTTGTACATTACTTGTTCACTTACAAAGATTGGAGCATTAGTTCTAACCGCAATAGCTATTGCATCAGAGGGACGTGCATCTAGTCTTATTATTTCTGTATCTGAATTTTCATCTTTTTCATCATCATCAGCATCAGAGATGATGTTAGCATCTAGTGACTCTAGGTTTATGTTAGAAGATGGTGCAATAAGGTCTATGCTAGAGTAAAACGTATCGTCCTTTATTTCAGATATTACTATTCTATCAACAGCTCCACCCATTATGTCTATTACTCCTACAAGTAAATCATGTGTCATTGGTCTAGGTGGTTTAAACTCTTGGAGTTCCATTGCGATTGCTGCAGCCTCAAACATTCCTATCCATATAGGTAGAAAGTTTTTTTCCTCATTATCTCTTAATAGAATAATAGGTGACATATTGCGAGGATCAAATCCTAATCCTCCAAGTTGCATTTCAATCATTAAAGAAGTCTCCTTTTTAAGTAATTATAGCAAAGTCTTTATTGAACCGCTATAAGAGTGGCTAAACTATTTATTAACAGTTTCTATTATTTTAGTAAAACCTTTTGCATCAAATAAAGCGATTTCAGCTAACATTTTTCTGTTAAGTTGAACATCTTTCTTTTTGCATAGGTTAATAAATCTGCTATAAGTTAGACCATTTTCTCTACAAGCTGCATTTAATCTTGCGATCCAAACGCTTCTATATACTCTCTTTTTTTCTCTTCTACCTCTGAATGAGTTTGTTAATGCTTGTACAACCGCTTGTTTAGCTGGTCTATATAATCTGTGCAATGAACCATAAAAACCTTTTGCAAGTTTTAATATTCTTTTTCTTCTCTTAGCTCTAATGTTTCCTCTTTTTACTCTAACCATTATCTTCTCCTTTAGCTGTGTGTGTGTGTTTAGATAGCCAACATTCTTTTGACTTTTTTTGTATTAGTACTATCTAGTTCCATAGCACCTTGTCTGTTTTTCTTTTTCTTTTGTGATTCTTTTTCAAGAATATGTGAATTATTCATTTTGTAATGTTGTATTTTACCAGTGCTAGTTACTTTGAATCTTTTTTTAGCAGCACTTCTTGTTTTCATCTTTGGCATTGTTCTACTCCTATTTATTTCTTCTTTGGGATAAGTAACATATTAACAAATCTACCATTCATGGATGGTGCTTGATCTACGGTGGCTAACTCAAGTAGCTCTTCTCCAAACCTTTTCATAACACTCATGCCAAGCTCAGAGTGAGTTATTTCTCTACCTCTGAATAGTAATGATACTTTGACCTTATATCCTTTTTCCAAAAACTTAAAAGCAGCTTTTAGTCTTACTTGAAAGTCATTTTCACTAATTTTAGAACTAAGCTTAAGTTCTTTTAGAACATTGCTCTTGCTGTTCTTGCGCACTTTCTTTTCCCTTTTGTTTTGGTCATATAAATAATGGCTATAATCCATTACTTTACATACAGGAGGAACAGCATTGTGAGATATTGCAACTAAGTCCATTTCTCTATCGGCTGCAAACTTAAGAGCATCAGCTATGCTAACAACATTTTGTTCGCCAGTCTCTTCGTTTATAAGTCTTACTTCTTTAGCTCTTATCTCATTATTCTTTGGTATATGCTTTACTATTTTAGTGCTCCTTTTAAAGTACCTAAAGATTATACACTTCGACACCAGTCAGTGCAAGCACTAGTTGGGTTGTAGTTTTATGTTTTTTCATTAGTTAATTTATTAAATAAATCTATAAGTTCATCAATGCTGTAATTATTATTTGCTTTTTCTCCATGTTTTCTAGCAGCGATTATGCCTTGCTCGGCTTCTTGTTCGCCAATAATTATGGAATAAGGTATTTTTTCTTTTTGTGATTCTCTTATTTTAAGTCCAAGCTTTTCATTTCTATTATCTATTTCACCACGGAAACCTTGTTGTCTTAGTTTATTCTGAAGTTCTGTTGCAAAAGACATGATAGTGGCGGTGTCTTTAATTGTTATTATTTTATATTGAATAGGGGATAACCAGAATGGAAATTTGCCTGAGTAATGTTCTATTAATATGCCAAAGAATCTTTCTAAAGAGCCAAGTAATGCTCTGTGAATCATATATGGTCTGTGTTTTTGCCCATCTTTTCCTATATATGCCATGTCGAATCTTTCAGGCAAGTTGAAATCAAATTGAATAGTAGATAGTTGCCACTCTCTATTTAGAGCATCTTTTATTTTGAAGTCTATTTTAGGACCATAAAAAGCTCCACCACCTTCATCAATTTTATAGTCAGTTATATTTTCCATTTCTAATGCTTTTTTTAATCCAGCAGTTGCTTCATCCCATTGTTTTTTGTCTCCAACAGACTTATCTGGTTTTGTTGAAACGTAATAATCAATATCATTGAATCCTAATGTGTTAAGAACATAGTTAGAGAATTTTATTACTTCATGTATTTCAGATTCCATTTGCTCTGGAGTACACATTATATGAGCATCATCCTGCGTAAATCCTCTTACTCTCATTGAGCCGTGCAAAACACCAGAACGTTCATATCTATATACTGTTCCAAGTTCTGCCCAACGAAGAGGTAAGTCTCTGTAAGATCGAAGTTGTGATTTATATATCATAATATGGAAAGGGCAGTTCATAGGTTTTAGATAATATTTCTTATCATCTATTTCCATTGGAGCAAACATGTTCTCTCCGTAGAAGTCTAGGTGACCGGATGTTTCCCATAACCAACTTTGTCCAATATGTGGAGTGTAAAGAAGCTCATAGCCATTTTTATAATGTTCTTCTTTCCAGAATGTTTCTAATGTATGTCTAATTCTTGCACCTTTAGGATGCCAGTAAACTAGTCCAGGACCTGTTTCTTCTTGTATGCTAAATAGGTCTAGTTCTTTTCCTAGTTTGCGGTGATCTCTTTTTTCAGCTTCTTCTAATTGAAATAAATATGCTTTTAATTTTTTTCTGTCTGGGAAAGCAGTTCCATATATTCGTTGCAACATTGGTCTTTTTTCATCCCCACGCCAGTATGCTCCAGCAACTTTTAATAATTTAAATGCTTTCAGTTGTCCAGTATGTTCCAAGTGAGGTCCACGACATAGGTCTTCAAAATTACCTTGTGTGTAATAAGTTATCTCATCGCCTTCAGGAAGGTCTATTATTAATTCTTCTTTATAATGTTGGCCAGCTGCTTTTGCTTTTTCTAAAGCTTGATCTCTAGTGAATATGCATTTGTTTAAGGGATGCCTTTCATCTATTATCTTTTGCATTTCTGCTTCTATTGTTGGTAAGTCTTCATTGGATATATTTGTTTCGAATTCGAAATCATAATAGAATCCGTTTTCTATATCAGGACCAATCCCTAGCTTTGTGCCTGGGTAGAGTCTTAAGATCGCTTGCGCAAGTACATGTGAGGCTGTATGCCTGAGAGTTTCTAAGTTATTCATGATTAGTTTAGGTTAACGACTATACCATAAGGAAAAACATCATCAAGAGTATTTCCTTCCTCATCTAAGAAAAGCTGAATAGGTATCTCTTTTTGAACTGGCGATGTATTAATAAGCATTGCTTCATCATGAAATATTATTCCAGGGTGAGGAGGTATCTTGCTTGTAATAGTTTTGGGTAAGTTATTTTTGAAGAACTTATCTTTACCTAGCTTCTTACTAGATAGGTTCTCTCCAACCTTTTGTAAGAGTGAATCAATAGATGTCTTTTCTTTAAGAAATACTTTTATTTTTAAATTATTCTTTTTCAATTTTAATGTATAAAGAACTTTATCAAATATTTTTATTGCTATATTTCTTTTATCTGTAACTATTTTGATTCTAGCAAAAGATTTTTGATACTTTTGAAGAATTTCTTCTTTATGCATAGTTGTTACTAGTATTTCTCTAGAAATTTCTTCAAACTCAACACTTATCTTTGAAATCAAGTCATCTAATGCTTGTTCGGGTGTTTTTCCTATTCCTTTTGTTGTTGGAAAATGTTGGGATGTGACTTTATAATCGTCAGTTGCGATTTCCTCTAGATTGAATTGTATATCTGGTTGTTTTCTTTGAAGTTTTCCCATGATTAAATCGTAACATTTATTGAGGTCGGTGTCTATTCAGATAGCCCAATCTTTTGACTAATAAATATGTCTTTTTTTTGATTGTTTTTTAGAGCTAGTATTTGAAGAGTTGTAGCGCTTCGTTACGTGTTTTGTCATCAGTGTCAAAGACACCTCTAACAGCGGATGTTACCATTTTTGTTCCTGATTTTTGTACGCCACGCATGCTCATGCAAAGATGTTCTGCTTCAATATAAACCATTACTCCCTGCGGTTCAAACTTTTCCATAATGAAATTAGCTATTTGAGTAGTAAGTCTTTCTTGTAGTTGAAGGCTTTTTGCAAAGGTGTCTGCGATTCTTGCAAGTTTACTGATTCCTGATATTTGTTTGTCAGGTATATATGCAATACAAACTTTTCCAAAGAAAGGAAGCATATGATGTTCGCACATAGAATAGAATGGTATATCTTTAGCTATTACCATTTCTTGATGGTTTTCGTCGTGAAATAGCTTTATGTGTTCATCGGGGGTGTTGTTGATGCCAGAGAAAATTTCTGTGTACATTTTAGCGATGCGTTTAGGTGTTTCTAGTAATCCTTCTCGTGTCGGATCTTCACCTATAGCCTCTAAGATGTCTTTTATTGCTGATTCTATTTTCTTTGTATTTGCACTATCCACTATGATCTTCTCCTTGTTTAATGATTGGTTTAACATGTTGTATTGTAATTAAAAAATGCTATTGCTACAAGCATTGGATGTTTTGGAGTAGTTTCTCTATAATACTTAGAGATAAGGATGTCATTAATGGAATTAAATTTAACAGACAGCTTGTACAATATGTCAGCGCTGATAAGAAACAATCCTGCTGAGTTATTGGAAGCTTTTAATTATTTCGAGGAAAATAATAATAATCATTTATTGCAAAAGTTAAGAAAAACATTAGCTAATGCTGAAGTGAATGTGTCTACTCAATTATTAGACTATTGGAAGGCAACAACTCTTGTTGAGGAATTAGTTGTTGATCTTCAAAAAGGACTATTGTTGGTGTTAGAAGAAATAATGGATGAGCTAGGTGATGACAATTATGACCTTGCTGATTGGAATATAAAGTATCGAGAACGATTTTCAAGATTAATAACGTCATTCTATTTAAAAGTGAATCGTCCATGGTTGCAGGAGCGATTAAAAAGCATATTTGTTTCAATTACTTTTAAAGGTCTTGATGAAAATAACTTTACTTTACTCAATGAATTTATTCTAGAGTGTAATGAATATTGTAAGATTAGAAGAAATATTTCCTTGATTTTTGGTGCATCTATTAATAAAGATTCATCTAAAATTAGCAAAATCCAAGATAATCTTGCATTATATTTGGATCAGATTGTTGCTTTGTTGAATGATGCATATTCAAAGATAAAACATGACGGTGTGCTAAAAGCAGGGTTTATGTCGGATAAAGTAACTAATGCCAGAAAAAAGGACATAATACCTTTTATGGATAAAGTTGTAAGTGTTGTGTTTGAAAGTGAAGATAATTTCAATGATGTCAAATATATACTCAAGAGTATGGATAAAAAGGTTAAAAGTGCTTTAATGAGCACAATCGTAGGTGAAGATAAACAGGTTTTATCTGGCAATAAAGGTATAGAAGGAATGTTTTATAGAATTATAAGATATGCTCATCAGTCGTAATTTTTATTACTCTTGTTTTGCAGATTATGTCATGAAATGTTTTTTGTTCAGGATTGAATAGGGCATAAATAAATCCGATATATAAGACCCCACTAATCATTTTGCCAATAGTTTCTCTGCAGAACATTCTTAAAAATTTAGCTGGATGATTATCTATGGTGTGAATTACTTGGATTCTCATTATATATTTACCAGGAGTTGATCCATAAGTATAAAACCTTAGAAGAATAAAGATATAGGCTACTACTATTGCTATATAAGATAGTTTTGAGAAAGGCAGCAGGATAGCGGCAAGATTAGTGACGGCAAAGGATAACATAGCTGTTATGAGTAGCGCGGCAAGTCTTTGGCCAATAGAAGCTCTTTCGTATTTCATGAGTTGATTATATCATTCTTGCTACTTTTTGAGTGGAATAATGATATAATTCAGTTTGTGTTTATTAAACAAATTATAAAGTTTTTTAGTTTTCTGATGAGCAATGATTCGCCAAAGCAGATGGCGTGGGGAATATCCTTAGCATTATTGTTTTCTTTAATGCCTGGGTTTAATCTAATTCATTTTATATTGCTTTTTGTTATTTTTATGTTGCAAGTTCATTTGCCTAGTTTCTTTATGTTTGCTTTTTTGTTTAAGCTAATAAATGGATATGCACTTTTACTTGTTCATGAGCTAGGCTCGCTATTGCTTAACATAGAGACCTTAAAGGGTTTTTATACTCTTTTATATAATATACCTATAGTTCCATATACAAAATTCAATAACACGGCGGTGTTGGGTGGGTTAATTGTGGGGTTAGTTTTGCTTATACCGGCAGAGCTTATTTTCGTGAAGCTTGTTTTGTTATATAGAAAAAAGTATCAAGAAAAGATAAATAAGTTTTTTAATAAACTAAAAATTATAAAAATATTAAAATCTTCCAAACTTTACAAATTATATATGAAGTATAGAGATGTTAAGAAGGTGTTCAGATGATTCGTAAAAAATATTTCGTACCTTTTTCTCTAGTAATTGTAGTTTTAATTGCTTTTAGGCTGTTTTTGTTTGAACCAATTGTAAAAATTGTCATACAAAGTTCTTTATCTGCGATTCCAAAAGTTGATGTATCTATTAAAAAACTTAACTTAAGTATTATTCATGGTCAATTATCTCTTTCTGATTTGTTAGTTGTTTATGACGAAGCAAATGATAATGTTTCAATTAAAGATGTGAAGTTAGATATAGATATGAATAATTTACTTAAAGGAAAATTTGTAGTAGATAAAATGTTAATAGCTGGCGTTTCCTTTATTAATAATGATATAGAGATAGCATCAGATGGTATTCAAGATGAAGATAAGTCAGCCAAAAGTAGCAAAGTTGCTGGCATGGCAGATGGGGTGCTTTCTTATTATTCTGCTGAGAGCATTAGTAAAAGGCTTGAACTTGATAGTATCCTCGATCTTTCAAAAGCAAAGCTAGAGAAAGTCTTATCAGAAGAGTTAGTAGCAATACAGAGTTCTTATAATGTTCTGCAAGAAGTCCTCGAAGACGAGAGTTTAGATAAAGAGTTTAAGCAGTTAGAGATAGCTATAAAAGAAAAAGAGCAGAATCAGCCAAGTGATTTTACGAAATTGCCTCAGTATTTGCAGGAGTTAGCGGAGTTAAAGGAACAGTACGATAAAGTTCAGCTAGAGTATTCAAAAAAAGAAGCTGCTATTAGGGGCTTTGAGAATAGGGCAGCGTGGGCAAATAAGAAAGTGAACAAAGCTGCTAAAGCAGATATGGGAGCAATAGATAGTAAATTAAGGAAAATAGATGCAAAACAACAATCCTTTACTGCTGATTTAATTGGGGTTCAGATTGGAAAGTATTTAGGAATAGCAGATAAGGCTATTGCTATATTAAAGACATTTAAAAAGGATAAGGCAGATGTCCCTGTTCATAAATTTAAGGGAATAGATGTTTCTTTCCCAATAGAAGATAGTTATCCGGCTTTCTATATTAAGGATATAGAGATTTTGGGAGTTGATAAAAACGATAGACCATTTAGTGGTGGAGCAAAGGATATAACTAATAAACAAAGTGTTAGAGGTGTTCCTACTAGATTTGAATTTGCACAAAACTTAGGTAGGTCAGTTTCATTTATAGGTTCCACGGTGGATCTTAGAGAGGGAGTGGATATCCTTGTAGATGGGTTTATGCAGAATCAAGATTTAAAGAATGCGTATTGGGATAGTTCTCAGATTCCATTGAATATTGATAAAGGAACTTATGACTTTTCAGTAGATGCGGGTTATTCAGATGATAAGCTTATCGCTAAAGTAGGCGTGGAGACGGATGGTCTTAAAATGAGTTTTTTCCCAGCAATAGAAGAGAGGTCTTTGGTTGAGAGATATTTGTTTGAAAGTGTTCGAAGTATCCCTAAATTTTCTTTGAAAATAGATATAAATGGTGACAAGCTGTCAGTTGATTCTAGCATAGATAAAATGATGCAAATTGCGCATCAATCTTTAATAGATTCAGAAGTAAAAAAGGTCAAAGCAAAATATGACTCTGAATGGCAGAGTTATGTTAAAGACCAGTTAAATAGCTTCTCTGAGTCAGTTAATAGTCTAGCTTTACAGTAGACTCACCTACTTTTATAGGCATATCTGCTAAGACTGCTAAATCTTCCATCATGGCTCTCCAAGTGCGGTAACCAAACTTGCCAGTTACCTCTTTAGCTCTTCCTTCAGAGACTAATTCTTTTTGATATGCTTTTAAAGCATTTTTTACGTGACCATCATTGCCAGATTCTGGTGTCTTACCTAATGTAGTTAGGGTTTTTTTTAGATTTGGAACAAATTGTGATTTTGTTGTAACAACAGGATAGGATTCCTTGTCAGGATGACCTTGTTTTGCAAATATAGCATCTCTAAGTTTTGGAAGTGTTTTTCTTGAAGGCCAACGTACTTCAACTTTTTCCTTTTTTCCATCTTTTCCCTTTACTAGTACATAGCCTTTATCTGAATAAAGATTTATCATTTCTTTTATTTCAGCTTTTGTCATTTTTTGGCTCATAAGTCCTGTTCTTATTTGACCCATTTCTTCTTGTTTTGTTGCAGTAGATGTTGTGTGTTTTCCTATATTTTTCTCTATTTCTTCTTTATATTGGATTAGAGCTTTTTCAATGCTTTCTGGTACTCGTGCTCCATTTCGGTATTTTTCATTTCTAGGTTTTCCATCAGTATTACGATTCAAAGTATGAAGATCAGCTTTTGTGATTTCTGCTGAATTAGTATTTCCAAATAACGATTTGTCTTCACTTGTTTCAATGTTTTTAATATTGTTATACATGTTAGGTATTTCTAGAATAGCCTGTAAAAACTTTTTGCCGTCTTCTGATATTTCTGGTGGTTTTGATTTTATAGCTGCTTTTATTTCATTTGTGGTTAATTTGTTGTCTTTATTTTTATCAATTGAACCAAAGTTAGTTAAAACATTGTTTAATCCTGTTATCGGCATGTTGCTCATAATATTGCTCCTATTTTTTTTATTATTTATACTATTTCAAATTCTTCTTGATTTATTACTTGGTTAAAACTCTCCATGAAAGTTATCGTTTCATTTGAAGAATTGTTGCGGTAAAAATAGCTTGGAATGTTTTGATGATTTCATGTTTTATTTATTATGGGTATGGATGCTATTGATATGGGTGTTACTTTTACGTTAAAATTTTCAATTAATTTTTTATTTTCTTGCTTAGTTTTAGGCAATTCAGCTGTTAGAGTAGGTTTTGCTATTTTACCGTATGCAGCTACTTCGTTTATATATGAAAGTGTGTCTGGTTTGTTTTTTTTAAGATATGGTTCTAGTGCCTTGAAGTTTAAGTTATTGCCTGTACTTATTTGGGCTTTTCTTAAAGTAGCGAATGCACCAAAATACTTGCCTATTCCAAATTTCAATGCTTCCTCAGGGCCTCTCTCAGGCTTAACTCCTTCATTAATTCTCAATGCAAGATAAGCAAGGATAATAAATTTTTCTAGCTTTTTATTTTTAATGTCAGTAGACAGTTTTCCTGATTTTGATATGTTATTATTTTGGCAAAACATCTCTAATTCTTTTTCTAAGTTTGATTTTACTTGGCTGTAGGCAGCTTGGCTTAATTGTCCTCTCCCGATAGTTGATCCATCTATGCCTAATTTTTCGAGACCGCTTAACCTTTTTGTTTCAGCTTTAATAATGCCAGTAATTAATGAATCACTTAATAATAATTTTGTTTGTGGTTTGAGCTTATTGGTTTTTTTTAATATATCTGTTGGAGACTTAGCAATTTTTTGTTGCGGATTGTATTTTGTTGCGGATATCCCAGTACTCTTAACTTTGGGAGGCATTATATTATCTCAAATTCTTCTTGATTTATAACCTGATTAAAACTCTCCATGAAAGTTATCGTTTCATTTGAAGAATTGTTGCGGTAAAAATAGCTTGGAAGCTGTGTTGGAATTAGAATAGTATCAAATTCCTTTGGCTCTTTAGCTATTGCATTGATTTGTTTTATATATTGTTCCAATTTTGCTAGGTTTAAGTTTTCATCTTCATAATAACTAGTTATAACGTTTTTTAATGTATCGTTTCTTTTAAATGAGTATTTGATATATGCTGGATCGCTATTCTTTAGATATGATGGCAGGTTAGGGAGCAGTAGAGTGTCTCCTTTATATAAGTCCATAGAGACTAATAAATTGAACTGTTCTAGGTATCTGATAACATCTTCTATTTTCTTTATTTCACCGTAATTATCTTTGATTATTTTATGCAAAGACTCTTGCTCCTGGGTAACGGTATAACTTCTTTTTCTAACAATATTCATTAAATCCCCTCACCCCTCTTTTATATCTAGTTATTTTTATGCCCATAAACTTGATTCTTAAACATGAAATATTAATCTGCAGCTCTTTTAGGCTTTAAGCTTTAGCCTTTAACCTATATAATGATTGCTATGGAAGTAAAGCTTTTTGATACAACGTTAAGAGATGGTGAACAGAGCGAGGGGATATCCTTTACTGTTTCAGATAAAATAAAAATAGCGAAACTGCTTGATGAGCTTGGTGTGCATTACATAGAAGGTGGATGGCCAGGTTCTAATCCAAAAGCAGTTGAATATTTTGATGCTATGAAAAAAATAACCCTTGATAGGGCCAAATTAGTTGCTTTTGGAAGTACTCGACGTGCAATTAATAAAGCAGAAGATGATGCTAATTTGAAAGCAATAGTTGCATCAGAAGTGAAGGTAGCATGTATTTTTGGTAAGACATGGGATTTTCATGTTACACATGCTTTAAAAATCACTTTAGAAGAAAACCTCAAACTGATAGAAGATTCAATAAAGTTTCTTAAAGATAATATGGATGAAGTATTTTTTGATGCAGAGCATTTCTTTGATGGTTATAAGAAAAATCCAGAGTATGCAATAAAGTGTTTACAGGCTGCTGAAGCAGGTGGAGTAGACGTATTAGTGTTAGCGGATACAAATGGAGGAACATTAACTCATGAGGTTTCTGAAATAATGGAAGCTGTAAAAACTAATATTAAAACTCCAATTGGAATTCATGCACATAATGACTCGGAGTTGGCAGTTGCTAATTCATTAATGGCAGTGAAACATGGTGCTGCACAAGTGCAAGGCACAATAAATGGTTATGGTGAAAGAGCTGGCAATGCTAATCTTTGTTCTATAATTCCTTCAATGAAGCTTAAAATGGGCGTTAATTGTATGTCTGATGCAGAATTGGCAACCATTACTGATGTATCTCGTCATGTAAGTGAGTTAGCAAATCTTCCTCATAATAATCATTTTGCTTATGTTGGCAAAAGTGCTTTCGCTCATAAGGGTGGAATACATGTTAGTGCTATCAATAAGCATTCAGAGACATATGAACATATTAAGCCAGAATTAGTAGGCAATAAGCAACGAGTGCTTGTTTCGGAGCTTTCAGGAATAAGTAACTTGCAATATAAGGCAGAAAAAATAGGCATGAAGCTGGATCCAAAGGACCCTGCTGTTAGAGAATTGCTAGCAGATATAAAAGAGATGGAAAAAATGGGTTATCAGTTTGAAGAAGGTGAAGCTTCATTTGAACTTATGCTTAAGAGAGCAACTAATCAATATAAGAGATTCTTTAAGCTTCTTAGCTTTAGAGTAATAAATGATATGTTTGGTAAAGATGATTCACACACGATAGAGGCTATGGTTAAAATAGATGTAGCTGGCGATACCATACACACTGCAGGAGAAGGAACAGGTCCTGTCGGAGCGCTTGATCATGCTCTTAGAAAAGCTATAGAAGAAAGATTTCCTGAAATAGCTAATGTTCACTTAATAGACTATAGAGTTAGAGTTATGAATAGTACTGATGGTACAGATGCTAAAGTAAGAGTTATTATCGAATCTCAAGATGAGACAGAAACATGGGGCACAGTTGGAGTAAGTGCAAATATTATCGAAGCTAGCTGGTTAGCGCTTGTAGATAGTATAGAGTATAAGCTTCTTAAAGAACGTGGGTCTGTATAATGGTTAAGCCAGATACTTATGAAACGAATGGAAATTCGGTAAGTATAGGTGGTTGTGATCTTGAGAAATTAAGAGAAGAATTCGGAACCCCTTTATATGTCTTAGATGTAGCTACAGTGAAAAAAGTAGTTTCTGATTATTTGTCTATAAAAGATAACTATGCAAATGCAAGAATTTCTTATGCTAGTAAAGCATTATCGTTAACGGCAGTTTATCAAATATTAGAACAAGATGGTTTGTTTTTTGATGTAGTTTCTGATGGCGAATTCTATTCTATGCTTAATGCTGGCGTGCCGGCAAGCAGAGCATATTTTCATGGCAATAATAAAACTATTCCTGAGATTAAAGTTGCTTTAGAAGAAGGTGTTGGCGTTATTGTTGTAGATAACAAAGATGAGTTATTTACTATCAATGATGTGTATCAAGATTTGGGATTAGATACAAAGGTTACTATAATGGTACGTATTGTTCCTGAAATAGAGGCTCATACTCATGAGTTTATTCAAACAGGACAGCGTGATACAAAATTTGGAGTACATTTCGAGAATATAATTGATTTTGTTGAAACTACTAAAGAGTTTGATTTTATCGAATTTGCAGGATTTCATGCTCATATAGGGTCTCAGATATTTGATACTAATCCATTCCACGTGCTGATAGATACATTGATGAATTTATCGGTAGAAGTAAATGAGAAAACAGGAATATTAGCAACAGCAGTTAATATTGGTGGTGGCATCGGCATTCAATATACAGACCAAGATGATCCTCCAAGTGTGAGAGAGTTTGTTGCAGCTATTGCAGCGAGTATGAAAGATGCTATTGCGAGAACAAATTATCCGATAGAACCTATCCTTATATTAGAACCAGGAAGATCGATAGTCGCAAATGCTGGAGTAACTCTTTATAGCATTGGTGGAGTAAAAGAGATTCCTGAACTTAGAAATTATATATCAGTAGATGGTGGTATGGCTGATAATGCTAGACCAATAACTTATGGGGCTGAATATCAGGCAGATATTGCTAATAAGATTGAAGAGGATAAGACAGAAAAATACACAATCGCTGGTAAATTTTGTGAATCTGGAGATATCCTTATAAAAGATATCGATTTGCCCAAAGCAGAAAAAGGTGACATGTTGATGGTATATGCTACTGGTGCTTATGGATATTCCATGGCAAGTAATTATAATAGATATAGAAAGCCAGCAATGGTATTTGTTGAAGATGGTAACTCTAAACAAGTTTTGAAAAGAGAAACGTTAGAAGATATTGTTCGAAACGATTTGAGGATTAATTAATGAATCTAGAAACTTTGCTTGTGTTTAGATGGCAAGATATTATCGATATTACTATCGTTGCGATTATCATATATCAATTGTTGCTTTGGACTAAGAACAGAAATGCTAGTAAACTATTGCAGGGTGTTTTTATAGTTCTTATTTTTTATAGTATTAGTCATTTTTTGCAGCTTTACACGATTGATTGGTTAATGCAAAAGTTAGCCATGATAATGCTTTTTGTTTTTCTTATTGTATTTCAGCCTGAACTTAGACAGTTTTTAGAAAGATTAGGGCAGGGTACGCAGCTAAGACACATGTGGATGAATAATAAAGTTACAGATGGTGTATTTTCTATACAGTTCATTCAAAACTTAATAAAAGTTATAGATTTGCTTGCAGAGAATAAGATAGGTTCTTTGGTGGTAATTGAGCGTATTAATAACCTTGATAGCATAAAGGAAACAGGAGTTATTCTTAATGCGCAGTTTTCTAATGAGTTATTGCTTAGTCTTTTCTATGGAAAGAATCCATTACATGATGGGGCTGTTGTTATTACAGGTAACAAAATAGAGGCAGCAGGATGTCTTCTTCCTCTTACTCAGACAAAGCTTAGAGATAGGTCTTTAGGAACCAGGCACAGGGCTGCATTAGGTCTAGCAGAGCTTACAGATGCAATAGTGCTTGTTACATCAGAAGAAACTGGAATTATTTCAATAGCAAAAGATGGGAAACTATATAGAAAACTTAATAGAAAGAAACTAGGGGAACACTTGTTGTCATATCTTGATGTAGAGATAGAGCGCACTAAGCAAGAAAATATGCCTGATGGTGTGAAGAGAACAATGGACAGAGTGCTAGGCTTTTTTAGTAAGAAAAAATGATTAGTATAAAAACACTTCAAGAAAAAAAGAATAAAGCAGAACCAATTGTTGCGCTAACAGCATATGATGCACTATTAGCAGCTATCTTTGATGAAGCAGGAGTGGATTTGTTATTAGTTGGTGATTCTCTTGGAATGGTAGTTTATGGTTATGATACAACTGTTCCAGTTACTATGGAGATGATGTTAGCTCATACAACTGCTGTTGCGAATGGTGTAAATAATTCTCTTATAATTTCTGATATGCCTTTTGGTTCTTATCATAAATCAATACAAGATTCTTTGAAGAATGCGATTTCTTTACTCCGTGCTGGCGCTAAGGGCGTTAAGGTAGAAGGAGCCAGTGAGTTTGTTCTTTCTGTTATTAGAAGAATGGTAGAAGCAGGAATAATGGTAGTAGGGCACTTAGGGTTTACTCCACAACAAGTAAATCGAATTGGCGGCAATTTGGTTCAAGGTAAAAATGAGTCTAGTGCTCAGAAGATAATTGACGATGCTATTTCCTTGCAGGATGCTGGAGCTTCTTTGCTTTTTCTTGAAATGGTTCCAGAAGAATTAACAGCCAAAATAACTTCTAAATTAAATATTCCTACAATTGGTATCGGAGCAGGTAATGCCTGTGACGGACAGGTTTTGGTAGCACAAGATATGCTAGGAATGTTTACTAAATTTAAGCCTAAATTTGTAAAAAGATACGCAAACCTTGCTGATGATATTAAGGATGCTGTATTATCTTATAAGAAGGAAGTTATGAGTAAAGAGTTTCCTTCAGAAGAAAATACTTTTTAGGACGATATATGACAAGCATTGAAAATATTATAAACTCAAAAAATACTGACAACTTATCCTTAGATGAGATTTTAAATACTGGGAAATCAGATGAAGTAGTAATGGATTCTAATAAAGAAACTATTATGGTTGTTGATGATGACCAACATCAACTCTCATCAATTAAAAAGCTTCTGAATAAGCGTTTTAATATTATTTCATGTAGTAATGGTAATCAAGCTATAAGACAGTATAAAGAACATGAATCAGAGATAATGACAATTTTATTAGATATCAGACTTCCTGATATGGATGGGTTTGAAGTATTTAATCATATTAAAGAAATTAATGTTAATATTCCAATTATATTTATTACCGGATACCAAAGTACTTATGGCGATGGGTTTGATATTTATAAAAAATATAGACCTCATGGTTATATAGTGAAGAATCATGCAAACGAAGTAGAGATGATAATGGATTCTCTTTTAAATGCTATTCAGTCGTATAAACATGTTATTGAACTTGAAAGAAGTAAGATTTTTCATGAAAAGAATAGAATGCTTGCAGGACTTTTGCATGATTTAAAGAATATGTTTGCTCCAATACTCATGATGCCTGATTTAATAAAACGTTTTATCAAAGCTGATGATATGGATAGAACTTTTGAGATGTTAGAACGTCTTAAAAAGATGACACAATTTTTTAATGCAAACCAATTAGTATTGTTTCAATATTCAAAAGAGAAGAACATTACTGTTCAATTACAAAGTATGAATATTAAGCATTCATTAGATGAGTTTTTAGAGATGCTAGAGATGCAGTATTCAAAACGTTTCCCTATAAATGTAGAGTATTTATATGATGGAGATATAGTTGCAGATAAAAACACTCTCTTTACGCAGGTAGTATTAAATATTATTAAGAATTCTAGTGATGCGTTTCATGTTAATCAAATAAAAGATCCAAAGATTGACATCACCGTTATGACTTTTGAAGATTATGCAGATAGCCATAAAGAGAAGTTGTCGTTAGTTACAAAGGAAAACATTCAATTAGTTATAATTGTTGGCGATAACGCAGGTGGTTTGCCTTCTGGTATTGAATCAACATTCTTTGATCCTTATGTGTCTAAAGGCAAGAAAGATGGTACTGGCTTAGGTAGCTGGATGATTAAGAATGGTGTTGAAGACATTCTTAATGGTCAGCTGTTATTAGATAATCTTCCAGGAAAAGGACTTCATTACCACATATTTATTTAGAGTTAATAGTTGAAATTTGCCTATAATTTCATGTACTATATATATAGGGGAACAATCTAAGGGAATGGGGCGTTGTATTTGTCTTTACAGGATGTAAAGAAAACCACTATTATTCAGAATCCAGATGTTAAAGTAATTACTAATAATGCTGCTGGGACAAAAATAATATCAAAACATGGATATGACTTAGACTACAGCACGCAAATTGGCTATATAGCCAAAAAAGTTAGTGATGATTCTGCTTTGACGCTTCAACAAAGAGCAGAAGTAACACACTCCTTAAAAGAATTACAGTCTGAAATGAGCATATTTCCTTATGATAGGTATATAAAAACAGCGAGTGATCACAAAGGTGAGATTTTAAGTCGAACAGAGAATATTAAATCCAAGAAAAAACATTATATATGGAATGTTAATCATTATTTAGGTATGAATAGACATCCAGAAGTAATTGAATATGCAAAACAATGTATAGAAAAATATGGAACAGGAAGTGGAACTTCAATGGTTTCAGGTGGAATGAATGAACTGCATAGAGCAATAGAACAATTTTTTAGTTATTTTTGGAATAAAGAAGAAAGTATAATCTTTCCTACAGGATATGCAGCTAATTTAGGTGCAATATCTGGATTAGTAGGTTCTAAAGATTTAGTATTATTTGATAAAGAATGTCATGCAAGTATTATTGATGGAATAAAGCTTAGTAAAGCAAAATTTATTCCTTTTAGACATAATAATGTTGATGATCTTGAGAAAAAAGTTAACAGATATAGTAAAGACTATGAGACAGTTCTCGTTATTGCTGAATCTGTTTATTCTATGTCAGGCACAGAAGCTCCTCTTAGGGATTATGTCGAATTAAAGAAAAATAAAGATTTTTTACTTTTCATAGATGAAGCTCATTCTTTTGGGTTCTATGGTAAAGATGGTAGAGGTTATTGTGATGAGATGGGTTGTTTAGCTGATGTTGATGTTGTTATGACTACGTTATCAAAATCTGCTGGATCACTTGGTGGTATTATTAGTTGTAATAAAGAGTTGGCAACATATATTCAGTTCAACTCAAGTCCTTATATTTTTCAAGCATGTATTAGTCCAGCTGATGCTGGTGCTGTTTTGAAATCATTAGAGATATTATCAATAGACTCACAATATAGAGATAGCCTATGGAGTAATACTCGTTATTTGCGAAAAAAACTCAAGGCAGCAGGATTTGATTATGGAGATAGCACAAGTCCATTAGTGCCTATTTATGTAGAAAATCCAAAGATATTAGCATTATTATGCAGAGAGATTTTTGAGCAAGGAATCTTTACAAATTGGGCTGCTTATCCAGCAGTTGGATTAAATGAAGGACGTTTAAGGTTTATAGTGTCCTCAAATCATACAAAACGAGATATAGATCAGACAGTAAAAATCCTTAGCGAGGCTTATAAAAAAGTTACGGTTTAGCTATGTATGATTTTTTAATATATTTTAGTAGAATTTCTCCACTTTTAGTAATTTTAGTAGTACTCCCATTAGCGTTGGTTGTTTTCTTTAATGATAGGCTTAATAAGGTAAATATTTATTATACTATTTTTGTTTTTTTAATGTGTTTAGTTGCATTATCTTGTTTTATTCAAGGCATCACTAGAGATAATCAAATTGCTTTGTATTCAGATTGGTTGTTTTATATTAGTGTAACGTTGTTGCCCCTTGTTTATAATAGGTTTACTTTCTTATTTACTAAGGTAAACAGGCCAAAGTTTATAAAATATTCAAGTGTTGTGGCCTTATGTGTGTTGGTGTTAAATTTCACTCCTTATTTCAGAGCTGACGTCGTTTTGAAGTTTGATAATAGGTATATAATATCTCCGGGAATTGGTTGGTATATTTTTCTTATCTATTTTTTAACTGTTTTTTCTGTATCCTTTTTTGATTTATTTTTTGCGTTTATAAATACTAAAGGCGAAGAATATAAAAAATTAAAATATTTATTTGTTGGATCATTCTTTGCAATGTTGAGCATGTTTTTTTATTTCTTATTAATACCTAATTTTTCTAATAATTTTTATTACTCAATATTTAATTTAGCATCCAGTTTCTTTGTTGTTGTTTATGGGCTATTTATGGTTTTTAATATTCTGTATCTTAAATTTCTTGATGTAGAAGTTATTTTAAAACGTAGTTCATATTTCGTTATATTATTCTCGCTTGTTATTTTACCTTTTGTTCTTTTGGTAAATTTTCTAACAGAGAAGATTTTTGTTGATATTGTTGAATATCGTTACTTATTAGTTGCAGCATTTTGGACTGTTTTTATTATTTCATCAGAGTATATAAAAGAATGGATGAAAAATATAACAGATGCTTTGTTTTATGCAGCTGATTATAATTATGAGAAAGCATTGGATAGAGTGAATAGAAAGCTAAGTGAGATTACAGATATATATTTCCTTCTGTATTCATTGGAGGAAGATATTAGAAAATACATTAAGGTATCTTCTGTAGGGTTGTTTTTACCAAATCAGACTAAAACAAAGTACTATTATTTAGAGCTTGATAACTTAGAATCTTTTATAAATCCCAGAAAACGTTCTAAATTATTTTCAATTGAATCAACACATTCACTTTTTACAATGATACAGAGGGCGCAAGGGAATATCTTAGTAAGAGAGGATATCTCTAAGATGACTGTTTATAATGATGGCATCGATATAAGGAATGCTTTGTCGGTGGTTGATTCAATACATGCGTCAGCACTTGTAGGAAGTCTCTTTAAAAACAAACTTAACGGAATATTGGTAGTTGGAAAGAAGAAGAGTGGAGATAAACTCAAACCTAAAGATTTTAGATTGCTTAGGTTTATGATTAATCAAGGTTCATTAGTATTAATGAGAATTTTTGAGATTGAAGAAAAGACTAGAATAGAGACAGAAAAAAAGATGCATATGGAGCATAAAAATGCACTTTCAGAGAAAAATGACCAGCTTAAAATAGCGCTTTCTGACTTGAAAGATGCTCAAGAAAGATTGATTGAAGAGGAACAATTGTCAGCCATGGGTAAGCTTTCTGGTGAGGTGGCACATGATATTCGTAATCCGCTTAGCGCAATGAATAGGCTTTTTACTTATGTGAAACAAGAAAAGATGATTGATAATAATGAGCAAGTAATTAAAAACTTGTATGACGAGATTGAGAAATTAAAAATAAAAGATAAAGAATTAATGATTAAGAGTTTAAAATTCTTGCTTGTTAATAACAAAGAGATGCAGTCAGTTATTGATGAAACAATGCAGATTAATGATAAATTAAGGAAGATTGCTGATGATTTTTTGGATTATTCTAGAACATCTAAGGATATTCCTACCGAGAAGGTTAATGTATTCGATTCATTAGATAGAATGGTTTCACAGTTTCAAGTGTCAGAAGAAGTGAAAAAATATGATGTAAAAGTTTCAATTAATAAAGTAGCGAATAAGAATATTTTAATGTTTGATCATCAGGTTCAGAAAGTATTTATGAATATAATTGATAATGCTATTAAGGCCGTTATTGAGAATGATAAGGATGAGAAATTTGTTGAGGTGTGTGGTTATGGAACTATGATGCAAGATAGAGAGATGGTTTGTGTCTCCATTAAAGATAATGGAGTAGGGATTGATCCAGAGCACATTACAACTATCTTCAAACCATTTTATACAAAAAGGAAAAACTTAACAGGAACGGGGTTAGGGTTGGCTATAGTTAAGAAAATAGTCGATGATGCAGGTGGAGATATTACAGTAGAAAGCAGTTCATTAGGGACCGAGTTTAAAGTGTTTTTGTCTTGTTATGATTAGGTTTTTTCAGCGATAAGAACTCTTTTATACCTATCAAGATCTTCAAGAACTTTACCTGTTCCATAAGCAACACTTGATAATGGATCTTCAACTACGACTACCTTTAAGCTAGTTTCTTCAGTTATATATGTATCTAAACCTTTCAGCATTGCACCACCACCTGTGAGGTATATGCCGTTATTAGAGACATCTACAGATAGCTCAGGAGGAGTTTGCTCTAATGTTAGTCTTATGGTTTGAACAATGGTATTAACAGGCTCTAGCAGAGCATGTCTTATTTCTGACGATGTTAACGTGAATGTTCTAGGAAGTCCTGTGACTAAGTCTCTTCCATTTACTTCTATTTCTTTCTCTTTAACTTTCGGATAAGCTGATCCAAGCTGAATTTTAATAGATTCTGCTGTTCGTTCACCTATTAGCAGATTGTAGTTTTTTCTACAGTGATTGACGATAGCCTGATCCATTTCATCACCAGCTACCCTGATTGATTTTGCTACAACTATTCCACTTAGTGAAATAACTGCTACTTCAGTAGTTCCACCACCTATATCAACAACCATATTTCCCGTTGGTTCTTCAATAGGGAGGTTAGCGCCAATAGCTGCTGCCATTGGTTCCTCTATTAGATATGTTTCTTTCGCCCCTGCTTGAATAGAAGCTTCAATAATAGCCCTTCTTTCAACATTAGTAATGCCGTAAGGTGCTCCTATAATAATTCTAGGCTTGAAGAAAGAAGACCATCTGTTTGGATATACTTTTTTAATGAATCGTCTTATCATTTGCTCTGTTATTTCGAAATCTACTATTACGCCATCACGAAGTGGCCTCATTGCAATAATGTTGCCAGGAGTTCTTCCTACCATAAGCTTGGCTTCTTTGCCTATAGCCATTAATTGTCGGGAATTCTTATCTATTGCTACTACTGAAGGTTCTCTAAGTATAATGCCTCTGTCTTTTACGAATACAACAGTATTGGCTGTCCCTAAGTCTATTCCGATATTTTGTCTTAATCTTTCACTAAAAAACATTATTTAGCAGGAATATAAAAACTATCAATTCCAGCTGAATTAAGAGTTCTTTTTGCTTTGTTAGCTTGTTCTTTGTCCGTAAATGTATTAGCAATTACGCGATAATAGATGGCGCCATTTCTAGTAATGTTTTTTATTTCTGGATTGTAGCCTAATAATGATACTTGGTTTTTAATTCTTTTAGCATTATTAAGTTGTGCAAATGTTCCTGCAATAAGCACATATTTAGTTTCAGCAATAACTTCTGTAGGTGCTTGAGTTTTTATTGTTTTAGCTTCTTTTACAATTGGTTCTTCTTTTTCGCTAGTAGTTGCTTCAGATTGAGGAATGATTAATGATTCCTCAGAATTTTCACTCGTAAGCATCAAATCATTTTCTGCAGTAATTGCAGGATCTTCTTCTATTGATTGGATTTGAATAGAATTAGTATTATCAGAAAGGAAAAGAACTTTTCCAATAGTGAAACTTTCATAGAAAACTATGACTCCAATTACGAGTACTAGAATTCCAAATATTATCTTTTTTAGAATGGAAATAAATATATTATCCTTTTGTTTTAAAAGGTCTCCAAGACCTATTTCATTGTCTAGTTCTTCGAAATCGAAATCTGATAAATTATCTTCTGAAAACATACTAATACTTCCTTTATCTTGAGCTATCACTATTATAGCTAAATATCTTTGGTTTTACTAGCTCGTAGATTAGTGATTTTAATGGTGGGTGATAACGGAATTGAACCATTGACCTCTTGCATGTCAAGCAA
>CAYSAQ010000013.1:0-46721 GCA_964429235.1 uncultured Candidatus Marinamargulisbacteria bacterium
TTATTATTCCCTCTCCTGGGAGAGGGCTAGGGAGAGGGTTGGATTTCTTATGTTTAAAACCCTTAAAAGTGGGCATTCTAAAAGATATAAGATGTGAATAATATATCTAAAGTTTCTGTTTAATAAAAATAAGCGGGATTTTAGATGCATCAGCAACGATATATTAGTGATAGGTATTTTAGTATAGAGGAGTTTTGAATGACACTAGTAGATGGATCAGCAGCAAGAGTTCTAACTAATCAGCAAAAGGCTGCTAGTAATAAAAATGCTGAGAATTTAAATAATGTTAGCCTTACAATGGGTGAAGGTGATAATAAGATAACTTTTAGTGTGAATGTTTCTTCCGAGGGTGGGGGAAATCCATTTTCAGGGAAATCAGAGGCAGAACAACAAACAGTTTTGGCTAAGTTACTTTTCGGGAAAGATAATAAAAATGCTGAAAAGAGCATGAAATCTTTAAAAGCTAATCTTTTAAAATTAGTAATCAAATCAGTTAATATTGAAATTGATAAATATGGTAAGTTTACGATTAAAGCTACTTCAAAAGTTGATCCCAAAGAAGAAGATTATAAGAGCTTAGGTACGCTTGTTGGGCAAAAAGCGCAAAATAAAGAAAATCCAAAAATGAGTGGATATGCTTTAGAGATAATGGCGGAAATAATGAATATGGCTGCTGAAGCAAGGTCAGAAGTTATCCAAATGATTATAGAAGCAATGGAGCAGAACCATATTATGTGGATGGAAATGTTAAAGCAATTAGCAGAGAAAGCCTATGAAGATGATATTGAAGAGGCAGCTTTTATTAAACAGCTTATGGCAAAAGTAGACGAAGGAGACGTAGAAGGGGCAAATGCAATTGCTGCATTGCTTGAAGGTTTAGGCTCAAAAGTTATTTTACCAAAGCAAATACATAATCTTGCGAATGCTATTGGAGCGATGAAGGAAAAGCGTGCTCATGATGAAGATAAGAAAACTAGTATTGATGGATCGCAAAATAATGGTGCTAATGTTTTGAGAGAAAGAGCAGTGGTAGATATCGAGGTAGTAGATCCAAATGCTCTTATTATAAATCCGGAAGGGGAATGAAATGTTAAAGAGTAAGTATGAGGCAAAGGATAATTGGCATCCAAAACAGTTAAAAGAAAGTCATGCAAAAAGACAATCAAAGAATTTATCAACGATTGCTGAATATAAAGAAGACGATACATCAGTCGACATTTTAAGTTGGCTTGATTAATAATCCGTTATTGAGGACATTTCGAGAGCCTCAATGACCTAATTGTGAATTAATTTGAAGGGGAAGATAATGGCACCAATAGGGCAAAAACCAATCATCAGCAGCCAAACAGCTGTTATACCAAAACAAAAAGAGACTGCTGAAAATGCAGGAGTAACTGGGGGTTTAACAACAGCTACTCCTATTGTTACGACTAAACAAACAGATATAGCATTTGACGATGCTACTAAAGCGGGAATCACGATGTTGCCAGCAAGAGATGTAGTAGGAGGTAGTGCTACTGAAGTGACTGATACTCCAGAGGCACAAAGTGATAAGCCAACAACAACAATAGATTCAAGATTAGGTGATTATGAAAAGATAGCATTAGCTAAACAATTAGGAGTTGATCAAAAAAGTAAGTTCTTTAGAAAATGTGAAATGACTTTATTAAGTATGGTTACGCCTCAAGGGGCAAGTAATATATTATTAAAAAGTTCGGGAAGCCAAGAAATAGTAACTATGTTAAAAGAACATGTTAAAGATATAGGCAAATTTGGCACAAGTGATAAGGAATATAAGGCAAGCAGAATAAATCTTTTTAATAAGTTATTACTGGTTCCCTTCGCAAAAGACAATCTTATAGTTAGTGAAGCAAATATGCATATTATATCCCATACTGCTATGGATGATATACTTGATAAAGGTGCTTCAAAAAAAGAAGATTCTGGTGCTTGGTTTCTGTACGTATTGCTAAATAATGGCAACCAAAATACGAATGGTGATATTTCTAAGGATACTATCCAATGGACTGAAAATGGTAAAATAGAAAGTTATAATAAAGCTGAGTTTACCACTCTGGCAGATAAAGCTTTTGAGTTCTTTTCGGAAGATAAGAATTATAAGTTTAAGACAAAGGCACAAATATTAAAATCACAGAATATTACTAATGGTCCTAAAGCAAAAGTGTATTGGGGCAGAAATAAAGAGATATTAGCTAAGTATACTGATAAAAGTTTTTCAGAACTTGATAATAAGACAGCAATAGAATTATATAATTCATTTGTTTGGGATTTGTTAGAAGCTAATGTTATAGAAACTAAAGATTTGAAAGATAAGTGGTTTAAATGGACAGATGAATCAGAGAAGTTTGAGGCTATAATGCAGAGCGCAGCTGATAAAGTAAAGGAAGATCCAACGATTAAAGAGAAAACCATAAATGAACTTTTAGATGAAGATTTCGCTGGGAAGATGCAGTTAGTTCGTAATAAGATTATAGCTGGCAAGGAAGATGAATTTAAATTAGATAGTTTTTCAGCAAGTGATGTGAGTTCTGATATATTAATAAGTAAAAATATAGCTAAGGGTTCAGCTACGGAGAATGATTATGTTTCAAAAGCCAAAGCTAATTTGAAAAAATTACAAAAGAAGATACCAGAGAAGGACCTAACAGAGAATGAAAATATTTTTAAAAAGTTAGCTACAGAGGGTAATAATTTACTTGAGGAGCTTTATAGTTTGAACTATGGAGAGAATAAACTTTCCGAGAATGGGTTTTATACAAATACCCTTGGTGATTCACAAGCAGATGCAGTTACTAGTGTTAAAGCTGGTTTGGCTTATTTAGAAGGTGAGATTGATGCTAGCACAAGCATTGACGATGTTATTACTGGATTACGAAAAGCAATGAATGGTCCTGTAACGAGTGAGCCTAAACAGCAAGCGGTGGGACAGGAACAACCTAGCCGGAAAGGAGTGATTGCAGATTTAAAAGCTCGGGGTATGTCTGATGCTAAGATTCAGGAATTGTTTGCACAGATGCCTAAGTCTTAGTTTTTACTTAAATCGTCTTTTAGTAACATACTGATTAGTTCATCTGCAGCAGTACTAGTGTTGCTATTTTTTTTAGTGATAATTGTTTCAGTAGATAACATTTTTTTTTCATCTTTTGTTTTTTGTTTTTTAAGATAGTTAATAACTTGATGTAGACCTTTTTTGAGGTTAAGAATTTCAGAGAAAGATTCTGATTTAAGTTTTTTAATAGAACTTTCTGCTTCTGTTTTTATAGTATTTACACTAGAAAGTGTTTTTTCTAACTGACCATATATCTCTTGTTGTGTTTGAGATTGAAGCCTATTAATTTTGATAGTAGATTCTGTAAGTTCGTTCTTTTCATCTTTAAGCTGTTTTTGAAGTTGGTCTATTCTAGTAAGTGCATTCTCTAAGTGAGATTCGATAGAGTTCTCTACTAGTTCTTTAAGTTGTCTAACGGTTTCTTGTTGTGTCCTGTTATTTTCTTTTTTTAGGTTTTCCATTTCTAACGTGTGTGTGCTTTTAATAGATTCAATATTATCTAATGTGCTATCTAGGTTAGCAAATACGCCAGTTTCTAGTGTGGTTTTAATTCCTTTTACTTGCACTATTAATTTGTTGAGTATTTTTTGTTCAGTTTCTACATCTCTAGTTATTTCATGTACACGTTTTAGTGAATCACCTTTAATGTCTTCAATATATGATTTTGCTGATTCAAGCTGTCCTTGCAGTTTTATGTTTATTTCTGCTTCAAATTCTTGGTATTTGTCTTCATTGGCATTAATAAGTTGTTTTTGTGCATATTCGAAAGATTGTTTGAAGTCTTGTAGCATTCTTGCTGCTTCAGCAACTTGTTGTTCTGCTTTATTGTTTATGTCATCTTTCAGCTCAGCTAAATCACGCAGAGCTTCTTCTACCATTTGTAGTTTTTCTTCTTTAAGCTCGCTTCTAATGTTATTAATTTCTGTTGCAGTATCTTCTTTGAGTATTTTTATTGTGTTAGATGTTTCTGCTAGTTGTTTATCGCTTTCAAGTTTGCTTATTTCTAGAAGTTCATCTAGATTCTTTTGAACTTTTTCGTAGAACATGTTTTCATGTTCGGATATGTTTGTTTTTACAAGGTTTAACTCTTCTTTGTTAGCTACTTTTATTTCCTGTACCTTTGTTAGCAATTCATCAATACTTTGAGCATGAGCTTGCTTTGCAGAAAACTTAACATCCTCAATCGTTAAATCTTGTTCTTTCTTTAATTCTTTAAAATGTTCAGTAATAGCTCTAATATCTTCAGTCTTATCGATTTCTTCTAGCTTAGCTTGTATGCGTTGTAAGTCTTTGTATGTGTTTTTGGTCATTGTGTCTTGTTCAGCCTCAAACCTTTCCGTTAAGTCTTTTATTTCTGATTTTGTTTTAGTGCTGAAATCTTCAAGATTATTTAATATTGTTTTGAGGGTATCGGTGCTTTCTTGCTTGGATTGTCTTGATATAGCAGAGAGTTCAGAGGATGTTGTTTTTTTCAGTTCATCTATGTCTTTTACAAGGTTAAGTTTTAGTTCCTTAAGTTCAGTAATCATTTCTTGGCTTTGTTCTTTTGTTGACGCTTGTAGTTCTGCTATTTCTTTTGTAGTAGAGGAATTGAGTGTATTTATTTCTGTCGACATTGTTTCTCTTATGGAACGAATTTCTTCTAATGCATTATCAATACTTTCTTTAATATAGTCTTGGCTAATTTTCGTGAATTTTTTAAATTTTTCTTTGGTAGTTCCTACATCCTCAATTTCATCAATTATTTCAGTTTTAGTTGTTTCAATATCAGATAAAGCATCTTCTTTTAATTTTGTAATTGTTTGTTCAAGCGATGTAAGTTTATCTTCAGTTCTTTCTTCTATATTTGCCTCAGCATTATTTAGAGTAGCAGTGAATTTGCTGCCTTCAGTAGTTATTTCACTAATAGATTCTTTTGTTGATGTCTTAATTTCTGATGTGATTTTATCTTTTTCAGCTTTTATTTCTGTTTTGATTTTGGTTAATTGTTCTGTAATGTTAAATTCTGAAGAATTTAGTGTTTTAGTAAACTTGTTTCCTTCTGATGTTATCGATTTGATAGATTTAGTTGTTGTAGAGTCTATTTCTTCATAAATCTTATCTTTTTCAGCTACTATTTCTTGTTTGAATTCAGAAAATTGTTTTGTTATTTCTTGTTCAGCTTGAACTTTCATTTTTGTAACAATTTCTTCGTAATGGTTTAGTAGATAGCTTTCTCTCTCTTTTAGCTTTCTAACACTTAATAGCTTTGCAGTTTTGAATTTTTTTAGTTTCTTTTGAAATGATAGTTTTATTTGTTTTAGCATTTTGATGTCTTTATCTAGTTGTTTTTTTATTCTTTTTGTTTTTTCAACAGTACTAAATAGCTCAAAGAAATTGTGAACAGAGATTTGCTCACCTTGTTTGGATACTATTTTGAGGTTTGGGTTTTCTAGTCGAATTGTTTGGTCGTTATCGTTAGAAGTTACTGTAATATGTTTTTTATTTTTGTTTGCCATTTGCATCCTCAGAATTTAGTATGAGCGCTTATCTATTAATTATACTATATATAGTAGGGGAGAAACAAACAGATTAGTTCATTGGTTATTTTATTCATTATTTCATTGTTAATGGGAAAGGTTTTTTCTTTAAATTAAGGGTTCGTTTGAATTGAGAAAATCGGAGTAAGAAATCGTTTTTTTCCCTTCTTTTTGTACATTGATTATTTTTAGTAGATTTTCCTCTAGTTCTATCTCTACAAGTTTGATTCTTTGTTCATTCTGATAAGTGTAAATTCCTGGCCAAGGCATGAATGCTTGATATTTTTGGTAGATAGCAGTTGGATTATCTTTTGATAAGTCTACTTTTCCATCTTCTTTTTTGATTTTTTTAGTATGAGTTGCTTCAGAGCTGTCTTGTTTTGTGTAGCCCCAATTTTTATAACGAGGAAGATGCTCTACAAGCAAGTCTGTGCTTATAGATTCTAGTTTTTCAAATAAACTGCCAGCAGTTTCAGTTGGGTCTATTGTGGTCGTTTTTGCAGTAATCATATCTCCATCATCTATCCCTTTTCCAATTTTCATTAGAGTTACTCCTGAGATTTTATCTCCATTTAGCAAACAGCTTTGAATTGGAGATGGTCCGCGATATTTTGGCAATAGAGATCCATGGATATTAATGAAGTTATATTTTGATACTAGATGTTCCGGAAATATCATCCCATAGGCAATTACCAGGCAAAGAGTAGGGCTATTGTTTGCAAGAATATTTTCTAATTCGTTGGTGTCATTTGGTTTGAATGTTGCGATGTTGTGTTTAATTGTAGCTTTTGCTACAGCAGATTCAGATACCTTGTGTCCTCGTCCTTGTTTTTTGTCTGGACCAGTAATAACACCCGCAACATTTATGCCTTTATCTAAAATTCCATCAAGGATATTTGCTGCAAACGAAGGTGTCCCTAAGAAAAATAGCTTCTCTGTCATAGTGAATGTTCTGGCTCTACAGGGTCTATTGGCTTGATTGTTCTTGGGATAGCTTTATCTATATATAGCTCCCCATTTAAATGATCTATCTCGTGCTGGAGGGCAACTGCTGTATATCCTTCGGCTGTTATTTCTATATCGTTAAAGTTTTGATCTTTCCCTTTTATGGTTACTTTTTTAAACCTTTTTACATCACCTTCTAGACCTGGAACACTAAGACAACCTTCAGTGAATACTAATGTGCCATCTTTTTCAGTGATTTTAGGGTTAATAACAATATGAACTTCATTACGTTCGTCACTTGTATCTACTACGATTACTCTGATTAGTTCTCCAACTTGTACTGCAGCAAGACCACAGCCATTGGCCTCATACATTATTTTTATCATATCAGTGATAAGTTCTTTGATTTTTGGAGTAATAGCTTTTATTGGTTTGCTCTTTTTTTTCAGTAGAGGGTTCCCAATAGTTAAAATTTTTCTTTTTGGCATGATTAGTTACCTTTAATTTTATCTTTTACTTCTTTTATTTTAAAAATCATAATACCAGCTGAAACACTGGCATTTAAGCTGTCGATTGTGTCGCAGATAGGGATTTGTACTAGAAAATCACATTTTTCTTTTACAAGACGGCTCATCCCTTTTCCTTCATTTCCTATTACTAGCCCAATGCCCATATCATAGTCTTGGTCAGAGTAACTAGTAGGAGCATTCATTTCTGTGCCAATTATCCAGATATTTTCTGCTTTTAGAGCATCAATCGTGGTGGCGATATTGGCTACTTTTGCAATTAATATTTGTTCTACAGCACCTGTGCTTACTTTTGATACAATCGGAGTAATGTCTGCTTGCTTTACTTTTGGAACAATTATCCCGTGAACTCCAGCAGCTACAGATGAACGAATAATCGAGCCAAAGTTATGAGGGTCTTCAATTCCGTCTAATATTAGAATAAAAGGTTTTTCGTTTTTTGATTTGGCTAGATCTATTATATCTTCTACTTCAGAGAACTGTCGTTTTGGAATATAAGCAATAATTCCTTGATGCTTAACGTTTCTACATTTTTCAGTAAGATCTCTTTGGTCTACAAAACGATAAGGAGTCTTCGCATTGTCAGCTAATTCTATTATGTAATTAATGCGTTCATCGTGCTTAGAGTTCCTATTTATAAGAATTTGATTGATCTTGTGACCAGTAAGCAACAATTGTAAAACAGCATTTTTCCCTACAACAACATTATTCATTACACACACTCCCTAATAGATTCTATTAATATATCAATTGCTTGTTTTGCTTGTTCGCTGGTAATAATAAGCGGAGGAATTAGTCGGAGGACTTGGTCCTGATCCCCACAGCTTATAACTAGTAGACCTTTGCTTAGGGCAGCATAACGAATATTTTTTACTAATTCTGGATTTGGTTTGTTTGTAACAGGGTCAATTAGCTCGACACCTATCATTAGCCCAGCACCACGAACATCTCCAATTACTGGCAATGTGTTTTTAGCTTCATTTAAAAGCGACATTATTTGTTTCCCGACATTGTAGGAGTTTTCTAACAATTCTTCTTCTTCAATAATATCTATTGTCGCAAGTCCGGCAGCGCATGATATTGGGTTCCCAATATATGTTCCTCCATGTGCAGCAGTTGTCCATTGATCCATTAGTTCTTTTTTTGCAACGCAAGCACCTAGTGGCATTCCGGAAGCGATACCTTTAGCAAGAGCAACAATATCTGGCACAACATCATAATGTTCCATTGCAAACATTGTTCCTGTTCGTCCAAAGCCAGATTGTACTTCATCAAATATAAGTAATACTCCTTGTTCTTCTGTGAATGCGCGAAGTTCTTTTATAAATTCAACAGGTGCTGGCAAATAACCACCTTCTCCAAGGAATGGTTCTATTATTACCGCAGCAATATCATTATCTTCTAGTATAGTTTTTTTGAATTGCTCTATGCACTCAAAAACATAAGTTCGATAGTCTTTGTTTTGATTATGAAAGTGATATGGATACTCTAATCGAATTACATCTTTTATTAACCAGTTTTCATATCCTGCCTTGTATTTCTCTTTTGCTGTAACTGATAAAGCTCCTAATGTACGGCCATGAAATGCATGTGAATATGCAATGATTTTCTTTTTTTTGCTAACATACTTGGCTAGTTTTAAACTAGCTTCTACAGCTTCAGAACCACTTTGAGAGAAGACAACAGAAGCATCTTTAAATGGTAGAAGTTTTACAAGTCGCTCGGCAAGCTTTATATGTGGTTCATAGTGAGCTATGCCTGCGCAGATGTGAATTAGGTTTGCAGCCTGATTAGAAATTGCTTTTACAACTCGCGGATGACAATGGCCAGTGTTGGTTACTCCAATTCCACTAGTGAAATCAATGAAACGATGACCATCATTGTCGTATAGATAGATGCCATCACCTTTTGAAACTTCGAAATCAGCATAATACTTGCCTAAAACTGGTGATATATATTTTTTTGCTTTGTCTTTTAAAATACTCATGTGCTTATTATATGGTTTATTTGTTTATTTGTTTAGTTGTTTATTTGAGTGTGTAGTGATCTAATTACTTGAAAACGGTTTTTGGCCGTAAAGTCAGTGCATTTTTCTGGATAATTAGTGGTTTATCGAGTAAAATGAAGCAACAAAACAAAAAACACTTAACAAGGAGTTGTATATGTCTCAGATAATGGATAGATATGGGGAATTAGTTTTCACTCAAGAAGTAATGAGAAATAGACTTAGTGAAAGGGTATATTTACAGTTAACAAACACTTTAACTAAAGGTGATGTCTTAGATAAAGAGGTAGCAGGAGAGATTGCCCATAGTATGAAAGAGTGGGCTATTGAGAATGGAGCTACTCATTATACTCACTGGTTTCAACCATTAAGGGGCGGAACTGCAGAAAAACATAATTCATTTATTAGTTATGATGAAGAAGGTGCTTTGATTGAAAGATTATCAGCACAACAGCTTATTCAATCAGAACCAGATGCATCAGCTTTTCCTAGCGGAGGAATTCGTTCCACATTTGAAGCCAGAGGATATTCTGCTTGGGATCCTACTTCACCTGTATTTCTAATTGAAGCCAAAGATACAAAGACTTTAGTAATCCCATCTGTATTTCTTTCTTGGACAGGTGATGTGCTAGATCAGAAAACAGGGCTTCTTAGATCCAAGAAGGCATTAAATTCTATTGGTATTAAATTGCAAAAATTATTAGGTAATAGAAATGCTAAACGTATTAATGTTTGGTTGGGAATTGAGCAAGAGTATTTCTTGGTTGATAAAGAGCTTTATGAAAGTAGAATGGATTTGCAGATATGTAAACAAACATTATTTGGTAAGCAAGCAGCAAGACGAGACCAACTCAAGGATCATTATTTTGGAACTATTAAGAAAAGGGTTCTTTTGTTTATGGAAGATTTTGATAAAGAAATGTATAGAAGAGGCATACCAGCAAAGACAAGACATAATGAAGTATCTCCTAATCAGTTTGAGCTAGCTCCTTTATATGAAGAGCAGAATTTGGCGATAGATCATAATTTGCAGATTATGGATATTATGGAGGAAGTTGCAGAAAGACATTCGTTGGTTGCATTGACCCATGAAAAGCCATTTAAAGGCATTAATGGTTCAGGCAAGCATGTGAACTGGTCTATTGGAGATAATACAGGCGCTAATTATTTAGAACCATCAGCATCTCCATTAAGAAACATTACCCTTCTTATGACAGTTGTCGCTACGATGATTGGTGTAAAGAAATACGCAAATCTTTTTAATGCTTTGGTTCTAGATGCTGGAAATGAAAAAAGATTAGGTGGGGCAGAAGCTCCTCCAAACATAATGTCTGTTTATTTAGGTGAGTACCTTACGTCTTTGTTAGAAGGTATCGAAGGTATTAGCAAGGTTACACAAAAGAAGATGGCAGAAATCAGCTTGGGGGTTAGGCAGCTTCCTACGGTAGCTAAAGATAGTTCTGATAGGAATAGAACAGCTCCTGTTGCCTATACGGGCAACAAATTTGAGTTTAGATCAGTGGGCGCTTCTCAGAATTGTTCTGAGATAGTTACTTTGATTAATTTGGTTGTGGCAGAAGGTTTTAAGTTTGTACATGATAAGTTAATAAAGATGGATGGAGATCCTAAGGCAAATGCGTTATTGATAGTTAAAGAAATGTTAAAAGAAACAAAGAGTGTCCATTTTGAAGGGAATTGTTATTCTGAGGAATGGAAGCAGGAAGCAAAGAAGCGTGGGCTAGTAAACGTACAAGATACTCCAGAAGCATTAGCAGGTATGATTGATAAAAAAGTAGTAGCGCTTTATGCTCGTTTTGAAGTGTTGTCTGAGAGAGAGCTGTTAGCAAGAAAAACAATAAGGTTAATGCAGTATGCTCATACAAAACAAATTGAATTACAAACAGCATGTGATATGGCGAAGAGCGATATAATGCCAGCAATTTTAAAGCAATTAGCTTTGTTAAGTTCAGCAGATAATGGAACTTCAAAATTAATTAAGAAGCAAATGGAGGAGTTGCAGTTTTTATATGAAAATATTAATTCTGAAACAGACGAAATTTTAGTTAAAATTAACTGTGATTGTATGGAAGATTTAGCGGAGAAGGCAAGAGCTTTCCATGATATATTTCTTTCTAGTTTTGAGAAGTTAAGAGCATATGTTGATCAAACAGAGGCACTTATAGCAAATGAGTTTTGGCCAATAGCTAGTTACCAGAAGCTTTTTAGAAGACTATAGGGAGAAATAATAATGAGAATAGTTATCCTTGCTGGTGGAAGTGGAACCAGACTTTGGCCATTATCCAGAAAGCTTTATCCTAAGCAGTTTATTAAATTATTTGAGAATAAGTCTCTTTTTCAAAAGACTTTATTAAGAAATGAGTCGAAGAAGCTAACTGTAGTCACTAATGAGCAACAATATTTTTTAGTAGGTGATCAGGCTAACGATGTTGGATACTCTAAAGTAGAATTTGTGCTAGAGCCAGTGGGCAGGAATACGGCTCCTGCTATTGCACTTGCTTGTTTAGCTAGCGACTCAGAAGAAATTATTCTAGTTACACCTTCGGACCATATTATTAATAAGGAGAAAGAATATAAACAAGTTCTTAAACGAGCAACTTCTATAGCGAAAGAGGACAAATTAGTAACTTTTGGAATAGAACCAACTTATCCAGCTACAGGGTATGGATATATTCAAGGTGATGGCGAAGATGTGCTAAATTTCAAAGAGAAACCAGATGAAGAAAAAGCAAAACAATACATTAAGTCAGGTAATTATTATTGGAATAGCGGGATGTTTGTTTTTAAGGCTGGCGTATTCCTTTCTGAGCTAGAAAAATATTCTCCAGAAATGTTAATAGCATCAAAACATGCTTATCAGAATGCTATAAAAGATAGTGAGGGAATGTTGAGAATAAGGCATGACGACATGATGGCTATCCCTGCTGATAGTATTGATTATGCAGTGATGGAGAAGAGCGATATCGTAAAAGTAGTATCTGCTGATATTGGTTGGTCTGATCTTGGCAGTTATGATGAGATTGCCGATCATTTTAGTGACGGTGAGTTTTCTGAAGATATTTCTGTTGGCAGTAGTAATAATTTTGTAATTGCTAATGAAGGTAAAATAGTTAGTACTGCCGGTGTTAGTGATTTGGTTATAATTGATACATTTGATGCATTGCTTGTAGCAAAACGCGGAGAAACGCAGAAGGTTAAGGAAGTTGTTGAGAAACTTAAGGCAAGTGGGTCAGACCTTATTAATGCACACACTACAGTGCATCGTCCGTGGGGAACATATTCTGTACTTTTAGAAGTTGTTGGCGAATATAAAATTAAAAGAATAGAGGTTAAGCCTGGGCATAAGCTTTCATTACAAACACATAAGCATCGTAATGAGCATTGGGTAGTGGTTAGTGGAATAGCTGATGTTTGCAGTGGAGAAGACAGTATTGTTGTTAAAGAAAATGAATCAACGTATATTCCTAAGGGAGTAAAGCATAGATTAGAAAATAAAGGTAAAGAGCCTTTGGTTATTATTGAAGCTCAAGTAGGAAAATACGTAGGAGAAGATGATATAGTCAGATACGATGATGATTATAATCGTGAGTAGCGTATTAATTTATGAATAAGACTTTTTATATTTTTACCTTTGGTTGTCAGATGAATAAGAGCGATTCAGAAATACTTTCTGGAGCAATGATTGCTGATGGCTATAAAAAGACAGATGATGCACATTCCGCAGGAGTTCTAATATTCAATACATGTGCAATTAGAGGCAATGCTGAAAATAGAGCTTTTTCTAGGTTGCAGGAGTTTAATGCGTTAAGGAAGAAACATAAGATATCTCAGATTATAGTGGTTAGTGGCTGTGTTCCCCAGTATGAAAAAGAAAATTTTATAGAAGTTTATCCTTATGTAGATATAGTTATTGGTGCAAACTCTTATGAGTACTTGCCGGAAATGCTTAGCGAATGGCATCGGAATAAAAAATCAGCATTTAAGATTATTGATAATAAAGATGCACAATCTGAAGCTGTTGCAATAGATCGAGAAACAAATGATCAAGCATTTATGCCAATTACATATGGATGTAATAATTTTTGCTCTTATTGTATTGTTCCATATACTAGAGGCAGGGAAGTAAGTAGAACAAAAGATGACATTTTTTCATCTATAGAAAAACTTGCAGGGACTAGTTATACAAAGTTGTTATTACTTGGGCAAAATGTGAACTCTTATGGTAGAGGTTTATATGATGAATATCGTTTTGCCGATTTATTAGAGGATATCTTAAGTAAGTTTGCTTGGATTGAACGTATTGATTTCTTAACATCTCACCCTAAAGATATAACAGATAAGTTGATTGGCGTTATTTCTAGTAATGAAAAAATAGGTAAAGAGATTCATTTTCCTATTCAGCATGGTGATGATCGTATCCTTAAATTAATGAATAGAGGATATTCCGTAGCAGATTATAAAGCAAAAGTTAAAAAACTACGTGCTTCTGTAAAAGGTGTAAAGATTTCAACTGATTTGATAGTAGGATTCCCTGGAGAAACTGAGCAAGAATTTCAGAATATGGTAGAGGTAGTAAAAGAAGTTGGGTTTTATAGATCTAATACTGCCGCCTATTCTCCTCGTAAGGGTACAGGCGCTGCTTCAATGGAAAATCAAATAGACGAAGTTACTAAAAAACGTAGATTAAATGAACTAAACAAGATTGTGCGAGAATTTGGATTCAAAGGCTGACACCTCTTACTTGCCAAAATGGGTTAATTAAGGTTTAATTTATACGCTCAATTATATAGCTATATGCGGAAGGAGAATCTATTCATGGGAAATGATTCTAATGTTAAGATGAAGGTTTTTTGCGGTACATCACATTCAAAGTTAGGAGATGAGATCTCAAGATACCTAGGGACATATCTTGGGAAAATGAAGGTTTCAAAATTTAGTTGTGGAGAGATTTTCACATCAGTTAATGAAAGTATTAGAGGAAGGAATGTATTCCTTATTCAGACATGTGGAGCAAACGTGAATGAAGATTTAATGGAAATGTTTATTGCTATAGATACTTTTAAAAGAGCTAGTGCAAGAAAAATAAATGTAATTATTCCTCATTTCGGTTATGCGAGACAGGATAAAAAGTCTGCACCAAGAGAACCAATAAGTGCAAAGTTAATGGCTAACCTAATTACAACTGCAGGAGCAGATAGAGTTATAACTATGGATCTTCATGCTGATCAAATACAAGGATATTTTGATATTCCTGTAGACCATTTGCAGGCATTGCCTTTATTTGTAAAATATTTTAGAAATAAGACAGATTTAGAAGGAGATATCGTTGTAGTTGCTCCTGATACAGGACGAGCTAAGGCAGCAAAGAAGTTTGCTGATAAGATTGGTGCTGAGCTAGCAATTCTTCATAAAACAAGGCCAGACCACAATAAGGCTGAAATAGTTAATATAGTTGGTGATGTTAAAGGAAAAACAGTTCTTTTATATGATGATATGGTAGACACAGCAGGAAGTGTTACTCAAGGTATTCAAACATTAAAGAAGCATGGTTGTAATGATGATATGTATCTAGTTACAACTCACCCAGTTTTCTCTGGTCCAGCAATTGAAAGATTGAAAGATGCTAAATTTAAAGAGGTTGTTGTTACTAACACTATTCCCCTTTCTGAAGAAAAGCATTTTCCTGGATTAACAGTTCTATCTACTGCCCCATTGTTTGCAGAAGCTATCCAGAGAAATCATGAGAATATTTCTATAAGTGAGATGTTTGACGTTTAGCCTCTTCCACTAGAGTTTACTGTATAAATAAAAACCCTCTCCGAACGGAGAGGGTTTTTTTATGTTTTAATTGTTCAGGGAGAGAGGCTAATTTAAGAAATCATTTAGCCATTTGTCAGAACCGTTATCTGCTTTTGACGTGGATTGTGTTTCGCTATTTGGCTTAATTGTACTAAATTCTTTAGGTTCATATCCAACCCAATATTTCTCAACTGTATGCTTTCCGGCTTCTCCATTGTATTTTTTGCCATCTTGCCAACACATATCTACATTCACTAGCCCACTAGGGCTTGGGAAGTCCAACCTAGGCACGTTCTTTAGTGCAGTTTTCATGTATTGCTTCCACATTAATGCTGGGATCCATCCGCCAGTTACTCTGTTCATAGGAGTGTTGTCATCGTTACCTACCCATGCAGCACAAACTATCTGAGGAACAAATCCAATAAACCATGCATCGCGATAATCAGTAGTGGTTCCTGTTTTACCAGCAATTGGTCTCGGTAGTTTAGCGTTTCTTGCTGTTCCGTAGTTCACAACGCCTTTCATCATTTCGACAAGAGCATATACTAAGTTTGAATTAAATACTCTTTTTGTTTCAATTCTAGATTTATAAAGAACTACACCATTCCTATCTTCAATTTTCTTAATAAGGATTGGTTTAGATATATTTCCTCCGGTTGCAAGACCACCATAGGCAAATACAAGTTCTAGCATCGATACTTCTTGTGAACCAAGAGCAATGGATAGTACTGGTTTAAGTGGTGCGGTTATCCCAAATTTCCTAGCAGTATCTACTACAGATTCTGGGGTTACTAAATCTACCATCTTAATAGCTATGACGTTTTTAGATTTCTCTAATGCTTTTCTCATTGGCATTCTTCCAGCATATTTAAGTCCGTAGTTCTTAGGAGAATAGGGCCCCTCTAAAGTATTGAATGTAACAGCTGAGTCTTCAAAGATTGTTCCCGGCGAGAATTTCTTTGATAAAGCAGTTAGGTATACGAAAGGTTTAAATGCAGAACCTGGCTGTCTATGAGACTGAAGTGTTTTGTTAAATTGGTTATTTAAAAAGTCATGTCCGCCAACCATAGTTATTACATAACCGGTTCTAGGGTCTATTGCAAGCATTGCTGCCTGTGAAAAGTTTAGACTTAGCTGAACGCTTCTAGAAATAGCCCAATCCACAGCTTCTTCAGCGGCATTTTGCATTTCCCAGTTAATAGGAGCGTAGACCTTTAGCCCCCCATTATAAGCTTCTTCTTCACCATATAAGTCTATTAGCACCTTAATTACTTCTTGCGTGAAGTAGGGCGCTTTATATTTTACTTTTTTACGAGGTGCAATTATTATTTCTTCAGCTTTTGCATTTAAGTATTCTTGTCTAGTTAAGAGTTTGATATCGAACATTCTTTTTAGAACTATATTTTTTCTATTCATTGTTCTTTCATAGTTTCTGTAAGGAGAGTAATATTCAGGTGCTTGTAGCATCCCGACTAACATGGCACTTTCAGCTACAGATAAGTCTGATGCATTTCTATGAAAGTATTGTTGAGTAGCAGATTCAATGCCATATGAATTATGCCCCCAATATACCTGATTTAGGTACATGTTAAGAATTTCTTCCTTTGTATAATGACGTTCTATTTTAAGGGCAAGAATCATTTCTGCTATTTTACGAGAAAACTTTTTGCGTTTTGTAAGGAATAGGTGTCTTGCTAATTGTTGAGTAATCGTACTTGCGCCCTGTACTTTTCCTCCTTTAATTATATTTACTACAACAGCTCTAAAAATACCTATAGGATCTATCCCATGATGTCTGTAAAAACGTGCGTCTTCAAGGGCAACTACAGCTACTTTCATTGTGTTTGATATTTTTGAATAAGGAACTGTTATTCTGTTTTCCTCTTGGTGCAATTCTGCTAAAACAATATTATCTACAGAATATATTTTTGTTGTTTCATTTGGAACAATATTTGCAATTATTCTTACGTCTGGTAGCGATCTAGCTAGAAAGAATAAATAGATAAGTAATAATGTTAATAAAGCGCTTCCTGCAATAATTGCATAGATTGTATATTTTTTAAGGAAGGCGATGAAATGCTCTCTTTTTTTAAGTTTACTATGATAGCCAAAACCACTGGATTTACGTCCTGTGTTTTTTTTAGCTTTTTTCCCTTTAAAAATAGGGACTCTTCGTTCGAAAACCACTAGGCATATTCCTCCGTTTATTCTTTTGGTAGCTTGCTGGCACAAGTTATTACCTTATGCTATATTATCACAAGAGTATTTATTCGTTAACGTATTTTTCAGAGGTGTAAAAATGGACAAAATTACAAAAGGTTTAGTCGATGTCCTTAATTTCGACGATTTAAAAGATTTACTTTCTTCAGGAAAGAAATTAAGAGTGAAATGGGGAGCAGATCCTAGCGCTCCAGACTTGCATTTGGGACATACCGTAGTTCTTAGAAAACTAAAAATATTTCAAGAAATGGGACATGAAGTTGTATTCCTTATAGGAGATTTTACAGCGATGATTGGTGACCCAACAGGAAAATCTAAGACAAGACCAGCTCTTACAGAAGAGCAAGTTAAACAAAATGCTGAAACATACCAAGAGCAAGTTTTTAAGGTATTAGATAAATCTAAAACAACAGTAGTTTATAATTCAGAGTGGCTTAGCAAGTTATCTGCAAGTGAGATGGTTAAGCTTACAGCTAAATATAATGTAGCGAGAATGTTAGAACGAGATGATTTCAATAAACGTTTTTCTAATAATGTTTCCATCAGTATACATGAGTTCTTATATCCATTATTACAAGGATATGATTCAGTTGCCCTAGAAGCTGATATTGAGATAGGTGGAACAGATCAAAAATTCAACTTACTTGTTGGCAGACATTTACAAAAAGAATACGGACAAAAACCTCAAGTAGTTTTAACAATGCCAATCCTTGAAGGATTAGATGGCGTGCAGAAGATGAGCAAGAGCTTAGGGAACCATGTTGGTATTGCTGATGAACCAAATGATATGTTTGGTAAGATAATGTCTATTCCTGATGAGATGATTATAAGATACTTCGAATTATTAACAGATGTTGATCCTTCTGAGATTGATTCTATGAAAGAATCATTAGATAGTAATAGTGTTAATCCTAGAGACTTCAAAGTGAAACTAGGCAAAACAATAGTTAGTCATTATTATACTGATAAAGATGCAGATTCAGCTGAAGAATATTTTGTTACAGCATTTAGAAAAAAAGACATTCCAGAGGATATCCCTGAATTGAATATTTCAGATATGGAGGAGCCAACACTTCTTAACATCATGAAAGAATCAAAGATGGGTTCTAGTAACAAAGAATTAAAGAGATTATTTGAGCAAGGTGCAGTTTCCTTGGACGGCGAGAAAGTTTCTGATCCTTATGCAAAGATAGCTTCTGGAACAGAGGTTGTTCTTAAAGCAGGAAAGAGAAAATTTCTTAGAATTCTGTGGTAAAGAAGCTTCTTATAATTGGCAGTGTAGCTGGTTTTCTTTCTGGACTTTTAGGTATTGGTGGTGGATCTATAACTGTTCCCGCCATGGTTTTATGGATGAATTATTCTCAAAAAGAAGCACAAGGGACTTCTATTTTTCTAATGTTATTTTTAGGAATAATTGGATTTGTTTCTTATTCTTTTCACGCAGTTAAGTTAGATTTCGGAATAGTTTCCATTTTAACTATAGGATGTTTGCTTGGTGCTTTTATTGGGAGTATGGTTGCTCAGAAGATTGATACCTCTTCGCTTAAAAAGTTTTTTGCTTTATATATTTGTTTTGCAGGGATAAAGATTTTCTTAATATGATATTTCTAACAGCTGGAATTTTTGGTGGGTTTATCTCAGGATTACTAGGAGTAGGTACCGCTGCTATTTATGTTCCATTAATGCTTTATTTAGGGTTTGGACAACTTTATGCCCAAAGCATAGCTTTGATAATGATAGTTCCTGCATCACTGATAAGCGTAATAGTTTATTATAAATATGGTGCAGTTAAATTTGGCGGCATATTTGTTTTACTTCTGGCCGCTGTTGTTGGTTCTTTAATTGGCAGCCATTTAGCTAGTATTTTACCAGTTATTGTTTTAAGAAAACTTTTTGGCATAAGCATGGTTTATATTGCTTATAAGATTTGGACTAAGAAATAATCCTCCGTCAGCCTACGCTTCGACTCCGCTCAGCGACCTACGTTCAATGCACCCATTGATATTCAAAACCTATTCCTATAATATCTAAGTATGCTAATCCAAATTGTTATTTTTGTGATAGGACTCGTAATTCTTGCGAAGTTTTCTGACTTACTTATAGATGCAGCGGTATCGCTTGGTAAACACTTAAATCTTTCTAATATATTTATCGGATTAACGATAATAGCTTTTGGTACTAGTTTGCCAGAGTTTCTAGTATCTTTTGTTGCGCTTACTAAAGGTTCAGGTGGCATAAGCATTGGGAATATAATAGGTTCAAACATAGCAAATGTAGCATTGATAATTGGCGTTGTTGGATTACTTTTTCCGTTGAGGTTTAAGCATAAATCTGAGGCAAAAGGTTTAAGGAAAAAAGAGATTCTGATGAGTATTTTCTATATGCTCCTTATACTGATTACTCTAGATGGCAACTTGAGCAGAATAGATGGGTTAATACTTGTTGGGTTGTTTTTCTTCTTCTTATATTATTCCTATAAGCAAGGAGTCTCTGATAGGTCAGATGATTTAGAAAAAAAATATGGACTGCCAATGTCAGTAGGTTTAACTATATTGAGTTTAGCTGGGTTGATTGTAGGCGCAAATATGATGACAACAGCTGCAGTAAATCTTGCAACTATTTTAGGGGTAAATGACTATATTATCGGAGCAACGATAGTTGCATTGGGCACATCATTGCCAGAGCTGGCAGCTTCTTATGCGGCAGTTAAAAGGGGTGAGCTTGGCATGAGTTTGGCCAATATTGTTGGCAGCAATATCTTTAATATTTTGATGGTACTAGGATTCATTTCGGTGTTCTTTACAATTCCTGTAGATATAAACATTGTGTTAGTAGATTATGGCGTAATGATGTTTACTGCGCTTATTTTGGCAGTATGTGTTTTTAGAAAGAATAAAACAATACCTAGATGGGTAGTTTATTTATCATTGATTGTATATATAGGATATGTCGGAAGACTTTTAGCTTTAGCGTTCGTTTAGTTTTAGCTGTTTTCTAAATGCCATAGAAATTCATAACAAATATCAGCAACGAAGAATTGTGCTAAATGTATGAATGTTGTCTTATACGGATTTTCATCTTTGTTAAATTGCAATCCAAATTTAAATGCTTGGCCTAAATAGTTTTTGAATTTGTCCGTAAGGATAGCTTTCTGAAAATAATCTTTAATATCCGCAAGTTTAATATTTAGTTTATATAATTCAGTATAAATAACAGATTGCAGCCTGTCCTTTTCCGTTTGTTTGCTGTGGTTGGGTGCATCTATTACTCTTAGTATTTGTTTTTGTATTACATCTTGCTTGATGAATGTTTCGTAATCAAATGGAAGTAAATGAAAATTTACATATCTGTTATTTTCAATTGTTTTGTCTAAGAAAGTTTTTAGTTTTTGATCATTCATAATGCGATTAGTATAGCCTATTTAGTTTTTGCTTTCAATATCTTGTATTGTTTTCATTATGCCACTTCTTTTAAATATTACTTCAACACGTCTGTTCATGCTTCTGCCTGATGGGTATTGGTTGCTGGCTATCGGCCGGTATTCTCCAAATCCTTCTGCTGATAGCCTATCTGCTTTAATGCCTTTTGCAATAAAATAACGGATAACATTACATGATCTATGAGTTGATAGCTCCCAGTTGGAAGGAAATTTTAAAGTATTTATTGGGGTATTATCAGTATGGCCTTCGATTAATATAGGGTAAGGAAAGGTTTGAAACAGCTCCATTATATAGTTTAGAATATTTTGACTTTGTGGGTTTAGCTTGTCGTCTCCTGGTTTAAATAGCATTTTATCAGAAATATTAATGACTACGCCTCTTTCATCAATATAAGATCGGATTACATTTTGTAATTTGTGTTGATAGATATAAATATTAATGTTCTTTAATATCTCATCAAGTTTTGTATTTAGTATGTCGTTTACTGAAGTAATATTTTTAGCTTCAACTTCAAAATCTTGTTCATTAATTATTGTGCCTTGGTCAATTTTAGATTCCACTCTATAAGTTTTTCGGAGAGAATCAGCTAAGAATGCGTATTTTTCTTTATCTATATTTGACATGGAATATAAAAGTACAAAAAAAGTTAGCAACAACATCATCAAGTCAGCTAATGTAACTGTCCATCCTTGCAAATTGTTATCATCATCATCGGGCAGCTCTAGTGTAGATTCATTAAACTCATCATTTTCATTAATCATTTTTATTTCTTTGTTTTTTTAGTTTTAGTAGTTTTTTCATTTTTCTCAGTGGTGCTTTTCTTCAAAGACTTCTGCAGAGATCTTGAAATATATGATGATAGTTTATCTTCTAGAAGCGTAAGCGATTCTTTAGCTTGAATGCTAAGAACAGTTTCTTTGGTTATTTGCATAAGCAAGAATTCTTGTTCGCTTCTTCTTTTAAGTTTATTTGCCAGCGGTAGAAAGATTAAGTTGGCTAGAAGAGCTCCGTAGAAAGTTGTTAGTATCGCAGTTGCCATTCCAGGCCCAAGTGCTTCTGGTTCGTTTAAATTTGAAAGCATTTGAACTAGTCCTATCAATGTTCCTATTAACCCAAAGGCAGGAGCAAATACTCCCATAGCCTGAAAAATTTCTCTGCCAAGCTTATGTCTTGATTGCATGATAGTAATCTCAGTGTTTAATGCTCTGATGATTTCTGTTCTTGGAATCCCATCAGAAACCATTTGGAGCCCTTTTGACAGAAAATAGTCGTTTAGTCTCTTGGCTTTGCTAGGCAAATGCAGAGTTCCTTCTCTTCTTGCAGTTCCTGCAAGACTTATAAGCTCAATCATGTGGTAAGTTGGTTCTTTTGTGTTAGAGTAGAACGCTTTTCCTGCAATTTTTAGGACTCTGACAACATCATTAAATGGATAGCTGATTAAAGTTGCAGCAATCATTCCACCTGCAACAATCAGGAACCCGGGTATAGATATGAAAATTTTTAATCCGCTTTGGATAAATATAGCCAATAAAATTAGGCTAATACCGGAAGCAATGCCTAATATGGTAGTTAGGTCCATAAGCCCTCCTCTGTATATGTTTTTTTACTAATAAGTGTAAGCTTAATGCCCTTTATTGGCAATGTTTTTTCGATTCTCTACAAGAACCATTCAGGGTGGTATAATTGGGTTAATTATGAGTGCAACAAAAGAAATGAAATTTGAAGATAAAATAAAAGAAATAGAAAAAGTTGTTAGAGAGCTAGATTCTGAAATAGCTTTGGATGAAGCTGTTGTGAAATATGAAAGTGGCATGAAATATGTTGAAGAGTGTGAGAAAGAGCTAAAGAAAGTAGATGCAAAAATTAATAAATTAGTTCAAAAGAAAGATACTACTGTAACAATTGAGCCAATAGACGAAAATGAATATCCCACCTTATTTTAAAGAGTATAAAGATTTACTAGAAGAGTACCTTAAAAGAGCTCTATCCAATGAAGATAAAGATATCGATTTAATATTAGATGCAGCTAGGTATAGTGCTCTGTCTGCTGGAAAGAGAATACGAGGGTGCATTGTTTTATCAATTGGTTCATTATTTGGTCCAGTTGAGAGTTTTCTTCCTTTAGCAGCAGCAATAGAAATGATACATACTTATTCTTTGATTCATGACGATTTGCCTGCAATGGATGATGATGATTTTAGAAGAGGCAAACCTTCTAATCATAAAGTGTATGGTGAAGATATGGCTATTTTGGCTGGTGATTTTTTAATGACAAGAGCTTATGAATTAATTGCAGAACAATTGGTTAATAATGGGTTTTCTTCAGATAAAATTTTAAAAACAATAGTTTATTTGAGCAAAGCCATTGGGTCACAAGGTATGGTTGGTGGGCAGGTTATGGATATAAAAAGCACAGATGATAGTTGTGATCTTGAGAGATTAAAAAAGATTCATGATTTAAAGACAGGTAGATTTATTAGAGCTTCTTTTATTTGCCCAATTATATTGAGTTCTGGCCTTGAGAAATTTGGGAATGAATTTCCAGTGAAAGATTATGCTGATAAACTTGGTTTATTGTTTCAGGTAGTTGATGATATCTTAGATGAAACAGCAGATGAAAAAACTTTAGGCAAGCCAACAGGGTCAGATAAAGAGAACAATAAAGCTACGTATGTTGCATTGATGGGACTAGAAGAGGCTCAGCAGTATGCTCAGAAAATTTATGAAAACATAATTGAAGATATTTCTGTTCTGGATAACAAAATAAAGAATATTTTATTAGATTTTGCAGACATGATTTATAAAAGGAATAAATAGTGAATTTATTAGAGAATTTAGAGTTACCTAAAGGGTTAAAGGATCTAACAGAAGAAGAGCTTTATCAGCTATCAGATGAATGCAGAAAAAAGATAATAGAGACTGTTGCAGAAAATGGTGGTCATTTATCGCCAAATTTAGGGGTTGTAGAGCTAACTGTTGCTATTCATGCTTCGCTATCTAGTCCTCAGGATAAAATTATTTGGGATGTTGGGCATCAGGCGTATACACATAAATTACTAACTGGAAGAGTAAATGACTTTTCTACTATTAGACAAACAAATGGTATAAGCGGGTTTCCAAAAAGAAGTGAATCAGAGCATGATATTTTTGGGGCAGGGCATGCTGCTACGTCTATATCTGCTGCGATGGGTGTTGCAAAAGCTAGAGATTTGTCTGGAGATAATTTTGCAGTACTTTCAGTAATTGGTGATGCATCTATCTCTTCAGGAGAGGCTTTTGAAGCAATTAATAATGTTCATTCTGTAAAAGGTCCTTTTATTGTTATTTTGAATGATAATGAAATGTCTATTTCAGAACCAGTAGGTGTTGTTTCCGATCACATAACTTCACTTAGATATAATATGCTTTATCGTGGGTTTAAGAAAAAAGCTGAAAAGCTTATTAAGCTTTTGCCTAAAGGAGAGCCTTTAGCTAATTCAATAGATAAACTGATAACAAGAACAAAACATCTGTTGATAAACTATAAAAAAATTGGCGTTATTTATGAAGAGCTTGGGTTCAGATATTTAGGGCCTATAGATGCTTATAATATTCCTCATTTAATGGGTGCAATTAATTATGCTAAACAAGCAAGTGAGCCAGTACTTATACATGTGCTAAGCACAAAGGGTCATGGGTATGCGCCAGCAGAGGCAAACCCTACTAAATTTCATGGTTTGGGTAAGTTTGATCCAAAGACTGGTGAGGCAATTGGTAAAAAGCCTGCTAAAACATATACAAGCGTGTTCGGTTCAACTTTAGCAAAGCTTGCTGTAAAAGATAAAAAGATAGTTGCTATTTCAGCTGCGATGGAAGAAGGGACAGGGCTTGTAGAATTTAAAGAAAAATTTCCTGATAGATTTGTAGATGTTGGTATGAGTGAAGAGCATGCCGTTACTTTTGCTGGTGGTCTTAGTGTTCAAGGATATAAGCCTGTTGTGGCTATTTATTCAACATTTATGCAAAGAACATTTGACCAAATTATTCATGATATTGCATTGCAGAACCTTCCAGTTGTTTTTGCAATGGATAGGGCAGGATTAGTCGGTGAAGATGGTCCAACGCACCATGGCGTATTTGATTTAGCATTTATGAGAATGATCCCAAATATTACAATACTTGCGCCCAAAGATCATAAGGAATTGGAAGCAATGCTTGAGTTTTCACTAAGTAGCGATGGTCCCATTGCTTTACGTTATCCTAAGGGAGCTGTCCCTGCAGTTGTTGCAGATATCGTGCCAATAGAGCAGGGTAAAGCTGAAATATTGATAGAAGAAAAGAAATCAGAAGTGTCTGTTTTTGCTTGTGGGTCTATGGTAGTTCCGTTATATGGAATAATTATGGATAATAAACTTCCTATTAATTTAATAAATGTAAGGTTTATAAAACCTTTAGATGTTGAAACTTTAAGTTCATTTTGCAAGATGTCGAAAACTGTTGTTACTGCTGAAGAAGGAGTAGTTACAGGAGGGCTTTATGGAGCTGTTGCAGAAATGATTAGCAAAGAAGATATTAATGTAAGCCTGAAGGCAATTGGAATAACTGATGATGAGTTTGCGCCACATGGAAGTAAAAAAGATATATTTAAGAAACTAGGATTAGATAAAGATTCTATGAAAAAAGAATTAGAAAAATTAATAAAGGGGAAAAAATGTTAAATATTATTTTAATTTTGCTAGGTGCTTACTTGATAGGTGCAATACCTTTTAGTTTTGTTGTAGCTAAGTTTAAAGGAGTTGATTTAAGAAAAGTTGGAAGTGGCAATATTGGCGCTACCAATGTGTATAGAACTGTGGGTGTAGTTCCTGGAGTTATAGCTTTCTTATGTGACTCAGGCAAAGGATATGTTGCTGTAATGTTAGCTAATATGATTAGTAATGGAGATGCGGCCGTAACGGTACTCGGTGCTGCATTTGTTGTTATTGGTCATACATTCAGCCCGTTTATGAAGTTTAAAGGCGGCAAAGGTGTTGCTGCAGGAGTAGGTGTGTTGTTTTATCTGCAGCCAGTTGTAGCATTGATAGGTCTTCTTTCTGAGATTGTGATTGTCGCAGCAACAAGATATGTGTCTTTGGCATCTATTTTGTCTGGGATTTTAGTGTTTGTATTAATGTTATTCCCAACTTTAAATGCTGAGCCAGCATACACTTGGTTTGTATTGATAATTGTGTCATACATTATCTATAAACATCGTAGTAATATTAAGAGATTGATTAACGGTGAGGAGAACAAGATTTAATGAAAGCTCTTGTTATAGGTTGTGGTGCCTGGGGTACTGCTTTAGCTAAGATATTGGCTGAGAAAAATGAGCAAGTTTATATAGCTTGTCATAGCGAAAAAATTATCAATGACATTAATAAAAATAATGTTAATTCTACGTATGGATTAACAGAGCCTAAGTTGCCGAAAAATATTGAAGCAATTTCTTTTGATAAATTAGCAGATGTTGTTGGAGACGTTTCCGTTATTTTAGTAGCTGTTGCATCTAATTATTATCGTTCTGTAATGAAACTTATCCAGCCAATGATTGCAGAACAACACATCATAGTAAGTGCAACAAAAGGCATGGAAGAGGGTGGCCTCTCTATGTTAGATATTGATAGAGAGATATTTACTGATGAGCAGATAAAAAATCAGTTATGTTTACTTTCTGGCCCTAATTTAGCTAAAGAGATATATGAGGAAAAGCCAGCTGCTACAGTTGTGGCTGCGTATAAAGAAGAAACTGCAAAAATAATTCAAGAGATGGTTAGTAATGAACAGTTTAGAGCTTATATTAGCCAAGATCTTGTCGGCGTAATGTATGGCGGGATACTTAAGAATATTATAGCATTAGCTGCAGGAATAATAGATGCTATGAATCTTGGAACTAATGCAAAATCAGCATTAATGGTTAGAGGAATTGCAGAGATGCGAAGATTTTGTGTGTATGCGGGTGGAAAAGAAGAGACAGTTTCTGGATTATCAGGATTTGGCGATTTAATTACTACTTGTAATGGACCTAAAAGCAGAAATTACTCAGTAGGTTTTAGATTGGGTAATGGCGAGAAAATAGATGATATTATTTCAGGCATGGTTGATGTTGCTGAAGGTGTAAAAAGCAGTAAAGTCGTACATGAACTAGCAGTAAAAAAGAATATCCCTATGCCTATTACTACGGCTATTTATAAAGTGATTTACGAAGGTTGTTCAATAAAAGAAACAATCGCATCATTAATGACTAGAGAGTTAAAGAAGGAAGATTAATTGTTAGATAAAACAGCACTAGATAAAGAACAAGTCATAGTAGTAACAATTAAGGATAGAAGATTTAAGTATTCAGTTTCAGAGACTATTTCATTAATAGAAAACTTAAATGCAGAAGTTATTATGACAATGACAATGCATAGAGATTCGCACAGTGCTATTGCTTATGTAGGCAAAGGTAAAGTTGTGGAAGTTAATCAAGTTAAAGAAGAATTTGGCATAAAAACTGTAATTATAAATGACAATATCTCTCCAGGGCAGAAACGTATTTTAGAAGAGCAATTAAATTGTAAAGTTTTGGATAGGACCGAGATTATATTATCTATTTTCGCTGCAAGAGCAGCTACAAAAGAGGCTCAATTGCAAGTAGAGCTGGCGCAGCTGCAGTATTTATATCCTAGACTTACTCGGATGTGGAGCCATCTTTCTAGACAACAGGGCGGCATAGGGATGCGGGGTGTTGGTGAAACACAATTAGAGATAGATAAACGTTTAGTGCAGAAGAGAATTAGTAAACTAAAAAAAGATCTTAAGAAAGTTAAAGATAACCGTGTAGTCCAGAGGAAGAAAAGAATGAAGAGTACAACAAAAACAATCTCTCTTGTGGGATATACAAACGCAGGCAAGTCTACAATGTTCAATTTCTTTAAAGGAAAAGATGTTTTTGCAAAAGATCAGCTTTTTGCAACTTTGGATACAATAACTAAAAAAGTAAGCTATCGAGAAGCTGAGTTTTACTTAATTGATACAGTTGGATTTATACAGAACTTACCACACTTTCTGGTTGAGTCATTTAAAGCAACATTAGAGGAAGTATTGCTCAGTGATATATTAATACATGTTGTAGATGCTAGTAGTAGACAGCGCACTCAGAATATTGAGGCTGTTTATGAAGTTTTATCAGAGTTAGGAATAGATGATAAACCAATAATAACTGTTTATAATAAGGCAGACCTAGTTAAGGACAAGGAATTGATTCCTGATGATGGTATAGTCGTTTCGTTAGAGACAGGCGAGAACATGGATACACTAGTTCAAGATATTATGAAAAGAGTTAGCTAGTGAGCTGTGTAGATTTTGTCGCATTAGATGTTGAGACTACAGGCCTTGATGAAAAAAGAAATGAAATTACAGAAATTGGTATGGTTAGATTCCGTAAAGGAGTTCTTATTGCTGAGTATTCGAAATTATTACATCCAAATGAACGTATTTCAGATTATGTAGAAACAATGACTGGCATTACCAACGAGATGGTAAGAAATGCTCCTGATTTTAGAGATGTTGTAGATGAGATATTAGATTTTATTGGCAATGATCTTGTGATTGGGCACAATATTAAGTTTGATATGGGAATGGTTAATCAAGCATTAAAAAGAATTGAGATGTCTGAACTAAAGAATAAGACAATTGATACTTTGGATGTTATTTCACTACTTCGTCCTACTGGCAGAAGCTTTAAGCTTAGTCATTTAGCCAAGGCATTTGGTGTTTTAGAAGACAATGTTCATAGAGCGAAGGATGATGCTTTAATGACTGCCAATTTGTATTTGAAGTTGGTTGAGGAGATTAAAGTATTAAATCCTGAAGTTGTTTCTGTTTTGATGTATTACCTAGAACAGGTAGATATGTCATTGAAGCTAATTTTGGATGATTTGTTTGGGGAAAAAGTAAAAAAACACGATTACCCTTGGGTTGCTTTTCAGTTTAATCAATTAAAAAAAAGTGAAGAGGTTAGCAGATATCGCAATCCTGACCTTGTAGATGTTGAAATCGAAGATTTGTTTAATCTTTTTTATGATGAAGGATTAATTTCTAGCAATTTACCTGGCTTTGAAATACGTTCTTCGCAAATAGATATGATGGAAAAGGTTTGGAAAAGTTTTGAAAATGATGTGCATTTAGTTGCAGAAGCTGGAACAGGAACTGGAAAGTCTTTAGCTTATTTGATTCCAGCTGTGTATTATTCGCTTAAAAATGATAAAACAGTGGTTGTTTCTACAAAGACTAAAGCCTTGCAAGAACAACTGATTGAGAAAGATATTCCTTTGCTAAAAAAGGCGCTAGGCTTGGATTTCAAAGAGGAGATGATCAAAGGCAAGGGTAATTATATTTGTTTAAACAAATTCGCATATTTGATGAATAATGCAGTGGCTAAAAAGGATGCATCGTTGCTTAAGGGTGCGTTGTCGTTAATGATGTGGATTCTTACATCAGATAGAGGCGATCTGGGAGAGGTTCATAACAGTCTTAAGACTAGATTTGCTAATCAGGTTAAGGCAGATACAAAGACCTGTCTTCAGAAGAGTTGTCCGTTTAAACAGGTTTGTTTTTTGAACAAAGTAAAAGAGTGTGCAAAGGTAGCCAACATAATAGTCGTTAACCATGCATTATTACTTGCAGATGTGCATTATGGGGGTAATGTTTTGCCTGCTTTTGATCATCTAATTATTGATGAGGCACATACTTTCGAAGATGTAGCTACAGGCTGTTTTTCTATGTCCTTTGCTAAGAAGAGATTGCATGATTTGCTTGTAAGAGTTGTAGAAAGCAATGTTTTAGATGATGTTTTGAAAGATGTCGATGAAGGTTTCCGAAAGAGCTTTAAGGATATTAGAGCAAAGTTTAGAAAAGCAACAAAGTTAAATAATGAATGGTTTAAAGCAATTGAGAATGTTTTTAAAGAAAAAGAGAGAAAAAATGTATTTTTTAAGAAGAGTCAAAAAAGGATAGGATTTTCAGAAATAAAACCAGAAATTATAGAGGAGATTTATGAGGCAATAGATAATGTTATTGCAATGTTATTAGAGGCGAAACCAATATTGGCTGAATTTAGACAGGAGATACAAGAACACCTTACGGTTGTGCAGAGGTCTTTTTTAAGGACTGTTATTTTAGAAACAGATGGTTTGATAGTGGAATTATCTTCTATGCATGAGCGTAGTAAGAATTATGTGCAATGGATAGAAAAAGTTGAGCGTCCGCGCTCAGTTCATTATGAGATGATAATGACTCCAATTTCTTCTGGAGAGCTTTTGCAGGCAGAGCTGTTTGCGGATATTGATTCAGTAATACATACTTCTGCAACTATTTCAGTAAAAGGTAATTTTAATTATTATCTATCAAGACTTGGTTATTTAGATTCAAATAAGAAAGTTGATACTGTTGTATTTAATTCTCCATTTGATTTAGGAAAAAGGATGTTGTTGGCTGTTCCTGATGATGTTCCTGCCTATCAGGATAATAAAGATTATGTTGATAGTCTTGCTAGATATTTAAAAGAGCTATTGATTGGGATAGATGGCAAAGCTCTTGTTCTTTTTACTTCTCATAAACATTTATCCGATTGTTATCATGCGATTAGATATGATTTAGAAAAGGCAAGAATCCCTTTGTTTTGTCAGGGCAAGAGAATGTCTGAAAAGAATCTGATTAAGGCTTTTAAAGAGAGGGAAGACTCTGTTCTGATGGGTACTGATAGCTTTTGGGAAGGTATCGATGTGCCAGGAAGAAGCCTTTCATATGTGATTGTTGTAAAGCTTCCTTTTGAAGTTCCAACTGACCCTATTGTAATGGCTAGAATGGAACAAGTGGCTAGCACTGGTAAAAGTAGTTTCTTTGACTATGTTGTGCCAAAAGCCGTAGTTAAGTTTAAGCAAGGAATAGGAAGATTGATAAGATCAAAGCAAGATAAAGGTGCGGTAATTATCTTGGATAAACGCGTAAAACATAAGGGTTATGGCAAACAATTTATTAATGCAATAACTGCTAGAAAAGTAAGTCCAGAAGATAAGGCTTCAATGATAGCTTCTCTAAAGCTTTGGGTAGATTAAACTTAATTTAAATTACCTGCAATTTTTTTCAGATAATTCCGATATATTTACATGATAAATATTTATTCTAGAATAAAACATAAAGTGATTTCTGTGCCTTCGTTGAATATTGGCAAGCATGAGTTAGAATTACAGAGGATGGTAAGATCCATTGTTGATGTTTGTCATGAGTATTCTTCTGTCAATCCAGTAGCTAATCAAGTTTATTTGCAGAAAATTATGAGAGAGGCTGACTTTTTAGAACAGATAAAACATTCAACCAATAATAAGACACAAGTTGTTATTAGGAGTTTGGGGAATCTTTTGTGGTTGGTGAAGAACTATGCTCCAGAAATGGTCGATGATTTTGTTGCAAAGTTTGTGGGAGGCAATAAAGCTACAGCTTTTCTCCATAATTTAAATCCAGATATGCTTAGTAAAAAATCAAAAGTATTAAATTTGGCAATAACTGGGCATAAAAATCCAGACCCAGATTCTCTTATAAGTGCAATTCTGCTTTATAATAATTACTTACAAGTTCCAGATTCAAGAGTTAAAGCAAAAGCTTACTATCATGGGAACCTGATGCCATATGACATAGCTTACATAGATTTTATTATGGAAACATCAGGATTTGTAGAGTCTATTTTTCATAAGTTAGAAACATCATTTGTGAGTGTTAAGAGAAAAATGATTCCTAGACATAGAATGCATGGTGTCCTTAAAGAAGATGCGACTATGTCTGATCTTGAGAAATACATAACGAATAATCCAACATTACAATTGCTTCCTATAGTTGATAAAGATGATAAGTATTTGGGCTGTATAAGAATAGAAGAATATGGGCATTATATGGCATGGTTAAAAGCATCTTCTGGACGGGCTTCAGCAGAAGACTTAAATATTAGTATGAAAAAGTTTTTAAGTTGGAAAAAAGAGAATGTGGTTTCAGCAAGACTAGTTTCTGTAGATAGGATTACAACGGATGGAAGTAGTGTTTTGCATATGTCTGATAGTTTGACTGATGAAGTGAAGGAAATTATAAGAGAGTTGAGGTCTGTAGTTGTAATAGATTTACAAAATAGAGTTGTTGGGCTTATTAGCCCGCAGCAAGTTGAAGAAAAGAATACTTTTGCGATCCTGGTTGATTGTAATGAGAAGCCAAAAGCATTGGCCGATGTAGATGCATGGGGATTTATTGATCATCATGATTATGATGGTGATGATGACCCATATTTTGCATTATTAGGCAGAGTAGGGTCCAATATTACCAATGTTTATAAAGATATGTTGATATCCTTGGAAGACATATATTTTCCTGCTGAACTTCAATTATTGGCAATTGCAGGAATAGTTTGTGATACAAAAAATTTGCAATTAACTATAGCAGCTGATTCGATGTCTGCTGATAGGCGTACGATAGAAAGTCTGGCGAGAAGATTTTTTGCATCTAGAAAATCAGACCATTTTACTATAAAAGAGGGTATTAATGACGTTGATGCTTTATGTGATTTTTTGTGGGAAAAGTACAATCAACTTCAGCAGGATGTATTAAAAGATAGAGTTTTTCAAGACAGAGTGTCTTTGTTTAAGAAAGCAGACCAAAAAACATATGAAGATACTATTAATGGGATAGTTTTACAGTGGGAGATGGGCAAAGATGTTTATGCTGAGCATCAAAGATTTTCTAGTAATAGAGTTTTGTCTGAGCTAGCTGATTATTCAATTAATGAAGGATTTAATCGTGGTTTTGTGATGGTGTCGGGAGAAGATGTTTTAGGATTACATGGTGATCAGCGTGATGAATTATATTGCTTTGTGGAGAGCGAGAATGCAGCTAATCATTTAGTGAATAAATTGCCATCCAGATTGTTGAATTCTGTTACTGGAGAAAAATTCTCATCTGATGAACTAGATGTTTCTGAAGTAGTTCCGGTTAGAGACTCTAGAGGTATTGTTTTAGGGTATGGTCTTACAATTATACTTCCAGCATGTACATTTAAATCCAGAAAATTATGTTTCATTCCTCCATTAAAGGGAGTTTTAGCTGGAGTATCACCAGAGGATTAAAGCACTAGTGCTTTGTTCTGGGAACATCATATAGTTTTCAGTTAAGGTTATTTCGGAATTTTCATCTATTTTTAGCATTTTAAAAAGGTCTATTTGCATGCTCATGTCTGGGCATAAAGAATAACCAAAAGAGTATCTCTCAGGCGGTTTTCTGCTGCCTAATTCATTGCGTAGTGTATTATGATTGTACTCTGCAAGTGCTTCTGCCATCCATGTAGTAAAACCGTGAAAATAGAAGGCTCGTGAGTATTCTCCGTCTTTTTCCATTTTTTCATAAATAGAGAGCGCTTCTTTCCCAACAGTAACAACTTGTAGGGCTAATTTATTGCCAGCAGAACTGGCGATGTTTTTACCGCTGACAGTTGGGAATTCCCATGTAATGCCATGGTCATCAAAAGTTATAGTTGTATCTGTAGAAGAAATGTTAAATATTTCGGAATAAACAGTTCCCTTAATGTCTGATTCGAGAATAAGCTTCTTTGTTTCTGTGAAGGCTGCTTCTAGTTTCTCAATATTGTCAGGATTATTATCTTTTAGTCCCCAAGAAGTCTTAAAAACAATTTTTTTATTCATAAAAGGAATGAATTTTTCAGGACTAATTGTTTTCTTAGCCATTGATAAGTCTTTCGAGTATCTTTAAGCCACTAAAAGCATCTTTGGAATAATATACTCCGCCTTTGTAATCTTTTCCGTCAACTTTAGAAATAGTATTAGCATAATTGTCATTAATAGCAGCTCCGCCAATAATAACAGGGATGTCCTTCCCTAAAGAGTGAAGTTTTTCTACAATTATTTGCATTTGTTTTGAGGTTGTTACTAGAAGCGCTGAAAGTGTTATTGCATCGGCACTTTCTTTTAGTGCAGTTTCTATAATCAGATCGGCAGGAACTTGTTTCCCAAGATCTATAACCTTATAACCATTGTTCTCTGTAATGGTTTTTACTAGATTCTTCCCAATATCGTGAACATCTCCAAACACAGTAGCAAGGACAATAGTCCCTTTTGAGATATCATCATTATTATCTAGATACTGTTCTAAATGGGAGATAGACCGTTTCATTATTTCAGCAGATTCTAGAACGAATGGAAGAATTAGTTCTCCTGTTTCCATTTTATCTCCTACTATTTTCATTGCAGGCAATAGAACTGTATTAATGATTTCAGCTGCCGATGTTTTTGTTCTTAGTTTTTCAATAAGCTCAATAATTCCTTCTTTGTTTCTAGTAATTATTTTGTTTTGGATTCTTTTATCTAGAGGCAAGGAAGCATCTTCAATTACTATTGTTTGTTTTGTCTTTGTAGTGGTTTTGTTATTTTGAAAATATTCAATAAAGTCTGTAAGTGCAGTTGGTGTTGAATTAAGTATAAGTGCTTTTGCTAGTGTTATTTCTTCTTTGCTTAACTCATTTAATGGATGAAAGTGAGCAGCATTGAATATCGCCATGTCTAAACCATATTCTACCGCAGTATGCAGGTAAACCAAGTTTAGTATTTTTCTTGCTGGAGGAGTTAATCCAAAAGATACATTGCTTACACCAAGCACTGTCTTCACACCAGGAAGTTCTTTTTTAAGTTGTTTAATGGCTCCAAAAGTAGCAATAGCTGAGTTTCTCCATTCATCTTCTCCTGTTGCAAGAGTAAAGGTAAGAGTGTCGAATACTAGTTGTTCTGGCTTTAGCCCATATTCTCGGGTAGCAATTTTGTAGATATCTTTTGCTATAGCTATTTTTTCAGCAGTATTTTTAGCCATTCCTTTTTCATTTATACATAAAGCAATTGTGCTTAGACCAAATCTTTTAACGATTGGCAATATTTGATGAATTTTATCACTTTCTAGGTTGATAGAATTAATAAGTGGCTTTCCGGCATAAGCTTTTATTGCGGCTTCAAGAACATTTGCTTCTGTTGAGTCGAAACAGAGAGGGCGATTAGTTGTATAAGCAACTTTTTTAGCAAAAGCTTGTTGTTGTTTACTTTCATCGCTTCTTTCAGTCATGGCAAAACATGTATCTATGAGGTCTGCACCTTCTTGTTCTTGTGATTTGGCTAGATCAACAAGGGAATCATAATTATCAGCAATCATTAGATTTTTTGCTTTTCTTGAACCTTGGGAATTGATTCTTTCCCCAATTATTAAAGGAGCTTCTTTGGAAGAAGGTAGGTTTATTGGTCCGCAGAAATCGGGTAATGGTTTAGGAATAGCAGTATTTGCTTTAAGATTTAAATTTGCAGATTTTATCTTTAGTTGAGCAATATGGTCAGGAGTAGTTCCACAACAACCGCCGACAACATTTATTTTATATTTTTTCAAATACTCTAACATTGTTTCAGAGAAAAGCTCTGGAGTCATTTTGTAATGTGCTTCTCCGTCGATATTCTCAGGCATACCAGCGTTAGGTATTATGGAAACAGGTAGCGGTGAATATTCACTTAATAGTTTGATAGTTTTTTCCATTTCTCTTGGGCCTGTGGAACAATTTATACCAAAGACATCTACTCCCATATCTTTAATAATGCTTATGGCAGTTAAAATATTCGTTCCAAAAAGCATATTGCTGTATTCATCTACAGTTACTTGAACTTGAAGTGCTATTTCTTTATTTGAGTTTTTTATAGCTTTTTTAGTGCCTATAATTCCGGCTTTAACTTCGAGGATGTCGTGTTGAGTTTCTAAGATTATAATATCTGCGCCTCCAGCTATAAGTGCTGTGGCTTGTTCTTCAAATACAGTAGAAAGTTCGTCAAAAGTTATATTTCCTAGTGATTCATCAGTAGAAGAAGGCAAGAACCCAGTAGGTCCCATTGCTCCCATTACGAATTTATTAGTTTGTTCTGCTTTTGGAAGTGAAGCAATTGCCTTTTTTGCATTGCTGGCTGCCGCAAAGTTAATCTCATATACTTTGTCTCCAAGACCAAATTCTTTTAATTTTATTTTACTGCCACCAAAGCTGTTTGCATCTAAGACGTTTGCGCCTGCTTCTAAGTATTGTTTGTGGATAGCTTGGATAATGTCTGGTCTAGTAATGTTCAGGTATTCAAAAGCTCCATCAAACCCTTGAAAGTCTTCTGGTGCGACATTGTATTTTTGTAGCATTGTGCCAAAGCCACCATCTTGAAAGACTATTTGTTTGTTATTAATTAATTGTAAGTATTTGTTCATAAGAATGATTATAAAGCCAAAATATGATTTAGGCTATTATCCAGCTACTATTGAAGAGAATATTTGCGAGTGTTTTTACCTTATAGCCTCTGTGTTATACTTTTAAATTAGAAGACATACTTAGGGGGATTTAAATGGAAATTAATATAATTATATCAATAGCTATTATGGCTGTTGTTATTTTGTTCGGGTTATCAGACATACTAGCAGATCCAGGCGCATATCTTGATCCAGCTTCTTTCTTGATTGTTGTAGGGTTATCTTTTGCCGCGTTATTGCTGAGTTCAACTTTTGCTAAATTTAAAGTTTTTTTGAAGACAGGGAAAATGATTATTATGCCTCAAAAGCATATGACTCCTGCTGCAGCAATAGAAGAGCTTGTAAGGCTTTCTAAGCTTTCTAAGTCAAAAGGGAAAGTAGCACTTAATAAAGAAGTAGAGACAATTAAACATCCATTTTTGAAGTTCGGGGTTCAGTTGTTAACAGAAAAGACAGGGCATGATTTTATAAAGGCAACATTAGAGAATGATATTGATGAGATGGAGAATAGGCATGCGAGTATTCATGTAATGTATGGGAATATGGCAGGATTTTCTCCTATTTTTGGTATGGTTGGTACAATCATTGGTTTAATTCAGTTATTAAAAGATTTGGATGATCCATCGAAGATTGGCCCAGCTATGGCAATCGCACTTATTACTACTTTGTATGGTGGATTTTTTGCAGGTGTAGTATGGACTCCGGCTAAAGAGAAGCTAAAAGAATTATCAGAGAGTGAGGCGTCATTAAAGAGGCTTATATCTCAAGGTATTTTGTTGATTGAGACGGATGAGATTCCGTCTAAAGTAGAGAAGTTTTTGAAGAGTTTTTTACAAGATAAAGAGAAAATTAAAAAAGGTAAAAAATAAGTGGTTAAAAAGAAACGAAGAGACGAGGGTGGAGGTAGTGTTAGTGACGCGATAATGGGCGATCTTATGACCCAGATGCTTACGTTCTTTATACTCCTATATACTATTGCAGCAGCAAATAAATCTTTATCAGAGTCGAACATGGATACTCAAGCCCTTATGGAGATAATTCGAGATGGGTTCAGAGAGAGATTAGAGTTAAGAGAGATAGCGCCAGAGCCGATAGAAAAGATTCTAAAGCCTGTTATACAAGTAGAAGAAGCTAAGGTGGAAGAACTGGATGTTGAATCAAAGAACCAAATAATTACTAAAATACGTGATGTAGTAGAGCGAGAAACATTAAATAAATATATAGAAGTGATTATTGAAGAGAAGAGAATACGGCTTATTTTTAAACAGCCAATACTTTTTAATTCTGGATTTGCATATTTAAAACCAGGTGCAAGTAATTATTTAAATCCAATTGTTAATGAGGTCTTAAAAGATATTGATAATGAAATTATTATAGAAGGACATACTGATAGTATTCCAATACATAACGATATGTATGCTGATAATTGGGAATTGTCTTTTGATAGAGCATATACTGTTCTTAAGTATATGGTAAAAAAGGGGAATATAAATCCAAGGAGAGTATCTGCAATTGGTTATGGAGAGTATAGACCCAGAACAAAAAATGATACAAAGGAAAACAGATCGATTAATCGTAGGATAGAAGTTAATATATTATTGCATTCAGAGATAGTTAAAAAATAGGCAATGTGGAAAAGATTAATTTTTAGAATGTTATAATGAAGTTAGGCGAATAACAGAATCTGTAAATGTTGAAGGAGTTATGATGACAAAAATATTAGTAATAGATGATGCAGCTTTTATTAGAATGAGGGTTGAAAAGTTTTTGGAGCGACAAAATTTTGAGATTTTTGGAGCAGAAGATGGCCCAACAGGTATAGAAACTTTTAAAAAGGAAAAACCTGATGTGGTTTTATTAGATGTTACTATGCCAGGCATGGATGGAATAGAAGTCCTTAAACAGATAAAAGAAGCTGATAAAGATGCAAAAGTGATTATGTTAACAAATGTCAATCAACAAGAGACTATTATGGAGACTGTTAAGCTTGGCGCGAAAGGTTTTATGAAGAAACCATTTGATGAAGCAAAGTTGTTAGATAAGATAGCAAAATTAACTAAATAAACTTCTCTCAACGCATTGCGCATCCACATATTTGACTCTAATATTAACAATTATATGAGGGTTTATTTTTTACTATTAATTTTATTTATTTTTACTTTTTCATTTGCATTAGATTTGGAAGATGTTTCTCGCAATTATAAGAATCGCGACACTGTATATTATTTAGCTGAGAATAATATGGTACCTCCTTTTATTGATAAAACATTCCAATTAAATTCTGGACTGACGGTCTATCAAACAGCTGTTAGTTTGCTTTTTTCTAGCGGCGTTAGCTTGAGCTATAAGCAAAAACAGCCTTATATGGCCGAGTATAATCAGGATTCAATAGTTTATCCGTATATTCAGTATATTTATGAAAAAAAACTAGTAACTTCCGAGACCGATGGTTATGTGATTTGCAGTGTTTCCGAGGCTGTTTCAATGTTTAGTAAAGTATATAAGGATGTTGAATTTGTTGTAGAAGGAAAAGAAGCAAGTTCGTCAATTACTAGAGAGGATTTCACTGAACTATTATTAAAAGTTCAATCTTTTAAACAAAAAGTTATGAAATATAAGATGGATAAACGGAAACGAGAAGAGGAATATGTTGGATCAGCAGTAAGTGAATATATATTGGGGTATACAAATGCTTTAGATAAAATTGAGTTAAGTAAATATAGTTCTGGAAATAAAGATTATTATGATATTTTTTGGCTTTTTGCTTCTGAAACTGATTTGCAATATCAGAAATTCAATGAAGATTTATCAAATGAATCGTTGGATATATTAGAGAAGAGATTGAACCAAGCTTTGTTGAATTTTTATAAAGCAAAATATTGGCTTGTTATCAGTCAATGCAATATTATTTTAAGAGAAAATCCTCAACATATTGGAGCTTTAAATCTTAAAGGATCAACCTACTATATGCTAAGAGACTTTGTGAAGGCCAGAAAGTATTGGGAGAAGGTTTTGTATTACGAGCCTACTAACAAAGAAGTTGGATATTTCTTGAAAGTTTTGCCAGTTGAAGTGGAAGTTTTATGAGTATTTTTTTCAGCACACTAGATATAGCGTCTGTTTGATTATATTTGACTAGCAGTTCGGATAAATTTTTACTAGTAAGATTGACACTTGGCGGGTATTTGACTAATATATCAGTACACGGGGGAAGAGGTTCTAATGGCTGAAATACTTCATAAAAAAACAAGTTTAGCTAAGGATGAGCAGATACAGATTTTACACAATCCTGACATTCAGATTGTGCATAAGAATCTAAATCAAGATGCTAAGCAATCTATAATAAATTCAATTGATACTTTGGGCGAAATCCAAGGAAAGAAAGCTGTAGCCGAAGAAGGCCTTTTCAGCTTGGAAGAACGCAAGGAAAATTTACTCAAAGAGATTAGTGAATTAGAGACAAAAAAAACAACGGTAGCAACAAAGGTAGAAACTTTTGAGCAACGAAAACGTGAAGAGTTTTTTTCACAGCAAGAATATCAAAAAAAATTACTGAATGAATTTTTTCAAAGGAAACAAGTCTTATTGCATGATATTAATCAATTACAAGCAGATAAGATTAAGTTAAATAGAGAAGTTGAAAAGATTAAGAGTGATCCTCATCAAATTTTATCATCATCAAGTAATTCATTGTTTTATGAGCAGATGAAAACTCAAGCTCAGTATGAAGCAGATCAGGTAAGGCAACAAGGACAATATGATGCAGATGTTGTTAGGAATTCTGCTAAAGAAGAGGCTGGAAAAATAAAAAATAATTCATTAATTGAATCAGAGCAGATAAAGGCAAGAGCCAAGGAAGAATATGAATTAATTAAAGCAACTGTTAAGGATGATGCAGAGTTTCTTAAGAAAAACATGCTAGATAATGCAGAAAAAGAAGCAGAAATTGTAATAGAAAAAGCTAGTGTCGATGCGCATAAACTAATGAATGCAGCCAAGAAAGAAGCAGATGATTATTTATTTAAATATAAGGAAGACCTAGATAATTCGCCAGATGTTAGTGACAAGGCAAGAGGTATTATTGAGGATGCAGAAAAAGAAGCTGTAGTTATGAAGAAGAAGGCTGATGAAGAAGTTAATAGAATATTAAGTGCCGCAAAAGATAAGGTTGTGTCATTAGCTGAAGAGGCCGAGTCTATAAGAGATGCAGCTGAGCAAAAGAAAAAAGAAATACTTAAAAGTGCTTACAGCGAAGTAGATTCAATTGTTGATGTCGCAAAGAAGAAAGCCGATGAAGAATCTCGCACAATATTAGATGTTGCAAACAGTAAGGTTCGCTCTATAGAAGCTGAAGCCAAGGCAATTAAAGATGCGGCAGAGCAAAAGGCCATACAAGTCGTTGAGGATGCAAAATTCGCAGCGAAGAAACAAGCACATGAAGAAGCTAATAAAGTAACAACAGTTGTTAGTTCAGAGTCTAAAGAAATAATAGAGCAGGCAAGGAAAGAAGCCGATGTTACTCTTAGAGAAGCAGAAGATATAAGAAACAAGCTTATCGGGCAAGCCAAAATTGAAGCATCAAGGATAAGGTCTTTAGCAGATAGCCAGTCAAAAGATATTTTGGAGGAAGTTAATCGTCAGGCAGCAAATGTTGGCAAAGGATTAGAAGATAAGGTTCGGTCAATTCAAGTTCAGAAAACCCAAATCATTGCGAAAGCAGAAGCAGAAGCTAAAGTTCGGGCAGAAGAGTTATTGAGTATTGCGGAAGTACACGCTTCAAGTATCAAGCAGAAGGCAATTATCGATGCAAAAAGTAAAACTCGTGAGATAGATAGAAAAATAGAACAAGATTATGAGGAAAAGGGCCAGCAAATAGTTCTTGGAGCTGTTGTGAAGGCAAAATTAGAAAGAGAAACCATATTGTCTGATGCTAAATCTCAGGCAGAAATAACTATAAACAATGGTGTTTCTGCGGCGGAGAAGTTCGCTTTGCAAAAGACAAATAGGATTATGACAGAAGCAACTCAGAGAGCAGAAGAGATTGTCTCAGAAGCAAGGAAGAAGGCTTTTACCTTATCAAATAAAATTTTAGCAAAGGCACGTAAAGAAGTTGAGGATTTACCATTAAGGGTAGAGCAATTAAAACAAGCGCATAACGACTTGGAGAAAGCGGTAATTGATTATAATCAGAAGAGTTTAAGGGCGATGGATATAGCCAAGCGAAGTAAGGAAAAAGCAGATTATTACAATAATAATTTGACTGAGATGGAAGAAAAATATCATAAGGCTAAATCTGAGATATTGCCTCGAATAACAGAGCTTAGAGACAGCTATGAATTAGAGAAACAAAAAGTTGATTCTAAGATTCACGTAATGCATGAGATGTATATAAATGAGCAGATTTCTTTAGAAGATAAGATTAAGGGATTGCATTCAAGATTTGAGGGAGAGCTTAAGTCATTAAAGGATAAATATGAGCATGAGAAACAAGGATTAATAACAATTTCAGAGGATGAATTGACGAGTATTAAAGAATTGTCAGAAGATCGCATTAATAGAATAGAAAATGAAACAAAAGAAAAAGAAGAATTAATGAGAAGTGAGCTTGATAAAAACCAAAAAGAGTATTTTAAGAAAACTCATAAGGTAGAAGAACTGCTTAAGAAAAAAGTTTCTGAGCTAGTTAAAAGTTATACGGGAATGATTGAGGAACATAGGATAAATTATGTAGATTTTAAACGACAAATAGATTCAAAAAAAGATGAATTGATGGGGATTTATAAAGGCAATTTAAAGCAAGCAAAGGTCTTATATCAGAAGAAAATGAAACAGTATAATCAAGATATAAATGTTGTTGATACTCAGCTGAAGACAAAACAAAATTCAATGAATAGAAAATATGAGCATGCAATTATTCAGATAAAAGCAGATCATGAGGCTATTATAAAAAGAGAAACTGCGGAGTTTGAATTGAAACAGACAGAGTTATTGGGAAAGAAAGAACAGTTGGTCAGATATTATGAACGACAATTAGACTCTATGCGGACAGAGTATCAAGGATTGCTGAAAAATGAAAAAAACAGTTATGACCAGCAAAGGATTGATGTGCAACATAATTTAGAGAAGTTGAATAAGGATTATCGTAAGAAAAATGAGCAAGTAAAAGACTATTATTCTATGCTTATGGTTAAAGAGGAAAAGTATAATCAGCAGCTTGTGGAAGATATGAAAACTAAGAAAAAAAGGCTCATTCATAGTTATGATTTATTGCTTGGTGAGTGTGAAAAAAATGTTGATTTAGAAGGCGATATTCATATAGTAAATCGTTAGTTGTTTTTGCGTGGCATTTATGTACCATTTTATCCTTGTTTTAATGGTTTTTTCCCCCTATTTAAGGTAAAATATTTGTATGCATTATGATTTGTTTAGAGGTGTAAGTAATAACACAGATAGACAATGTTTATGCGGTGCTAATTTAGGGTATAAAAGTTATGATAGTTGGGGGTTTTATTAGGGGTGAAAAAGATTAAAAATTTAGTAGCAATTTTTTTGCTTTTATTTTCATTTACAGTCAATGCTGTTCAGTTACATTATGGATCAGATTTAGAGTGGGGCTATGGGGCCAGAGCATTAGGTATGGGACGCTCATATGTAGCTCTTGGCAATGATGCTTCTGGTCTTTTTTGGAATCCAGCAGGAGTAATGAATCTTACAAGTATGCAAGCGATGTTTCAGATGTCCATGCTTTATCAGAGTTATAGCATGATGTACGGTGCATTTGCTTTGCCAGGAGTGGATGACGCTATAGGCATTGAGTTTATTATGTTTGGTGGGTCCGATATCGAAGGTAGAGATGTTAACAATCAGATTACTGGAACTGTGCAAGATAGCAAGATGGCTTTTGGGGCTACTTATAGTAAACGCATAATGAGAGATTTGTATATGGCTCTTAAAGGTAAATTTTATATGCGTTCTTTAGGGGAATATGGTGATATGGCATTAGCAGGAGATGTTTCCATGATGTATAACATTTCAGATAGATTTACTGCTGGTGTTAACTTGATGAATGTTTTCGGAATGGTGCTAGGAGATACTTCCGACAAATTAAATACTCAGGCAATGTTTGGTTTGGCATATAAAGAGAAAAGTATGATGTTTTCTTTAGATGCTAGAGATAATTTCAATGAATGGCACTTTGGTATTGAGTATGAACCAGTAAAAAATATTCCGCTTAGAATGGGTGTAAATAATGATGAGCTTAGTTTTGGTGGTGGCGTTAAGTTAGGCATTATGGATGCTGATGTTGCCTATATTATGAATGAGCTTAGTAGTAAGATTGCTTTCTCTGTAAATTTAAACTTCGGGAAGTCTATGGATGAGATGACGAAAGATCAAGTTGATCAAGCTATGGCAGACGCCCAGGAAATGCTTAATAACGATTATTTTTATTTAGCAAAAAAGAAATTGGAGTATGTTCTTTCTTTTGATCCTAGTCGTAAAGAAATAAGAGTTATTTTAGAAAGATTAGAAAAGGCTATTCAGTTTGTAGAGTCTTCTCTTCCTCAAGAAAGTATTACTTGGGATAAGTTTAAGAAGGCTAAGGAATTATTTAATCAAGGGAAATACATAGAAGCTGAAAAGCTTTTTGAAGAGATACGCTTGATATATCCAAGTAATAGGTTTGTTACTTATTATCTGGATGAGTTGTCTCTCTTATAGAAGAATAGAAGGTCAATGTTTGATGAGGTGAATTGTATTTCACCTGGGGTGCTGAGGGGTTGTTTAAGTTGAATAGACTAAAAAACATATCAAAGAGTGTACTATGCCTATTTCTAGGTTTTAGCGTCTATGCCAGTACGATTTCAATTAATGCTTTTGAGCTATTTGATCAGAATACTTTACTAACAGATTACACGAATGATCAGGTTGTAGGCGTTAGTATAAACACAGATATAGTTGCTTCTAAATTTTTGATTAGTGAAGATCACCCTACGAAACCAGTGTCTAGCGATTCATTTTGGCAAACAACAACACCTTCTAGGTATACTTTTAAGAATGATAGCAATGAGTTAAAAACAGTTTATTTGTATGTTATGAGTTCAATGGGAGATATTAGCAATGGTGCAGTTGCTACCATTAATCTCGACACATCCTATCCTGAATTGACTTCTTTAGAGGTTTATAGCGTTTCATCGAGCGCTGAAGTTTCTAGTGTTGGTAATAACTTTTATTTAAGATCAGGAGCATATAGTTTAACGTTCAACTATAGTTTAGCATTGTCAGACACACCAGATGTAAGAATTCTTCAGCTAGGTCATGAATATGTAGGATCTGCTCCATTAACTTTTAATAAGATAGATTCTTTTACATATACAGCAACATATACAATAACAGTTGGCGCAGAAGAGGCATTGCGTCAGGTTATCTATACTTGTATTGATGATAAGGATTATGAAACTGTTGAAGCTGTATTTTCTTCTGGAAACATAGTTGTTGATAATACTTCGCCTAATTTACTTACATTTTATTTGGAGGGGAATGACCCTTCGGCTGGAATAATATATTCATTAAGTAGAGTGTTAGAAATGCAGATTGAAGCAGTCGATGCTAGTGGGATTAAAGGATGGTTGGTTACAGATAATGCTTCTTTTATTCCAGTTGTAACAAGTAATTGGTCTTTATTAGGCACATATTTAACTTTGACAGATAACATTGCTGTTCATGATATTTTCTTTTGGTATATTGATAATGCTTGGAATATCAATTTTGCTACTGCCTCAATTTCATACAACCCCGGAACTCCTGTTGTGAGTATTGAAGTTGATGTTACTCCAAATATTATTGTGACTAATGAGCAGATTAATATAACAATTGATATTGCTAATGTTGGAAGTGGAATCGCCTCAACCCCTGATTTTACTTATTCGGCTCCAAGTAAGCCAGCTGCAGATATAGCGCTTGAGTATGTTACACCTGTTCAGTATATAGCAAGTTTTAATATCTCAACATTCACAGGACAGGGACAAGGACAGTTTTCAATTAGTGTTACTGATAATGAGGACAATGTTTTTAATGATGACATAATTCTTTGGTATCAAAGTGTTTCATATGACCCTTTTTATATTGTAAGTCACAACTTAAAGATCCCTAGTTTGACTATGTATGATCAAGACACACTTCTTACTAAAGATACGAATGATCAGATAGTAGGCATCACAATTGCTGATGATGAACAATCAGTTGCTTGGTATATTAGTGAATTTCCAACGACTCCTCAGGTTGGAAGCGAATTTTGGACAGCTTCAAGACCTGGTTTGTTTACATTTAGAAATAATATTGAAGAAGTAAAAAATGTGTATCTGTGGATTAAAGATGGGGTTGGAAGAATTTCTGATCGGATAGTTGCGACAATTAATTATGACACAACAGTTGCAGAAATTAGTTCTTTTGAACTAACACATGTTGAAAATAACACATTGTTATCTTCATTAGATTTATCAAGGGCCGGAACATATAACGTAACTTTTAATATCAATGAAGCTATTACAAATACTCCTGCAATTACAATTAATGGAATTGCGCTAAATTTAGGTAGAGTTGATGATTCTACATTTACTGCTTCTGTACAGGTAAGCTACAACTGGAGTGTAAGTGAATATAGCTGGTTGTTTAGTGTTACTGATAATGCTGGTAACTTTAGTGTTGAAATAGCTAAAACTGCATTTAATCTTTCCACTGCTGCAAAAATTGGAGCAGTTGAGTATTTTACAATTCAAGATGCATTAGATAATGCAATTGCAGATGATCAGATTAATATTCAAGCAGGCATTTGGTATGGTGTTGGTAATAGAGGTTTGGTTTGGCCAGCTTTAGACGGGATAGTACTTAATGGTGCTAGTAGTGCTACAAGTATTTTAGATGCAGAGCAGATAACCCGCCACATTGTAGTTCCAAATGCATCTGGATTTAAAATTAGTAACTTAAGCTTAATCAACGGACAAGTTTCTACATTTAATTCAGGTGATAATAGCGGTGGGTCCATTAGAGCAAATAATAATTCTACATTGACGATGGATAGTTGTATTGTTAGTGGGAATACGGCTTACTATGGGGGTGCTTTCTCCAGTTTTATTAAACATATAAGCAATTCTGATATAAAAGGTAATAGTGCTCAGTTCCAAGGTGGAGTAATGTATGGAGGCGAAAATACGATTATTGCTTGTGATATTTATGATAATATCGCGATTCATGGAGGGGTAGCTGCTAATGCTACGGTCAATATTGTAGATAGTATGGTATACAATAATAGTGCTGAGCAAGGTGGTGTTTTATATAATTACGACAGAGTTCAGGAGGTCAAGAATAGTGTTATTTACGGCAACAGCGCCAGTGATGAGGGTTCAGTTTTTAGGGGAGGCACGAATAGCGCAATTAATTCATTAATATATGGTAATACTTGTACTAATTATGGCGTTTTTTTTCAAGGTAATAATAAAGTGCTTAATAGCACTATAATATCCAATAATGGAGAGATATATGTTGACGTTTCTTCATCTGGTGGAATAGATGGACAAATGCTTGCGATAAATAGTATATTTGTCGGGTCTTTTAACGGAGGCACAGACTCTTATTTTAATACATGCGCAATCAACAACAGTATCTTTACAGATGCTACACTTCCAGAAACTTTCTGGACTGCAACTAATGTAATCACTGCAGCTGTAACAGCAGATATCTTTGCAGACTATGCTGCTGGAGATTATAGACTTAATCCAAATAGTGAAGCAATAAACTATGGAAGCAACTTATTATGGA
>CAYSAQ010000014.1:0-30683 GCA_964429235.1 uncultured Candidatus Marinamargulisbacteria bacterium
AATACCATACTAATAAAACAATTATTCAGGAGGGGTAAATGGATATTGAAAAACTTAACGAAATGATTCAAAGCCAGTCAGTGCTTATAACGAACATACAACAAGAACTAAAAAAATCGATTATTGGTCAACATGAGATGATCAATAACATACTCATAACATTGATGTGCAAAGGACATGCATTACTAGAGGGAGTCCCTGGACTAGCAAAAACAAAAACCATAACTTCTTTAGCTAATTGTATGAAGCTTGATTTTAAAAGAATCCAGTTTACACCAGACTTACTTCCTTCTGATATAACAGGCACAAAGATATATAACCAACAAAATAGCGAGTTTTCTACTAAAAAAGGCCCAGTATTTGCGAATATCGTACTTGCAGACGAAATCAATAGAGCTTCAGCTAAGGTTCAAGCAGCTTTACTAGAATCTATGCAAGAAAAACAAGTTACAATTGGGGAAGAAACACATATGTTACCAGATCCATTCTTAGTACTTGCTACGCAAAACCCACTTGAACAAGAAGGCACGTATCCATTACCAGAAGCGCAGCTGGATAGATTCTTAATAAAAATATTAATAGACTACCCATCTAAAAAGGAAGAATTAGATATTCTGAACTTATTAGAAAACAGTAATAACGAAAGCCCAATACAAGAGATCATCTCTCCAGAACAATTAAAGGAGATACAATCTATAATACCTAGTGTTTATATTGACGAAAAACTGAAGAATTACATAATAGAGATAGTCTCGGCTAGCCGAAGCCCTGAAAATCATAATTTAAAGGACATAAAACAGCTAATTAACTTTGGTGGATCACCAAGAGCATCAATTAATCTAATGAATACAGCCAAAGCCAATGCAGTATTACAAAAAAGAGGATATGTAATTCCTGATGATATCAAAACAATGGCAAAACCAGTTCTTAGACATAGAATAGGAATTAGCTATGAGGCAGAAGCAGAAGATATCACTTCTGACCAAATTATAGAAAAGATTCTAAACGAAATAGACGTACCTTAATAATCTTCATAAGGACTTGAATATGGAAATATCTGAACTTATAAAAAGAATTAAAAAAGTACAGCTGGTAAGCAAGAAGATTGTAAACACTATTTTCCTAGGAGGTTACCATAGCACCTTCAAAGGCCAAGGGTTAGAATTTAGTGAAGTTAGGCAATATGTATACGGAGATGATATCCGTATGATTGACTGGAATGTTACATCCAGAACTAATTCTCCACATATTAAACTTATGCAAGAGGAACGTGAACTAAATATATACATATTGATAGACAATTGCTCTAGCATGCTTTTTGGTAGTAAACGCTCTAAAAAAGATTTAGCATTAGAACTAGCAGCGATATTTAGTTATTCCGCATCAATAAACAATGATAAGGTTGGCGCAATAATATTTAGCAAAAACAGCGAAGTAGTTATTCCACCAAAAAAAGGGAAGGGACAATCCTTCAAAATAATAAGAGCTGCAATTGATGCGAATAAGAATGTATACAATGATAGTTCAAGCTTAGACAAAGCAATTGAAGAAGTTCTTATACAGGCAAAGAAAAAAAGTATAATCATTCTAATAAGCGACTTTTTGAATGATGAATATCATAAAGGATTTAAAATTCTCAGCAGTAAACATCAGGTCATCCCAATATTAATAAAAGACGAAATAGAAGATATAAAACTAAAAGAGATTCCTACATATAAAGGACTATCAAATAAAACTAGCAACACAAAAAAAATGTTTACTTCAATCTCCGACGATTATAAACAAAAATATGAAGAGGCAAGCAAACTGTTTAAGCAATGCAACACCAAACCAATAATTCTTTTAAATAATGATAATTACTTTAAAACTATACAAGGATACTTCTCATGAAAAAAATATCTATAGCTATACTATTACTAATAATATCTGGATTTGCATTTAGCATTGAAAAACTAGACAGTACTTTCAATGAAGAGGACTATTATCTTGGAGACAGAATACAACAAACAATTGTATACAATAAATATATCACCAAAAACACAGCCAGAATCAATCCTAAATACCAAGATAATTCGCTTAAAATAATTAGCAAAAATATTGTTTATGAAAAAAACAAAACAATTATATCAATAGAATATACAAGTTTCGAACTAGGGGCAAAAAGTATTCCTAGAATAAATATTTCATATCCTGGCGGCAAATTGTATACCCCTGCAAATAAGATAAAGATAATAAGTGCTTTTGAAAAAACAAGCAGTCGCAACTATATATCAACACTTAGACCGCAAAAGTCAATCAAACTACACATACTCAGCTACTTCTTGCTCCTTACGGGATGTTTGGTCACAAGCATAGTATTGCTATATGCCTGGAGCTTACTAGCAAGCAACAAGAAACAACAAGATAATGTAGAGGAATATATAGATCCATATACTCGTGCTATGGAAAAATTAAACAAAGTTACTGAGCCAACAAAAAAGAACTACTATACAATTAGCGAAATCATTAAGGAATATTTATCAAACTCACTAGGCATACAACTAAAAGAAAAAACAACAAATGAAATAAATAAAAACCTTAAGCAGGTATACATACTCAGCAAAGAATATAAAGCCAAAATAATGATTATCCTCGAGAAAATAGACCCATATAAGTATACGCAAGCAAGTAGTACGGTAAACGAGTTCAATGGGGTAATTTCAAACTCCAAGGAACTCTTATCAATCATAAATATAGCAATTACTAAGGATAAAGATAATGACAATTAATTACCCACTGTTATTACTACTTATACCTATAGCTTTAATTGTTATAATATTATCAACATATAGATGGACTGAGCTATTTATACCACAAGTAAACAAAGAAAAAAGAATAACAATAAATGCAATAAAATACATACCTGAAGCAATACTAGGCATCGCTATAACAATATTAATTATTGCAGCCGCACAACCAATACAAATAACAAAAGAAACAAATACAGACGTATACGGGGTATCGATAATGCTTGTAATAGATATGTCAGAAAGCATGCTAGCCGAAGACTTCAAGCCAAAGAATAGATTCACAGCATCAATAGAGACTATTAAACAATTCACCATGAAAAGGACAAACGACTTACTAGGGATAGTAGTGTTTGGAAGTGAAGCCTTCTTGGTATCTCCATTAACTAACAATAGTGCGTATGTAGTAAATAGATTGTCAAATTTAGAAATAGGGCAGATATCAGGACAGACCGCTATTGGTGATGGCTTAATTACAGCATTAAACCATTTAGAAAAATCAAAAACAAAAAGTAAGGTAGTAATCCTTTTAACTGATGGAGAGAATAATGCAGGAGAAACAGATCCGATTACAGCTGCTCATTTGGCTAATGCACTAGACATTAAGGTATACACAATTGGAATGGGCAAAAAGGGTGGAGCACCTATTCCATATAATCACCCAGTATACGGCAAGCAATACTATAAGAATCAGGATGGCAGCCTTTTTCTAACCAAAATTGATGAAGATACTTTAACAAAGATATCAACTATAACAAACGGCTTATACTTCCGAGCAACTAACGAGAAACGACTAAGTCTAATATACAAAGAAATAAATAAATTAGAAAAATCAAAGGTAATAGAGAAAGTAGCTATACATAAAGAAAGTAAACACAAAGCATATATAATTATTGGAGCTATTCTCTTAGGCCTATATGCCGTACTAAAACATATACTATGGAGAACTGCCCTATGACTATAATACTCGGGATGGTTGTATTTATGTTAGTTACTATAAGTATACTAGTAGGATACAAACATAAGCTATACACGATTAAGCAATTTTCAAAAAATCAACTTAAGTATATTTACCCAGTATCTATAAATAAATTTAGAACTAAATTAATACTATTTATTATTGGGACTATACTAATTGCACTTAGCCTGCTAGACCCAATTGTATATCAGGAAATAAACGAAAAAACAAAAAAAGAAAACAACATCATTTTATGTCTAGATATATCTAAAAGCATGCTTGCTGAGGATATAAAACCAAACAGATTAGAGCGCTCAAAAAGAGAGCTATTAAGCTTCATAAATAAAACAAAAAGAAACATTGGGCTAATTGTGTATACATCTAAAGCTATAATACTAACCCCGATAACCAATGATCTATCAGCAATAGCAACAAACATACAAAACATTTCTACAGATTATATTTCCGTTGGAGGAACAGACCTCACTGCTGCTTTGTTTACAGCACTAGAGGCAATTGGTAAACATAACAACACCGATATAATAATTATTTCTGATGGGGAAACACATGGCTCTTCCTCCCAATCAATCATTAAGGAACTTAAAGCAAGAAAGATAAAAGTATACACAATAGGTATTGGCTCGGAAGCTGGAGTTCCTATACCTGAGTATATTACTGGAACAAAAACTGGACGATATATACAGGACAGCTCAGGAAATGCAGTAATTTCAAAACTAAACAAAGCACTACTTAATGAAATTAGCGAAAATACAGGCGGCAGATATCTACAAGTAAACAACAGTAACTTCATAGCTAGTAATTTAATTGCACTATTAGACAACACAAAACACAAAAATGAAAAATCAAAAGAACTTAAGAAAATATATATATACAATTACTTTCTTATTCCAGGAATAATACTACTATTAATAACAACTGCACTTAGTATAAACATTCACCATATTCTTTTAATCACTATAATGTTTACAGTAAACAGTGGCTTCAGTAAACCATTCAACCTACCAGATTGGCTCTCTACAAATAAAGCTAACAAAGAAGTAACAAAACAAAATATCAAAGAAGCAAAAAACATATACATTCAAAATTTAAAAAAGGACCCTTTAAATGAAACGCTACATTATAATATGGGCAATGTTTATGCTATAGAGGGTAATCCTGAAAAAGCACAAGAAGAATGGAGTATAATAAAAAGTAAACAAACCCTAACAGATACATATTTCAATCAAGCATCACTGGCGTATACAATGAAGGACTACGAAACTACAATAGCAAAACTTATTGAAAGCTTGAAGCTGAACCCAAATAGCAATGATGCAAAAAAGAATTTAGAAATAGCATTATCAATGTTACAAAAACAAAAGCAGCAACAACAAAAGAAACAACAAGGGAAACAAGACCAAAAAGAAAAGGGCAAGGAAGAACAGACAAACAACAAAGCACAAGAAAAAAAGTATACAAAAGAAGAAGCAGAAGATATGCTCAAATGTCTAGACAAGAAGAAATATTTAGAACCTAAAGAGAATCAAAATGAGGATAACAATGAAATCAAGAATTGGTAAACACCTACTGCTTATTACTATCTTAATGTCTTATGCATTCTCTCTAAGCATAAGAAGCCAGATAGACAAAACAACAACAACAATAGGCACACCTGTTACACTTAAGCTTATTGCTACCACTGAATCAAAAGGAAGTTTCCCAGCATTAAATATACCTCAACTGAAAGATTGGACAATAAACGGAAAATCTGTCGCTACAAATACTAAAATAATAAATGGCAAGTATACATCTGAACATACCATTAACTATTCGCTGTATCCAAAGAAAGCAGGAAAGCTCACAATACCGAGTATACATTTTAAAATAAACGATAAGCCTTTTAACACAAACCAATTTATCGTAACTGTGACTAAAAGCACTGCAACAACAACGACAAAACAACTACCGGCTATATTCCACACAGCAACTACAAATAAAAAAGAATACTATACAAATGAACCTATTATATATACTAAAAAATTCTACACTAGCAAAAACCTATACTCACTTACAGGTATACAAAACCCTGCCTTTCAGAATATTGAGCAATATCCATCTCTAGCTGAAGAACAAAAAAGATATACGGAACGTCTAAACAATATCAATTATCAAGTAATAGAAATAAACTCTGCCCTTATTAGTAAGAGCGATGGTCAAGCCAACATCGGGAAAAGTAAAATTGGGTTCCTCTACAATCCATTCACTAGACAAAAAAGGGTTGAATCAAATACAACATCTATTTCTATAAAGAAGCGAAATTTTCCTGAAACAACACCAATAGGATCGTTTTCAATAATAGCCAATATTTCGACAAGCAATATAAGTGTAAACAATGGAATATACTTTGACTTAATAATTGAGGGTAACGGTAGCCTTAAGATATCAAGCACCCCTAAAATCAACTTGCCTAATGATATAGAAGTATATGACCCAGAGGTTAAACTTACAGAAACAATTGTAAACAGAAAAATCGTTAGCACAAAAAAATATACTTATCTAATTATCCCAAGGGCTTCCGGTAAATATATTATACCAAAAATAGAATTCTCATACTTTTCACTCAAGAGTAAAAGATTAGAAAAAGTATACAGCAAAGAAAAAAGATTAACTGTTGCAAGCAATGGTGACAGTAACAAAAAAAGAATTAACACTTTTAACTCAGATAAAGACACAAAAAAAGATATATTATTTGTAAAAGATATTCATAATAATTATCAAATACAAAAACTAATCAATAATTATATAAAGCTATTAGCAATATCATTAATTGTAGGTTTAATTTTCAGCATACTAAAACGTATACTAAAAAAAGAATCTGTAATTACAAAAAACAAATTAAAAATTATTAGAAAAAAAATAAACAAAGAAATTCAAAATAAGAATACAAGCATAGAGCAAAAAATATACAAAACAAATAAGCTACTATACTCATATTTTCATCATTACTTTAATACAAAAGAAAAAACACCTCATCCGGAAGATATTAAGCAATTAGCCAACACAAAGATACCAACACTATTCAATAACATAGAAAGTATTAAGTATTCTCAAAACAATGATAATGAGACGTTGCTTCAACTAATTGAAGAAATATTAAATGAACTAAATAAGCTTAAAGAGTCAAAACTATGAAAAGAATTATAAGCACTATATTAATAATATTTATTTCATCTGCATTATTTTCTTCTCAAAATATTTCTAAATTGTCGACTGATGCAAATAAAGCTTATTCCAATCTTAGATATAAAACAGCATTAACTAAATATACAAAAATTGAAAATGCGAATATTAAATCAAATGAACTTTATTATAATATCGGAAACTGCTATTACAGATTAGGTAATATTTTCAAATCAATTCTATATTATGAAAAAGCATTACTATATAATCCATTAGATAAAGATACTCTTACAAATTTAAATATAGCCAGAGAAAAACTTCCTGATATTAAGGATGTTAATGAATCTTTTCATAAGAGAACAATTCGAAACATAATAAACATATTGAGTCCATCGCAGGTAGTGCATATAAGCTTTATTTTAATGTTACTAATACTAGGAACTGTGTTCATCATTGGAAACTCAAAAATAGGGCGTAAAGACCTGTTTTTCATATTAGTCGCTATAACTCTTATAGAAATCTGTTTTATTTCCCTATATTCACAAAAGATCAGATACTTTTATAAGCCAAATAAAGCGCTTGTAGTTGCAGAAAGAATAGAGCTAAAGAGTGGTCCTAATAAAAAGCTTACAACACTAACAACATTACATAAGGGGAATAGTGTGATAGTAGAAAAAAATCATGAAGAATGGAGCTTCATAAATAACTCCCTAGGCCAATCAGGGTGGGCGCTTAATCGTAACCTAATCATAATCACCCCGTAATATCGTTTATGTTAAAACGTTTTCCAAACTGATTCGTTTACGATTCACATCAACTTCTAAAACTTGAACTGTAACTGTTTGTCCAGCAGAGACGATATCATTTGGATCTTTCACGAAAGTATTACTAAGTTTAGAGATATGAATAAGTCCATCCTGATGAACACCTATATCAACAAAAGCACCAAAATTGGTAACATTTGTAACAATTCCTTCAAGCTTTTGGCCTGGGCTTAAATCCGATATTTCATTAACCCCTTCATCAAAGGTTGCATATGTGAATTTTTCGCGCGGATCTATTCCGGGTTTCTTCAGTTCAGACACAATATCTTTTAATGTTGGCAAGCCAACAGAGTCAGTCACAAATTCGTTTAAATCTAAGCTATCCATGATCGAGGTATCAGAAATTATCTTGTCGATCTTACAATTCAAAGTTTTTGCCATTTTTTTTACAATCGAATAAGTTTCTGGATGAATAGCCGTATTATCTAACAACTCTGTGCTGCTTGGTATTCTCAAAAACCCCGCACATTGTTCAAATGCTTTCGGGCCTAATTTCGGAACTTGCTTCAATTCTCTACGGTTTTTAAAACTAGTAATTTTCGAACGATATTCAGTAATTGATTTAGCTAATACCGGACCAATCCCCGAAACATGAGCCAATATTGAATAAGAAGCAGTATTTAGATTTACACCCACGAAGTTTACGCAATACTCTACAATAAAATCTAAGGATTTTTTTAATTCTTTTTGATTAACATCATGCTGATACTGCCCAACACCAATTGACTTGGGATCAATTTTTATTAATTCTGACAAGGGATCTTGAAGCCGTCTAGCAATACTAATTGCACCACGAATTGTAATATCCAAATCTGGAAACTCTTCACGCGCAAGTTCAGATGCAGAATATATAGAAGCCCCAGACTCATTCACAATAACGGACTTCACATCTAAATTATTATTCTTAATCATCTTATTAACAAATTGATCCGTCTCTTTAGATGCAGTCCCATTCCCAATTGCAATAAAGACTACCTTATATTTCAAAACTAGCTTCATTAGCGATTCAGCAGCCTCTTTTTCTTTATTTTTTGGTGCAGTTGGGTAAATGACTGTACTTTCAAGATAACTACCCGTGTTATCGACTACAGCTACTTTACACCCAGTCCTAAACCCCGGGTCTATTGCCAATATTGCATATGGTCCTGCTGGAGGAGCCAGCAATAAATTTTGTAAGTTCTTTGCAAAAACCTGAATAGATTCTGCTTCAGACAGAAGAAGCTTTTCATTAAAGCATTCATTTTCGATAGAAGGGAATATAAGACGCTTAAAGCTATCTGTTATCGCCTGAACAAGTTCTGCATAAAAAAAAGTATTTTTTTCGAAGATCACATTTTTTATCAAATAATCTAAACAAGCCTTATCATCTACTACAATTGAATAGGTAAGTACTTTTTCAACCGAAGCTCTTCGTATTGCAAGTATCCGATGAGCCGATGCTTTTTTAAGTATTTCCATAAAATCGTAATACATTTCATACTTTGTTTCTTTATCTTTAAATTCTTTTTTTACCTTAGTCACAACTTGCCCCAAATTTTGGGTATGCATCCTAATCCATTTTCGATAATTCGCATTATCAGATATCTTTTCAGCAATAATATCCAAAGCTCCCTGCAACACATCTTCTACAGTCGCAAGACCCTTATCTTCAGCAATATATTGATTATACAAAGCCACCTTCGATACATTAATAGGCTTTTGCTCAAATATTATCTTGGCCAAAGGTTCTAATCCCTTAGCTATCGCAATCATTGCTCGTGTTTGCTTCTTTTTCTTATAGGGTAAATACAAATCCTCAAGAATTTGCTTATTTATACATGAACCAATCTGTTTTTCTAGTTCTCTAGTAAGTTTTTCTTGTTCAGTTATCGCTTTTAGAATTGTTTCTTTACGTAAGTTCAATTCCTTAAAATAATCAGAAATTGTTTTGATCTCTTGAATTTTAACTTCGTCCATAGAACCTGTTCGCTCTTTTCTATAACGAGCAATAAAGGGAATAGTGCTACCTTCATTCAATAATTCAAGTACATTCGAAATGCTCTTTGTATTTATAGAAATCTGTTTTGATATATGTTCAACTAGATTGATGCTCATAGGCTAATATTTAATCACTTAACAACAATATTGGCTAGTTATAGCTTCATAAATAAGCCGTCAGGCCAATAAGGGTGGGGCTTTAATCATAACTTAACCTCACTACAAGTTACTTATTAGTAAAAATACTAAGTAACAATATGCAAAGAGGACAAGAAATACAATAAAAACAGATCAGAACAAGTAGCAGATAGCCATATACGATAAAGAAATAGAGATAAGCAGAACCATACAACGAATACCCATATAAGAACCAAGCAGTTAGGGCAAAATAGAGGGCGTGAACTATTCAAAGGAAACAAAAACACCAATACTGCCGCCCTCAAATACCCCCTATAACCAATGTCGCATAATATATATTATGTTAAATATGACATATGCTAAATACTGAGCGTAGGCCTTATAGCTAAAGGGTTGTTAATAGTTACTCACAATTTGGAGAGTTTTCCACAATTGAATTCCCTTGCGTATCAACAAATTTCGATTTTTCAGGGAACAACAGATACCTTACAATGACTTTAGTATAAAAACTTAATTTAAGGAGCCTTAAAATGACAAAATATAAACCAACACTATTAGCAATTCTCGATGGTTGGGGCGTTGGAAATAAAGATGGCTCTGATGCAATACATTTAGCAGATACTCCAAATCTTGATAATTTCCTAAAAAACAATCCTCATACATTTATAAAAACAAATAGCCGAGATGTCGGATTACCAGATGGCGTGATGGGCAACTCTGAAGTTGGTCACCAAAATATCGGAGCTGGAAGAATTGTTTACCAAGCTTTAGTAAAAATTAATATAGATATTGAAAATGGCGACTTTAATAAAAACGAAGCAATTTGTGTTGCTTTTGATAATGCAAAGAAAAACAACTCAGCAATACATTTTATTGGTCTTTTATCTGATGGCGGAGTTCATAGTGATATTTCACATTTATTTGCCCTACTTCAAAAAGCTAAGAATATGGGATTACCCAAGGTTTATGTTCACGCATTAATGGACGGAAGAGACACATCCCCTACTTCAGGTATTAATTACATGGAAAAACTTGAAAATAAGATAAAAGAAATTGGAGCTGGTAAAATCGCATCTGTTTCAGGCCGTTACTATGGTATGGATAGAGATAACAACTATAACAGGAACATTATAGCCTACAACACTATTGTAAAAGGAGAAGGCGCAGCTCATGACAGCCCTACACTTCTTCTCAAGGAAAGCTATGCCAAAGACAAAACAGATGAATTTATTCAACCAACGCCAATAAGCATTAATGGAGAAACAATTAAGGTACAAGTGAATGATTCTATTGTATTCTTTAACTTCAGACCAGACAGAGCAAGACAATTAGCCAAAATGCTTATCAATAAAGTAGACAACGATGTTGACAATATTTTCCAAGGAATAAAAACACCAAATATAACATTTTCCAGCATGACTCAATACCAAGAAGGACTTAATAAAAATATCGCCTACCCTCCGCAACCACTTAAAAACACAATGGGAGAAGTTATTTCTAATCTAGGAATGAAACAATTAAGAATTGCTGAAACAGAAAAGTATGCTCATGTTACTTTTTTCTTTAATGGCGGATCAGAAGCAGTATTTGAAGGAGAGGATAGAATTATAGCTCCTTCACCAAAAGAAGTTGATGGCTATTATGACAGAAAACCAGAAATGGCTGCATACGAAGTAACAGAGAAACTACTCGATGCTATCAATAGTAATAAATATGACTTCATAGTCCTTAACTTTGCAAATATGGACATGGTTGGTCATACAGGAATTATAGATGCCGCAAAAAAAGCTGTAACTGTTGTTGATACATGTATAGGAAAAGTAGTTGATTTAGTTAGGGCTAAAGGTGGAGCAGCAATTATCACTGCAGACCATGGTAATGCAGATAATATGAAAGCAGACGATGGCTCACCAATGACAGCTCACTCTATGAATCTTGTTCCTTTTGTAATTGTAAGTGATGAAGAAAATATTTCATTAAAAGAAACCGGGAAACTAGCAGACATATCTCCATCTATTCTCGACTTACTCAAAATAGACAAACCAAGTGAGATGACAGGTGATTCGTTAATTATTAGATAAATAGTCCATTATCTGAAACATAGCATTATTAGCTTTTTTAGAATACTTTTTAGTCTTAACAAATATTTCAGCAGCTGTTTGGATATATTCTCCATCAACTATATCATCAGCGCAGTTATCTACTAATTCTCTTGCTGTGAAAGTGTTTGCTTCTAAATGAAACTGCAATGCAATAACTCTATTATTATAGATAAATGCTTGATTCATGCATGTTTCGCTTCTATATAATCTAATTGCACCAGCAGGTAAATCAAAAGTGTCACCATGCCAATGGAATACAGTCATCTTTTCTTCTAAAAAAGGAAACTCATCGATTGATTTTTCAACTTCATACCAGCCAATTTCAGAGTGATTATTTTCATACACTTTTGAACCCAAAACATCAGCAATTAATTGTGCACCTAAGCATATTCCAACTATAGATTTTCTTTCTTCTACAGCTTCTTTTATAAACTCTTTCTCTTTCACCAACCAAGGGTATTGCTCTTCATCATATATATTCATTGGCCCACCCATGACTACTAAGGCATCAAAATCTTCAACACTCGGAAGCTCATGTCCTTTATATAATTCCGTACAGGAAACAGTTACATTTCTAAGCACTGCCCATTCTCTAATGCTACCGATATCCTCAAATGGTACATGTTTCAAGTAATGTAATCTCATTAAAGGGTCCAATTCCTTAATTGGTCAGGCACAGGATTATTTGGTTTTTCAGAAACTCTTTTAATAGCTGCATTAATTTTATTATAAGAAGTCGTATCTTTAGGAGCTCTGCTTAAATAACAACAAGCATGTGAAAGATTTATTCTTACTTCTGGCATTCCGATTACTTCTGTAGATTTGTATACATCAGTAGCTACTTGTAATGCAACCGGGTCTGCAAGACCTACATCTTCCGAAGCAAAAACCACCATTCTTCTAGCAATAAACCGAGGATCCTCACCAGCAACTAACATTCTAGCCAAATAATGAACAGCATCATCTTCTTTGCTTGCTCTCATCGATTTAATGAATGCCGAAATTATATCATAATGTTCATTATCATCATAATGGACTATTTTATGCATAGTTATCTGTTCGGCATCGTCTTCAGTTACTACGATCTCTTCACCCTTCTTCGCCTTTTTACTTAAAACGATAAGCTCCATATTATTGAGGACTTGGCGCAAATCACCATCACTACTAAACACTATTTTCTTCATAATTTCAGGGTCAACTTTAATCGACCATTGAGTCATAATATTATCTACAGAAAAGGATCGTTCGATCGCCTTTTTAATCTCAGGATATGCCAATGGTTTAAACTCAAAAAGCCTACTACGAGAGACAAGAGCAGAATTTAGACTATACAAAGGATTGGATGTTGTAGCGCCAATAAATTGAACTACCCCGCTCTCCAAATCCTTTAATAAGACATCCTGCTGACTTTTGTTAAATCTATGTATTTCATCTACAAAAAGAATCGTTTTTTTACGATAATAAGAGAAATCTTTTTTGGCTTGTTCTATCACCAGTCGAATATCAGAAACCTTACTCTCAACTGCATTTAAGCTTACAAAATTAGACTCTGTTTTATTCGAAATAATTCTAGCTAAAGTCGTTTTCCCTGTACCTGGAGGGCCAAAAAATAACAGAGAACTAATCCTATCTGCATCAATTAATTTACGTAACAATTTACCTTCACTAACTATATGTTCTTGTCCTACAAATCCATCCAAATCTTTTGGACGCATCCTGTAAGCAAGTGGTTTTCTAGTATCATCTTCGATTGCTTGCGAAAAAAGGTCTTGTTGTTTATCCATTATTTAATAACTAGCTCAATTGGGCAGTGGTCTGAGCCCATTACTTCATTATATATATTTTGAGAATCAATTGAAGGAAAAAACCTGTCACTTACAAGAAAATGATCTATTCTCCACCCTATATTCTTTGCTCTTGAGCCTCCCATATAGCTCCACCAAGTATATTTAATTTCATCTGGGTATAAAGACCTAAAAACATCTTTAAACCCAGCTCTGAGATAGTTTCTGAAGCCATCTCTTTCTTCATCAGTAAAACCGGGATTTCTCCTGTTTGGCTTTGGGTTTTTTAAATCAATCTCTTCTGGCGCTACATTAAGATCACCACATACTATTACTGGTTTAATTTCATCTAATTTTTTTATAAATTTCAAAAACTCTTTGTCCCATTCATTCTGTCTATAATCAAGCCTAAGTAATTCTCTTTTTGAATTTGGTGTATAAACATTTACTAAATAAAAATCTGGCAAATCAACAGTAAGGACACGTCCCTCTCCATCATGTTCTTCAATACCTATTCCATAGATAACTTCGAAAGGTTCAATTTTAGAAAATATTGCAGTTCCTGAATAACCTTTTTTAACTGCACTATTCCAGTATTCATATTTATATCCTAGCTTTGAAAATTCATGTTCAACCTGCTCTTGCATTGCCTTTGTTTCCTGAACACAAACAATATCAGGGTTATATTCTTTTAGATAATCATTAAAGCCTTTATTTATTACTGCCCTAATGCCGTTAACGTTCCATGAGTGAATTATCATAAATAATGATTCTTCATCGCATGCATACACGTATCAAGATCATATACTAAAGGTGTTCCTGTCGGAATATTTAGATCCATTACCTGCTCATCAGTCATACCATCTAATATTTTAACTAATGCTCTTAGACTATTTCCATGAGCAGAAATAATAACAGATTTGCCAGCACAAATTTGAGGACAAATAATTTCCTCATAATAAGGGATGACTCGATCAATCGTCATTTGCAAATTCTCACCAAATGGCAATTCTTCTTTTGGGATATTTTCATATAAGGCATCATTCCCTGGATATCTAGAGTCATCTAAACCCACTAATGGCGGCAATTCAGAAATGCTCCTTCTCCATTTATGGACCTGCTCTTCACCGTACTTTTCAGCAGTTTCTTTTTTATTTAAACCCTGCAAAGCACCATAATGTCTTTCATTAAGCTTATAACTTCTTTCTACTAAAATATCTTCATGTGAAATCTCTGAAAGAATAATATCTAATGTACGAGTTGCTCTTTTTAGTACAGACGTAAAGGCAACATCAAAAGAAAAACCGCTCTCTTTTAGTTTCTGACCAGCTTTATGAGCTTCCCCAACACCTGTTTCTGATAGGTCTACGTCAGTCCAACCTGTAAACTTGTTAGCTAAGTTCCACTCGCTTTCACCATGTCTAACTAAAACCAGTTTATTCATTATTTACTTAGTTTATCAAACATATCCATTGTTTTAGGAGTAATTGGCTTCTTCTTTTCCCAAGTTTCTTTTAATGGAATATAATTAACATCATCCTGCATTGTTGTATAACCAACCATAACATTATTCATGCCTTTATCTAATGCAAGAACAGCTTCGTATCCTAGTTTGCTAGCAACTATTCTATCTAAAGCACTAGGACTTCCACCTCGTTGCAAGTGACCAAGTATCGTAACTCTGATATCCCAACTATCACCAAGGTCTTTTGCCAGCATATCTTTTACTGCGAAACCGCCACCAAGTTCATCACCCTCTGCAACAATTACAATATAGCTCTTCTTGCCATTTTCTCTACCCTGCTTAAGCCTATTTAAAATAATGCCATATTCTTCATTATTCTCAGGAATAAAGACTCCTTCTGCTCCTGAAGCAATACCTGTATACATAGCTAAATAGCCAGCATGCCTGCCCATTACTTCAATCACAAAAAGCCTATCATGAGATGTCGCAGTATCACGAATTTTGTCTATTGCTTCAACTGCTGTATTTAATGCAGTATCATAACCTATAGTGTACTCTGTCCCATACAAATCGTTATCAATTGTTCCTGGAATTCCTATACCTTGAACTCCATAGTTTTCAATCAAATCACTTAATCCATGAAACGACCCATCACCACCAATAACAATCAATTTATTAATTCCTCGAGCAGACATATTTTTATATGCTGTTTTTACACCTTCTGATGTTCGGAATCTTTTACTACGGGCAGTATGAATAAATGTACCACCTCTATTTAAAGTATTTCCTACGGAACGAATATCTAGGTCTTCAAACCAACCGTTAATTAGTCCTTCAAATCCTCTATAAACTCCAACAACATCATAACCTAAGCCAATAGCTGTCCTTACTACCGACCTAACAGCAGCGTTCATCCCTGGACCATCTCCGCCACTTGTTAATACTGCAATTGTGTCTTTCATAAGAACTCCTTATTTTTTGTTATCAGCTTCGAATTGTTTCATAAAACCAACTAAAGCCTGAACACCTTCAGTTTGCATTGCATTATAGATACTTGCACGCATACCGCCAACAGATCTATGTCCCTTTAAGCCTGAAAGTCCAAAATTTGTTGCTTCGGCAATAAACTTTGCATCTAGTTCTGGATTACCTGTAACAAATGTAACATTCATAAATGAACGGTCACTTTCTTTTACAGGTGAATTAAAAAGAGAAGAATTATCAATACAATCATACAATAACTTAGCCTTGTACTCATTAATCTTTTGCATAGCAGAAATTCCACCATTCTCTAATAACCATTCAAATACTAGTCCCGCCATATATATTCCGTAAGTTGGAGGCGTATTTAGCATTGAGCCATTATCTTCAGTCAACTTATACTTATATAGTCTTGGAGTAATGTCCATTTCTTTACCAATTAATTCTTTCTTAACAATTACTATACATAAACCTGCTGGCCCAATATTCTTCTGCGCTCCAGCAAAAATACATGCGTAATCATTTACATTAATCTCTTCAGATAAGATAAATGAAGACATATCTGAAACTATAGGAAGGTCAGTTTTTGGCAATTTATTATATCTAGTTCCATAAATAGTATTATTACTAACTATATGCAAATAATCTATATCATTAGGAATACGCAAGGTATCTATATCTGGTATATGTGTAAAATTATCATCTTTAGTAGATGCAATTACATCCACATCCACATATCTCTTTGCTTCGCCAATAGCTTTATCTGACCAAGCACCAGTATTTATAATTGCTATTTTTTTCTTATCTGCAGCTAAGTTCATAGGTACTGCCGTAAATTGTGAAGATGCTCCACCCTGCATAAATAAAACTGCATAATCATCAGAAATATTCATTAATTTCCTCAAATTACTTTCAGCATTATCAATTATTTTCTGATAAGGTTTGGATCTATGAGACATCTCCATAACAGACATCCCTGTTCCTTTATAATCTAATAAATCTGCTTCTGCTCTTTTTAATACTTCTATTGGTAACGTTGCTGGTCCTGCACTAAAATTAAAAATCCTTGTCAATGAACTCACCTCTTCTATATTTTTTTTACTTGCCTTAATTATAGGACTTTTTAAGAAATCATTAAACAAAAAAGATGGGATAAATAATGATATATATCGATAATTTATTATGAAACACAAAATAATAGCAATAAAAATTACAGCAGCTGACATTAAAGTGTCTTTTCGAAGCTTAAGACATTTACTAAATAATGCGCTAAGAGAGATATATCCTGTTATAGAAAAACTTGATAATAAAACTCATAGTCATCAAAAAAACAAAAAATTAGCCCTAGCTTTATGCGATAGAGACTTAAAATACATTAAACAAACTACAGAGATAATGATAAACGAATTATCTTCATTTGAAAAAACTCTGGGGAATAGATACATTGAGACAACAAATCAAAATAGAGCAAATAACGTAAAATCGACAAGAACTAGCGATGCAATATATAGAGATAGGCAAACTTTTTTAACAAAGTATGATGATTTATCTAGAGAATTATATTATCTAATAGATGAATTCGACAAAGTGCTAGATGATCCTGATATTAGCGGAACAGAAGATTATATGAACATTACAGAATCATTGTTTGAGTCCTACGACCAAATAAAAGAATTACTAACATTTTTATACGAATCTCTAAAACTATAAAAAAAATTGCATTTATACTTTTGGTGCCCATTTTCACTTCATTCAAGGACAACCTCTAAGCTCATTCTTCACTAAGAGGAGTTGTAACGGCGCGATCTCAACAAAGTTATTTACGTTTACGCTAAGTGAGTGAACTTTATTGAATAAATCGAAGTGGTGCCCCCGGCGCGATTCGAACGCACGGCCTTCCACTTAGGAGGCGGATGCTCTATCCAGCTGAGCTACGAGGGCTAATAGAAAATCAATTTATTAATCAAAACAAGATTTAGAACGTTGCATATCCTCTGGGACTTCTACAGGGTATTTACCATTAAAACATGCTAAACAAATATGATTCTTTGGTAAATGAATAGCATTCACTAAACCTTTCATAGAAAGATAACCTATTGAATCAACATTAAGCATTTTACCAATCTCTTCTACAGAGTGATTTGCCGCAACGAGTTCATCTTTAGATTCTGTATCAAGACCATAAAAACATGGCCACATTACTTCAGGAGAACTAACCCTCATATGTATCTCTTTTGCTCCAGCATTTCTTAGCAAAGACACAATCTTCTTGCTAGTTGTTCCTCTTACAATAGAATCATCTACTAGAACAATTCTTTTATTCTTTATAGCAGGAACAATTGGATTAAGTTTTAGTCTAACGCCTACTTCTCTTAACAACTGTTCTGGCTGAATAAATGTTCTTCCGATATATCTATTCTTAATAAGTCCTTCTGCAAAAGGAATACCACTTTCTTTTGAGAAACCGATAGCAGCAGGAGTTCCAGAATCGGGAACACTAATAACAGCATCAGCTTCTACTGGATGTTCTCTGTACAAATTACGCCCCATCTTAACTCTTGCATCATATAAATTCACACCTTCAATACAGGAGTCTGGTCTAGCAAAATATAAAAATTCAAAAGCACAACTGGCTAATCTATCTTGATGTTCGAAAACCATTTCTGTTTTAAACCCATCATTACTAATAACAATCATCTCACCTGGCATTATGTCACGTATAAGCGAAGCACCTACAACACCAAAAGAACAATCCTCACTAGCAATAACATAACCATCACTAAGCTCACCAACCACCATTGGTCTAATACCATAGGGATCTCTAATTCCAACAATCTTATCTGTGGTTAAAACTATAAAGCTATAAGCACCTCTTAACTTTTTTGCAACAATAGCAACAGCTTCTTCGATTGTATCTTTATCAGACAAAGAAAGCATTGCAGATATAATCTCAGTATCTGAAGACCCTGTAAAACTAAATCCTTTTTCTTCACATTCAGCTCTTAGCTCATTAATATTTACTAAATTACCATTATGGGCCAATGACATATATGTTCCTTTGAACATAAACGCAAATGGCTGTGCATTTCCGATATGCGAACCACCAGTTGTTGAGTATCTAACATGGCCAATAGCCATATCACCTTCTGGCAACTTCTCTAAATCTTCTTTCAAAATTGCTTGTGAAATCAAGCCTTGTTTCTTTGAAGTATGTACTTGCTCTCCGTTAGACACAGAGATACCCGCACTTTCTTGGCCTCTATGCTGAAGAGCAAACAGTCCGAAGTACGTAGCTTCTGCTACATTTAACTTTTTAGATGATACGCCAAATATTCCGCACATTTAATCTATTCTCATAGTATCTGCGATTGAGTTATCATAAACATCAACCAGCTCTTTAGCCGACTCGCCAATAAATAGTTCATTATCAATGCTTACATTAATATCAAACTCAGGAATTATCTTTCCTATTTTGTTACAAGAATTACCAGTCATTACTTTTTCAAAAGCAGCAACATCACTATCAGCTACTGAAACAATATATCTACTCTGTGTTTCTCCGAAAAGAATACTATCTTTTCTTAGCCCATTTAAAGATAATCCAACATTCACACCTAGCTTGTTTGCTTTCATACTTTCAATAAGTGCTACAGCTAAACCTCCATCAGAAATATCATGTACAGAATTAACTAATCTTTTTTTAATAATCTCTAAAACTTTTTGTTGAAGACCATATTCGAGATCTAAATCAAGACTAGGACAATCTCCAGCGATTGTAGAATGAATAGTCTTTAAATATTCAGACCCGCCTATTTCATCCAGTGTCTCACCTATTAAATAAATATTTTCGCCTGCTTTTTGAAAAGACATTGTCATTGGCTCAACATCCTCATCAAATAAACCAACAATACCAGCAACTGGTGTTGGGAAGATTCTTTCTGTTTCAGACTCATTATAAAGTGAAACATTTCCACTAATAACTGGCGTACTGAATACTTTACAAGCTTCTGCCATACCATCTACTGCTTTATCTAATTGATAAAAAGAATCTGGCTTCTCTGGGTTACCAAAGTTTAAGCAATTAGTCATTGCTACAGGCCTAGCACCAGTACAAACAACGTTCCTAGCAGACTCTGAGACAGCAATCTTTCCACCCACATAAGGATTTAGGTAACAGTAACGTCCGTTACCATCAGTTTTAACAGCAATACGCTTATTTGTTTCTTTAATAACAATTACTGCCGCATCTGCTTCTCCAGGATTAAAAAATGTATTTGTCTGAACCATATGATCGTATTGTTCATAAACCCATCTTTTAGAAGCAATATTTGGTGTAGCTAATAATGTTAACAAACACTCACCCGCTGTTTTTGCATTAACATCTTTTACGCTATCATTCTTAAAAGCTTTTGTTTTAGCCATATAATCTGGCTCAACACCAACTCTATGATATACAGGAGCATCGTCTGCAAGTGTTCTTGCAGGAACCTCTGCTACTACTTTTCCATTCTCCAGTACTCTAAACATTTTATCATCTGTTACTTTACCAATAATCTCACCATGCAGGTCCCATTTATTAATAATATCAAAAGCTGTCTGCTCTTTTCCTTTTTCAATAATAACAACCATTCTCTCCTGACTCTCTGAAAGAAGAATTTCATAAGGTGTCATATTCTCTTCTCTTTGTGGAACTAAGGCTACATCTATCTCTACACCACAGTCTCCACGAGAAGCCATCTCACTAATTGAACTAGTAATGCCTGCTGCACCCATGTCGCCCATACCTATTACACAATCAGTTTTTAAAAGCTCTAAGCAAGCTTCAATTAATAATTTTTCTTGAAATGGATCACCAACTTGAACTGAACTCTTATTTTCTGTACTTTCGTCACTAAGTTCTACCGAAGCAAATGTTGCACCATGAATACCATCTCTACCAGTTGAAGAACCAACATAAAGAATTATATTATCTTTACCCTTAGCTACCCCATTTACCATTGGACCATATAATGAACTTATTGGTTTATCTCCAGACTGAACAACACCAATGCACATTGCATTAACAAGACAATTATCGCTATATGAATCCTCAAAATAAACTTCTCCAGCAACAGTAGGAACCCCTACGCAGTTACCATAATCACCAATACCTTTAACAACGTATTCAAAAAGATGCTTACTGTTTTTATCTTTATTAATATCCCCAAATCTAAGTGAATCTAATGCCGCTATTGGTCTAGCACCCATTGCAAAAATGTCTCTTATAATTCCACCAATACCTGTTGCAGCTCCTTGATAAGGTTCAATTGCACTTGGATGGTTATGAGATTCTATCTTAAAAGAAAGACCTATATCATCACCAAGGTCTATTACTCCAGAATTTTCTCCAGGACCTAATAGAACATGTTCGCCTTCTGTTGGAAATTTCTTTAATACTGGTTTCGAATTCTTGTAGCTACAGTGCTCAGACCATAGTACAGAATACATACCTAACTCGTTTATATTTGGGTCTCTTTTTAAAATACCTTGTATTCTTTGATATTCTTCCTTAGAAAGACCATGCTCTTTAATTATTTCCGGGGTTATTTCCATATTGAATGTGTCTCCTTTTACAATAATAATGTTATTGATTTTTACGGAGTATCATTCTACCATTTATTTGCGAATTACATAACATCGTATCCTCTGGTATATCAGAAAAAGTCTTCTCTTTTAAGTATAACTGGCTCTCATCGATATAATTAACTACATCTTTTGGTAAAAATTGCGTTAAATCTTCATTCATATATCGATAAATTTTAACCATTGTAGATGATACATTCATACCTCTATGATCTAAATGTACAATATTGGCTTTTCTTAAAAGATTACTATTTAATTCTCTTTTTACTATATCGACAGGAGTATCTGGTCTATTAAATACATAAAAAGTCACTAAATCCAATAATTCTTCAATGTCCTTCCATTTATCTAGATCAACTAAAACATCATAGCCAATCAAAATACCTAAATCACTGACACCCTCTTTTATGAAATGTTTCACGGTATCAATAGTATAAGAAATGCCCTCATTAACTATCTCATAATCTGAAATCTCAAATCTTTTTTGATCTTTTAATGCTATTTCCAGCATTTTTATCCTGTCTTCAGGAGAAGCTTTTATATTCTTAGCAAATGGATTCTCATAACAAGGAACAAAGACTACCCTGTCCGTGTACTCAAGGACTGCTTTGGCAATATACAGGTGTCCGTTATGTACTGGATCAAATGTGCCACCAAATATTATTTTATTCACTTAGACTCTCCATAGTGGTTATTATAATAATCTTGATAAGAACCAGAAGTAACTTCTTCTAACCATATATTATTTTCTAAATACCATTCAACTGTTTTTTTAATACCTGTCTCAAATGTATATTTAGGACTCCAACCTAGTTCATTCTTCATTTTAGAAGCATCAATTGCATAACGCATATCATGTCCTAACCTATCTGTTACATATTTAATCAAATTCCTGCTAATTCGCTCACGAGACAATGAATCATCAACCATATCGCATAATAAATTAACTATATCAATATTCTTCCACTCGTTATTACCACCAATATTATAAACATCGCCAAGCTTTCCAGCTTCAAGAACAAGATCAATTGCTTCACAGTGATCATCTACATATAACCAGTCACGAATATTTACTCCTTGCCCATAAACAGGGAGCGCTTCGCCTTTTACAATATTATTAATCATCAATGGAATTAACTTTTCAGGAAACTGATATGCACCATAATTATTTGAACAATTAGTTGTCACTAGTGGCATTTTATAAGTTTCATAATAAGACCTCACCAAAAGATCACTTGCTGCCTTTGAAGCTGCATAAGGAGAATTAGGACTAATAGGTGTAGTTTCTGTAAAATAACCTTCTGCTCCTAATGAACCATACACCTCGTCAGTAGAAACGTGTAAAAACCTAAAACCCTCAACCTTCTCATATACTTCTCTAGTAGCATCAAGTAAAATCTGAGTGCCTACTATATTTGTCTGAACAAAAGGTGATGAATCTTTAATACTTCTATCAACATGAGACTCTGCTGCAAAATGAACTACTCTATTAACTTTCTGACCATCAGAATAATTACCATTCAATATGTCTAATAACAAAGATTTATCTAAGATATCACCTTTAACAAAGTAATATCTTGAATCATCACTAAGATCAGCCAAATTTGTTAAATTTCCTGAATAAGTTAATTTATCTAAATTAACAACAACTGCATCATCATGCTTGCCCAAATAATATCTAATAAAATTAGAACCAATAAAACCTGCTCCACCTGTAACTAATACAACATTACTCACAACTAAACTCCTTTTTTTTCTTGATTGAAGAATAATTATACTTCTTTTTGATAAAGGCTAAAAGGCATGTTTACTCTGGTTTAAGTATCTTTTTTAGTTTTTCTACTGATGCTCTATATATTCTAGAAACCTGAGATTCAGAAAGACTAACTTTTGCCCCAATATCTACCAACGTAAGATCATTCACCGTTTTCAAAGTAACTATTTTGCGTTCCATATCAGAAAGTTGATCCATAGCATGCCTTAAAGTAACCTTGCTTTCGATTCTACCTGAAAATTCATTGGAATGCTTATTTATACCAATATACATATATGCTGCATCAGAAATCCAATTATATAAACGACTAGGATCTGCTTTTGTTAAATACCTAATATAATCTCTCATTGCTCCATTAATACGAGAATACGCAAAAGGCCATACTGCTGGATTATTTAAGGGATCCCACACTCTTAATGTTTGCAAAAACTCTACTCTAGCAATATTTAATAAATCATCACGATCACTTGTTTTCATAAAACCTGGCAATTTTCTGAGGTAATTATTAACAAGCATGCTTATCTTATAATCAAATTTTTCAAATAAATGTTCACTGAACCTACAAATCAAATACTCTTTCAAGTCGATAGCAACTTCTCTTAATATTTCATCAGGTAATTTGGCTGGTTTTTTTTCTAGAGACATATTAGAAAGTTTCTTATATGACCTCTTCTGAAATAATTCTGTTAAAGGGATCTCTACAATTACTGTATCTTCCTTCTTCTTGTTGTACTTTCTTTGAGAATAAAAGCCATCTTCTATATGAACACCTGTAAGAATTACAACAACTAGTTCTTCTAAACGTTTTTTATAACGTTCTTCTATTTCAGGATCTATTTTCTTAGGAAGGTTAGCCACTGCAAACTTGGTGCTAGTAGTATCAGAAAAATCCCCCCACCCAGAAATCTCTTTTCTGGAAAATTCTACTTTACTCGACATAGTCAAATAATAACAAACTAGAGGGTTCTGTACAATTGTTTAAGAAGAATACTTTGAAGATAATCTAGTTGATTAAGCTTTTATCTAATTCCTTTTGCTGACAATGTCTTTCAGCAAATAAATTTAAATGTTCTTGCATTGATGCATTTCCCATTATTGATTCTGTAATAATGTCTACCATGGCATCATCTTTTAAAAAATCTTCACCAAATTCAACAAGTAAAGCATTTTTCACAACATTAATAGTAATATCAGTTTCAGACATATTCTTTACTGGGATAATTTGGCATAATTTCACAAAGTCACTTGTTTGAGCATCTTTAGCTTCTAATTCATGACCAAGATACTCTTTGTTTGCAAGTAATACAGACATAGGAACTTCATTCCTATAATCTTTTCCTTGCTCAATATTATGATGTTTTTCTAACATTATTTCTCCCTAGTTTTTTTCTTCATAAAACTATCGTAACATACTCTCAATAATCTCAGCATATTCGCATCGATAAAAATTAGTTCTTTATTCATTCACTATCCCAATTGATTGCACTTTAATCTGCGGGACAACTTCATTATATGAAAGCACCGCAAACATAGGAAAGTTTCTCTCTATAAACCTCTTCAAATGAGGCCTAAGCCGAGGAGAACAAAGGATTATAGAAGGCTTCTTAAGTTTATTAAAATTCTTCAAATGATCTTTTACCTGACCTAAAACACTCTCTCCAAGTCCTGGATCTAGCGCTAAAAATGAACCATATTCACTCTGATGAATTGCACTTATCATATTCTCTTCTAGCTTCGGATCAATAGTAACAACTGTAATAGTGTCTTCTTTATCAGCATATTGACCACAAATCTGCCTCGCTAATGATTGCCTCACATACTCTGCTAACAAGTTTGTATCACGAGAAACATGAGCATAATCAGCCAATCTTTCCAAAATAGTAGAAAGATCCCTTATACTAATTCGCTCTCTAACTAAATTCTGCAATACTTTATGAACCTGCCCCAAAGAAAGCATATCTGGAACTAACTCTCGTACAATAGCAGCATTAGTATTCTTAACTAGTTCTAACAATGCCTGAACATTCTGTCTTGTCATAATTTCATCAGCATAACGTTTAATTGTTTCAGAAAAATGCTCTGCGACATAATCAACAATAGTTTTTGCGGGGATACCAAGCTGCTGCAGTTGTTCGCCAAACTCTGAATTAACCCATACAGCTCTACTACCATCTACTGGATCAGTAACCTCTTCACCATCAATACCCTTTTCCTTTAACTCTGCTAAGGTCATCTTCACATAATATGCATTTGTATAACCTTCACCCAATGCTATCTTTGTACCACGAATTTCTACTTTATATTGATTTGGCGGAAGACTCAGATCATCCATTACACGAACACCAGGTATAACAAAACCAAGCTCTTGCCCAATCTGATAACGAACAAGTGTTATTCTTTCTAATAATGGACCGTTTTGTGAAGGGTCAATCAATGGAACTAAGTTTCTTCCGGTTTTAACAGCTATTGGATCTAAGGCCAATGTTCCTAATAAATTCTCTGGTTTTTTCATAGCTTCTTTTGCTGCTTGCTCTTCTTGAGCAGAAACAGAATCGTCTTCTACTGAACGAGCTCTGCCTAAAAAGAAACCCAATGCGCCTGCACCTATTGCTAGTACCATAAAAGGAATTGTTGGAAGTCCTGGAACAATTGCAAACAGACCTAAGATAACACCAGTAAATAAGAAGACATCAGGCTTCTGAAACATTTGCTTAACAATATCAGAACCCAAACTCTCTTCTGATGCTGCTTTAGTAATAACTAAACCTGTAGAAATAGAAGTAAGTAATGCCGGTATCTGCCCAATTAAACCATCACCAATTGTTAATGTAGCAAAAGTCTCTAGTGAATCTGCAAGTGATAAATCTTGTTGAAATTTACCAATTACAATACCCCCAAGAATATTTACTATTACAATAATAATACCTGCAACCGAGTCCCCTCTTACAAATTTATTCGCACCATCCATTGAACCAAAGAATGTTGCTTCTTTTTGAATATCAGAACGTTTCTCCTTTGCCTCATTAGCATCTATCAACCCCGAATTAAGGTCAGCATCAATGGACATCTGTTTACCAGGCATAGCATCCAATGTAAATCTAGCGGATACTTCAGCAACACGCTCAGAACCTTTAGTAATAACCATAAACTGAACAATTGTAATTATTCCAAAAGCTACTGCCCCTACAACCATGTTCCCGCTTGTTACGAAATCTGCGAAGGCTAGGATCATTTGTCCATCGAAATCTGGCCCCATGCTCAAAATAAGCCTCGTTGAAGAGATATTAAGAGACAACCTAAAGATAGTTGTCACAAGTAATATAGACGGGAATGCTGCAAACTCTAATGGTCTATGAAGAAAAATTGCTACCAAAAGTATTACAAGCCCTATAGCTATGTTTAATACCATTAATATATCTAATAAAAAAGTCGGTAATGGAATGACCATAATGGCCAGAACCAAAACCAACATAACTGCGACACCTAGATCATTTACAGGAAATCTTTTAAAGAAATCTCCAAATGTAAAATCTCCAGCGAATGGAATATTAGCCAATATAACCCCCTTACCTAATTAAATAGGACTCTCGTAATTAGAATTATAGCCTGTAACTGCTGGTTTTTTAAGATATCTAGAAAAATACTTCGATCTTATCTTTGTCTATCGAAACAATTGTTTCTGTAGCTGAAACAGTTTCAGTCTTTGTTTCAGAAAAAACTAGTTCTAGATCACCACTTGCCTTTGTTATTAACGGGCTGTGGTTCTCTAGAACAGTCATATCGCCTAATACAGCAGGAATAAACACCTTCTCTACATTTTCATGCACTATATTCTCAAACGATTTATTTAAAACAACCTTTAAAGCCATGATTATAAAGTCTTTGCTTTCTCATATACATCTTCAATACTTCCAACCATGTAGAAGGCTTGCTCAGGTATATCATCCAACTTACCTTCAAGAATATCTTTAAACGAACGAATTGTATCTTCTTTACTAACATACTTACCTTCTTTGCCAGTAAAATTCTCAGCAACGTGAAATGGCTGAGATAAGAATTTTTGAATCTTTCTTGCTCTAAACACAAGAGTTTTATCTGTTTCTGAAAGTTCATCAATACCTAGAATCTTAATAATATCTTGAAGTTCTTTATATTTCTGTAAAATAGAAATAACTTTGTTTGCAATACCATAATGCTCTTCACCAACAATATGTGGATCCAAAATTGTAGAAGTTGATTCTAATGGATCAACAGCAGGATAAATACCTATTTCAACAATCTGTCTTGATAATACTGTATTTGCATCTAAGTGAGCAAAGGTTGTTGCAGGTGCTGGGTCAGTCAAGTCATCAGCAGGCACATAAATAGCCTGAACTGAAGTAATAGAACCATTCTTTGTTGAAGTAATTCTATCTTGAAGGTCACCAATATCAGTACCTAATGTTGGTTGATATCCTACAGCTGAAGGCATTCTACCTAAAAGAGCAGATACTTCTGCACCAGCCTGTACAAATCTAAAGATATTATCAACGAAAAGAAGTACATCTTTATGTTCAACATCTCTAAAATACTCAGCAACAGTAAGGCCTGTAAGACCAACTCTAAAACGTGCCCCAGGAGGTTCATTCATCTGACCATACACTAATGCTGTTTTATCAATAACTCCAGAATCTTTCATTTCAAGCCAAAGGTCATTACCTTCTCTTGTTCTTTCACCAACACCAGCAAATACGGAATATCCACCATGCTCTGTAGCAATGTTACGAATAAGCTCCATGATAAGAACTGTTTTGCCTACTCCAGCTCCACCAAACAGACCAATTTTTCCACCTTTTGAATATGGTGCTAATAAATCTACAACTTTAATACCTGTTTCAAACATCTCTGTTTCTGTACTTTGATCTTCAATTCTTGGTGCTTCTCTATGGATGCCCCATCTTTCACCAGTTAATTGATCACCATTATCAACAGTATCACCTGTTACATTCATAATTCTTCCAAGAGTCTGAGCACCAACAGGAACTGTTATATCTTGTCCTGTATCTGTAGCTTCCATCCCTCTTACTAAACCATCTGTAGAGGTCATCGCAACTGCTCGTATAACATCATCACCAAGATGCTGCATTACTTCCATTACAATTTTTTTACCGTCATTCCAAACATCTACTGCATTGTATAGTTTAGGCAAAGAACCCCTCTCAAATCTTATATCTACTACTGGTCCGATAATCTGAGTAATTTTTCCTTTTTGCATCTTACATCAGCCCCCTTCTTTTATTTTATACCTTCAGCGCCTGCTACTATCTCTGTTAATTCGGTAGTGATAGCACTCTGTCTAGCCCTGTTATAGACTAATGTTAAATTATTTATCAAGTCATCTGCATTATCAGTAGCACTTTCCATTGCAGTCATTCTTGATCCCTGCTCGGCTGTTGCACTTTCTAATAATGTTCTTTTTACCTTTGAAAAAATGTATTTCTGAGCAAGAGCATCAACTACTTCAGGCTCACTTGGCTCAAATGAGTATTCTGTTTTATCAGTTACTTCAATTTCATTAAAATCATTAATATCAATCGGAAGTAATTCTTCTGATACTATATTCTGAGCAATTGCAGACTTAAACTCATTATAAGATACAATTACTTTTGTATACTTATCCAATGAATATAGTTCTAAAATCTTATCAACTATTTGCTGTATCTCTTCAGTAGTCATGCTTTCAGAAATTCCAACAAAAGAATCAACGATATTATAATCACTATTCTTTAGAAAAGCTAAAGCCTTGTTGCCAACTGGCAGAACATCTACTGGAGCTGGAACATCTTTCAAAAATTTTCTAAATATATTCTGATTGAATCCGCCACAAAGACCTCTATCTGAACTTACAATAACATATAACGTATTGCCTTTTTTTTCCTTGAATAATTCATTATCAATTTCAAGTGTTCTTGATACAAGATTTGCCATAAGATTACTAATACTATCCGAATACTTTCTCAGTTGATAAATCAAAGACTGATTCTTCTTAAACTTAGCTGCAGCTACCATTTTAAGTGCAGAAGTAATCTTCTGAGTTTTTTTCACACTAACGATTCTTATTTTAATGTCTCTTATATTTCCGCCAGCCATAATACTACCCTATAAACTCCTGTTTAAATTTCTCAGTAATTTCAGTAAGCTGTGCGCCCAACTCATCACTAATAATTTTTGTTTCAGTTATCTTTAGCATTATATGCTTAGCATTAATCTCAATATGAGAAAGTAAGTCCTTCTCAAAATCAGATAATTTTTCTACAGCAATATCATCTAGCAATCCGTTAGATGCAACAAATAATACAATTACCTGTTTCTCTACTGGCATTGGAACATACTGATCTTGCTTAAGAACTTCTACTAATCTCTTACCTCTTTCAAGCTGAGATAAAGTTGCCTTATCTAAATCTGTTCCAAACTGTGCAAATGCTTCCATCTCTCTATACTGTGCTAAATCTCCTCTAAGAGAACCAGCAACTTGTTTCATTGCTTTAATCTGAGCAGCACCACCTACACGAGAAACCGAAATACCTACATTAACAGCAGGACGAACACCAGAGTTAAACAAATCTGACTCTAAATAAATCTGACCATCTGTAATAGAAATTACATTTGTTGGGATATACGCAGCTACATCACCTGCTTGCGTTTCAATAATTGGAAGTGCTGTAAGAGAGCCTCCACCTTTTTCATCACTATACTTAAGCGCTCTTTCAAGTAATCTAGAGTGACAATAGAAAACATCACCAGGATAGGCTTCACGCCCTGGAGGTCTTCTTAGTAATAATGATAACTGTCTATATGCTTGAGCATGTTTTGTAAGATCATCATAAATTATTAATACATGCTTACCTTGATCCATGAAGTACTCACCAATTGAACAACCAGCATAAGGGGCAATATATTGTAATGTTGCTGAATCACTCGCTGTTGCTGAAACCATTACAGTATAATCAGTAGCACCAAAGTCTTGAAGTTTTTTATATAACTGAGCAATAGTAGATCTCTTCTGTCCAATAGCGACATAGATACATATTACGTCTTTACCTTTTTGATTAA
>CAYSAQ010000014.1:30783-32088 GCA_964429235.1 uncultured Candidatus Marinamargulisbacteria bacterium
AAATGAAGAAGCTCGTTAGCCATTACATTTTCTAAACCATAAATTCTTGCGATATTATCACCAACTTGGATAACATAGCCTACTTCCTTAACATCTATAGAACTCACATATCCTTGTAACTCCTCGTTCAGTATACGTCTAATTTCATCTGGTTTGATATTCAACTTCTTCCCCTCCCCTTTAATTACTTATTTTTTCAATTAATTTGGCTTTAATGTTTCTTAATTTACCATTTAAGCTCAAGTCCATAACAAGATCATCTTTTTTTATAATAATCCCTGCAATAATTGCTGGGTTCAATTTCTCTTTTATAACTATTTCCTGTTTAAAACGTTTTCCTAAAGATTCTTTAATATCTGACATAATATCATCAGTTAACGTATATTTAGTCTCAACTGTCACATATGCTTTATTAAAAGTGCCATTCATCAATCGTACATACTCATAATAAATATCTTGAATCAAATCTATTCTTTTTCTTTTGATTAACACAACAAGCAAATTCTTCATTTCAGGCGAGAACCCTACTCTTGCGTCTACTTTGTTAAGGAAATCTAATCTTTTACTAATATCAACAATATCACTCATAAGAAATTTAATTGTTTCTGCATCTAAAGCACTTACTAAATTTTTAAGTTGATTGGCAACATCCTCATACTTATTTTGAGGTATGTTTCCTATAAATGCATCTGCATAACGCCTAACTATCTTAATTTGTTTCATTATTTCAACTCACTCAATTCATAAATATGATCTTTAATTAGTCGATTGTGATCTTCTTCGCTTACATCTTTTTCAATAATTTTTCGCGCTATTTCAACAGAAATATCAGCAATTTGATTCTTAAGCTCATGTTTTGCTTTCCTTAACTCACTGTTTAAGTTTTGCGTTCCAGCCTCAAGCATATTTTTCACTTTCTTTTCTGTCTCTTCTATTAGCTTTTGCTTTTCATTTTGGCTACTAGCCATTGTGTTTTCTAGTATCTTCTTTGCATCTAATCTTGCTTTGTCTAATTGGTCCTTAGCATCTACTAAAGCTTTTTCAGACTTAACTTTTAAATCTTCTGCATTATCATACTCTTCTTGAATTTCCTGAGCTCTTGTGTCCAAAAAACTCTTCATTGGCTTATACAAAAACTTCATTAGAAGCCAAAGTAATAGCCCAAAGTTAAGAACCTGCATGATTATCTCATAAGGATTAATCTCTACCATATCAATTTCCCTTCTTAACTAAAATCTAGCTAGCAAACATAAAGATCAAGATAAGAGCCACAACTAGTGAGTAAATACCAGTAGACTCAGATAC
>CAYSAQ010000015.1:0-31174 GCA_964429235.1 uncultured Candidatus Marinamargulisbacteria bacterium
TTGCTTATGGTTCAATGATGGAGCTTATAACTCAATTAACTATTTCTAAAGAAATAGGGTATATTAATTATGAAGTATATAATAAACTACGAGAACAAGCGGAAGAGATTACTAATAAGTTAAATGCTTTAAGGAACTTTCAAAGAAATGTCTGATCAAATTAACGAATCCACAAATCAACAAATAAACGAGCTATCAGTATATACTTCTGAGGAAACGCAGAGCTTATTAAACATTTCCCGATCTACATTTATGCGTTTAGTGAAAAAAGAAGTTCTACGAGCTAATAAGATAGGTGGTCAATATAGAGTGCTTGGTAGAGAGATGCTTAGGTTGTTATTGCCTGAGGAAGAGTTTGATAAGGTTAAGGGGTTTGTGAAGAGAAATGAGGATACGGGGGACACCCTTCCGTCTACGCCTAAGACGTATCCGCCTTCCCTTGAAAAGGGAAGGATTAACGGCAACAAATGAATCTTAACAATTTAACATCTATAATCGCTAATGGAGAATCTGAAAATATAGAATTTAAAACGTCGTTTGGCAAAGAAACTATAGAAACAATAGTAGCTTTTTCTAATACTATTGGTGGTGATATTTATATTGGAATTAGCAGGAATAAAATAACAGGGATTATTGCTAATGAAGAATTGATGAAGGATTGGGTGAATAAGATAAAACAAGCGACAAAACCCCAAATATTTCCTGATGTACAGATTTATACTATTGATGGGAAAATATTAGCGAAGATAAGAGTGACTGAATATCCTATTAAGCCAGTTTCTTATAATGATAAATATTATAAAAGAGTAGGTGCTTCTAACCATATTATTCCTGTTGATGAAATTGTAGATATCCAAATGAATAGTTTGAATATGTCTTTTGATTCTTTTTTGGTACCAGAGCAAACGGATAAACTTCAAAAAACAATGATAGATAGGTTCTTTTTAAAGTTGAAAGCAAAAGAACGTTTTTTGATTTCAGAGAACACACAGTTAGACTTAAAAAAGTTGAAGTTAGTAAATGATAATAATATTCCTACATTCGCCTCGGTATTGCTTTTTTCAGAGCATAATATGGGAATACATATCGGTCGTTTTAAAACTGATACAGTAATTATTGATGACATAATGATAAAGGCTCCATTAGTAGTTGCAATAGAAGAAGTAATGACGTTTATAAAAAAAAGTATTTCAGTTGCATTTGAATTTACAGGTGAAATCCAGCGGAAAGAAGTATGGCAATATCCCTTAGAAGCGATTAGGGAGATTTTGCTTAATGCTGTTATTCATAGAGACTATAGAGATCCTACAGACACTATTATTAAGATTTATGATGATAAGATTCAGTTTGTAAGTCCAGGTTCATTGTTTGGTAATTTGACAGTTGAAGAATTAGAGACAGATAATTATATTGCGAAGCATAGAAATAAATTGTTGGCAGAATCTTTTTATGTAATGGGTGAGATAGAGAAATATGGTACTGGTTTTCGTAGAGTAAGACAGCAGTTATCTTTAAGGAGAAATTTGAAATTTGAGTTTTATCAAAAGGCTAATTCTTTTATAGTTGAATTAAGTATAAAAAGTTCGGAGAAAAGTTCGGAGAAAAGTTCGGAGAAAAGTTCGGAGAAAATTATTTCAATGATGTTAGCGGATAGTCATATTACAATAAATCAATTGTCAGATAATATTGGGATTACTACCCGAGCAATAGAAAAGCAGATAAGTAAATTAAAAAATAGTAATATAATTAGACGGATAGGTTCTGATGTTAATGGGTATTGGGAGATTATAAAATGAAACAAATTATCCAAGATTTTAAAAAAAGGTAAAACTATTTTAGAAGAAGTTCATGTTCCTTCATGTGGTTTAGGAAAAGTGATTATTAAGACTACTCATAGTTTGGTATCATTAGGCACAGAAAGAATGTTAGTTGAATTTGGTAAGACTAGTACTGAAGTAATATAACGATCTAATCGACTTGTTATCTTTCCTTTGCTAAAATAATAGTATGAATCAAAAAGAACTTAAATCCATTATTTTCAAAGGTGAATCAGAATCAATTGAAATAAAAACATCATTTGGTAGAGAGCTTATTGAAACAATTTGTGCATTTGCTAATACAAAAGGCGGATTGATTATTGTTGGGGTTAATTCTAATAAAAAGGTTATAGGTGTTACTCTTGGTCAAGAAACTGTGCAAAATTGGTTGAATCAGATTAAGCAAGCTACATCTCCAGCTATTATTCCGGAGATTTATTCATCTGATTTGGATAATAGAACGATTGTTATTATAAAAGTTGATGAATTTCCCATTAAACCAGTTGCGTTTAAAGGTCGGTACTATCATCGAGTAGCAAATAGCAACCATCCTCTTGGTATTGCTGAAATAACTCAAATTCATATGAAATCACTTCAATTATCTTGGGATGCTTATGAATTTCCAAACGAATTACTTTCAGCTATCAGTATGGCTAAAGTTGATGAATTTATTGAATCTATTAATACAACCGGGCGATTTTATTCTGAGGATACTGCTATTAATACAATGCAGAAATTAAAATATTTTCTTGCCGATAAGCCAACATATGCAGCTATGTTACTTTTTGCAAAAGACCCCATGCGATTAAATATAAGAGTTGGACGATTTAAAGACGATATTACAATTATAGATGATAGACAAATAACAGACACATTGTTTGATGCAGCTAAAGATACTATGAAGTTTATAAAAACATATTTGCAAGTTGCTTATGAGTTTAATGGAGATATTAAACGAACGGAAAAGTGGAATTATCCAATTCAGGCAATAAAGGAAGCTGTGCTGAATGCGATAGTTCATCGCAACTATACAGATCCCTCTGATATTCAGATTAAAATATATGATGATAAAATTACAATATTTAGTCCTGGAAAATTGTATGGAGACTTAACCCTAGATAAGTTGAAAAGTAGAAACTATCAGTCGAGTATAAGGAACAAACTAATTGCAGAAGCTTTTTACCTAACGGGAGAAATAGAAAAGTATGGAAGTGGTTTTCTCCGTATAGAAAGAGAATTACAGTTGTATCCAAATATCAAATTTGAATTTAAAGAAATTGCTAATGGAATGTTGGCTGTTTTTCATATTGTTGCTGAAGTGAATAACTCTAGTGACCAAGCTAGTGACCAAGCTAGTGACCAAGCTAGTGACCAAGCTATTATTGATTTTTGCAAAGAGTCAAAAAGTAGTAGGGAAATAATGGAATTTCTTAACATGAAACATAAAACATATTTCAGAAAAAATATTTTACAACCTCTTTTAGATAATGGGTTCTTAATTCCTACAATACCGGATAAAATTAAAAGTCCTAACCAAAAATATAAATCAAAAGGAAAAGAATCTATCTGAAACAAATTATCCAAGATTTAAAAAAAGGTAAAACTATTTTAGAAGAAGTTCATGTTCCTTCATGTAGTTTAGGAAAAGTGATTATTAAGACTACTCATAGTTTGGTGTCATTAGGCACAGAAAGAATGTTAGTTGAATTTGGTAATGTTTTGGGATGGAAACGTTTAAGAAAAGCTATTATTTAAAAGGTTAGCAATAATCTTTGCTTTCCGTTTCCACGTTTTATTCTATTGACTCATTTTGACACGATTTGATACAATTAACCGTATGGATGAAATAAAAGAAAACGCCGTATATACTTCTGAGGAAACGCAGAGCTTATTAAACATTTCCCGCTCAACATTTATGCGCCTTATTAAGAAGGAAATTCTTCGTGCTAATAAGATAGGTGGTCAATATAGAGTGCTTGGTAGAGAGATTCTAAGGTTGTTATTACCTGAGGGAGATTATGATAAGGTAAAAGAATTCGTAAATAGGAAAGAGGTGTAACATGGTAAGTATTGATGATTGCAAGATAATAGAGTTACCAAAGATACAAGATTCAAGAGGTAATTTGACTTTTATTGAACAGAACAAACATGTTCCTTTTGATATTAAAAGAATATTTTATCTATATGATGTTCCAGGTGGAGAAAGTAGGGCTGATCACGCAAATAAATATACAACTCAGTTTCTAATAGCTATGAGTGGTAGCTTTGATATTATTGTTGATGATGGAAAGAATAAAAAAAGAATTCATTTAAATAGAGCTTATAATGGGGTGCTTATTCCTAAAATGATTTGGAGAGGTATAGATAATTTTTCTTCTGGTGCAGTTTGTCTTTCTGTTGTTGATACTGAGTATTTAGCAGATGATTATATTAGAGAATATGACGAGTATATTAATGAAATTAAGACTAATTAAATGATATATATGATTCATCCATTAGCAGATGTTCAATCAAAAGATATTGGTGAAAAAACTGAAATTTGGCAATTTTCAATTGTTTTACCAAATGCTAAAATTGGCTCAAATTGTAATATTAATGCGCATTGTTTTATTGAAAATGAAGTTGCCATTGGAGATAATGTAACCGTTAAATGCGGAGTATATTTGTGGAATGGTATCGTTGTTGAGGATAATGTTTTTATTGGTCCCAATGTTACGTTTACTAATGATAAAAAACCTAAATCAAAAAAATATCCAAAAAAATTCATGCAAACAATTGTAAAAAAAGGAGCATCAATTGGTGCAAATGCTACAATTTTACCAGGGTTGATTATAGGAGAGAATGCTGTTGTTGGTGCCGGTTCAGTTGTAACAAAAGATGTTCTGCCTAACTCAACTGTGGTTGGTAATCCAGCTGCTGAGATTTAATAAAATGAAAATACCATTTTTAGACCTTAAAGAAATTAATAATAGATATATTGCAGAGATTAATGCTGAAATTAAAAAAGTTTTAGATTCAGGTTGGTACATTATGGGTGAACAATGTAGCTTATTTGAGCAAGAATTTGCTGACTATTGTGGCACTAAACATGCTATTGGTGTTGCATCAGGACTAGATGCTCTTATTATAATTCTAGAAGCATATAAAGAACTTGGAATTTTTGAACTAGGTGATGAGGTAATTGTACCAGCTAATACTTATATCGCTTCAATCTTAGCTATATCTAAAGCAGGATTAGTTCCAGTGTTAGTAGAGCCAGATATCAATACATACAATATTGATTCTCAATTAATTGAAGAAAAAATCACAGATAAAACAAAAGCAATACTGGTAGTTCATCTTTATGGTCTGGTGGCTCAGATGGGTCAAATTTCAAGTATTGCTAATAAACACAATATCAAGGTTATAGAAGATGCTGCACAAGCACATGGGGCTATATATAATGGCAAGAGAGCAGGTAATATTGGTGACGCAACTGGATTTAGTTTTTATCCAGGGAAAAACTTAGGAGCTCTTGGTGACGGTGGTGCCATTACAACTAATGATGATGAATTAGCAGAGGTTATAAGCGCTTTTCGTAATTACGGTTCACAAAAGAAATATGTAAATAAATATAAAGGTCTAAATAGTAGGCTTGATGAAATCCAAGCAGCTGTTCTAAGAGTTAAATTAAGATATTTAGATGATGATAACCAAAAACGTAGAGAAATTGCACAGTATTATTGCAAAAATATAACTAATCCAAATATTTTTTTGCCAACCCTCCAACCCTCAAACTCTCCATCCTCCCAACAACATGTTTTCCATCTCTTCGTTATACGTTGTAAAGAACGTGATAGATTACAAAAGTATCTTACTGATAATGACATTCAGACTGTTATTCACTATCCTATACCTTCTCATAAGCAAGAGGCATATCCTGAGTGGAATGGATTGTCATTTCCAACGACAGAGAAGATACATTGTGAGTGTTTGAGTTTACCAATTAGTCCTGTTATAAAAGCAGAAAATTTGTTGAAAATAGTTGAGGTATTAAATGAGTTTATTTAATAAAATAATTAGAAAAGTTGTTCAATCAATAAGAGTTATATTTTATAAAAGTCTTTCTAATTGCAATGAAATTTCCGGGCATCCTAGTTTGAATCAACCACTGCTCGCAGTTGGCCAGGGAAAAATAAGTTTTGGTTCCAAAGTACATATCGGATGTAGTCCTTCTCCTTCATTTTATAATACATATGCCCATTTTGACCTTAGAGGAGAAAAATCCTCAATATTGATAGCAGATGATGTTTGGATAAACAACAACTCTTGCTTAATTGCTGATGGAGCAAATATTGAAATTGGCGAGGGCTCAATAATTGGTCCTAATTTTACAGCATATACAAGTGATTTTCATAATATAGGAATTAAGAAACGTAAGCATAGCGACTATGCCAGGGAAAATGTAGCTATAGGGGTAAATGTGTTCATAGGCGCAGATGTTACGATATTAAAAGGGGTGTCTATTGGTGAGAATAGTGTTGTTGGTATTGGTTCAGTTGTAACTAAGTCTTTTCCCTCAAATGTAGTAATTGCAGGCAATCCTGCAAGGATAATAAGAGAATTATGAAGAATCTATGGAAAAGAGCTAGAAGGTCATTGTTATTAAAAACAAGTTTTTTTAATGGTATAGCTACATTTGTTCGAATAATTGTGGGGATCGTTAGTACAAAGGTTATTGCTGTGATGCTTGGACCATCTGGAATTGCCTTGCTTGGTAATTTTAATAATGTTTTTTCTATGGTTTCTACACTTGGCAGTGGTGGTATTAATGGTGGAGTTATAAAGTATGTTGCTGAATATAAAGGTACTGACAACGTAAGAGCAATTGTTCGTAATAGTATTTTAATAACTATTATTACATCAACAGCAACATCTATATTTCTTCTCATTTTTAATGACTCTTTATCTTCCCAAGTTTTTTATGATGCATCTTTTTCTTGGGTTTTTATAGTTTTAGCTTTAGCTTTACCTTTTATTGTTTTTAAGAGATTGTTTACTTCTATTTTTAATGGCTATAAAGATTTTTTTAAGATTATTGCAACAAATATAGCTTTTTCATTTATTACTTTAGGTATCACAATACTACTAGTATGGAAATATGATTTAATAGGTGCTGCTTTGGCTGTTATTATAAGTGCGCTATTAACATCCTTTGTTATTTTTTTTATGTTTAGAAAAGCAACGTGGTATTCTGAATTGCATTTATTTCCAAGTTTTAATAAGGATGCTTTTATTAAACTGGCTAAATTTTCATTAATGGCATTTGTTGCAATGTTTTTTGCAATTTTTATTAAATTAATGTTGAGAAAATATATAATTGCCAATATTTCTTTGGATGTAGCAGGTTATTGGCAGTCAGTAACTAAGGTAACAGATTTGTTTATTTCTATGTTTACTATGACTTTAAGTCTCTATTTTTTACCTAGATTTTCGGAACTAACAGATAATAAGGAACTTGAGCTAGAGATTAAAAAGGCAATGATTTTTATTTCACCACCACTAATTATAGGTTTGTTAGTAATATATGGACTGCGACATTTTGTAGTATTAACATTATTTTCCCCTGAATTTCTTCCGATGGAACCTTTGTTTTTGTTTCAATTAATTGGAAGTTATTTTAAGGTTATTGCTTGGGTGTTGGGTTTTGTATTATTGGCAAAAGCAATGACAAAGATGTTCATATTTACTGAGATTTTTTTTGGTTCAAGCTATTTTATTTTATTTATATTTTTGGTGAAATATTTTGGAATAATAGGTGCTACTTATGCTTTTGCTTTAAATTATTTATTCTATTTAGTTTTTTTGATGATTTATTTTAGGAGGAAATTAGTATGAGTAATCAAGTGAATGTAGGAACGATATCTTTAGTAAGTGTAATTATACCTTCTTATAATCATGAAAAATATGTAGAAGTAGCAATAAGAAGTATTTGGGAACAAACTTATAAAAATATTGAGTTAATAGTTATAGATGATGGTTCAAAAGATAATTCTGTAGAGATTATTAAGCATCTTGAAAAAATAAGTCCAATACAAATGAGTGTTGTGGTTAAGAGCAATGAAGGTATATGTAAAACATTAAATTTAGGATTAAGTCTTTCGAAAGGGAAATATATTTGTTTTATAGCTTCAGATGATATGTATTTGCCTTCTAAGATTTTTAGTCAGGTAATGAATTTGGAATCTGTAATGGATGACAATGTTGCCGGTTGTTATGGGAATTCTGTAGTAATAGATAGGGAAGGTAATCAATTAAATGAAAGGATTAAGTTTGATATGTTTAATAATGATCAGTTTCGTTTATGTGTTAAAAAAAAATATCAAGCTGGACTAGGAACCTCTACTTTTATTTCAGAAAAGATAAAAAATATTAAATTTGATTCGTCTTTATATTTTGAGGATTGGGACTTTTTTTTAAGGCTTTCAATGTCATTTAAAATGTTATATCTGCCAAGTTTCGTATATAATTATAGAAAATTAGATTCAGGCGCAAATAGAAATGTTGAAAAAATGATTATAGCAAGAAACCAGATTTTTGAAAAATATAAAAAACATCCTCGTTTTATAGAATATGGGGTTAAACAGTTTGAGTCTATCATATATATATCTAATGCTAATAGTCTATATTATATTGGAGACTTTGATAGTTGCAAGAAATGGCTTCTTAAGGCATTATTAGTTGATCCTTTGTGTATCTTTAATAATTTAAGTCTTTATATCAAAATTTTATTGGGCAAAAAAATGATATCTGTTTTAAAAAAAATAAGGATGTTTTTAAATGAACAAAGATAATATATATTTGCCTATTGAAATATCTAAAAGAGAATTAGATTATAAAATTTTATTAGCAGCTGAGCTTTATGATGATAAAAAAAGAATATTTATCGGAGAAGATACTGCTATTAAAGAGGCTGTTAGAAGAACACAGAATGGTATTTTCATTGGAAAATCTTTTATTACCCCATATTTATTAGAAGATCTTTGTTTTTTAAAAGAATTAAAAAATAAAAAAATAAATATTATATATATAGATGAAGAGGGGGCTGTTTATGCTGGAGATAAAGAAAATTGGGCTTTGATTATGCGAACTGTAAACGCTTCATCAGTTTATGGAAATCACTTGAGATATGTGGATTTTACTCATGAATTATCTTTTACTGATTATAGTTTGAAACAAATATTCTCTGCAGTTGGTTTTTCGGATGTTGATATAATGGATACAAAACCATCATTTGGTTTTAAACCAAAAAGATTTATACGTTGGTTACTGTTGAAGCTTTGGAGACAAATTTTGAAATTCATTTTCACCCTAGAAGTTGGTACGGATAGACCTAGATATTATGGGAAGTTTTTAATAGCTTGTGCTAAAAAATAATATTATGAAAAAAAAAGTTAAAATATTATATGTGATTGAAACTCTTTCTTCAAAAGGTGGTGCAGAAAGAGTATTAATTAACTTAATAAAAGAATTAGTTAACTATAATTATAATATTAGTGTAGCAGTGTTGGGTGCCCCTTATGATTTGGAAAAAGAGCTGCTAAAGATTGGCGTTACTGTTTACCATATAAACCTTAATCATCGTTGGAATATTATTTCTGCATGTTTTAAGTTAAAAAAAATATGCAATAAACATAAGTTTGATATATTACATGCTCATCTTTTTTTTGCAGAAATATATGTAGCACTATCATATTTCTATTATCCTATTGCTATACGAGCAGCAACCTATCATAACTTAGGGTATGAGGCCTATCCAGCATTAAGTTTATGGGAAAAGATTAGAAAATGGATTCATTCCTTTTCTACTAATCGATTTATGGATAATATATATGCTGTTAGCATTTCATCTTCAGAAAGTTATAAGTATCATCTTAAAATAAAAAAACAAATAAAGGTTATGTATAATGGAATTCCAATAGAGAATTTATTGCTTTTAAAGTCTACAGATTTGCCAAAAGAAAATAAAGAAGAGTTTGCAATTATTCTGCCTGGTCGCTTAGTTAAAGAGAAGGGGCAAAAAATACTTATTGAATCTATTTCTTTATTAAGAGAACGAAATTTAACACCAAAAGTTTTATTGATTGGTGATGGCCCTTTGGAATCTTTTATAAATCTAGAGATTATTTCTCATGAGTTGTCTAATCAGATCAGAATTATTTCGACATTACCTCAGTCAGAATTGCATCAAATTATGGTACGTAGCCAACTAGTTGTACTCCCTTCTTTTTTCGAAGGTTTGCCCACTGTGCTAATCGAAGCTGCTGTTTTAGGCATACCAATAATTTCAACATTTGTTGGGGGTATTCCTGAAATCATTAAAAGTGGCGAGTCAGGATTATTAGTAAAAAAAGGCAATGCATTATTGTTAGCAGAAGCTATTGAATATATGATATTAAATGAAGATTTTAGAAATGTTTGTTCCAAGAAAGCAAAAAGTGATGTCACGGCAATGTTTGATGTTAAAAAAATAGCTAGTCGTTGGAGTAAAGAATATCCTACAATTTTAAAAAGAGGGCAGGGAAACAAATGAAACAATATCTTGTTGTAACAATTGATACTGAATGTGACAAATCTCCTACTTGGCATAACTCTAATCCATTAACTTTTAAATCAATCATAGAGGGTGTCCCCGAATTGCTTACCCCCTTATTTATTTTAAGGATATTGATATTTTCTTTATTAATCGTCCGTTTTTAGGTTATCGGTATAATCCAAACAGCTCAACTGCAATTCATACGCAGTCTCATATTAAAGACTTGCTTTTTATGTATTCAATGTTCGCAGATATGCATTCTGATGCTGCAATTATATTCAGAATTCGTCTATCCAGAACAATTGTTTATTTTTTAAATGAGATTAATGTCTCAAGCAATAAGTTAAATGAACTAATTAAATTTAATAGCATTAGATTTGAAACAGTTACTCTTGTAAGATTCCTACTAAAAGCAGATCTTATTTATTTTCTTTCGCCTAGTATTTATTATTACGTAGATAAATTTAGGCATTGGCTTATAAGAAGAATTAAATAAGTTTATGTGCTATTACCAGAAGACATAAAGGTTGGTCATTGGCTTAAGTAAACCACTTTTCTAATATGTGGCAGTTTCCCACAAACAGGTTGAGTTTATAGAACGTCTTAAGTGTTTAATTAATTGTGTAAAGAAAGAAATAACGGTATTATTTGATAATCAGTTGAGGTTTAGTTTGTGTGCCAAAATAGTAAGGAGTTGACAAGTGTTAACAAGATTAAAAAAAACAATTAGAGACCAATTGCCAAAACGTTATCAAGTTCCTATAAAATATATTAATAGTTTGATTAGAGGTTATATTGAGCCTGAACTTAAATTATTAAAATTTATTGTTAATAAAGATGATTTGGTTTTGGATGTTGGAGGTAATAGGGGAATATATTCTTATGTGTTATGGAAGCTTGGTTGCAGGGTAGAGGTTTTTGAACCAAATCCAGATTGTTATTCTGTTTTATTAAGTTGGGCAGAGAAGAAAAGAAGAGTAACTGTGAACCCAGTTGGACTATCTAGCAGTGCTGGAAAAGTTGAATTGAATATACCAGTTGATGACTTTGGTGTCTCACATGATGCTTCAGCATCTATAGAACATAGTTCTTTTAAACATTTTTCTAGTAGAGTAGTAGATATAAAAACTTTAGATCGTTTTTATTATGATTTTGCTTTTAATAAGTATGTAGATTTTATTCCTACAATTGATTTCAAGGATGTTGGCCATTTGAATGTAAATGGAGCAGAAAAATTGTCCTTGTTTATGGTTAATGTAATAAAAAATAGCAAATCCAGCTATAATGAATTAGGTGAATAACACAATGAAAAAAATTATTATTCTATCTCAATCCTTAAAAATAAATTCCGGAGGAGGAGGAAAAGTCGTTTCTTTTCTTTCTAATAAACTTAATGCCAACATAACCCTTTGTTTGTATGATGCAGAAGATATAGCTTACGATGTTACTTGTAATGTGGAAGATTTGGAATTAGGTTCTTCCTCAAATATTTTCATGAAACTAATAAGACCATTTCAGAGGTTTTATAAAATCAAGAGACTGAAGAAGAAGTTATCTCCAGATGTGACAATAAGTCTTCCAGACAATGTAAATATTTTGAATATTCTTACAAAAACAAAGAATGAAAAAGTTATTATTCGCTCTGATTACAGCAAAAACTCTAATTATAGAAAAGGTATAGCTGCTTTTCTGTTGATTGCTTTTCAGAGATTGTTATATGAAAAAGCAGATATTATTGTTGCTAACTCTGAAGGCGTAAAGAGTGCATTAATCGAGACACTTGGCTTAGTTAAAGCAGTTGTAATAGTTATTAATAATCCAATTGATACTTCTAAAATTAGTAGCTTAAGGACAGAGCCTATTGATAAGGAAATTTGGGATAGTTTATATGCTGAAGAGACTATTGTGCATATTGGCAGGCTGTCAGTTCCTAAAAACCAGATTGCCTTATTGAAGATATATTCTGAATACAGAAAAAAAACTCAAAGAAGTAGCAAGTTAATTATCCTAGGAGATGGACCATTAAGAAGTCAGCTTGTATTAATGTGTAGAAACTTAGGGCTTAGTTATTATACAAGCTGGGATGATATTGATATTTCTAGTGATAAGGATGTATATTTTATGGGGTTTCAATCTAATCCATATAAGTATCTGAATTTAGCTGATTTATTTGTATTTACTTCAATATGGGAAGGTTTCCCGAATGGAGTTCTAGATGCTCTTTCTTGTGGAGTACCGATACTTTCTTCAGATTGCAGATCTGGGCCAAGAGAGATTCTAGCTCCAAACACAGACTCTTCTCTTGAGACAAAAGATGTTGAGTATGCAAAGTATGGGGTTTTAATGCCAGTTGTTAATAACGATAGTGACGAGAAATTAATCGAACAATGGTCAGAGGTAATGTTGAACCTATTTAATGATAAAAATATGCTCACTAATTATATGGAACGATCTATCGAACAATCAAAAGTTTATGATGTTAATGAGATAATTAATAATTGGGAGTTAATAATAAATGGATAAATGTAATCTTAAAGTAACTATTATGATTCCCACCTTTGAGCAAGAGGAATACATATTGAAATGTGTGTATAGTGCATTAGCGCAGACATATAAGAATTTAGAGGTTATTGTTTCGGATGACAGTCATTCTGATAATACAAAGAATATTCTTTCCGGTATTTCAGACCCAAGGTTTAAATATTTTAAGAATAATGTCAATTTAGGCAGAGTAAGAAACTATAGACAATTACTTTATGAATTATCCTCAGGCGATTATGTTATAAATTTAGATGGGGACGATTATTTTATAGATGATAAATTTATAGAAAATTCGATATCGCTGGTAAATAGTTATGAAAATGTTGTCATTGTATCAGCCGGATATGTTTCAAATTATGAAAATGGATTACAAAAATATTTCAAACTAACAAATAATATAAATTTTTTAGATGGGAAACAACAGCTTTTAGAATGGGGAAATCATCCACTGCCGCACCTTACAACAATATATAGTCGAAAACATGCAATGGGGATAGGGTTTTACTCAATGGAGATACAAAGTTCAGACTGGGAATCGTTATTACGTCTTTGTAGTGAAGGAAACGTTTTATTACTTCCAAACTATGTTGCTGTTTGGCGTAAACATGAAGGGAATGAGTCAATAAAAATTAACATAGAATTATTGAGAAGGAATAATGCCTTAATCGATTCTGTGTTAAAACATTGGTCAAAAATATTAACTGTTAAAGAGCAAGTCATTTGGCGTCAATCAATGAAAGATGTTTTATGTAGAAACTCTTATTATACGATTATTGAGCATGGGCGCATTAGTGACTTAAAATTACTTGTTATTGTTTATGGTCTTGGCTGCTTTTTTAGGCTTATATTTTCATTCAAAGCTTTTGCGCTGTTGTCTATTAGAATATTTTTTGGAAAAAAATTGTTCTCATATATTAAAAATTTATATTTACTTAAGAAGACAGGTTATTAAACCTCTTGTTTTCAGTGGTAATTTATTGGTTTATACTTTAGATGAATGAATAATTTAGATGAAAATACAGTAGATGGTTTTGGTGACGAGTGGACACGCTTTAACCAAACAGACTTAAAAGAAGAAGATTCGAGTGTAATATTTGATTCTTATTTTTCAGTGTTTCCTTGGGATATTATTAATAAAAAATCAGTAGGTTTTGATATGGGTTGTGGCAGTGGCCGCTGGGCAAAATTGGTAGCACCTAAAGTTGGCAAACTACATTGTGTTGACCCAAGCAAGGCTCTTGAAGTAGCAAAACAGAATCTTGCTGAATTCAGTAACTGTATTTTTCATAATGCAGGAGTAGATGATTTTGGAATTGATGAAAAAAGTATGGATTTTGGGTATAGCTTGGGGGTATTACATCATATTCCTGATACTACTACTGCTTTACGTGCATGTGTCTCTAAATTGAAACCAGGAGCACCATTTCTATTGTACTTATATTATTCTTTTGATAATAAACCGATATGGTTTAGGTGGTTATGGAAAATTAGTGATATTTTAAGGTTTTTTATTTCTAGAATGCCTCATGTACTAAGGTATGTTGTTTCTCAAATAATTGCTGTTTTGATATATTGGCCATTAGCAAGAATTTCAAAATTATTAGAGTTCATTGGAGTTAATGTATCAAATTTCCCTTTATCTGCTTATCGAAACTATGGGTTTTATGTAATGAGGACAGATGCATTAGATAGATTTGGAACACAGCTTGAACAGCGTTTTTCAAGGAAACAAATTCAGAAAATGATGGAGATTGCAGGATTAACTAATATAAAGTTTAGTGAGAAAACCCCATTTTGGTGTGCTGTTGGCTATGCTAAAGGATAATAAATATCTGTGTGTGGAATAACTGGTTTTTGGCAAACAAATCAATCTTCTGAGTCTAAATTAGAAAAAGTAGCTACTGCTATGGCAGAAAAGCTAAATCATCGTGGTCCTGATGATACTGGCACTTGGATTGATTCTTCAAAAGGAATTGCCTTAGCTCATACTAGGTTATCTATCTTAGATTTATCAGATGCAGGGCATCAACCAATGTTATCTGAGAGTGGACGATATGTGCTTATTTTCAATGGAGAGATTTATAACCACTTAGATATGAGAGAAAACCTAACCAAAGAATGGATAGGGCATTCTGACACAGAGACAATATTAGCAAGTGTTGAAGCTGTAGGTATAGAGAAGACCTTGCAGAATGCTGTAGGGATGTTTTCAATCGTTATATGGGATACTGTCGAAAATGTACTTACTCTTGCAAGAGATAGAATGGGGGAGAAGCCTCTATATTATGGTTTTCAAGGGCATACCCTGCTTTTCTCTTCAGAGCTAAAAGCTATGAAGGAACATCCTGAATTTGTTGGAGAGATTGATAGAGACGTCCTTTGTCTTTACTTGCGACATAGTTATGTACCAGCTCCTTTTTCAATTTATAAAGGCATCAATAAGCTTACGCAAGGAACATATATACAATATAAATTAGTAGATAACCAAATAAGTTCTCTTACATCAGAGCCAGTTCCTTATTGGAAGTTAGCAGAGGTTGTAATAAAAGGGTCGCAAGAACCTTTTACTGGAACAGATAGTGAAGCAATAGATCTTGTTGAGAATCAATTAAAAAAATCAATAAAGGATCAAATGATTTCAGATGTCCCATTAGGTGCTTTTTTATCAGGTGGTGTAGATTCATCGCTTATTGTTGCCTTAATGCAGAACCAGTCTGACAAACCTATTAAAACATTTTCAATCGGGTTTAATGAAAAAGGTTATGACGAGGCAATATATGCTAAAAAGGTAGCTGAGCATATTGGAACAGAACATACAGAGCACTATGTGAGTTGGGAAGATGCAATGAATGTTATTCCTGAGTTAGCAAATATGTATGATGAGCCATTCGCTGATTCTTCACAAATCCCTACATATCTTGTTTCCAAGATTGCCCGCAGGAATGTAGTTGTTTCTTTATCAGGTGATGCGGGAGATGAGTTATTTTGTGGTTACAATCGTTATCTTTTTTCTGATAAATGGAAGCATATACAAAGAATCCCTTTTTCATTAAGAAATTTAGCAGGGAAGACATTACGAGTTATCAAACCATCTACTATTGATAATGTTTTTAAGTTTTTAGGCAAATATAGGGTTGTGCCTGCAAATATGGGAGAAAAGGTAGAGAAGCTTACATCATATTTAGAAAATGTTAAAACATCAGATGATTTATATTATAGTTTTGTATCAAATAGTATAAATCCATTAGACGTAGTATTAAATGCAAAAGAGCCAGCAACTTGGTTAACCAAGACTTTTGGCAAAGCTGTATCTAAAGACACAAAGACTAATATGATGTATTTAGATGCTATGACATATTTGCCAGATGATATTCTCGTGAAAGTAGATAGAGCAGCAATGGCAAATAGTTTAGAAACTAGAGTGCCATTTTTAGATCATAGGATTATTGGTTTAGCGTTTTCCTTACCAATGAAGATGAAGCTTCGTAATAAAACAACTAAATGGATATTAAGGCAGGTCTTATATAAGTATGTTCCTAAGGAGTTAATAGAAAGACCAAAGGCTGGGTTTTCTATTCCTGTAGGAGAGTGGATTAAAGGACCTCTAAGAGAATGGGCGGAAGAGCTTATTAATAAAGAACGCCTAGACAACGAAGGGTATTTTGATTCAGAGTATATACATGCCAAGTGGCAGGAGCATTTGACTGGCAAGAGAAATTGGACAGATTTTCTTTGGGCAGTATTGATGTTTCAATTGTGGTTAGAGAAGGAGCTTAAATAGAAAATGATTCTTTCAGATTTATTTAACTTTAGTTTTCTTTTAATTCTTTTGATTTTTATATGTGTGAAAATGAAATTAAGTAGAAATATATTTATATTATTATTAGGTCATTTAGTTTTAGTTTTCTTTTTGAATTATTTTTTATTTGATCCATTCTTGTTTGGTGATCAGTTTCAGTATTTGTCAGCTGTAATACATATACGTTCAGGGTTATTCAATTTTCTTCAAGTAAGTGGATCTCTTAAGATGCACATTTCTGCTTTATTGATGTCATTGCCACCAGTACCTTTTCTTGACTCAATTTACGCACTTAGCATGGCCAACGTATTCGTTTTTATTGTAACGTTTTTAATTCTATTAAAGAATAATGTCTTAAAAGGATTTAATAAGATGTTTTATTTATTATATCCAAGTTTGGCACTATATTCAGCACTAGCACTCAGGGACATGATTATTACTTGTTTTATGTTGCTCAGTGTATATTTTATTAGTAAAAGAAGATATTTTTTTTCAATAATAGCTGCATTGCCTTTGATATTAATAAAAATTCAAAATATATTAATATATGTTCTTTCATTTTTTGTATTCTTTGTATTCTTTAAAACAAAGGGTGTTTTTGTCAAAGTAGTCGCAATAACATCTTTTGTAATATTTTTTATGATTTTTAAAGATAGTTTTTCTATTGAGGCGATTAATCTTGCTAGAACTGGGATGTTTTACGAGAATATGAAAACAGTCCAAGGAGCAGCCTCTATTGGCAGTGAGTTAGTTATAATAAACAATTATGTTGATTTATTTAAATTAGGTTTTGAAAGTATGTTTAGTTTTATATTTAAGCCTCTCATATGGCAAGCGAGAAATCCTCTACAGTTAGTTCAATCTTTTGAAAATATATTTGTAGGCTGGGTTATTTTTAGATTAGTATATTTGAAAGTAAAGCATAAAATCAATTCTGACCTTATTAGGTTTTTGCTCGTGTACACTATTATAGCATTTGGTCTTTATGGTATGGTTGTATTCAATTATGGCACAGCTGTTCGTTACAAATTTCCTTTTGTAATAGTATTTGTTACATTCTTTTATTATGAATTAGTAAGGATCAAACCATCACTAAGGGGTAAGCCTATTTTCTTTTTCTGGAGAGATAAAAAATGAACAATGAACTAACCGTAAAACATCTTTTGAATTCATTGAAGAAGCATAGAAGTTTGCTTTTAATTTGTTTGATATTATTTTTTGTATTTTTTTTGTTCAAAGCAAATACTTATGTGCCAATAATTAAAGTAAATACATCTATAATTGTTAATAATCTTGATAATGAAGATGATTTGAAGAACAAGGTTTTAAGTATTATGCGTAGTAAAACTATGGTTAAGACTTTATATGAACAGTTTGATTCAGGTGGTAATTATTATGATTTTTCACTTATGTTAAAAAGAAGATTATCTATAGCAAGTGCCCGTTATTCTAAAGTAATCCATTTATCTTTCAAAGGTCTAGATGAAGCACAATCCAGGTCTATTTTGAACGGTATTATAAATAACATTGATATACTTAATGAAGAAGTAGGTCTTTCCTCACAAAAGCCACTTGTAACTATTATCGATGAGCCTTATGTAGTAGAAGAAAATGTAAAAGAAACAAAGATTAAGATAGTTGTTATCAATACACTGGCTGTCATGCTAACCTTAATAGCAGGCTTGTTGCTGTTTGAATATATAAGGTTTTACGTTAATGAAGATCGTCTTAATATCTAACTCATCTTTTTAATTGTTTGGATCAGCAACTGTTTGTGTAGATCCACTTAATGAAGAATGAATTTAGCGGCTACCCCCGAAGGGTGAAAGTTATTCTAAGAGTTAAATAATATTGAACGGACACTTCAGCTACCTTTGGTTCTATTAATTATAGTTTTTTATATCCCGGAGAAATTGTTCGAAAGAATATATAGACGTTTAATTGTGGTAATTGCAAAAGACATTGACCTATACTAGATAGAATTCTGAAGAGCCCAATTAATTACGTATATAATGAGAGAGTTTTTTGGAGGGATGAGGGGATATATAAGGGTCGCGGAGACCCTTATTTAAGATATCCTAAAGGTAAAACATTTAAACAAAGCTGAAAACTAAGTTTTTAAAATAGAAAATCACTATAGCTCTTTATTTACTTATCAAACTCAATTTTTGTGTAACTTAAATACGAAAGACCCAAATTTATTTATTACGCTGAACTCTTAGGCGCCTATGTTCTTGATAGATTATCGTTTGTTATTAGAAATTTGATGATTAATTAAATCTATAGTTTCAAGATATCTGTAAACAGCTTAAAATAGCCTATATGAAAATAATATTAATAGCTAACTCGTCTTTTTATTTATATAACTTTCGTCAAAGTTTAATTACTGCATTTAGTAATGCCGGACATGAAGTTGTTTTATTAGCTCCAGTTGATGAATATTCAGATAGAATCAAAAATGCTAGATTTATTCCTCTCAAGAACTTAGATAGAAAAAGCATGAATCCTATTAAGGAGCTTTTTTTATTAAAAGAATTGTTTTCTATCCTTAGAAAAGAAAAACCTTTAACAATCTTAGCATTTACTATTAAACCAAATATCTATGGTTCAATTGCTGCAGGGATTCTTAGGATGCCTATCATTACAAATATTACTGGTCTTGGATATTTATTTATTAAGAAGAAGCATATGTTTGTTTCATTTGTAGTGAAGACTCTTTATAACTTAGCATTTAGGTTTCCTGTATATTATGTGTTTCAAAATGATGATGATGTGAAGTTATTTATAGATAATTTTGGAGTGGATAAATCTAAGTGTATTACTACTCCTGGATCTGGTGTGAATTTGAATGAATTTGAATTTACAATAATGCCAACAGTTGCTGATGATAAGTTTCTAATGGTAGCAAGAGTGCTTGTGGACAAAGGCATTAAGGAATATATAGCTGCAGCAAGATCTGTAAAAGCAGTGCATCCAAATGTCTCTCTCTGTTTGATTGGTCCTATCGATGATAATAACCCAGCAGGGTTGTCGCTGAATGAGCTCCAAGAGCTTAATGGAGATAGAGTTGTTGATTATCTAGGAGAGAAGAGTAATGTTGGTGATTATTTGAAAGAATGTACTTGTTTTGTATTGCCTTCATATCGTGAAGGAACCCCTCGTACAAATCTAGAAGCATTGTCAGTAGGTAGACCTATTATTACTACAGATGTTCCTGGTTGTAGAAATACTGTTATTGATGGTGATAATGGTTTTTTAGTTGCAGATAAGGATAGTAAGTCTTTAGCTGATGCAATTATGAGGTTTATAAACCTGTCAAAACAATCGAAACAAGCTATGAGTAAATCTTCTCGTAAAAAAGCTGAACAAGAATTTGATGAAAAAATAGTTATAGATAAGTATCTAGAGATTATTAAGAGTATATAGTTCTATCCTTTCCTTCTTTGGTATATTTTATAAACCATTGTTTATAACCCTCTTCCGCCTTAGGCGGAGAGAGGGTGCTGGCATTATATATATTTATAACAGGTTATATGTTCCAGTGGAGAGGTTGGGAAGGTGGTCCGCCTTAGGCGGAACGGAAGGGTGTGAATTTGAGTTTTCCGTTTATCGTTCTAGATTGACATTAAAAATAATTTAAGTTATTATTTCTTTAAGTTAACAAAAAGGTTTATTTAAAGAAATGAAATATTTAGATTTTAAAAATATATATAGCAAATTGCCTTATTTTTCTTCAAATAATTTAGATAATGTTGGAGCATCTATCCAAAGTACTAGGAAACAATTAAATGATTGGCACAAAAAGGGGCTAATTGTTCAACTAAGACGAGGATTGTATGCGTTTAATAGTAATGATAGAAAATTCCCACTTCAAAGAGAGATAGTTTCAAATATATTAGTTGAACCATCATATGTTAGCCTTGAATATGCTTTGGCTTATTATGGGTTAATACCTGAAAGAGTAAATACTATTACAGCAGTTACTCCCAAAAAAACTAAAACATTTAATAATGAAACAGGTTTATATATTTATAGAAATATTAAGAAAGATGCTTTTGGTGGATTTATTGAAGAAAAAACTAAGGAAGGGTATTCTTTTTTTATTGCTACGCAGGAGAAGGCATTACTTGATTTTTTATATTTTAATATGGTTAATATTGATTTTAATAATTTGTTTGGTTTTTGTGATTCTTATCGAATGCAAAATTTAGAAATTATTGATATGAAAAGAGTATTTAAATATGCTGAAATGTATAATTCAAAGAAGCTTTTAAAAATTGTAAATATATTGGAGCAATATATTAATAGACTGGAGTATTCTCCATTATGAAGGAACTAATTAAACGGAAATTAGATCTCTATCAAAGTAACGAAGAAAAATATTCTCAGCTTAGAGAATATCTACAATGGTTAATTTTAAGAATATTAGAAATAAAAAAGAATTATACGAATATTGCTTTTGTTGGTGGTACTGCTTTGCGTATTTTATATGGTTTAAATAGATTTTCAGAAGATTTAGATTTTTCTTTGATTAATAAAAATGGTTATGATTTTAGTCAGTTACTTCATGAGCTTCAGTTTGAATTAAATAATTATGGGTTAAATCCTATTATAACTTTAAAACAAGACCAAGACAAGATAGTTAATAATAGTTTTATAAAATTTCCAGATATTTTATATGAATTTGGATTATCATCAAACAAAAATCAGAATTTATCAATTAAGTTGGAGATTGATACCAATCCTCCTGCCGGATATGACTTAATTTTTACTCCTGTAAATTTGCATTTTTTGTTAAACATTCGTCATTTTGACCTTCCTTCATTATTTGCAGGTAAATTGCATGCATTAATGTGTCGTCCATATTGCAAAGGAAGGGATTATTACGATTTATTATGGTTTATTAGTAAAAAAATAACTCCTAATTATGAACAGTTGAGTAATGCTTATTTCCAGACTGAACACAAACGTGTGGAGTTTGATAGATTAACTATAATTAATATTTTAAAAGAGAGAATAAATAGCGTAAATATCGAAAATTTGCAGAAAGACCTATTGCCTTTTATTATAGAGAGTACAGAACTTTCATTTTTTAATAAGGAATCTTTGTTGGGTACTATTGAACATATAGATCGAAGATTATAATTATGTGTGGGATTATTGGTGTTTGAATAGAAGCTTCTTTTGAAGAATGTTTAATATAAACCGTTGAATAGTATCTTCAAAATAAATTATGGGTTAAAGACATTGTTTTTAAACCCATTAAGAAAAATATCTCAATATTTCAAAAGACCTAAATCGTTATAGCTAAACACTTAGATATTATTAATCGTATTTAATAATTTTTATCCTTCCCTTCTTTAGAATATTTAGGAATGTAATGTTTCTACACCTCTCTTTTAGGAGAGGCAACGACACCACTTAGTGATAATATGAATATTTCTTTCGTTGGTGAGGTTAGCAAGGTGCTTACTATATTACGTTCTTCTCACTTCACCGTTTATGCCAATTGATATATACTTATAAAAGGAAATTTTAAGGAGTAATAATGAAAATATCAGTTATTGGACTTGGTTATGTCGGTTTGCCTTTAGCAGTGTCTCTTTCTAATCATTATGAAGTAACTGGATTTGATATTAATAAAAAAAGAATATCAGAACTTTTATCTGGTATTGATAATACAAATGAAATTTCTGAAAAAAAACTAAAATTAAGCAACTTAACTTATACAGATAACCCAAAAGACTTAAAAACTTCAGATATAATTATTGTTACAGTTCCAACTCCTATAGATGAACATAAGAATCCAAATTTAAAGCCAGTTGAATCTGCATCCAAAACCGTGGGAAGTAATCTAAAAAAAGGAGCTATTGTTGTATATGAATCTACTGTTTATCCAGGAGTTACAGAAGATATATGTGTTCCTATATTAGAGGAAACAAGTGGTCTTAAATGGAAAGAAGATTTTTTTGTAGGTTATTCCCCTGAAAGAATTAATCCAGGTGATAAGGTTCACACAGTAGAAAATATTGCAAAAGTAGTTTCAGGAGATACAGAAAAAACATTAAACACACTTGCTGAATTATATGGTTCTATTATTAAAGCTGAAATATTTAAGGCAAGTAGCATAAAGGTTGCTGAAGCTGCAAAAGTTATTGAAAACACACAAAGAGATGTAAACATTGCTTTAATGAATGAACTTTCTTTAATATTTAATAAAATGGATATTGATACTTATGATGTGCTAGAAGCGGCCGGTACTAAATGGAACTTTTTAAAGTTTTTTCCTGGGTTAGTTGGTGGTCATTGTATTGGTGTCGATCCGTATTATCTTACATTTAAAGCAGAACACTTAGGATATTTGCCGGAAGTTATTCTTTCAGGAAGAAGAATTAATGACAATATGGGTAATTATATTGCCCAAAACACTATTAAATTAATGATAAAAAATAACAAAAATATTAATGGAGGGAAAGTGCTTATTCTTGGAATTACTTTCAAAGAAGATGTTCCTGATATTAGAAATACTAGAGTTGTTGATATTTATAATGAATTAATTGATTATGGAATCAATGTAGATGTTGTTGATCCGCATGCTTCTATTAGTGAAGTAAAAAATGAATATGGAATAAATATTTATAACAATCTTCCTAAAGAAATTGATTATGATGCAGTAATCGTTGCTATAAAACATAGTGACTTTGTTACTGACTATACTCTAGAAAAAATAACAAAATTACAGAAAAAAAATCCAATTTTAATTGATATTAAAGCTCTTTTTAATAAACAAGAAGCCCTTAATTTGAATATCCATTATTGGAGATTATAAAAATGGAGAAATTAATATGAGCAATATACTATTAACAGGAGCTGCTGGGTTTATCGGATCAAGAGTAGCATCAATGCTTTGCGAAAAAGGTGAAAATGTTATAGCAATTGATAATATGAATACTTATTATGATATAAAGATTAAGGATCATAGACTAAATAATCTTCAAAAACTATCCAATTTCAATTTTATAAAAGGTGATATCGAAAATAAGGATACTGTGTTTGATATTTTTAAAAATAATAAAATAGATAAAGTTATAAATCTTGCAGCTAGAGCAGGTGTTAGATACAGCATGGAGAATCCTCATGTTTATATGACCACCAATGCAATTGGGACACTTAACTTACTTGAAGCAATGAGAGAATTTAATGTTAAAAAGAAAGTACTTGCTTCTACTTCTTCGCTATATGCTGGTCAGAAAATGCCTTTTACTGAAGATTTAGCAGTAAATACACCAATATCACCTTATGCAGCTTCTAAGAAAGCAGCAGAGGCAATGTGTTACTCTTATTCGTATTTATATGGAATGGATATTTCTGTGGTTAGATACTTTACGGTTTTTGGGCCGGCAGGAAGACCAGATATGTGTATTTTTAGATTTATTAAATGGATAGATGAAGGAACTCCTATAGAATTATTTGGAGATGGTTCTCAAAGTAGAGATTTTACTTTTGTTGATGATATTGCAAGAGGTACAATTGCAGCAGCTGAAACAGATGTTAATTATGAGGTAATTAATCTAGGTGGCGGTAAAAATCCAATTTCAATCAATACTGTTATCAATATGATAGAAAAGCACTTAGGTAAAAAAGCTATTATAGAGAATAAACCATTTCATAAAGCAGATATCATGGAAACATGGGCAGATATTTCAAAAGCTGACAAATTGTTACATTGGCAGCCAGAAGTTTCCTTTGAAGAAGGCTTAAGCCAAACCATTGAGTGGTATCTTCAAAACAAATCATGGCTTAAAGATGTTGTTCTTTAAACCATTAAGAACAATATCCCAATAACTTCAAAAGACCTTAGATTTCCGTCTTCACGGGAATGACTGTGGCTATTTTTTTTATTCTATAATTGTTTGACTGATATACAGATATTTCAATAGTGTTGCAGCATTTTGCACAGGTTTGCCAGTCACCACTTATCTCCGTTCCCGCTTTCCATATTCTTGACATTGAGTAAAAATACTCATAGGAATGAGTGAAATGTATAAGCGGAAAACCTTATCCTTGGACATTGTTTTTAAAACCATTAAGAAAAATATCCCAATACTTCAAACGCCCTTAAATTCACTTTATTTATACTGTTATTTTTTTTCATAATATTTTTAAGTTTTAATTTGTTTCTAAAGAAACTGTTTGATAGAAATTATAGACGTTAGAATTGTGGCGATAGTAAAAAACATTTCACTATCATTGTTAGCAATCTGAAGAGCCCAATTGTTATGTATATATTGAGAGAGTTTTCCTTTAGAAAGCGGGGGTCATAGGGGGCGCGGACCTGTCCCTCGAAGCTACGTAGTAGCGTAGTGGGAGCCCCTTATAAAGAATATGTAGTGATAGAGCTTTCTTATCTTTAAAATTTTATTTTCAGTTTTCTATAAAGGTTTTACCTTTAACAGTTTTCAAATAAGGGTTTATTTCTTCGCTAGGCGCAAAAGCCAATACAAATTAATATAAAAAAGCTAAAGTTTATTAGCAAAGTAATAGCCCCCTTAACTTGTGGGGCGTAGCTTTAGCGTAGACTTATCTAAGGGGGAAGAGTCCGTTAGGACGAAGGGGGCTTATTGTATTAATGTGGTAGTTAGCCTCTCTAGGAGGATGCAACGACATTGTCATGTAAGTATATGAAAGTTTATTTTGTTGGTGAGGGGTTGGGGAGATGTCTTCCTGTATTTTGATTTTTTGACTATTTTAAAGTACTACTTTATAATAGTTAATTATGAAAATAAAAAGAAAAGTTTTTGATAAACTTATTAGTCAACTATATAAGCCTTATGTGTCTATTCTGATAGGTGCTAGGCAAGTTGGAAAATCATTTTTATTGAGAGAAGTTATGGAATATTGTCAGCTAGAAAGCTTGCAATCTGTTTTCTATGATTTAGAAGATCCTGATGATCTTAAGCTTTTTGCTGGCAATGAAAAAGACATTATTGATTTGATAACAAAAAATAATGTAGATGTAGTTTTTATTGATGAGTTTCAATATATAAAGAACGCTACAAAAGTATTTAAAACCATAATAGATAAACAATTAAAAATAAAAATATATGCCTCAGGTTCTTCATCTGTTGATATTCACAAACATTTAAAGGAAAGTTTAGCAGGAAGATTTAGAATAACAGAGATAGCATCCTTATCCATAGTAGAGCTTAAGCAGGTTCCACATTATAATCCTTTAGATTATTTTAAGTATGGAGGAATGCCGGGATTATTACATGAAGCAACTTTAGAAGAAAAAATAGAATTACTTAAAAATATTTTACAGACTTATCTTTTAAAGGATATTAAATCTTTAATCAGAGAAGAGAATATACGTTCTTTTAACAATCTTTTATATTTATTAGCACAAAATCAAGGTTCTATTACTTCCTTAACGGGTTTTTCTAATGAAGTCGGTCTTTCCATTCCGGCTGTGTCTCATCATTTGGAAATAATGAGACAGACCTACACTTGTTATCATTTAGAAAGTTTTTCTAGAAATCTTGCTAATGAATTAAAAAAGTCCAAAAAATATTATTTATATGATATTGGCATGAGAAACATGATACTTAAGGATTTTTCTGATATTAGTATAAGAAAAGATAATGGCATATTACTGGAAAGTTTTGTTTTTATGACTTTACAAAGAAAGCTAAAACCAAATATGGAAATAAAATTTTGGCGTACAAAACAGGGTGATGAGGTTGATTTTATATTATTAAAAGATAGAAAGCCTTATCCTTTTGAAGTGAAATATCAACTTCAAAAAAATGAAGTACCTGCCGGAATAATTAAGTTTATGAAACATTATCCTGAAACAAAAGAAGCGTATGTTGTGTCAATAAATTATTCTGGGAAAAGTGTTTATGATAATAAAATTATATATTTTATTAAATATACCGAGATAGATTTTTTAGAGTTGTTTCGCGAATTAGACTAGCCACCCATTAAAATTTCGCCTATTAAATTATTTTTAAAGAAATTATTAATAAGGGCTCCTTGCCGCCCTTATATATCCCGCAAGGCTTTGCAAAACTTAATTACACTAAGAGTAAAAAAAGGTTTCACTTGAAATATCTATAGGACAGTGGATTTTCTCGTCCGCCTTATTTATACGCCTATGGCGTAGGCGGATCGGAGAGTGCCCGTTTAACACTGTTTAAACTCTTAGCAAGCCTTGGCAAAGCTCACAGAGTGAGCGACGCCAGGTAGTTCTTGCAAACAGTTGCAAAGCCAATACAAATTAATATAAAAAAGCTAAAGTTTCCATAACTTATTCTGCGAAGCTCTTCGAGCGTAGACGGAAGAGGGAGGAGTATGGTACGTCATATTGTTGACGTTGTTATTAAAATATTGCAACAAGTTGACTTAACCCTCAATGATTAGTATTATTTAATCATGGAAAAACTAATGCCGTTGGAAAGTATTCAATCAAAAATACACACTATTAGAGATATGGAAGTAATATTAGATAGTGAATTAGCTGAATTGTATGGAATTGAACTAAAGAGATTAAATGAACAAGTAAAAAGGAATATTTTACGGTTTCCACGTAATTTCAGGTTTCAACTGAAAAGCGAAGAGTATCAATATGTTTTATCAAAAAATTTAAGAATTGATAATTCTAGCAACTTGAGGTCGCAATTTGCGACCTCAAGTAATAAACACGGTGGTAGAAGATACTTGCCATATGTTTTTACAGAACAAGGAGTTTCTATGCTTAGTGCAGTTTTAAATAGCAAAACGGCTATTGATGTAAGTATAAGAATAATAAATAGTTTTGTTAAAATGAGAAGATTTTTATTGGAGAATGGGGAGATATTTAAAAGGATAAATCGTTTGGAAAGAAAACAGATTTCATTTGAGATTGGAACAGGAAATAGAATTGAATCGATTCTATCTGCAATAGAATCTAAACATATTATTCCTAAGCAAGGTATTTTTTATGATGGTCAGATATTCGATGCTTACATATTCATTGTTGATATTATAAAAAATGCGAAACAATCTATTGTTTTGATTGATAATTATATTGACGAAACAGTGTTAACTTTGCTTACAAAAAGGGATAAGGGATGTAGCGCTGTTATTTATACAAAATGTTTGACTAATAAAATAGAGCTTGATTTGAAAAAGCATAACGCTCAGTATCCTGGAATTATTATTAAAGAATTTAAAAATTCACATGATAGGTTTTTAATTATTGATAATGAAGAAATTTATCATATAGGTGCTTCATTAAAAGATCTAGGTAAAAAGATATTTGCTTTTTCTAGGTTAGATAAAACTAATTTAAAACTATTAGATATATTATAAAACCATATCTTTGGACCTTGTTTTTAAAACCATTAAGAAAAATATCCCAATACTTTAAAAGACCATAGATTCACTTTATTTAATTTTTTATTCTATAACTGTTTGCGTGATATACAGATATTTCAATAGAGTCGCAGCATTTTGCACAGGCCTGTCTGCCATAGCTTTAGCGACGGCGGAATGTGCAACTAATCAAAGGCGTAACCATGGATGGTGAGAGCCTTTGATGCAAGACCTATTGATTAATAGCTGTAAGAACAAGTTTTATAGAATAAAGAGGGGATTTTAAGGGCTGCGGAAGCCCTTATAAGAAATATGTAGTGATAGAGTTTTTCGTTGCAACTCCGCTTAAAGAAGGATAAGTTTAGCGGTTGCCCCTTATATAAATATGCTTTATCTATAGCGCAACTACTTCTTGCCATTAACTAACTGCGGTTGATATACTTCTTTTATGGGTATAAAGGATTACATTGAATATTTGACAGAAACTATTAAAACAAAAATAAAGCCAAATAGGTTAATTTTATTTGGTTCGCATGCTTATGGTATTCCTAATAAAGATTCTGATATAGATATATTAATTGAAATTGATACTGATATAAAAAAGTCAAAACGTTCAATTGAAGTTAGTAAGTTGTTTTTAAATAGAGAGTATCCTTTAGATCTGATAGTTTATACTCCAGCAGAAGTTAAATCTAAATTATCAAATAATGACCCTTTTCTTCAGAATATATTTAATAAAGGGAAGGTTTTGTATGAACGAACTGATTAATGATTGGATATTACGAGCAACTAATGATCTTAAAGTTGCAGAATTGTTAGTTGCAGAAGAAAATGAAGCATATGAAATAATATGTTTCCATTGTCAGCAATATGTTGAAAAGATTCTTAAAAGTATATTAACTAAAGAACAAATAGTTTTTCCTAGAACACACGATTTAGTATTATTAATTAATTTGCTTCCAGATCAATATATCGAAGCCAAAGATGTTATAGGAAAAATAGTTGTGTTAAACGAATATGCTGTATCTGCTAGATATCCTGGTGAGATAGTTGATAAAGATGATGTAGTTGAATCATTAGAAATAGTACATTTATTTAAAGACTCGATATATAAGTATCTTTAGCCATTATTTTTAAAACCATTAAGAAAAATATCCCAATACTTTAAAAGACCATAGATTCCCGTTTCTTCGATTAACTATAATGCATGTCGTTGGCGAGGGTTTGAGATGTGGCTCAAAGATTGACTTTTATTTACTACCAATTTAATATTTATCTATGAATGCAAAAGATATTAGATGGAAACAACGTTTTTCCAATTTCCAAAGAGCCTTTACTCAATTTAAAGAAGCAATAGATGTTTTTGATTCCCTTTCTGTTTTAGAAAAAGAAGGATTAGTTCAAAGGTACGAGTATACATTTGAGTTAAGTTGGAAAACACTAAAAGATTATCTGGAAAGCCAAGGCGTTGTCGTAAAGTTCCCAAGAGATGTTATCAAGGAAGCTTTTCAGTCAGAGTTACTAGGTGAGGGTGATATCTGGATGGATATGCTTGAAAAAAGGAATCTTATTGCACACACATATGACGAAGCCATATTCAATCAAACATTATCACTTATTAAAGATTCTTTTTTTGCTCAAATAGAGTATACGTTTAATGAACTATCAAAGAAACTATGAGTTTTGGTATAAGTAATAAAAGCTATGAGTTAATTCTTAAAGCGTTAGCTGATACTCTAATCATTAAAGAAGCTATTATTTTTGGGTCTAGAGCTATTGGTAATTATAAGCCTGGTTCAGATATAGATATTGCCGTTAAGTTGGACTCAGGTGCTAAGAATCCTATTTTAGAAACTTTATTTAATCAAGAACTCCCAATTCCTTATAAAGTTGATGTTGTTTATTATAACGATAATATAAGTCCGGAATTAAAAGAGCACATAGACTCACAAGGTATCTCAATTTATAAACGCCCATAGATTCCCGTCTTCAGTCTTCGCTTATAGCTTCGCCTAGATAAGTCACGGGAATGACTGTGTTTGTTTTTTTATTAATCCTTCCCTTCTCGTCAGGGCGTAGTAAGTCTTATTTATACGCCTATGGCGTAGGCTTAGGAAGACAGGATACTTTTTTAAAGAAAGACTTTTATAGAATATATAGTATTTAGGTAAATAACTTTGTTTTGTAAATATACTGCGTTAATATTTGACTTTGCAAAATATTAATGCTTAAATTATTTTATGGATAAACAAGTTTTAGAGTACATAGATAAAGTAGCTTACAAAGCTGCTAAATTAGTAAAAGAAGAGATTAATGTGGCAGAGACAATCAATCAAGCCTCAAAGCATGCTGTGGGTTTATATATGGAGCAACAAAAACCAGTTTTAGATCTTTTAGTTAATAAAACAAGAGAACATGACATGAAATTTGATGGAATAATAAACAGATTAGATAGCATTGAATCCAGATTGGCCATTCATCAATTGGCTATTAAAAGAGCTATCTAACTTTATTTCAAAAATTCACCCATTAAAATTTCCCTTATTAAATTATTCCTAAAGGAATTATATTTTTTCATAATATTTTTATTCTATAATTGTTTGACTGATATACAGATATTTCAATAGTGTTGCAGCATTTTGCACAGGTTTGCCAGTCACCACTTATCTCCGTTCCCGCTTTCCATATTCTTGACATTGAGTAAAAATACTCATAGGAATGAGTGAAATGTATAAGCGGAAAACCCTATCCTTGGACATTACTCTTAAAACCATTAAGAAAAATATCTCAATACTTCAAACGTCCTTAAATTCACTTTATTTATACTTTTATATTTTTCATAATATTTTTAAGTTTTAATTTGTTTCTAAAGGAACTGTTTTATAGCTCCACTTAGTGAAGAATGAGCTTAGTGGCTATCCTCTGAGCAAAGCGAAGAAATAGCACTCTTATAAGAAAAAGAAATTATTAATAAGGGTTCCTTGTCTTAGGTGTGTTGATTGAGAGGTTTCCCCATTCTCTTGTCAGTCATGTTGCAATTAAATAACAATAATGTTAATATATTGCAATGAAGTTCGAAGATTTGCT
>CAYSAQ010000016.1:0-2423 GCA_964429235.1 uncultured Candidatus Marinamargulisbacteria bacterium
TTGGTGGCGTGTTTTATTATGGCACGAACATGCTGACTAATAGTGATGTGTATGGTAATAGTGCCGCTAGTGCGGGGGGTGGTTTCTATTTCGGTAATAACACGTTGATAAATGTGCTTGCTTATAATAACAGTAGTTCATATGGTTCTGTTTTTAATGAAGGAAATAATGAAATAGTTAATAGTACAATTGTTTCCAATAATGGAGCTATTTATTATGACGATAGGGAAAGTGGTGGGCTTAATGGAGAACTTACTGCTTATAATACAATTTTCGTAGGTGATTTTGATCGAGGACTTAATGAGGCATATTTTAATACAAGCTTTGTAGATCATTGCACATTTACAGACACAGACCTTCCTTATGCAATGAATATTTCTAATCCTCGTTATGGGTTTACTGATTCGCAATTTGCTGCTTCTTCAAATGGAGATTATCGTTTAAATGCTTCATCAATGGCTATTAACAATGGTAGCGATGCTTTATGGAATGCTAATTCTAACAATGTAACTGCAGATATTGAGGGTAGTGTTCGGATAATTGGTTCCTCAATAGATTTAGGAGCATATGAGTCGGCATATATTAATGCATTCCCGATTCTAAGCGTAGAATCTGCAATAACAGCAAATGAGGGAACAGTAGTAAGTTTGAACCCAGTCATAACAGATGCAGATGGCGATACAGTAACTGTAAGTTATGAGTGGTTCAACCCTTCAGGGAACTTAGTAGCATCAGGAAATAATAACTATATGGATTATAATTCTGCAGGAACTTGGAACGTGACAGTAGTTGCCGACGATGGAACTGTAATCGTATCAGAGAATGTTTCAGTATTAGTAAGTAATGTTCAAACAGCTGTCTCTATATTCGAAACAGGGTTAGATTATTACACTATCCAAGATGCATTAGATATTGTTAGTTCTGGTCAAACAATACAAATCACGGCTGGTACACATTCAGGGACTGGAAATGTTGGTTTAATCTGGCCAAATGTAGATAACCTTACTCTTCAGGGAGTTAGCTCTGTAGATACGATTCTAGATGCGGAACAGACAACTAGACATATTCAACAGGATTACGCATTAAACTGGACAGTTAAAGACATTACTCTCATCAATGGTAAAAGCCCAAGCATTATAAATTCCGGTTATAACCGTGGAGGAAGTATATATATTAGGTACAGTAATGTGGGGCATAGCTTAACGCTGGATACTGTGATAATCAGTGGTAATCAAGCATATTATGGAGGAGCTGTTGGCCAGCCCCAAGATGGAATATCTAAAGTTGTAGTAATAAATTCTGTAATTGCTAAAAACAGTGCTGATATGGGTGGCGGGCTTTACTTTGGCACGAACACTCTGACAAATACTAATATATATGGAAATAGCGTTGGTTTTGCTGGTGGTGGATTTTTTAATGGCGTGAACACGCTGACGAGCTGTAAAGTGTATGGGAATACTGCTTCTGCTGGCGGTGGATTTAATTACGGAACGAACACGTTTATTAACAGCAGCATATATGGAAACAGCGCTAATTCTGGTGGCGGATTTATTTATGGCACGAACATACTGACGAGTAGTAATGTGTATGATAATAGTGCTTCTTCTGGTGGAGGGTTTTATTATGGCATAAATAATTTTACTAGTAGCAAGGTGTATAGTAATAGTGCTTCTGTGCATGGTGGTGGATTTTATGATGGCACGAATACGCTGACTAGTAGTGGGGTGTATGGTAATAGTGCTTCAAATTATGGTGGTGGCTTTGTGTTTGGCACGAATACGCTGATTGATAGCAATGTGTATGATAATAGTGCTTCTAATGGTGGCGGCTTTTACAATACTTTGGGGAATACGCTGATTAGCACTAAGGTGTATGGCAATAGTGCTTCTGATAAAGGTGGTGCTTTTTATCGCAGCGTTAACACGTTGATAAATGTTCTTGCTTATAATAACAGTGCTACTTCTGGTGTAGTGTTTTATCTAGGTGAGAATAAGTTGGTTAATAGTACGATTGTTTCCAATCTTGGAGTTATTTATTATGACGATGATGCGGGTTCTGGATTTAGAGGAGAACTTAATGCTTATAATACAATTTTCGTCGGTGATTTTGATGGAGGGACTCCTGCATATTTCAATACAGCGATAGTAGATTATTGTGCATTTACAGACACAGATCTGCCTTCTTCAATGAATATTTCTAATCCAAAAAGCGGTTTTAGTTCTTCACAGTTTGCTGACTATGCTAGTGGTGATTACCGCATAATTAGCTCTTCAATAGCAATTAATAATGGTAGCAATGTATTGTGGGAATCTAACTCTAACAATGTAACTACAGATATTGAGGGTAGTGTTAGGACAATTGGTTCATTAATAGATTTAGGAGCATATGAGTCGGCATATATTAATGCATTCCCGATTCTAAGC
>CAYSAQ010000016.1:2523-30252 GCA_964429235.1 uncultured Candidatus Marinamargulisbacteria bacterium
GGAACTTAGTAGCATCAGGAAATAATAACTATATGGATTATAATTCTGCAGGAACATGGAACGTAGTTGTAATAGCAGATGATGGACAGGTGAGTGTATCTGAGAATGTTTTAATAGATGTAAGTAATGTTAACAGAGCCCCAAGTGTAGCGTTTAATATGATATCAATGAGTGTAAATGAAGGAGAAACAATAACGTTTGATTGGGCAGCAAGTGATCCTGACGGAGACAGCCTAATAGTTACATTAGAAGGATGGATAACAACAAACAACTATACAACGACATATACAGATTCTGGTTGGCATTATGTAACAGTAAATGTAAGTGATGGAGAATATTCAGCAGCAGACTTGTTAAGTATATATGTAAATAATACAAACAGAGCACCAAGTGTAGCGTTTAATATGATATCAATGAGTGTAAATGAAGGAGAAACAATAACGTTTGATTGGGCAGCAAGTGATCCTGACGGAGACAGCCTAATAGTTACATTAGAAGGATGGATAACAACAAACAACTATACAACGACATATACAGATTCTGGTTGGCATTATGTAACAGTAAATGTAAGTGATGGAGAATATTCAGCAGCAGACTTGTTAAGTATATATGTGAATAATATTAACCCAGTAGCATTTATTGTTGAAACAAGTATGAATTATACAACAATACAAGATGCATTAGACGCAGTCAGTGAAGGACAAACTATTCAGGTATATTCAGGAACACATACAGGAACAGGCAATGTTGGGTTAGCTTGGCCTAATGTAGATAATGTTACGCTTCAGGGAGTAACTTCTGTAGATACAATCCTTGATGGAGAACAGGTTAATCGACATATTCAACAGGATTATATAGTAGACTGGACAGTACAAAATATTGCATTAATAAATGGCAAAAGTCCAAGTATAACAAGTTCTGTTCCTAACCGTGGAGGCAGTATATATATTAACATTAGTGAATCTGGGCATAGATTAACTCTTAACACTGTGATAATAAGTGGTAATCAAGCATATTACGGAGGAGCTGTTGGTCAGCTCTTTAATGGAATTTCTAACGTTGTAGTAATGAACTCTGTAATTGCTAAAAATAGTGCTACTTATGGTGGTGGTGGATTTTACGCTGGCACAAACACTCTGACTAATAGCAGGATATACAGTAACAGTGCTACTACTGGTGGTGGTGGATTTTACGTTGGCACAAACACTTTGACTAGTTGTGATATATACAGTAACAGTGCTGCTTCTGGTGGTGGATTTATTGGTGGCATTAACACTCTGACTAATAGTCGTTTATATGGCAATAGTGCTACTGATGGTGGTGGATTTAATTATGGCACGAACACTCTGATTAACAGTAGTCTATATGGTAATAGTGCTCCTGATGGTGGTGGATTTTATTATGGCACGAACACTCTGACTAATAGCAGGATATACAGTAATAGTGCTACTTATGGTGGCGGATTTTATCAGGGTACGAACACTCTGACGAGTAGCAATGTATATGGTAATAGTGCTGCTTCTTCTGGTGGTGGGTTTTATTATGGCACTAACACTTTCATTAGTAGTAATGTTTATAGTAACAGTGCTGCAAGTTCTGGTGGAGGCTTTATGTTTGGCACTAACACGCTGACAAATACTAATATATATGGCAATAGTGGTTCTTCCTATGGTGGTGGCTTTTATGATGGTACGAATACACTGACTAGTAGCGAAGTATACGGTAATAGTTCTTCTTATGGTGGTGGTTTTTTTCAGGGCACGAACACGTTGATAAATGTTCTTGTTTATAATAATAGCGCTAGCTCACAGGGTGCTGTGTTTAATAAAGGCAATAATGAAATAGTTAATAGTACAATTGTTTCCAATAATGGAGCTATTTATTATGACAATTATGCAAGTGGTGGAAATTCCGGAGAACTTAATGCTTATAATACGATATTCGCAGGTGATTTTAATTCTGGAACTGATGCATATTTTAATACAACGACAGTAGATTACTGTGCTTTTACTGATACAACGCTTCCTTTAGAAATGAATATTTCTAACCCTCGGTATGGGTTTACTGATTCTCAGTTTACTGCTTCTTCAAATGGAGATTATCGTTTAAATGCTTCGTCAATGGCTATTAATAATGGTAGTAATGATTTATGGAATGCTAACTCTAACAATGTAACTACAGATATTAAGGGTAGTGTTAGAACAATTGGCTCCTTCATAGATTTAGGAGCATATGAGTCGGCATATATTAATGCGTTCCCGATTATAAGCGTAAATTCAGTAATAACAGCGAATGAAGGAACCGGAGTAACAATAGATCCAAGTACATATGATGCAGATGTTGATACAGTAACTGTAAGTTATGAGTGGTTCAATCCTGCTGGGAGTTCAGTCGCATCAGGAAACAATTACTATATGGATTATAATTCTGCAGGAACATGGAACGTTACAGTAGTTGCAGATGATGGAACGATAAGTGTATCAGAGAATGTTTCAATAGTAGTAAATAATGTTCAGACAGTTGCATCTATATTGCAAACAGGATTAGATTATTACACCATTCAATTAGCTTTAGATGCCGTCAATGCAAATCAAACAATTCAAATATCTGCAGGAACATATACAGGCACAGGCAATGTAGGTTTAGCTTGGCCTAATGTTGAAAACGTTACGATGCGGGGCGTATCTTCTGTAGATACTATACTTGATGGAGAGGATTTAAATAGAATAATTAAACAGGACTATGCTGTTAGCTGGAAGTTAGAAGATTTAAGTTTAGTTCGAGGTAAAAGCCCAAGTATAACAAGTTCTGATTCTAATAGGGGCGGTGCAGTTTTAGCAAATGACAATTCTAGATTGACCATGGATAGTTGTATTGTAAGTGGGAGTCGTGCTTATTATGGTGGAGCATTTTATGATGGATATAAGAGTATAAGTAATTCAGAAATTAATGGTAATAGTGCTGATAGTGGTGGTGCATTTTATGGCGGCACTAACAGTATAAACAGTAGTAATGTTTATAATAATATCGGTGGTACTTATGGTGGTGGATTTGCTTGGACAAGTAGTACATTAATTAATACTAATGTACATGGAAACAGTGCTATACATGGCGGTGTATTTTATCAAGGAATAAATAGTATAAGCAGAAGTAACATATATGCAAATAGTGCTGGTCTTTCTGGTGGAGTGTTTTATTATGGTTCAACTGTCCTAATTAATACACTTATATATAGCAATAGTGCCATCTCTTACGGCAGTGTTTTTTATCAAGGAGATAATAAGTTAGTAAACGTTACTATAGTATCAAATAATAATTTTATTTATTATGATGGGAAATCTGATGGAGGAACAAAAGGAGAGCTAGAAGCATATAATTCTATTTTTGTTGGCAATTTTGATCAAAGCTTTAATTCTTCATATTTTAATACAACGACTCTAGATTATTGTGTATTTACAGATAGCTCATTGCCATCTGTGATGAATACTTCCAATTTAATTAGTGGTTTTAATAGTTCTCAGTTTGTAGATTATGCAAATGGAGATTTTAAGATAGTAAGCACTTCGGTTGTCGTAAATACGGGTAGTGATGCATTGTGGAATGCAAATTCGGATAATATAAATTTAGATTTAAATGAAGATACAAGAATTGTGGGTAGAGCAATCGATCTTGGAGCATATGAAACTACTCATGTTAATTTCTTGCCAGTAATAACCTTAAATGTCGTTTCAATAACAGTTAATGAAGGAACAACAGTGACATTGAGTCCTGTAATAACGGACGCAGATGGAGATAGTTTGAATGTGATGTATGTATGGACATCGCCAACTGGCGGAACTACCTCTGGACCAGCTGAAGCATCTAGGTATTTGAATTATGATAGTGCTGGAACTTGGAACGTATTTGTAGGTGCATATGATGGAATAGCAACAGTTACAGAAACAGTGGTGATCGTAGTATATGATGTTCCTAACATAGTGCTTCCTTCAGATGAAGTGATAGTCACAGCTCAGTATGTTGATGAAACTACTGGGATAAGTATTAATGTCACGGTTTCTACAGGTAATGTTATAGAGCCAGCAATTTTAAGTATTGAAACATTTCCAACAATTTCTTATCAAGTCGCATTTGCTGTTACAGGTGATTCACAAACAGGCTTATCAATAGTGTCTTATAATTTTCTTCAGGCAGTTGAGGTATCTCTTAATTCGGTGGCCAGTGGATTGCCAGTCTCAATTAATACATATATAGAAATTGAGATAGGGTTATCTCCAAATGTAAGTAATACAGAGGATGTTAGGATTTATTATTACAACCCAACTTCTGGCCAATGGGAGAATAATGGGATTACTATGGTTATGGTTTATCCTAACCGAGCAATTTTTAGAACAACGCACTTAACTTACTTTAGTGCAGTTAGCTTGGCACTTGCCAATCAGTCACCTTCTATTACTTTAAATGTAGATGCGATAACAGTGAATGTCGCAGAAGTTGTAACTTTTGATTGGGTGGTATCTGATCCTGATGGGGATACCTTAAATGTAACAATTACAGGTTGGATAACAACTAATAATTACACAACAGGGTATGGTGATATTGGTGAGCATATTATTACTGTTAGCGTTACAGATGGACAGGCTACCGTTAATAAGACGTTGAGAATAAGCGTAATTGGGTTAACGCAGACTATAACAAATGTAGTCGTTTGGCCAAACCCATTCAATCCAATGAACGAGGGAGTTAATGTTAGGTTCACTTCCAGCGAAACAGGTTCTGGGAAGTTGAATATTTATAGCATTAATGGACGATTAATGAGAAGTATCCCTGTAACTAGCGTGTTTGGAACAAATACAGTTGTTTGGGACGGTAAAGATAATAGGGGAAACATGTTGAGTAGTGAATTATATGTATATCTGCTTAATCTTAATGGTGGTAGCGGAACAACTGCTACGAAAACAGGAAAGATTGTAATATGGAAATAATAAGAAAGATTCTAATAATAAGCATGCTTTTGGTATTTGCCCATGCCTCCATGTTTTTGGATCAAGGAATTGGCGTTTCTGGTAAGCAACTTGGTGGAGCAAATACCGCATCTCCGGAAGGGGCTGCTGCAGTTTATTGGAATATGGCAGCTTTTTCAGGACAAAATGGAGAGATATATTTTGATTATGCATCATCTTTTTTAGAGATTAATAAATATACATTTCTTTATGGTGCATCTGAAGAAGGAGATTCACTAATCTTAGGAGCATACAGAGTAGATGCTGGACAAGTTATTGCCCTGGTTACAAGTAACGTAGTTCCAGTAAATGTGAACTATGCCGATACTGTTGTATTTGCAGGGTATGCTTTTAAGCTAGCGCCTGAGACTTCTCTTGGTTTGACGTATAAATTGATTCAGCAGAATTTTACTGATGTTAAGAATAGCTCGGCATTGGATATCTCATATTACTCAAAAATAGACCAAAATTTACAATTTGGGTTAGTAGCTGAGAATGCTTATGTAGATAAGAGTGAAGACAAACCAATAATAAGGGCTGGAGTTAAGTACTCAGTAGGCAAATTGGGTTTGGCTGTTGATACTAAATATGACACTGCACTAAGTGGGTTGTATTGGTCAACTGGTGCTAGCTTCAGAGTAATAAGAGGATTCTATTTAAAAGCTGGTTACAGTAGTTACGATGAAAAGATCTTTTTGGGAACAAGTCTAGATGCGAATGCGTATAAAGTTGATTATGTATATTTTGATAGCGACCTAGGTGCTACTCATCAGATAGGAATGACTTTCAACTTGTAACCTAACCGAGTATAATAAATTCATGAGCGAAGAAAATAAAACAATAGAAGAACAAGATATTCACAGAAGAGTAAGTAGGGCATCTAAATGGTCGTTAGTATCAATTGCTGGAATAATCTCTTTAGCAGCAATAGCGATTATTTGTCTTTTCGTTTTATTTACTCCTTCTCATATGATAGTCGCTGGATGGATTGTCACCGCATTAGCAGTGATGGGCATTGCTATGGCTGGAGCTGTTATAAAGGCATAAATGATGAAGAAGCTGGTACTTTTTCTTATTCTTTCTAGTTTCCTTTTTTCTGTTACAGTTGAAGAGATTGTAAAAAAATCTGAACAGATGATGCGTGGCGATACTAGCTACGGACAATATGAGATTATTGTAATTAATCCAAGATATGAAAGAAAAATAAAGCTAAAAAGTTGGGCTCTAGGCACCGAAAAATCTTTTATGGTTATTGAATATCCTATCAAGGATAAAGGTGTAACTTTCCTAAAAATAAATAATGATATGTGGCAGTATATTCCTCGTATAGAGAAAACTATCAAATTCCCACCATCAATGATGATGCAGTCTTGGATGGGCACAGATCTTACTAATGATGATTTGGTAAAAGAAAGCTCGATGGTAGACGATTATACGGTAAAGTTGCTTTCGGAGACAGAAGAGTATTGGGAGATAGAGTATATTCCGCATCCTGATTCTGCAGTTGTTTGGGGCAAGATAGTACAGAAAATAAACAAAGATACATTCGCTCCATCTATAGCTGATTTTTATGATGAGCTAGGCGAACCTGTTAGACAGATGATATATAAAGAAATTAAAAAAATAGGCGACAGATATTATCCAATGTACATTGAAATTGTTCCATTAGATGATGAAGGCAAAAAAACTATTTTGAAAACAATAGATATTTCTTTTGATAAACCTAATCCTAAAAATATTTTTACTTTGCAGGCATTAAGAAACTATTCCAGATAGTATGTTTTTTAAGATAGCTTGGCGTAATGTTTGGGTCAATAAACGTAGGTCTATTCTTACTTTATTATTAAGCATTCTTTGTGTAACATTTTTGATTTTTGTTTTTTCTTTTCACAAAGGTACTTATGGGAAAATGTTTCGAGATGCGATAGAGGTTTATACTGGATATATTCAAATAACAGGGCAAGGGTATAATGATTTTCCAGACCAAGACCACTTAATATTTAATGTTAAAAAGGTAGAGGATGTTGTAAAAGAGAACGCTGATATCGAATATTTTGGCACAAGGTTTGAGTCGTTTGGCTTGTTCTCTGCAGACATGGATTCTGTAGGTGGAATTATTATAGGAATTGAACCAGACAAAGAGCCAAATATTTCACGCATGAAAAAGTCTATACAAGAGGGTAGGTTTTTAAAAGAAGATGATTACGGGAAAGCTCTAATTGGAAACAAGTTAGCTAAGAAGCTTCAGGTAGGTATCGGTGATACTATTACGTATTTATCTTCTGCTGTAGATCAGTCAATGGCAGCTGATATTGTTGAGATAGTAGGTATTTTTTATACATCTTCAGAGTTTGATTCTGCGGGTATGTTTGTTAATAAAGCTTATATGGATGATATCTTTTATTCATATGGCAGTGCTACACATATGATTGTTTATCCAAAGAAAAAGTCTGATAAGAACTTAGATAAAGTTGTAATGAGCCTAAGTGAAGATTTGAAAGGTGAGAATTTAGATGTTGTAACTTGGAAAGTGCCACTGAAGAGTTTGGTAAGTTCATTACAGTTAGATTTTGCTTTTGGTTTATTTTCATATTCTATTCTAGTTATTGTAATATTTTTTGTGATAATGATTTTTACAATGCTTGCAGTACTGCAGAGGACAAAAGAGATAGGAGTGTTAAGAGCAATTGGAAACAAACCTATGCATATTTTTCAAATGATAGCTTGGGAGGCTTTAATATTGGGAGTAATAAGTGCGGTAGTTGGAGCTATTTTAGGTGGAGCTTTAGCATATTACTTTCAAGTTAACCCTATAAATATGGAGGGCAGTAGAGAAATGATGGATCAGTACAATCTTTCAGGCATGGTGGATTTGAATTTTCCAACATTGTTTTCATGGATAACAATAATGAAGGTTAGTTTGTTTATGGTGGGGTTAAACCTATTGGCAGTAGTATATCCAGTTTGGAAAGTTAATAAATATAAACCGATAGAGGCAATTAATTATGTTTAAGATGTTCAAGATAGCTTTCTTCAATCTATGGCGTAGAAAGAGTAGGTCTTTTATGGTGATTCTTATGGTGGGAGTAGGTCTTTCTGCAATGATTTTTTCACAAGGTTTTTATGACGGAATGCTAGGACAAATGTTTAAAGATATCGTGCGTACAGGTGAAGGCGAGATAAGCATCACAGGCGACGGGTATAGAGAAAGTAAACTTTTAAAAGATGTTTTGCCAAATAGTGATTATAAAAAAGTACTAAGTAAAGTAGAGAACGTACGTTTTGTTTCAGAGAGATTAAGGTCTGAAGGCATGGCTTCTTCTGCAAGGTTTTCTCAGGGAGTGATATTAGTTGGATCCACGAAGGAAGCAGAGAAAGATTTTATTGGATATAATAACCCTATTATTGAAGGAGAGTTCTCTTTTCCTGAGGATAAAAAGATAGTATCTGTAGGGCATGTGTTGGCTGAAAAGCTCAAGGTAAAAATAGGAAGAAAGATTGTTTTACAAGCACAGGATGCAACTGGGCAGATAGTAGCTTCAGTTTTTAGGGTTGGCGGGATATTTACTACAAACAATCCTGCTTTAGACAAAAGAGGAGTTATGATAAATATAAATTTATTGCGTGACTTTTTAAAGAAGGATGCAGTGTCAGAAATAGCTATTGTAGTTAAGGATATTGCGTTATTAGACAAGACGAATATCGCGGTAAAAGATTTATGGGAAAAAGAGTATGGAGATAAGGCTGATATTAAGACCTTTATAGAAATCTACCCTATGCTTATTAGTATGGAGAAGTCCATAAATGTCTTTATTTATATAAGTTATTTTGCAATCTGCTTAGCTATCGCGATGGGCATTTTTAATATAATGACTATTACTGTTTATGAAAGAATGAAAGAATATGGAATCTTACAAGCAGTAGGGACTCCAATGAGAAAGATATCTGCAATGGTATATTTCGAAGCTGTAGCTTTATGTGGATTAGGATATCTGATGGCTGCTTTGTTTGGCTCTGGGTTATTAGCATATTTTACAATTAATGGTTTAGACTTGAGTAGGTTCTCTGAAGGGCTTAATGATATGGGTATGGCATCTGTAATATTTGCAGAGTTCCATGTTAGTTATCTTATTACAGCGTTAGTGGCAATTATGATTACGGCAGTAATCTCGGTATATATTCCAGTTAGAAAATTGAAAAAAATGCGACCAATGCAGTCGATACGTTTTTCGTAAGGGAGGGTTAGAATGATAGAAGTAAAAGATTTGGTAAAGATATATAAGCAGAGTAAGACAGTAGAGACCACTGCTCTTAATGGAGTTACTTTAAAGATAAATCAAGGAGATTTTGTTTCTGTTTCTGGCCCATCAGGTTCTGGCAAAACAACACTTCTAAATATTATTGGCGGGTTAGACCAGCCGACATCTGGTTCTGTAACATTGAATGGTGAAATTATTTCTGATCTTTCAGAAAAAAAATTAGCTAAGGTAAGACTTAATAATATGGGGTTTATTTTCCAGGCATATAATTTGATTCCAGTTTTAACAGCAGAAGAGAATATCGAATATATTATGGCGTTACAGAATGTAGGGAAACTAGAGAGAGCAGAGAGAGTATTTGATATAGCTAAGAAGCTTGGTATCGAAGACCTTCTAAATAAAAAACCTTTAGAAATGAGTGGCGGACAACAGCAAAGAGTAGCAGTTGCAAGAGCAGTAGTAAGCAGGCCAAAACTAATTCTTGCCGATGAGCCTACAGCTAATCTTGATTCAGAAAACTCTAAAAAATTATTAGACCTTATGCGTCAGATGAATGAAGAAGAGAAAGTAACATTTATATTTTCTACGCATGACCCTATGGTAATAGAAAAAGCAAAGAGTGAGCTTTATTTGCTTGATGGTAAATTAGTTAAGACCTTAAAATAATATGTTTCGAAAGATTCTTTTAGTAGCAATACTATTAAGCATATCTTTTGCTTATACAGATATCGGGTATTCCAATACAGCATTTGGATATGCAAAGAAAGCTGATGCTTATTTCTTTGATAGGTTACGTGCAGATATTTATAATCAACAGGATATCGGCAGAGCAGCTATCAAGCTAGATTTGGAAACAGTAGCTGGTTCAGCTTTTATAGCTTCTACTAGCTTTCAAGCTATGAAGAATGCTTCTTTTAATTTGCCGTTTAGCCCAGTTATTAAATTAGTAGATAATAGTAATGTTTATAGCAGATTATATTTAGCGAGAATGTCTGAACAATTATTATTTGAGAATAGTAGCTTGACTCTAGGTTTGCAGGGTGTTCCTTTTGGAGTATGCCATTTATGGAATCCAGTAGATAAGTTTAATCCAGTGTATGCACTTAGTTTGGAGCCAGATGAGAGAGTGGGGATATTTGGAGTTGAATATAAACAATATTTGGACGACCTTTCTTATCTCCAATTTGTGGGTAATGTGAAGCAGGGATGGGCAGCAGACAAAGTAGCAGTTAGTTGGAGAAGTTTTATTTTTGGAGGAGATGTAGGTCTTACGTATGTAGGTGGAAGTATTTTGCAAATGTATGGGCTAGAGTATCAGGCTAATGTTGCTGATACTGGCATCCAATTTAGTTTCGAAGGTTCTCAGACAAACGACAGCAGTATCGGGAAAGATTATTTTAGCTATTGTACTGGATTGGAGTATGCCTTTCCTTGGATGGTTACGCTTACAACTGAATATTATTATAATGGCGCAGAACAAATAAGCTTGGCTGGAAGCGTATGGAATAGTGGCAAAAAATATTTAGGAAATACAATTAACTATAGTCATGATCCTTTGACTAGCTTCGCCTTAACGGGCGTTCTTGCCCTAGATGATGGAAGTGCCGCAACAAATGCCTATATGAGTCGCAGTTTGTCTGATGATGCGACTTTAGACATAGGCGCGAGTGTATATTTTGGAACATCAGGTGCTGAGTTTGCAGGGACATCTTATCCAAAAAGTATCTTTTTAAAATATAGCAGCTGGTTTTAATTCAAAATTAAGTAAATAGCAGGGAATCTTATCTTTTTCTTACGTTAAATTACTGTCAATTTAATTTAGGAGAAAATTATATGGTTTTTTATAAGACAGTTGCGTTAGCGAACAAAGATCTTTTCGATATAAAAATAACCGATACGTATACAGCAAAGGTATCTTTAGACATTGATACATTAATAGATGCTCTAGCCTTATTAAAGAATAAAAATGTAATATTTATTGGAGGTCCTGGTGCTGGTAAAGGTACTGGAATCGGAGCATTAACTCAACTCGGGTTATATGTTTCTCACTTATCTACAGGAGATGCGTTGCGAGCAGAGGTTGCTAGGGGCACTGATCTAGGTAAAGAAGTTGCGCCTTTAATGGCTGCAGGGGACTATGTTCCTGATGAATTACTAAACCCAATAGTTAAAAATTTTATTGATGCGCATAAAGGTATGACAGTAATTTTTGACGGTTACCCAAGAACAACTTCCCAAGCAGAATATTTATATGAAGAAGGTGTTGAAGTAGACCTTGTTATTGTCTTAGATGTAAAAGAAGAGACCATTCTTCAGAGATTAATAGAGAATACTAGAGAAGGTAGAACAGACGATGATCCGAAAGTAGCATCAAAGAGATTTAAGAAATTTGAAAAAGAAACAAAGGGACCATTGGTTGAAGCTTATGCAGATAAAGTTGTAAGAGTGAATGTAGATAATGGTCTTGAACAAGATCTTCCAGAATTATTAGATAAAATAGTAGCTTTTTTTAATTAGCTTATTGTATATAAGTTTAGAGATAACAATTATATGAATTTTAAAATAGTAAGTATTTCAAATATGTATTTAAGAAAACAGCCGAATAATTATGGTTCTACCTGGCCAGACTATGTTGTAAAAGATATATCCAATAGCGACTATGGCGATTTATTGCCTGTGTTTATTTTTACTTCTATTTTGGGAGGACTGAATAAGAGCGCAAGGATTTTAGATATAGGCGCAGGTGTTAGCAATAACTTTGTGAGAAATTTGCATAAAGCAGGCTATGATAATTCTATTGGGATAGACGTAGATCCTCAAATAAAAAAAGTTCCATTTTCAGAGTGTATGAATATAAGAGATATACATGTTGATGAGAAGTTTGATGTTATATATTTTAAATTCTTATTAGATTTCTTTAGTGGTGGCACATTTAGTGATATGACAAAGACGCCTGTTCCATTAGAACTTTTGGCTGAAAAGATTGATATTCATTTGAAACCAGGAGGAAAGTTAATGATTGTTGATGTTACTAATAACTTTTCTGATTTTATTTCACTTATAGAACAACGCGGTTATATTGAGTTTAAAAAGGATAATGTTTGGGTTAAGCCAGAGCAATAAGTAGTTTCCCTAACTGAAAATCGCAGGCAATCTGTTATAATATACTCTCAACCTAACTATCAGGAGGAATTATTATGAAATCAGAAATTTTAAAAAAAGGCGCAGAAACACTACCACATAGAGCATTACTTATGTCAGCAGGCATGGATGCTTCAGCATTTGATGAAAATAAACCATTTATTGGAGTAGCAAATTCATATAATGATATTATCCCTGGACATGTACATTTAAATGAAATTACTGCAGAAGTAAAAAGAGGTATCATTGATGCAGGAGGAGTGCCTTTAGAGTGGGGAGTTCCTGGTGTTTGTGATGGTATTGCTATGCACGTAGAGATGAGATTATCTCTTCCTTCTAGAGATAATATTGCTGACAATATTGAGATTATGACTCTTTCTCATTCACTTGATGGATGGGTTGGTGTAACAAACTGTGATAAAATTACCCCAGGAATGATGATGGCTGCAGGTAGAGTAGATATCCCCGCAATGATGATTACTGGTGGAGCTATGGTTTCGAATCATGATGAGAATGGAAATAAATGTCATCCTATTCAAGGATTTGAGTTAACTGGACAAGTAAAAGCCGGCAAGATGTCGTTAGAGGAAGCAGAAGAACAGGCAAGAGGATGTTTAGCATGTGGTGCAGGTTCTTGTGTTGGATTGTTTACTGCAAATACAATGGCATGTTTTACAGAAGCTGTTGGAATGTCTCTTCCTATGTGTGCTTCTACTACTGCTTTAGATCCAAACAAAAAGAAAATTGCTTATGAAACAGGCAAGCGTATAGTTGAACTAGCAAAACAAGATATAAAACCTTCGCAAATTATGACAGAAGGTGCTTTTGAAAATGGAATAAGAGTAGATATGACAATGGGTGGTTCTACTAATGCAGTTCTTCATATTCCAGCAATTGCTAGAGAGCTTGGTATCGATATTCCTATAGAGAAATTTGATGATATTTCTAAGGAAACACCAAATTTATGTAAGATGATTCCTGCTGGAGATCATGAGATGCTAGATTTCCATAATGCTGGAGGCATACCTGCAGTGTTAAAGCGTTTTAAAAATGTAATTAAAGATGGTATTACTGTTTCCGGAAAGAGTGTTCTGGATATTGTCGAGGAAGCAGAAATTAATGATGATAACGTTATTAGAACTTTAGAGAATGCTTATATGCAACAGGGTGCTATTGCTGTGCTTAAAGGAAATATCGCGACATCTTCTGTTATTAAACAGACAGCTGTTGAAGCAGATATGATGGTTCATTCTGGACCAGCAAAAGTATTCACAGATGAAGATGATTTATTAGATGCAATTGTAGATAAGAAGATTGATGAGGGCGATGTAGTTGTAATGTTATATATGGGGCCGGCGGGAGCTCCTGGAATGCCAGAGCAGCTTACCCCAACAGATGCTATTAAAGGCGCAGGATATAAGAAAGTAGCACTAATTACTGATGGAAGGTTCTCTGGAGGCACATCTGGTCCATGTATTGGTCATGTAGAGATGGAAGCATATAATGGTGGCCCAATAGCTGCTGTAAGAGATGGTGATATTATTGAAATAAATATCCCTGAGAGATCTTTGAATGTAGCGCTAACTGATGCAGAGATTGTTGAAAGATTGAAAACAGCAAAAGCTCCAGAAAGAAAGATAACTCCATTTTTAAAACATTATAGAGATCGATTTTCTGGTAAAAACTGTTATTGCAAATAAAGCCAGTCTTAAACTTTGGTCTAAAGTTAATTTTTAGGGTAAAATATAGATAATTATGTTTGCAAAGAAAAAGATTACATTTTTAGTTATTCCACATAAGTCAGGAAGATCAAGAGAGTTTAGCGTAAACTCATTAACATTGTTTTTACTTGGCATCTTATTGATAACGCTTGTAGCTATGTTTGCAAGTACTCTCTATTTTTCTACAAAATTATCAAAATTTGCTGTTCAATATGTACAACAAGAAAATAGAAACGAACAGGTATTGGATGAGGTTAAGGCTTTTAGAAATGAGACAGAGAACTTAAAGACAGTTATGCTTAGTCTGAAGGAGCGTGATGCCGATATTCGTAAGATGTTAGGCATGCGTGTAAACAGAGAGTTTAAGTCTGTTGGCTTAAAAAAAAACTAAATAAATCAGATAGTGAATACCAAAAAGAGTTAAGATCTATTTCTGAAAATCTCAGAATTATTTTAGCACTCGCAGATATCCAAGATGATAGCTTCTCGGAGATATATACAAAATCATCTGTATTAAAAGGTAAGTTTGATAATACTCCATCTATTTGGCCTCTATATGGCTTTATTATTGCAAACTATGGATATAGAAAACATCCTATATTGGGTCGGATAGAATTTCATAATGGGTTAGACATACCTGGCTTTGTTGGTGCTCCAGTAAAAGCAACTGCTTCTGGTAAAGTTTTAAATACCTTATGGGCAGGCGGTTATGGGCTTATGGTAATTATTGATCATGGTAATGGGTTTAAGACAATATATGCGCATTTAGATAATTATATGGTTAAGCCTGGGGATAAAGTTGTAAAAGGACAAATTATTGCACATTGCGGATCTACTGGACTAAGTACCGGTCCTCATGTGCACTATGAGATTCGTTATTATAATAAACCAGTTAATCCAAATGCATTTTTGGATCTTAGTATATTCAAGATGAATAAAGTTTTGTATAAGGTAAGAAAGAAAAGATGGGCTAAGAAGTAGCTCCCTCATCGAGTGAGCCTGTTTTTAAATGGAGAGGCTACTTAATAACTAAATTCTTTTCGCCAACAAATTCTTCTACTTTTGGTAGTCCTTTGATGCTGATCCAGAATTGGTTGTTTAATTTAATTTTATAACCATCAATGATAAGCGATACTGGTATATTGCCGTGAGAATCAGCAAGTAATGATTTTAGTTCTTCAATGTTATGACCGTTTGGTTTGATTTCAATAGCAGATATTTTATTGCTTGCTGTATCAAAATCACTTACCTCATCAATAATCATTTGTAGCCTGTCATTCTTGTTACTTATTTTGCCTTTGATAAAACAAATTTTGTCTGCTTCTAATAGGTGGCCAATCTTATCGTACATGAAAGGGAATATTACAAACGGTATCTTGCCTGACATATCTTCTATTTCCCCAACTGCCATTAGTTTTTTTGTTTTGGTTATTTTTTGTTCTAGACTAGAAATAATTGCTAGGATGGTGGTTTCTTGTTCCTCAAAAGTATTTTGTTTTAATGCTTCCACACCTTCTAGTTCTTCATTAGGTAAATAATTAATAATCTGCGGCAGTTCTTTTTTCTTGATAAACTCAGAATATTCGCTCAATGGATGGCCAGTAATATAGATGCCAAGCATTTCTTTTTCCATACGAAGTAACTCTAAATTGGAGAACTCTTCATTAGAAAGTTTAATATCTTGTCTGATGATTTGTTCTTGTTCCCCCGCAAACAGGTTTAATTGCCCTTTGTCTCGTTCTTTCTGCGCTTTCACGGCCTCTGCTATTGTTGGTTCTACAACTTGCAGTAATGCCTTTCTTTTGCCCATTATGTCAAAGCATCCAGCTTGTATTAAACTTTCACAAGTACGTTTATTACAAACTCTATTATCTACTCTATCGCAGAAGTCTGATAATGAATGAAATACTCCGCCACTTTCTCTCGCTTCAATAATAGAGAGAATGGCATTTTCTCCTACATTTTTAATTGCATTTAATCCAAATACGATGTTGCCAGTTTTTATTGAGAAGTCCAGCATGCTTTCATTAACGTCAGGAGGAAGAATATCTATTCCCATGTCTTTAGATTCACTAATATAAAGAGAAACTTTGTCTGTATTTCCCATGCTGCTAGAAATAAGTGCCGCCATGTATTCAACTGGATAATGAGTTTTGAGATATGCTGTTTGATATGTAATAAATGCATATGCAGCACTATGAGATTTGTTAAAACCATATTCAGCAAATTTTGCCATCATGTCAAAGATCTCAGATGCTTTTTTCTTATTAAAACCTTTTTCGATAGCACCGTTAACAAAATCAACTTTCATGTTATCCATTACGTCTTTTTGTTTCTTGCCCATGGCTTTTCTTAGTTTGTCTGCTTTTCCCATGGAGAAGCCACCAACAAAAGAAGAAATATGCATTACCTGTTCTTGATAAAGGATTGTTCCATATGTGTCTTTTAAAATGGGTTCTAGTTCCGGAAGAGGGTACACTATCTTTTCTCTTCCATGTTTTCTGCTTACGAAGTCCTTGTCCATGCCACTGCCTAGAGGGCCTGGTCGATATAGCGCTAACAGTGCAACAATATCATCAAACACAGTTGGTTGAAGAGATTTCAGAAGACCTTGCATGCCTCCACTTTCCAGCTGGAATACCCCAATAGAATTCCCTTTACTGAGATTAATATAAGTTTCTTCATCTTCTAAACTGAGCGTATCTATGTCTATTTCAATGCCTTTATTGGCTTTAACCAATTTTATTGTTTTATCAATCATTGTTAAGTTTCTTAGGCCCAGGAAGTCCATTTTTAGCAGACCGATTTCCTCTATATCATCCTTCGGATACATTGTTACTAGTTGCCCATCTTTTTCTGTTAATGGGACTTCTTCCATAAGTGGGTCTTTAGATATAACAACTCCAGCCGCATGTACGCCAGTATGACGAGCAATGCCTTCCAGTTTTAGTGCCATATCGATCATTGCTTTTATGTCATCTCTGGAATCATATAGTTTTTTGAATTCAGCGTTTTCTTCTAAAGTGGCTGATATAGAAGATCCTAGGACAGGTATTAGTTTTGCTACTTTGTTTACATCTGATAACGGAATATTCATAACACGGCCAACATCTCTGATTGCCATTTTTGCAGCCATTCTTCCAAATGTTGCTATCTGGGCAACATGGTCATTGCCATATTTATTTTTGGTATAGTCGATTATTTTCTGTCTGTTTTCGATACAAAAATCGATATCGATATCAGGCATGCTGATTCTTTCTGGATTTAGAAATCTTTCGAAAAGCAAATCGAATCTTAATGGGTCAATATTTGTAATACCAAGTGCGTAGGCAACAATACTTCCAGCTGCACTGCCACGACCAGGTCCAACAGAGATTTTATTTTCTCTAGCATAATCTATCAAGTCACTAACGATAAGAAAATAAGAAGCAAATCCCATTTTATTAATTACACCTAGTTCATAACTGAAACGCTTTTCTACTTCAGGGGTAATTTCTTTATATCTTTTTTGTAGTCTTTCCCAAGTTAATTCTTTTAAGTAAGATTCTTCTGTATATCCATCTGGAACCTGAAACAAAGGAAGTATTTGTCTGTCTAATTCTATTTCAACATTACATTTTCCTACTATTTCCAGTGAATTAATAAGCGCTTCTGGAACATATCCAAATAGTTCTTCCATTTCAGCAGGAGATTTAATATAAAACTCTTCTGAAGGGAAACGCATTCTGGTTTTATCATCTAAAGTTCTTCCAGTTTGGATAGCGAGTAGTGCGTCTTGAATTTTTGCATCTTCTTTTGTTAGATAATGAGAATCATTTGTAGCAATGAGTGGCAAGTTTAGTTTCCTTGCTAACTTTATTAATTCTTCGTTAAGAGACTTTTGCTCTGCAATCCCTTGGTCTTGTATTTCAACATAGAAGTCGTCCTTAAAAAGGGCATGTAGCTTCTTTGCAGATACTTCTGCTTCATCTGGGTTGCTTTGTAAAATATTGTTACAAAGAATGCCGCCCATACAGCCACTTAAGCAAACAAGTCCTTCATGAAATCTTTCCAATAGTTCAAAGTCTACTCTGGGTTTGTAATAAAGTCCTTCTATGTAGGCTAAAGAAACCAAGCTAAGCAAGTTTTTGTAACCAGCATTATCTTTAGCTAATATAGTTAGATGATATGAGTTTTTGTCGAACTGAGGATCCTTATCATGTCTTGTTCTACGAGATAAATATAATTCACAACCTATTATAGGCTTTATTCCTTCTTTTTTTGCAGCTTTGTAGAATTCTATTGCTCCGTACATATTGCCGTGATCTGTTACAGCAACAGCGGGCATGCCAAGTTCTTTAACCTTTTTAACTAGTTCTTTAATGCGGATAGCGCCGTCTAATAGGCTGTATTCGCTATGGACATGAAGGTGTGCAAAAGTCATTTAATTATTATAAAGCTAAAAGGCGTTGAGGTAAAAAGATAAATAGTATTGTTTTTGTTAGATCAGGTATTTAGAAATGAGGTTTTCCCATTCTTCTAAATCTACAGGCTTGTTTACAATGTCTGTACAACCAGCTTCTATTCCGTCTTGTTTGTTTTCACTACTTGCATAACCAGTATGTCCAATGATAATCGTATCAGGCAGTTTGTCTTTAATCAGTTTGGCTGCTTCCCAACCATTAATGCCTGGAAGCTTAAAATCCATAATAATCATATCAGGAGATATTTGATGTGCGGTAGCAACACCTTCTTCTCCATTTGCAGCTTCAACGATACAGATGTCTTCTTGCTCAAAGGCAACTTTTATAATCCAACGGATCGAAGATTCGTCATCAACAATTAATAATGTCTTAGTCATTAATCGAATTTTACCTTTACCATTTTGGTGCCGTCAACATAATCTTCTATGATAGGGTCAGTTATTTCTTGGATATCTTTTAGAATTTTGGAAATTCTTTTGGATTCAGTAATAATTTGTTCAGTAGTTTTTTGTAGAGTAGTGATCTTTTGTTCGAGTTCTTTGGGTGTATCTTTTTCGATTTTTTTTAGCATTTTGTTAGCAAGTTGAGCTCCCATTGTTATTGTAGCAATAGGATTGTTTATTTCGTGGTTTAGGGCAACACCCATTCTTCCAATAGATAGGGCTTGCTCTTGCTTCAATTGTTCTTCTTGCATAGTTTTAATATCAGCAACCATTTTGTTGAACGCTGTGGCAAGATCATAAAACTCATTTTTTTCCTTAATAGTTATTTCATAGCTTAGGTCTCCTTCTCCTACGATTTTTACTCCTTTTTGTAGCTTCTTGATAGGAGATTCAATGGTTTTCATATAGGCAAACGCAATTATCAAGAATACAAGAATGGCGGCAATAGTAAAAAAGAAAGAATTATATTGAGCTTTTTGTATGCCAGAGAATGCATGTTTTACTGGTTGTCTTACTAAGATATTTAGACCTGTCATGCTATTTTTTGTGTAAATCTCAAAGAAGCTTCCTTTATGTAGTTCGCTTTTTAAGCTTTCAGCTTCTTCTGTTGAATATAATTTTTCATATTTGTTATTGAGTACAAGAATCTCCCCATCAGGATTGAAGGTGTGTTGATTGATTTTTGTAAACAAACTCACAGGATTAAAGAAAGCTATTATGTAGTAAACAATTTCATCATTATTGTTTTTTAATACTTTTGTTATTTCCATCATGTTGTATGGTTGATTATATGAAAACCTAAATCCATTTTCAGAAGCTTCTTTAACATATGGTTTATACATATTAGTGTTTTCGGGAGTTTGATAATTGAAGTTTACATGTTCTTTTGTGACTTCTAGTAAAGGAGTGCTGTCTTTGTCTAGAACAAGTATTTTTTCAGCGTCTTTTATTCTTGGCATGTCGTTAAAGAGCGTTAGCCCAATGTAATACATTTGTTGTGTGCTATTGAATTTGCCAAAATAACTAGATAAGGAAGCATATGTTTCTTCATAAGTTCTTTGAAATTCTTTATTAATTTCTTCTGTTACTGCTAGAAAATAGTGTTTTTTGGTGTTTTTGAGCTCAGTTTGGATTATGAAAATTGTAGCGTAGTTAACAAGCTCTAGGGATATGACAATAAGAATTGCCAAAGAAATCATCATTCTTGATACTATTTTTTGTCTAATAATATTATATGGCTGCTCATAGTATTGGGCTTCATTGTTGTCTGAATTAATCATAATAAATACTATAAATAGTGATCCAAATGAAATGCTTGAGGATACAACAAAATAGTAGTCCATAAGCATTGTAGTCGTTCCAAGGGCGATAATGTTTCCTAGAAAGAAGAAGAATAGATATTTAGCAGTTGAGAAAAGATAAGTATCTATTGGTTCCTCTAAATCCAATCTCTTCCTTTTACTATTAATAAGCAGAAGGCAAATTATGCCGGCAATAATCCAGATGCCTTTAATTGTGTAGACAAGGAAGTAGTTAGATACTATAGGAAAAAATCCATCTAAAATATTTGTTTTAACCCAAAGGTATATAAGCGGAGAGGCTAATGCGATGAAGCTTAAAAGAATTTTTTTTGTGCTAGATCTTTCAAAAAAAGCTAAATTAAATAAAAGAAATATTGAAAATAAGTATGTAAATGTCAAAGCTCCTTGGAAAGGGAAAATGTTAAATGACAGTATGTTTGTGGAAGATATAATCCTAATAATTGCATCTAAAACAAATATAGGGATAAGTGAAAGTAAGAAAATTGAAAGTTTTTGTTTGAAAACTAACGTTGGATTGTCATCTATATTCTCGTCAAATATGTTGAATGTTTTGAAGTGTTTGATAATTATAAACCCAAAGTAAGTTAATAGGGAAATAATGAAACTACTAAAGACAATTGCTAAGTTAAACGAAAATGAAATCATACTTGTATTTTAACGGAAAACCTTATGGATATAAATAGTTATTCCAAGATTCCTGATTTAAGTGCTTTATAAAACATTTTATAGTCATTTCTGGCATTCCAAGCATATATGCCATCCATCTTTTTATCGATGCAAGCTTTTATTTGTTCGTTTATATATTTATTGTCATAATTTGGTGACATATAGTTGAATGCTTGTATCCAGGGGATACATTTTACTTTGTATTGATCATTTATTTCTTGAAAGTCTATGAATTTTTGTGTTCCTTTTGCCATTAATAGATATGGTTCAGTTCCTGGATTATCTATTCCTTCAAATCCTTTATGGAAGTGTGATGGGTATAACATTGGGGCAATAACATCCACATATCTCATGAAACTTAATAAATTTTGACCAATTTTTGAAGTAGTTTTTGGTTTATTCCAAAGAACAATGCCAAAAATATCAGCTGTAAAAGAAGTGTTATTTTTATTAGTTATTTTCACTGTTTCTTTTAAGTATTTTTCAATGGCTTTATATTTTTCTTCATTAAGTTTGTTATGTTTTGCGATTATATTGTTTGTGTCACCTTCGCTAGGGAACCTAATATAATCAAGCTGAATATCATCTGCGCCAGCTGCTATGGCTAGCTCAATGATTTTTTTATAATAATTTAAGCCTTCTTGAGAAAATAGGTCCAGCCATTGTTGCCCATAGTGATCAGTCCATGGTTGGATTTTTTTTCTATCCCAAAGCATTAGGTCTTCTTTAGTTTTTTGAATAAAACGGTCATTTGCAATTATTATTCTTAAAGATACTTTTGTTTTTGAAAGTTTTAGAATATCTATAGTTTTTGTTAATCCTGATAATTGTGATAATAGGTAATCGTTTGATTCGTTCATAAAGGAATCAAAATCTGAATAGTATTTTTGAACAGAGAAGAGGTAAGATTTGAAGTCTAAAATAATACCATCTAGCCCATTCATTCTAGAAAAGTTCTTGTGAAGATGAGCTTCTTTTCTAGTAGGGATTGCGCCAGATGTTATGTGGTAAGCCTTTAATGGTATTTTTTTCTCTCGTTGTCTGTCTATTTTTGTAGGAAACTTGTGTTTATGTTTCCAGAAAGGCAATCCTGTTCTTATATGTATTTCCATGTGTTCCATTGGTGCGTAAAAAAATATTTTATCTTGGTTTTCTTTTAAGCAAGTTACAATTAATGGATTTCCATCACTTATATATAGTTCGCTTATTAAATATTGTTTTTGCCATAGAGCAATAGTTGTTTTAGATAAGGGGATTGCTTTAATTTTAGCAAGTGGATCATAATCCCATAGATAAGAAGGTGGGTTTAGGTTTCGGGCATCGGAAGATATTAGCTGGGCGTGTTTTATATCATCACCTTTTAGTAGCAGGTAAGGAACCATGTTTTTAGGGACATCAATATTCCCATGTTTGTAGGAATTTAGACTAATAGGATAGAAGCCTTTTCCAATATTATCATCAATAAATAATGTCATATTAGTATCAGTGTCAAAATAAAAAGCTGGAATAGGTTTTGTTTCGCTATATCTTGCAAATGAGATAGTAATTATAAATAGGATTGCTGATATTTTAAGTATTTTTTTCATAATTATTCATATAGATTGGTATAAATAGAAGCCCCAATACAATCATAATAATAGAGAGTATTTGGCCGTAGGTAAAGATATTTAAGAAAAGGACTTGGAAACTATCTGGTTCTCTGATGAATTCTATTAAAAATCTAGTTATTCCATACAATATGCAATAAATTGGTGTTAATGCTCTTGCTAAACGTGTTGTGTGTTTGTTTATTAGATAGAGCATGAGAAATAATATAAAACCCTCAAAAAAAGATTCTATTAGCTGAGAAGGATATCTAAGCATTTTGTTAGGATCGCTAGGGAAGTACATTCCTAAAATAAAAGATGTTGTTCTTCCATATAGTTCTTGATTAAAAAAATTTCCAATGCGACCGAAGGTATATCCTAGCGGAATGTATAGCGACAAGAGGTTAGTTGTTCTGAAGAAGTTTAACTTGTATTTTTTGCAATAAATTAATAGAGCAAGGATGAATCCAATTGCGCCACCATGATATGAAAGACCACTTATCCCTGTAAACTGCCCATTTTGATAGGGAGAGAATAGGGAGACGGGGTTGCTAAGGAATGTGCCTGATTCGTAGAACAAAGCATAACCAATTCTTGAACCAAGGATTATCCCTAAAAATATATAGAAAAGAAGCTCAGTAGCAGTATCAATATTTTTAGCAAGATTTTGTTTTTTGCAAGAACGGTAGTAAAGATAAAAAGCTGAGCAAATACCTAATATGTACATGATGCTATACCATCTAAACTCTAATGGTCCGATGGTTAGTGCCACTGGATCGATAGAGTAGGGTAAATATTGCCAAAGGTCAATTAATGTCCGCATAGGATTAATTATACTATAATATGAGTATGTATGATGTTCATTGTCATTTAGATTATTCTAGTCTTGTGAATAGATTAGGCAATATTTGCAATAGTTCTGTAAAAGGAGTGCTTTCTTCTGGCATTGAACTATCGTCATGGGAAAAGAATATAGCTTTAGCAAAAAAATATCCGTTTAATGTCTCTTTAGGGCTCCATCCATTTTTTGTTAAAGATAAATATCCAGAAGTGGACATGCTTAGGGGGTACTTGGAGCAAGAGCATGTTGTTGCTGTAGGTGAGATTGGGTTAGATTACTATAATGAATATGCAGAATCCAAAGATTTGCAGCAAGAAATATTTGCTGAACAGCTTCTTTTAGCAAATCAGCTGGGGCTTCCTGTTATTATTCATTGTAGAAAAGCATATGATGATTTGTATAGAATTTTAAAACAATTTGATTTACCCGCTTTAGTTTTTCATTGTTTCGGTGGGAGTGAGCAGTATATGCAAAAGTTACTAGAGTTTAATTCTTTTTTTACTTTTGGATTCCCTATTACTAATGAAAATAATAAAAAACATAAAAGGCTAATTAAATTAGTACCACAAGCCAGACTGCTACTAGAGACAGACTCGCCATTTCTTAAACCAAGAGGAAAGTGGGAGAGTACTGAAGAGTATAGTGATCCTAGGGATATTAAGGTTGTCTATGAAAGTGCAGCTAAAATATTAGATATAGAAATGTCTGATTTAAAAGATCAGGTTGAAAGGAATGTGAAGACAATATGGAAAGATTTCAGAGAACTATCCAGTTAGTAGGAGAAGAGAAGTTTCAGAAACTTCAGAAGACAAAAGTTGTTGTGTTAGGTGTCGGAGGTGTCGGTTCTCTAGCTGTAGAGGCGCTAGTGCGTTCAGGAGTTGGAAGCATAGTTTTAGTTGATAAGGATGTTTATGATGAGACAAATATTAACAGGCAATGGCCTAGTAATGTCAGCTCAATTGGAAGAGACAAGGTAGCGGTTGTAGCAGAAGAATGCCTAAGAATCTCTCCAAGTATAAATGTGGGATTTGAAAGATTACAGCTAAGTATATGTAATTTAGAGAAGTTCTTTTCACAATTCAAAAACGAGGAAGTCTTTGTGATAGAAGCGATTGACGATTTAAAGGTAAAGGTAGCTATATTGCATTATTTAAAAATACATAATATTCAATTTGTGACTAGCATGGGTGCTGCAAATGTGACTGATATTGATTCTATAAGATATGGAGAGCTTAATAAAACTACACATTGTCCTGTAGCTAAAATTGTAAGGAAAGAGTTAGGATTATTAGGGGTTAAGAGTGGCGTTCCTGTAGTGTATTCTTTTCAAGAGCGTCAGCCAGGAATGATTAATAAAGGATCAATAATGCCCATTACGGCTAGCTTTGGGCTAAGATTGGCAAATTGGGTAATACAAAAATTGTAGTGCTTCTTAGCATGAGTCTTTGAGTGTATAATAATTAATATAGCTGGGGTTACTCGTACAAAAGATTTTATATATGAACAAAAGGTTAAGTTGCAAATAGCACTGCATATTTTAAAGTTTATTCGCCAATAATTTTTACTAGTACTCGCTTATTCCTTCTCCCATCGAATTCGCCATAAAATACAGCTTCCCATGGCCCTAGGTCTAATTTGCCATTGGTTACTGCAATAGTTACATCACGCCCCATGATTTGCCTTTTAAGGTGTGCATCTCCATTGTCTTCACCCACATTATGGTGATAACCATGGGCATCAAATGGAGCTAGTTTTTCTAACCATTCATAATAGTCTTGGTGTAGCCCTGATTCATTGTCGTTAATATATACGCTGGCAGTGATATGCATTGCATTAACAAGGCATAGACCTTCATTTACCCCACTTTCTGTAAGTGCATCTTGGACTTCATGTGTAATGTGGACTAGGTTGAATCTGTCTGGCGTGTTGAACCATAGTTCTTTTCTAAATGATTTCATAATTAACTCCTTATATCCTCTATATTAACAACATATTCGCCTAAGTTGGCAAGGGCGTTAATCATATGTAGTTCTTGGAATTTAGGAAGATCAGTTTCTTTTATGGCTATGGGTTTTATGATATTTTTTTCTAAAAGTTGCGCTCTTTTAGTGCCATATAGTAATGGTGGGTCTGGAGTATAGTAATTCTCACCATCAAATAATACTATATTCGCGAAAGAAGTATCAGTGAGATATCCGTATATGCTAATGAGTATATCATCACAGTTTTCTCGCTGGTTTCTTAGTGAATTTAGAGTATCTCTATTTGCAAATTTGTATGCATAATCAAAGTCTCCACTTTTTACAATTTTAAGTGTCTTTATTTCTTTAGGAATGAAGGGTTCTAGCTCTATTTTTTCTACATAAGACGAATATGTTATTCTACATTTTTGTAGCCCAGTAAAATCACCAGTGATGCTTTCTATCACTGAGAAAGGCTTATATTCTGGAAAATATTTTTTGAAGGTTTTTTCAACACGTTGTTGGTGCCATTTTAGGTTTAGTGGGTTGCCTTCATTTATGAAGATGCTTTCAATGAATAGGGATGTAGATTTTGTCATTTAATTCCTCATATTCATGGTCCATATTACTATCAATTCTGATGCCACCACCACTTTTATAGTAGTAGCCATTATCTGTTTTTTCAATAAAACGTATCATTACACAGCTATCAAGGTTGGTGCCATCGAAGATGCCCATTACTCCAGTGTAGTAACCACGATCATAGTTCTCTACTTCATCAATTATTTCTATACATTTTTTCTTTGGAGCGCCAGTAATAGAACCAGCAGGAAGTAATTTGTAGATAATGTCTCCTATATTATTGTTATAGTCCATTGGGAGCTTACCTTTTATCTCAGAGCTCATTTGCAAAAGTGTTTTATTAGATGTCTTTATTTCATCAATGTATTTGAGCCTAGTTACTTTCACGTTTTTAGCTACTTGGCTTATGTCGTTACGGATAAGATCTACGATAGTAGTGTGTTCTTGGTCTTCTTTTTTATTGTTAAGAAGTATGTTTTTTGCATCAGGGATAGCGGCATCTATTGTGCCTTTCATTGGATGAGAGGTTATTTCTCCATTGTTAATAGTAATAAAGGTTTCAGGAGAGAAAAATACAAATTTGTTATTATATAATAGTTTGTATTTAGCCTTCGAAGTTTCGAATATTTCCGCTAAAGTGTTGCTGGTTTTTATCTCTGTAGCGAAAGTTAGGTTAAGAAGATAGTTGTTCCCTATAGTTTGCTCATGGATTATCTTTTCAAAAGCTTTTTTATATAAATCTTTGTCGATAGGATCATGAGTAATAGAAACATTGGATGCTACAACCTTTGTGTCATGGTTTGTTTGGCTGTTAACCTTATACTTAATGGTGTTAGCGTCTATCTTCGTTAAAGGTATAACAATAGGATTATTTAGATCATAGTCTAAGATAAAGATAAAAGGTGTTCTTTTTGCACCCAGTTCATTCATGATTTGTTTCATGATGCTATTTTAATATGTTTAGTCTTCCAATGAAAGTGTAATGATAGCTATTAGTCCATTGAGTGGTTTGTTTTTGTTAACTGGCTTTAGGTTTGAAGGTTCATCATTAAGGTCAATATGTTGTTCTAGATCATAAACAGCTAGTACTGCTTTGCTTTCTATAGAGAATTGTTCTCTAATATATGAGCTAGCTCCATGACTTACAAAGCCTTGGCCTGTTTCATCTAGAAATGTTGCGTAAAGTTCTTCAGAGAATTCAGGAAAAGCAAGACCGGTTGTTTGAAGTGCTTTTAGCTTCTCGGCGCCATATGCGGCATAGCCTAGGCCGTCTTTATATAGCCCTAGTTTTCTGAGTGATTTAACAACTAGCTCTTTTATATAGCCTCCATCATCCCAGTCTATGGATATCTTTGCTTCTTTTATTTCAGCTTTTATTGGTTTTAAAGATACTATTTTTGTTTGCATATACAGTTATCGGAAGTGTTATCGGTTTGTTTCAATTTTTTCTTGTGAAAGGGTAGTAATAATCCTATAATAACCACAGCTTCTCTTGGGAAAGCAGGGTGTAATTCCCTCACTGACCCGCAGCCGTAAAGTCGGAATGCCAACTGAAGACTTCAAAGCTCGTGGAGGTGGCGTATTATGTCGACTATGAAAATTATTCCTTAATTATTCTTATTTAAGAAACAGAAGAGCTTTGTAGCTTTTGTGCTACATTCCCATGCTCTGAAACCAAATGGGTAATTAAATGGTACCGTATAATAAATTGTGTCTGAGGACAGTTCTCGATAATATTTAATTG
>CAYSAQ010000017.1:0-15314 GCA_964429235.1 uncultured Candidatus Marinamargulisbacteria bacterium
AGCATTCATTAGTTCTAGTGAAAGTGCTCCACAGTATACTGGTGTTTCAGTCTCAAAGTTAAGTATTTCACCATAATGATCTTGATGTGGGTGAGAAATAAGAATGGCATCAACCGGTTTATTGATCTTAACTGGCAGACTATCTTTTCTTAACGGGGTTCCATAATCTATTAGAATAGTTGAATTATCTGTTGATACCTCAACACAGCTCCCACCAATCTCATTAGTCCCTTTGTGAATTATAATTTTCATAGCTGTTAGCTTCCCCTTATGTTTTTCTAGTTTGCTAACTTATTTTAACACGCCACTATATTAAATAATTGAATTCTTTTACCCCCTATCTATCTTCCCCCCAAGGGGAAGAACAATTCATAATATTTAATAAGTTATAATCTGAGTAATAAATAGAACTGATATTAAGTTATAGAAATGTTGGTAACTGGTCCTTTCTCCTTGGAGAAAGTCAGATAGAGGGTTTCGGGGAAGGTGTCAGCCTTGCTGACAGGGGGTTTACTGTATTGAGGGAGCTTTTCTTTATCCCCTCTCTTGGGAGAGGGTTAGGGAGAGGGTTATTCGAGGGGAAGCTGACCGGTTTATTTCGCTCATATACCCTTTTAAAAACACCTTAAAAAGTATATTATTATAGGTATGCAACAAAACGAGTTCTACTATATCCTTGTATATCAAAAGATAAACGAGATGAAATACATCGGTCACCTAGACATAATGAACTTCTGGCAAAAGGTTGCCCGTATGGCTGGACTACCTGTAGCTCTTACCCAAGGATATAATAAAAAGATGAGGTTAAACCTTATCCAACCTCTTTCCTTAGGGATGGATGGACTTAATGAATTCTTACATATCACAATGGATGAAGAGATGGACTCAGCTGAGATGATAAAGCAAATAGAACGTAAACAGCAGGATAAGATGATCCTAAAGAAGCTAGTTCCTGTGAAATACACTGCAAAATGGTTTAGTAAGCATCGTGCTAGCGCTGTATACAAAGTAAAGCTGGGTGAAGGTTCTGTTATTGCTGAGTTTTTAGCTGAATTCGCAGATAAGATTATTAGTTCTGTAGAGCTTGGAAACAACGAATACAAAATCAAATTAATTAATACTGCACAAACTCAAGTAAATATTTTCAAATTATTTTCACAGATACCTAAAATTGCTATACTTGATGTTAAGAGATTAAGATTAGAGTATCGGGGATAATGACAATTTTATTAATAATTATATCAGTTTTTTTACTAGCTATAGCCTTGCTTTTATGGAGGTATTACCTTCTTTTTTATAAGCAATTAGATGAGTTTATAGAGGGTAAGTTCTTTCAAGCAATAGACTCTCCATTTGGTCCATTCAAGAAAATAGCTCAAAAAATAAACATTATTGTCCATAACCTTTCAATGGAAAAAGAGACAATAGAAGACCTTCTTCAAGACCAACACATCGTAAGATACCAATTCACTGAATATTTTCTAGAAGCCCATTCAGCTTATAAAAAGGAAGATGTGTTTAATTTAGCATTGGATACTCTTTATAAAATGTTCCATGCAGAAGTTATATGTCTTGTAGAGATGAAGCCAGATCTATTTGTAGATGTCCATGTTAGACAGTCTAAGGATCATAGTTCTCAGAAAAGATTTGTGAAACCAGGCATCCCTATTTCTGATAAAAAATCTTTCTTTGATATTTATCTGTCCAATGTTCCTGCTGATAAAGAATGTCAGGTGTTTGTGCCTGAAGTGGTTGGAGATTTACAGAATGTGTTACAAGTTCCTATCCGTGTGGATAAACAGCTTATAGGTGTAGTACAAATGTTTAATAAGTCAGGTGGATTTGCAAACACAGATAAAGACTTAGTCCAAACAATCGCCCTTTCCTTGGCTAACCAAATAAAAGTAATAGATATCCTAGATGAAGAGCAAGGCGCTTTGGAAAAATATGGCGCTATTATCAATACTCTTACAGATGGAATAATCATATTTGATGAAGATAAGAATATTATTATGGAAAACCCATCTGCTCGAGATTTCTTTTCACTTAACCAAGTGAAGAAAACTATCCTGATAGACGATTTACTTAGTAATAAAAAATTCTCAACTATCAATCTTGTATTGTTTAAACCAGAGCGTTTAGTGTTAAACGGTAAAATAGACGAGCTTCCAGACCTTAGTAACGGCAGCAAAACATATATACTAATTCTTAGAAACGTTACAGAAGTAAAACGTAAAGAAAGAGAAAAGTCTGAGTTGTTCTTCCTAACTGCAACATCAATGCATAACGAACTAAGGACTATCATCAGAAAGATAAACAATAACAAAGAAGCTGTTTCTGAAAATGCTTTTAAGACAATTAATTTCTGTTACTTATTACTTAACAAGCTTATTTATCATGCAGAGATGGATTCTGGTCCTCTTAGGTTATTTAAGAAACCAGTAAAAGTTAGCCAGTTATTAAATAACTTTATTGAAGAAATTACCCCAATGTTAAAGGAAAATAACGTTTCGATTACTTCTAATACAGATATTTCTGAACAACGGATTTTTATAGATTCAGAGAAGATAAAGCTTTCATTTAAACTACTTATAGAGTTCTTGTTAACTAAGCTAGATAAATGTACCAGTATTTCAGTGGAAAGTAGCTTTGATGAAGAACGTTTTGTTGTAAGGTTCTTACAAGTAGCCCATTTCTATAACACTATGGAGCTATTTGAGCTTACTAAGACCAACCTTCAAATAGAACGTTTTATGCAGAGCGATCAAGAAGTTGAAGAGCTTAATTTGGAACTAGCGTATATTAAACATGTGCTTGTATCACATGGTGGCGATTTTGTTATTAGCAATGAGCATGATGGAACTAGATTTAGTTTCATTATCCCTCTCTAGGAGCTGTATGAATGGAAAATAAGCAGTATTTACATATTCAGATACCTTGTGAACTAAGACAAGTAAAAAGCGTTCGTCAGCTAATGAACGAGTTTTGTACTGGACTTAACTTTTCTAAAGAAGATCTGTTGAATATGGAGATTTCTCTTAACGAAGGACTTAGTAATGCAATCGATCATGGTTCGTTTGCTAACAAGAAGAAGATTGTGGATGTAGAGTTCTCTGTTGAAGGCAGACATTTTGTAATAAGAATAAAAGATTATGGTGGTAAGGAATTTAACCCTGAGTTTTTTGAGCGAATAAGCTTGAAGAAAGATTGGGGCCATGGAGGTCGTGGAATATATTTAATGAAGTCTATTATGGATGAACTTTCTTATATCTTTCTTCCAGGACAATACACTCTGTTATATATGAGTAAAAAAATTCCTAAAGACGTTTAATGGCCGTTAGACTCTGCAAGAATTGCAAACATTTCTATATTACTTGGGATAGTAAATTTCCTTACGGATGTAAGTCTCTTGCTTTTAAAAGCAAAAAATATCCTTGTACTGAAGTATATCAAACATCTGGGATTGAATGTCAGTATGTGGAACCCTCTCCCTAGCCCTCTCCCAAGAGAGGGAGCTAAATCCAAATATGAATTATTCTTTCCCCTGGGGGAAAGTTAGATAGGGGGTTTACTGAAGTATATCAAACATCTGGGATTGAATGTCAGTATGTGGAACCCTCTCCCTAGCCCTCTCCCAAGAGAGGGAGCTAAATCCAAATATGAATTATTCTTTCCCCTGGGGGAAAGTTAGATAGGGGGTTTACTGAAGTATATCAAACCTCAGGTATCGTATGTCAGTATGTGGAACCCTCTCCCTAGCCCTCTCCCAAGAGAGGGAATATATCACTAAATAGAACTCTATACTTGTTAAGTAAATCTTTAGAACTTCTCCTTTCCCTCGGGGGAAAGTCAGATAGAGGGTTATTTATTTAGCCACTCTCTCTGTGAAATAAATTGTAAGAATACCAACAACGATAAAGATCATTGCTAGTAAGAATTCTGTACTCTGTATATTTGGAATAGCCCAATGGTAGCCTGTTAAAATTGTCGGGTCGTTTAATTGGAACACTTTTTCTTTCCAAGGCCAAAGCGTAAGCAGTGAACCTGCAATGAAGCCGGTAAGTACTCCAATAGTTTGATCGTGATATTTTTTTAGAATCCAAGAAAGCATTCTAGAAAAAAGAATAAGTCCCAGAATAGCTCCTATCCCTACTGGGATAATAATAGCTAAGTCTCTGTTGTTAATAGCATCTATCATTATAAGTTGATAGTTACCCATCAAAACAAGTACAAATGAGCCAGATAAACCTGGTAGTATCATGCTACATGTTGCTACCGCTCCACAGATGAGTAGATAGTAGATTGCTGCATTTGGTGAAGCTGGAACTCCCATAGCTATTGTTGCGGCTATTACTGTTCCAATAATTAACGATATAAGCGTTGATAACGACCAATTTTTAATAGTTTTAATGACAAAGAATATAGAAGCTAGGATTAAACCAAAAAAGTAAGACCAGATCATTATAGAGTGTTCTATAAATAAATAATCTAGTATTTTGGCTAAGCTGAGGATACTTACGGCAATACCACTAAAAAGCAGCACTAGGAATTCGAAATCTACTTTTTTAAGTAGTAATTTGATTTCCCCTTTAAGTAAAAGTTGAAGTGCTTCAATATCAAAACTTTTAATTGCAGCAATAAGCCGTTCAAATATTCCAGTAATCAGAGCGATAGTACCGCCAGAAACACCTGGGATAACATTTGCTGCTCCCATACCCATTCCTTTTAGGATTATCGCTAACTTAGCTTTCATATTTAGTTAAAGATACCTGAGTTCAAGAATTCTTCATTGCTAGACGTATGCTTAAGAAGCTTAATAAGCTCTTCAATAGCATTTTCAGATTCAATGTTCTTTCTTAGTAAGTAAACTTTTCTAAGATCTTCTTCTGACATAAGTAATTCTTCTTTTCTTGTACCTGAAGAAATAATATCAATAGCTGGATAGATTCTTCTATTAGCTAGTTTTCTATCTAAATGAAGCTCCATGTTACCTGTACCTTTAAATTCTTCATAAATAACATCATCCATTCTAGAACCTGTATCAACTAGTGCAGTAGCTAAGATAGTTAAACTACCTCCGTTTTCTATCTGACGCGCACCACCAAAGAATCTTTTTGGCTTATGTAGTGAGCTAGGGTCTAGACCACCAGATAATGTTCTTCCACTTGGAGGAACTACAAGGTTATATGCTCTTGCTAGACGAGTAATACTATCTAGTAATACAACTACGTCTTCACCACATTCTACAAGTCTTCTAGCACTTTCTAGTACTAGTTCTGCTACACGTACGTGTCTTTCAGGTGGTTCATCAAAAGTAGAACTAATAACTTCACCATCAATACTTCTAGCCATATCTGTAACCTCTTCAGGTCTTTCATCTACTAATAGTACCTTGATGATTACTTCTGGATTGTTTCTAGTAATGCTGTTTGCAATTTCTTTTAGGATAGTTGTTTTACCTGCTTTTGGAGGAGATACAATAAGTCCTCTTTGTCCTTTTCCAATTGGAGACATCATGTCCATTATTCTGCCTGTGATTGAGTTAGCATCTGTTTCTAGCTTAAAAGTTTTATGTGGGTAGATAGGAGTAAGGTTTGTAAAAAATGATCTCTTTCTAGCAAGTTCAGGGTCTTTATTGTTAACAGCTTCTACTTTAACTAAGCTATAATAACGCTCGCCCTCTTTTGGTGCTCTTACCTGTCCACTAACATGGTCACCTGTATTAAGCATAAATTTTCTGATTTGTGTTTGCGATACATAGATATCATCTTCACTTGGAAGGTAATTTGTAATTCTTAGAAATCCATATCCTTCAGGAAGTCTTTCTAATACGCCTGCTGCAAAGATAAATCCATTTTTAGCTGTGTTAGCTTCAAGAATTTTGAAGATAATATCAGTTTTAGCGATTATACGATAGTTTTCTATGTTAAATTTTTCTGCAACTTCATATAAATCTTTTAAAGCCATTTGCTGTAGTTGAACTATATTGATGCTGAATTCTGGATTATAATCAGCTTGGTTATATTCCTCGTCAATCTGATGTATTTTCGGTTTATTGTTATATCTACGCTTATAGTTGTTATTGTTTGTTCTTTTAGCAGCTGGCTTGTTTTGTCTTTCTTCTTTGTTGTCCATTTTTTTTCTTCCTCCTGTTGTTTGGAAATCTTTATCATTTTTTCTGTACCAGTCATAGCAAAGACTGGTACCGAAGGCCGGAATCGAACCGGCACGGGCACAAGGCCCATTGGTTTTTGAGACCAACGCGTCTACCAATTCCGCCACTTCGGCTACCTAATACTTTAAAAGTTGGTCAGTTTTTCTTTTAAGTGGTTTGGAATTTTTATAGGTTTCCCTTGCTTGTTAACAATTACCAATTGGGTAAATGCTTTAGCAATAATATCTTCTGTAATATTATCTAAAATCGAATAGTAAAAGTCAAGTTTGATTTTGTTCGTTTTAAAGGAATCAATTCTAATAGTGTATTCTTTATCAAATTCAGCAGATGATAAATACTCCATTTCAGCCTTTCGTACAACAATAAAGATTCCTTCTTCTTCTAATTTTGCATATGAAATACCTAAAGATCTAAGGAACTCTGTCCTTGTCATATCTAGCCATACAAAATAATTGGAGTGATAGACTCGTCCGCCCTTGTCTGTTTCTTTATAACGTACTCTAATGTTTGTGGAAAACAAGATTAAGCCTCTTTTATTTTACCAAGTGCCCTAAATCTGTTGTATCTTTGTTCTAGAAGTTTCTCATCTGAATACTTTTCGTATTTAGTAAGTTCTTTTTTTAGAAAGCTTCTGAATTTAGTGAATACTTTTTTATGGTTTGTATGAGCGCCTTCTAATGGTTCTTCAATAATAGCGTCAACAATGCCTAGTTCTTTTAGTTTAGCGCTTACAATGCCTAGATTGTGAGCTGCTGTTGGTGCCATTCCAGCATCACGCCAAAGAATAGCAGCACATCCTTCAGGAGAAATGACTGAGTATATAGAGTAATTTAGCATAGCTACAGTATTACCAATAGCAATACCAAGTGCTCCACCACTCCCACCTTCACCAATAACAATAGAAATAATAGGAACTGTAATTCCCATCATTTCTCGTAAGTTCATGGCAATAGCTTCGGCAACTCCTCTTTCTTCACTACCAAGCCCTGGATAAGCGCCTTGAGTATCGATAAGAGTTACTATAGGAATATCAAATTTTTCTGCTAAACGCATAAGCCTAAGTGCTTTTCTATAACCTTCTGGTTGAGGCATAGCAAAGTTTCTATAAATCTTTTCTTTTGTAGTTTTTCCTCTTTGTTGACCAATAATCATTACCGGTTTACCTTCGAATTTAGCAAAACCACCAATCATTGCATGGTCGTCAGCGAATACTCTGTCTCCATGAAGCTCAACGAAATCTTCAAAAACATTTGCAATATAATCGCTAGTAATAGGTCTCTCAGGATGTCTTGATAATTTAACTACTTGGATAGGTTCTAGATTTTCGTATATTTTTTGTTTAAGCTTTTCTGCTTTATTCTTTAAGTTTTCAATATCAGAAGTCATATCTAAATTATCTGCATTAGATAATTCTTTTAACTCTTCAATCTTTTCATATAGTTGAATAATTGGTTTCTCAAAATCTAGATAATTTTTAGGTGCCATTATTTTTTCTCCAATTTATAAAAGTTTGTCATTTCAACTATGTTACCTATAAAATTTTTCATCTCATGTCTAGTTACAATGTGGTCAATCATTCCATGTTCCTGTAAATATTCACTTCGTTGAAAGTTCTTTGGTAATTTTTGTTTAATTGTTTGTTCAATAACTCTTGGTCCAGCAAAACCGATAAGCGCTTTTGGCTCGGTTATATTTAAGTCGCCAAGCATAGCAAAAGATGCTGTAGTTCCACCAGTAGTTGGGTCTAGCATTACTGATATGAATAGTAACTTCTTTGTTTTATGTCTATATAAAGCAGCTGAAGTCTTTGCCATCTGCATTAATGAGTTCATTCCCTCTTGCATTCTAGCTCCACCAGAAGAAGACATTATAATTGCAGGCAAGCCTTTTTTAGTAGCAAGTTCGATAAGCCTTGTTATCTTTTCACCAACAACAGAGCCCATGCTCCCACCCATATAACCAAAATCCATAATTGCTATAGCTACTTTGCTGCCATTAATCTTTGCTTCACCTGTTATGATTGCATCATTCATGCCCGTTTTCTTTTTAGCGGCAACGATACGTTCTTTATATGGTTTTATGTCACAGAAATTAAGGGAGTCAAATGGTTCTAAGTCTTGGTTGATTTCTTTAAAAGAACCTTTATCAACAGTTATATCTAAACGCTCTTTGCTTGTTAATCTGAAATGGTGAGAACATTTAGGACAGACCTTTTGGTTCTGTTCAAAATCTTTACTATAAAGCACATCGCCACAAGAAATACATTTAATCCAAAGATTACCAGGTATATCTAGCTTTGAAGCTTTTACTGTGCTTTCACTATTCTTTTTTGCAAACCAATCTAATATCGACATCGAGCAATATGATATAACAAAAATGTGCGCTATGTCAAAATTATTTTCACCTTTAATATGGCATATAATTTGGCTAATATAATTAGTAGTTCAATGGTTCATTAGTTCAATGGTTCATTGGATATAAAAATAATGGGGATCTTTTTTCTAAGACAAATGTCAAAAGATAATAATGTTGAATATGAGAATATATAAATTAATAAAAGTATTATTACTAGTTATCCTTATGGGGACTGCTTTTGCGCAATTAAGTGTTGTAGATACTCTGTCATCTTCTTTACGTCCAGATGTATTGCCTATTGGTGCCGAAGATATTGTTATTTATAGGCTAGTTGTAAGTAGTGATGCTGCTGGTAAGTGGGATGAATTAACATTAACTGTTGATGGATTAACTGTAGATACTGATCAATTTTATGTAAAAGTTTATCAAGATAAAGATGATGACTCAGTTTTAGATGCCGATGATGGTGCTTATATAAACAATGTAGCGGGTGATGTTTATAATGCTAATGAAATAATAATAGATGTTGAACAATACTTTAATGCTAGTCCGAGTTCTGCTTATTTTATTGTAATAGATGTAAAAGATACTGCTAATATCACTTCTGTATTAAATATTAAGCCAACTGAATTTGTTGATGGTGATGCGGCAATAGCAACTATTAGCAGCAATGTTGTGGCAAGATCGTTTTCTTTAGCTAGGCTATATTCCGATATTCAAACAAGCACAACAATGAACTATTTTGTAGGAGATGGTGAGCTTGAGTTGTTTAATGTTGATCTAAGGTTGAGTGGGGATACTATATGTTTTGTAACTTTTGATTTTGATGTTAATTACGCTAATGCTGGTGAAGGTATTGGTGAAATACGCATATATAGAGTCTTTGATGGACAACTATTGGTTGCTACAGAGTTAGAGGCATTAGATAACTTAATAATTGGCATCCCAAATGATGATAATGATAGTTTGGTGATAACAACTACGAAAAGTTTTTCTATACGTTACTTCTATGATGATTATGCCAATACAGGCATAAGTTTTGATATTAAAATTAACGAGATTGTTGGTGCGGAGAAAGCCAATAATGCAAAAGGTTATCCGTATTATGTTCTAGAAGATTTTGAAACGAAGAATATAGAAGTTTCCGGGATATACCCATTTGTTACTACTATATTTCCAGCTGATGATAACTATATAGGTGGGGAACTGCCAGTGTTTAGAATTGAGGCTTATTCATATTTTGTAGATGTAACAATAAATACCATTGAACTGATGGCAACAGGAGATTTTGGATTTAGCAACACTGCTTCTGGTGATGTTATTCTACAGGTATTGGTCTATGAGGATAAAGGAGTTGTTGGAACTTTTGAAGATGATGTCGATGAGAGTATCCTTACTGTTTCAGTGGGAGATTACGATATTATTGATGTGGATACAGTTAGGATAACCGTAGACAAGGCTGTAGAGGATTTTCATAGTTCTGATACTGGGGTTAATCTTATCATTACTTATGTGCTGACAGATAATATCATTGAATCTCAGCAATTAAGAACAAAGGTTCCTAACATATCTTACTTATATGGCACAACATTGCATTTGCTTGATCCATTATTTGAAGATGATGCTTATAATAATTTTGAAACTTCTCAAATCGGTCTAGTTCGTATGGATGGATATTATGTAACATCTGATTATGATTTCATTTTCCCTAGAGGAGGAATGGCACATCAAATAGCATATTTTGATTTTTCATATGAAGGTGTTACTACATTTGACTCACAGGTTTATGTAGATGAGTTTATTTTTAGAAATAATAGCAGCTTGTCTGTAGACGGTTTAGAGTTTTATCTAATAAGGGATGTTAATACCAATAATATTATAGAAGAAAGTGACCTTCCAGTAATAGCAAACGAAAGGTTGATACATTATTACGATGACGTTAATAAAATAATTACTCTTGATAATATTAGAATAGGATTAGAGCTAAATGCTGATTCTGAGGCCTATTTTGTTATGTTAACTATACCTGCTTCCGCCAATTATGGTGATTCAGTAATAGATTTAGAGATAGTTGAAGTGAATTATTTCAATAGGCAGGTTTCGGAAGATACTCGTAGCCAAGTAGTAGCAACCCCAACACTTGAAGATGAGACAATAACGATTTCAGTATCAGGGCTAGATATGGTTTATGAGAAAAGAGGATTTTCACTTCCATTTAGAAAGCAAGATAGTTTTATAATTGCTACATTTTCATTAATTTCTTTTGAAGAGTTTTCTACAACTGTCGATTTTGATATTGAGATAGAAACAGACTATGAGTATGCACTTGGTACAATGAATCTAATAAAAACTTATTCTGGTGACCCTCAAAGTAATGAGCACAATATCTTAACTAGCAGTGTAGAAAATAATATATATTCTTTTTCTGATAATTATTCTGACCCTGCTTTTGAGTATCTGGGAATAACTAGAGACTATGTTTTGTATTTTTATCCTGACGATACGGTAGATGCTGGTATTACCTTTGATGTTTTTATTAAGAATATTCAAGGAAAGGGATATTGGACAGACTATATAATCCCTTGTCTTAGTGAGTTTATTACAGTTAATTTGGGCTTATCTGGCTTAAAAACAACTATAGATGCACTGGTGGTAGAAGGAATGTTTATAGAGAATATGGAAGTGCCAGTTTTCAAAGTTGAATATATGGCTATGTATGATGATGTTACTTTTAATGCTGTTCAAGTAGTGATTAGTAACAGTTCGTTTTTATATACTTCAAAGTTAGTTATGGATAGAGTAAAAATTGCATCTATTTATACTGATGATAATGATAATAGTGTTTGGGATCAGGACGACACGATGTTCGTACAATACCAGATGGATAATAATGAACTAACAGAGTTGTATCTAACCATTAATCAGTTAGCAGTAAGTGGCTCTAGTAATACTCCATTGTTTATATTGTATACACTGGCAACTTCAGGAGATATTGATGACGATACTCTTGTTCTTAGTAAAGTGGACACATCTTACTATACTCATGCTGGAGACTTGGTAGCCATAGAAGCTGAAGAGAATACGATGAAGACTATTACCTTAAGTCCTGTAAGTCTGATATTTACTCCCGGAGATGATTTATTATTATCTTCTAATATAGAAGGTGCATATGATGTGCCAGTTATTAGCTTTAAACTAAGAAGTGTTGGAAGCGACATAGCTAGTTACAATATTGTTTTAGAAACTAATAGAGATTTATATCTAAATAGTGATTTGGGTATAAAGCTAGTAAAGCTGGTAGAAGATACAGATAAAAGCAACACATTCACATCTGTAGATATTGTGATGGATACGATTACAGACTTTTCCGATAAAGGAAGAAAGTTAACCTTAAACATACAGAATGTTGAGTCTAGAATAGTGCTGGGTGATCCTTATGGGGCTTCTTATCTCATTTTGTATGAGTTAGGACAGAGCATGAGAGATAATCTAAATATAGGCGATGAAACGATTATTAGACCACAAGTATACCCAGAGAATATTTCTGGTGGAATAAAAACTGCAGGTATTATGCCCTATCCTAGGAATGAGCGATATATGATGTTTGCAGATAATGATATTCAAGTTGAACTTCTTTCTTTAACTCCTAATAATTGGGTATCTGGTGATTTGAGTATTTCATTAAGGTTAAGCAATGCATTCACTCAGGATGTAATAATTAATAGTGTATATCCTCAGTTTTATAAAGATGGTATCGCAAGCCTAAATGTTACTTATCTATACAATATTGCTACTACTATTACTTATCCATTTGTTATTAGTGCGGCATCGGTAGTTGATGTTGCTTATGTTATTTCAGCAGATCAGCAGTTTGAGAATAGTCGATTGTTTTTAGACGCCTTAGTTGAATATCAGTATAATTCACAGAATATTAGAATGCAGCGCAGTAATATCTCTGGCTGGGAGCGATTGATTACTGCAGATAAGTCATTTGATGTGGATTTGCCTGAGAATAGTATCTTTTATTTAGATTATCCAGATTATATAGATAATATTATGCGTTCTGCTAGTGGGCTGAGTTTTAAAAATGGAGATATTATTGGTAATGATGATTATTTATTAATTACGTTAAAGGAAGTTCTTACTAATTTAGATACAGATAGACTTATGATTGTCGCAGATGGAGTTACCGTTGATATGCAATCATCTGAGCCAAACTATATCTATGATGCACAAAATAAGGTTATACGTGTTGGGAAGTTTGCGAAAGGCATCCATGAGTTGAAATGCTATCTATATGATAATGCCGGCAATCAATACCCTGTTACAGAGCTTAGCTTTTCTGTTTATGATCCCAATAATTTTTATATTAAGGATTTATTAACATATCCATCTATGAAAACAAGAGCTACTTTTGCTGCAACACCTATGAAGATTGGATTTCAATTAAGCAAATCTTGCATAGTGAAATTATATTTATTCAATTCTCGAGGCGAGAAGGTCTGGACTAATAGCTATACTGCTAATTTGGCTAATGACTATTATCAACTATTGGATTTTGATGGCGTTTTAGACAGTGGAAAGCTTATTTCTGAGGGAATGTATATTTTGAAGGCAATTATTGTTGATAATGGGGAGCTCGGTGATGCGAAGATTACTACTAAGTTTATTATTAAGTAGTTTATTTATACCTACCCTTTTTGCAAAGGGCTATGATATATCTAAAGGACTATATCATCCAGAGCTATCGGCAATGGGAAGTGTAGGCGTTGCTGCATTCTCTGTGCCAAATGCTATCCAGCTAAACCCAGCAAGTATTGCTCATTATAATGGGTGGAACATGTATTGGTATGGAACTAAGTTTGAAAATGACTTAGATCATCAGAATATGTCACTATCTTTTAAAATGTTTGATATTGGATTAGGGCTCTCTTATTTACACCAAAGCTTAGACGATATTCCTAATACAGATTTAATAAATGATAGAATACGTCAAAATGGATTGTTTTCATCTTCAATCTCTCAATTCCAACTTCATGCTGCAAAGAAATTCACAAATTTACTACTATTTAAGGAAATAGACTTAGGAGTAACAACAGGATTGCAGCGATATTCCTTTTTGAGTAATCAAGATTTGTTTTTTCGTGCTGGTACTATTTTTGCTTTTGATTTATTCCCAGATTTATATTTTGGAGCTTTGCTTAATGATCCATCTGAAACCGAGCTATTTAACTACGGATTACAGTATAAGCAGCCAAAGTATAAACTATTTGTGGATAGAAATAATTCAGGAATAGCAGCTGGTGGTGAATATTTGATAAATGATAAGTTGCAGCTAAGAGGAGGAATAGAGCCAGATTATCTAGATGTAGGGGTTGGTTTGTTTTATGATAGCTTATATTTCTTTGATAATGAGGACATGGGGATAAACTTTGATTATGCACTCAAGGTTCCTGTAGATAAATATCCATTTGAGACACAGCATTTATTTTCTATTACTGTTAGGGAGCAAGATAAGCTTCCAGTACCTTTTCTTTATCAGTACCCTCCTTTTGTAAATAAAGATATGGCAAATGTGGTTGGTTGGTCTATTGCAGATACAATGGTTCAAGTTTTTTATAAAGATATGCTGATAGACCAAGTTAAAACAAATCGACATGGATATTGGGAAGCTGCGCTTCCACTTATGTCAGAAATTAATGATTATTCTTTTAAAGCTTTTCAAAAAGGACAAAGAAAAGAAAGCAATATGTCTAAGAAATATAGAATTATTGTAGATAAAAATGCTCCAGATTTAACCTTTGAAGCTTATGTTTTTGGTAACGAAGTGACTGTAAATATTATTGCTGACGAGATTCTAGGTAAAGACCCTTATTTTAATGATCAAAAAAGATATGCTTATTTTAATGATACAAAATATACCTTTGAGGCAGAGCTTGCAGACTTTAATAAAGGATTTATAGTAACGTTAGAAGACAGGGCAAAGAATGAGTCTATTATCGGTTTAAATGATGCCTTTCTGAAAATGTCTTCACCTAAGAGCTCGCTTATAGTTACTTATAAAGATCGCTATCAATTTATTGGCAAAGCAGATATCTATCATAGTTTAACTGTAAGAAATTCAAGTATCGGGTTTGAGGAAAAAATATCATTAGAAGGCAAAAGAATTACTGTGTTTAAGCCAATTGTTCCATTAGAGGTGGGGCTGAATACTATTGAGCTAGAAGATGAAGTAGATAAAGGCAAAGTGCACTATAAGTATTTGATTTATAAATTAGCGCATTATAAGGACATAGACGATGCAGATGCGGATTTATTATCTACCTGTCGTGTTCTTCCTAGAAACAGTCTTTTTATGCCTTTAAAGCGTGTTAGACAGCATGAATTAGTACAATGGGTAGCATCTTTAATGAACATTGAGAGTCCTTTTGCAACTGATGAGCTTTCTGTTAGTGATGCGTATGACATTGCTGCTGCGGAGAGATGGGTTAATTCTAGAGACGATATGAGGTTAGTGAGTAGAGGTGAAGCTATGGATATAATCGCTAGAGCTTTTGCTTACTCGGTTTATGATATTGATAGAGATACAGTGTATTTTGAAAACATTAATAACGATCATCCATATTTGAAAACAATAAACTATTTCGTTAAGAATGGCTTTATTGATAATGATAATAAGTTCTATGACCCAGAAATCTTTGTAACTAGACAGGAAATATTAGACTGGTTTAAGACTTCACCTTTATTTATAAGTATAAAGAGCCAGCTATAAAAAAAGCCCCCT
>CAYSAQ010000017.1:15414-30006 GCA_964429235.1 uncultured Candidatus Marinamargulisbacteria bacterium
TAAGACTTCACCTTTATTTATAAGTATAAAGAGCCAGCTATAAAAAAAGCCCCCTACGACTACGTCGTTTTCCCCCTTTGATAAAGGGGGCTATTACAACAAATATCTAATAAACTTTCTTTAACAGATACAATGTTGTATAAGATGTGCTCATTACTTATTCTAACGATATTTATTCCTAAACTTTTAAGTTCATTGCTTCGTTCAGAATCATACTCTTGTTTATTATCATGAATGCCACCATCCACCTCAATAGCTAACTTTAACTCAGCACAATAAAAATCAACAATAAAGTTTCCAATAATTCTTTGTCTAATAAACCTTATGCCTAAAAGTTGTTTTTTTGATAGAAGATCGTGCCATAACTTTTTTTCAGGTTTAGTCATATTCAATCGAAGTATTCTTGCCCGATCTTTTAACAACTGGTTTCGTTTTATATTTATATCCATAAAATCTAGAATAACCGGAATAGCCTCCTTTATCAAAGGAGGTTGTCCGCCATAGGCGGATCGGAGGATTATACTTTATTCGTTGATGTACTTGTTGAGCTTTTCTTCCCATGTGTCTAAATCGATTGGTTTAGTGATGATTTCAGTTAATCCACTACTTAAGCCTCTTTTAACATCATCTATACCAGCCCAAGCGGTATAACCAATAATAGGAATGTTTTCTGTTATTGGGTTAGATTTGATGCGTTTTGCTGCTTCCCATCCATTCATACCAGGCATTTTGTAGTCCATAATAATAAGGTCAGGTACAACTTCTTCAGCTTTTATAATGGATTCTTCACCACTATATGCTTTTACGATATTAAGGTTGTGTAAAACACTGAAAGATATTTCTAGAACATCTATTAATGTTTGGTCATCATCTACTAATAGAATAGTTTTTTTTGTCATTAAATTCTCCTTCTTTTTCTCTTTCCTTATAATATCTGAATACTATCTTTATTACAAGAATTGGCAAACAAGGTTTAATAATTTACAATCAAGGTATAGAGGGGGTTTTAGTATGCAAATAAGTGATTATATAAGAGATGTTATCGATTTTCCTAAACCAGGAATCGTGTTTAAAGACATTACGCCATTATTAAGAGATTCAAAAGCATTTCGTTTATCAATAGAAATGTTAGTTGCAGAGTTAAAAGATTTAGATTTTGATTATATTGTAGCAGTTGAGTCTAGAGGGTTTATTTTTGGTTCAGCGCTAGCTTTAGAGATGGATAAAGGAATTATTCCTGTAAGAAAAAAAGGCAAATTGCCTTCTAAAACAATAGCAGTTGAATATGAGCTTGAATATGGAACTGATGTGTTAGAAATGCATCTTGATGCACTAGAAAAGGATAGTAAAGTAATTATTCTTGATGATTTGTTAGCTACAGGAGGCACTGTTTCAGCAGTAGAAGAATTGGTCTTATCGGCTGGAGCAAATATTGTTGCAGATGTTTTTGTCCTTCATTTGTCTTTCCTAGGAGGAATAGACAAGCTAAAGGCAAATAAAATTATAAAATTGCTGGAGTATTAGATGAAGATAGGTATATTTTCGGATTTACATGGAAGCGTTGAAGCTGCAGAGTTAGTTAAAAAAAATATTTTACCAAAGGTAGATGAGCTTTGGTTTATAGGTGACGTGTATTACGACTATAAAGATAATGAGCAGACAGTCGTAAATAGAAAGTTAGTGTATAAAGCTATTAAAGAAATGTCTGAAGGTAAGCTAAAAACCATAATTAAAGGTAATTGTGATTTCAAAGAAAAGACAGATAATGAATTTTTTGAAAAAGAAGCTTCAGTAAAAAAAGATTTGTTAGGCCGAAAGGCAGTATTAATTCATGGACATACTATTAAACAAGAAGAACGGGAATTTTTCTTAATAGAAAACGACGCTACTATTTTGATAACAGGTCATACACATATTGCTTCTATAGAGACAGAAAATGATTATATCTATATTAATCCTGGGTCTGTCTCTTATCCAAGAGATGTGAAAAATATCCCTACATATATTGTTATCAATGAGGAGACTAAGTCTATTACTGTGTATGCAATTGATAATGATGAGCTTATAGAGGAATTAGTTATCTATTAAAAAGATTAAGGAATGGCTAGTTATTAGCTATTATCTCTAAGGCTTCTTTGGAAAGTTCTATTTCTAACTCTGCATTGAATGCTAAACTTCTGATAAAATTAATATTTCCTTTTTCGTAAACGGCTTGTTTGTCTTTTGCATTATATAAAATATCTCCGATTGATGTTCCTTCATAAAGGGCTTTTTTCATATTTACATTGCTAAGAAAAACTACTTGTTGGAAAGCAGCAAATTTACCATTGGCGAATTTAAAATGTCCGGTCTCTGCGCCTTTATCGATAACTCGTGCCATGCTTTCCATTCCTTCAAGTAAGGATTTAAAAATAGCACCATTTTTTACCATTTTGGGTAATTCAATAATTGCATGGAAGTATATTAGGTTCATGTATTTATCATGTTTTTCCATATATGAATCTATGAAAACATGGTTCATTATATATATTTTTTCGTATGGTGAGAGATTTTTATTATTTTCTATTTCATTAAAAAGTGGAGCTATTTTTTCTAAAAAAATGAATTCATTAAGAATTTCCATGTATAGATTTTGTTTACTTTTAAAGTAGTAAAACATCATTGCTTTACTTACTTTTGCTTTACTAGCAATCTTTTCAGCCGAAGTGCCATGAAATCCATGTTTCGCAAATTCTTGTTTTGCTACTTTGTAGATTCTTTTTTTTGTTTTTTCTGGATTTCTTTTCTTTGGTTCTGTCATCTTTGTAAAGTCTAACATTAATAAATATTGCTAACAACTTTAAAATCTTTGTAATAGAATGATTGTAAGGAGCATATTATGAAAAAAGTAGTTGTTTTTGATAGTAAACCATATGATATAAAGTCGTTAACAGAACATAATGTTAATAACTATGAGCTGAAGTTTTTTGAAAGCAAGCTTACACCTGATACAGCAGAATTAGCCAAAGGAGCTAATGTTGTATGTGCTTTTGTAAATGATGATATCGGTGAGGAAGTTATAAATGCTTTATATGATTTAGGCGTTGAGCTGATAGCTTTAAGATGTGCTGGTTATAACAATGTTGATTTAAAAGCAGTAATGAAGAAGATAAGAGTAGTAAGGGTTCCAGCCTATTCTCCATATGCAGTTGCAGAGCATGCATTAGCATTAATAATGAGTCTAAACAGAAAAATACATAAGTCTTATTATAGAACAAAAGATAATAATTTTAATATTAACGGTCTTTTAGGTTTTGATATGTATGGCAAAACAGCGGGCATTATAGGGACTGGAAAGATCGGTAGTATCTTAATTGATATATTAAAGGGATTAGGCATGAAAGTGTTAGCTTACGATGCATTCCCTCGTGAAGAGCTTGCAGAAGAAAAATGTTTCTCGTATGTATCAATAGAGGAATTATATAAGCAATCTGATGTAATATCTCTACATTGTCCTTTAAATGCTGATTCTCATCATATGATTAATGAAGACAGTATTAAATTCATGAAAGACAGTGTGATGATAATTAATACAGGCAGAGGGCAGCTAATAGATACAAAGGCTCTTATTGCTGGGCTAAAAGATGCAAAAGTTGGTTTTGCTGGTCTTGATGTATATGAAGAAGAAAGTGAATATTTCTTTGAAGATTTCTCTTCATCTGTAATTAAGGATGATGTTCTTACTAGATTATTAACTTTTCCGAATGTATTAATTACTTCTCATCAAGCGTTCTTTACTAAAGAAGCTTTAAAGAATATCGCAGACACAACATTTAAAAATATAGAGCAGTTTTATTCTAAAGAGGATTTAGAGAATGAGATCTGTTATAAATGTGAAACTACTTGTAATCGTAAGGTTAATGGTCGCTGTTGGTGATTGTTTCTTGTACTGAATAAGCCAGCTGAGATCCGTATAGAATAATACTCCAACTCCAATGGATGGAAATAAGCAAAAAAGGGATAGCTGCGAAACTACCATAGATTGTGTTATATTTTGTGATATTAATCTGTAAATATATATAAATTACCTGAACTACAATGAAAAGAAGTGTGGCTACAAGAGAACCTATCAGTGCTGGGATGTACTCTACTTTTTTATTTGGCAATAATACATAAAATTCAAACAGCATTATCCATAACATTAAGTGTGGTGTGATTTTGGCATTAGCCAATCCAAAGAAATCAAAATTTGTAAGCATTGGTATTAATGGTTCTAAAATAGGTTGTGTTATTAGGAATTGTTTTATCTCAGTTAAAAAAGATATTCCAGCGCTAAGAAACATCATTACAAGTATAGGACCCATAAATATTACTAATGGATATGAGACGATTCTTTTTGACCATGATCGCCCTTCTTCAACTTGCCATATGTCGTTTAGTGTATGCTCTAGAAAAAGCAACATTCTAAACAATACCCATACTGTTACGATGATACCAGAGATAGTTATTAGCTTTCCACTAATCATATCCAAGAATTGTCTTGCTGTTTCTATGAGGCTTATTATCACATCTTGTTGAGCTGAAAAGTTTATGAGCAAAAAGTCCTCTAAATGATTCACTACTTTGAAATAGCTGGCAGCTCCTAAAAGTATGGCAAGTAAAGGGATAATAGTAGCCACAGAGTAAAACGATAATGATGATGCAGAGTAGAGACAACGATTCTTCGTAAAGAATTTTAGAGAGTGGTAGGTTAATCTGCTTATTCTAATAAGAAATCTTTCTAAAAACTCCATGAATAAAAGAATAACATATTTTCCCGCCGAATGACGGGAAAATACATCAAAAAATTAAATATTTTTTCTATCGGTATACTTGGTATGCAATAAATGGTGAGACTTTTCACCCAAAGGTTCTAATAAAAATTCTTCATAAATCTGCGTAATATGAGGATTTATATGAGATTTGCGTAATTGTTTACCTTCGTCTTCCTTATAAATAGCTTCAATACGTTTTTTTCTTATCTCATCGGTAGTAAAACGAGGTTGTCCGCCTCCACCGATACATCCTCCAGGACAGGTCATAACTTCAATGAAGTGATATTTAGACGTACCTGCTTTTACTTCCTCTGCTAGTTTCCTTGCATTTCCAAGTCCATGGGCAACAGCTACATTAGCAGTTACACCTTCTAAAAAAGACCATTCAGGCTTAGTTCCTGTGATAGTAATAGATGCTTCTTTAATTCCCTCTAAACCAGCAAGAGGTGTTACGTGTAGATTCTCGAACGGAAGTTCTCTCCCAGTAACCAGCTCATATGCTGTTCTTAAAGCTGCTTCCATAACGCCTCCTGTATTAGCAAAAATATCAGCAGCTCCTGAAGATTCACCTAAAGGGTTATCCATTTCTTCATCAGGAAGTGAAACAAACTCAATACCTGCTTCTTTGATTATTTTTCCTAGCTCTCTAGTTGTTAAAACAACGTCAATATCTTGATTGCTTCCAGCATCATTCATTTCTTCTCTAGCAGCTTCAGCCTTTTTTGCAGTACAAGGCATTATTGATACAACAAAAATATCTTTAGGGTCTTTGCCTAGTTTTTCAGCTAAATAACTTTTTGCTACAGCACCAAACATTTGTTGTGGCGACTTACATGTAGAAATATTAGGAAGTATTTCAGGATAATTATATTCAGCAAATTTAACCCAACCTGGTGAACAACTGGTGAACATCGGAAGAGCAACCTCTTCATTGTCTACCAATGCTTTTTTAAGTCTTGTGAGTAGCTCTGTTCCTTCTTCAACGATTGTAAGGTCTGCTGTAAAATTTGTATCAAATACTTTATCGAACCCAAGTGCTTTTAGAGCAGATACCATTTTCCCTGTAACTAGTGTGCCTGCAGGTAAATCAAAACATTCACCTAATGCAGCTCTGATTGCGGGAGCAGTCTGAACTACTACATATTTTGAAGGATCCTCTATTGCTTCCCATACTTCAGAAATCTGATTTTTCTCAATAATAGCACCAACTGGGCAAACTGCTGCACATTGGCCACATTGTACGCAAGTTACAGAGTTAAGCCCTAAAGCAAATGCTGGGCCTATTACAGTATCAAAACCTCTGTACTGTGGAAATAAAGCACCTACAGTTTGTATCTGATTACAAACAGCTACACATCTGCGACATTTAATGCATTTACTATTATCTCTAATTAGTGCAGGTGTAGAATAATCTATTTGTTTTTCTGTACGTTCACCTTCATATCTAACACTTTCTATGCCTAATTCGTGAGCTAAAGATCTAAGTTCACAATCTTCATTTCTATCACACGTTTGGCAATCGCCATCATGCTCGGAAAGAAGCAACTCAACAATAGTGCGACGAGCTGCCCTCACCCTTTTATTATTAGTAACGACTTTCATTCCTTCAGTAGCAGGCAATACACATGAAGCAACTAGAGTTTTTGCACCTTCAATTTCTACTAAACAAACTCGACAAGCACCAATTGCGTCAATTCCTTCTAAGTGGCAAAGTGTCGGTATATTAACGCCGGCTTGTTTTGCAGCTGCTAAAACTGTTGTACCCTCTGGCACAGACACTGTAATGTTATTTATAGTTAAAGTAGTCATCTATTTAACTCCTTCCTGTACCGAAGCACAACCAACTGATTTTTTACCATAATCACAACGCAAACATCTTTCTGATTGTCGTATTGCTACACTTTCAGTCCAAGCTATTTCTACTTCATCAAAATTATTTTTTCTTCTGTCTACTGAGATTAAATTTAATTTTTCACGAGGATATGGAACTGGATCCGCATCAGGGTTGTAAGCAGTTTGAACCTCTTTGTCTTCTCTCCAGAAAGAATTGTCTTTTCCAGTTAAATAAGTGTCAATTCCAACAGCAGACTTTTCGCCACAGGCGATAGCATCTACAACAGAAGCTGCTCCAAGCACTACATCTCCTCCTGCAAACACCCATGGTCTAGATGTTTGTCCTGTTTTTGGTTGTACTGCAACAGTCTTATAATCAGTAAGCGGAATTTCTAAAAATTCTGCGTCAACCTTCTGACCTATAGCCGTTATAACTTGGTCAACATAGATAGTAAATTCTTTACCAGTCTTATCTTCTGGTCTACGTCTTCCTGATTTGTCAAAGTCACCCAAAGACATAGGGTGACATAATAATCCTGAGACCATTCCATCTGTATTTAGTACTTCTATTGGTGAAGTTAGTAGTTGAAGCTTAACGCCTTCCTGTTCTGCTTCTTCAATTTCTTCAGCATAGGCTGGCATTCCTTCTTTGGTTCTACGATATACGACTGTAACATTTTCTGCACCAAGCCTTAGAGCAGTCCTAGCTGCATCTATGGCAGCATTACCTCCTCCGATAATTGCTACTTTCTTTCCAACAGGTACAGAGCCTCGTAAATTATATTGACGCAAGAAATCCAAAGCATCCACAATGTTGGTCGCATCTTCTCCTGGGATTCCAAGTTTGACTGATTTTTGTGCTCCAATGCCGATAAAAACAGCATCGTATCCGTCATCTTTTAAGCTATTTATTGTAAAATCTTTTCCTAAACTTTTACCTGTAAAAATCTCAACACCCATTCCTTCAATCATACGAATCTCACGAGCTAAAATTTCTCTTGGTAATCTGTAAGATGGTATTGCTTGAACAAGCATTCCTCCAGGACGAGGTTCAGATTCAAATACATGAGGCTTGTAGCCTAATCTTGCTAAGAAATAAGCGCAAGAAAGACCAGCTGGGCCTGCACCAACAATGGCTATTTTTTTACCTGCATTTATTTTATTTTCTTTTATTTCTGGAAGTTGAACAGTAATCTCTTGGTCAATCATAAACCTTTTAATACCTCTGATTGAAATTGGTTCATCTATAGTTTCTCTTTTACATTTATTTTCACAGGTATGAAAACAAACTCTAGCACAAACTGCTGCAAAAGGATTACGTTCTCTATGAAGACGAATAGCCTCAGCGTATCTTTTTTCTCCAACCAAGGAAATAAATCCTGGGACATCAACTCCTGCAGGACAAGCACTTTGACAAGAAGCACGTACTAAAGAAGGACAGACTCCTGCTTCACAATGATGATCACGAATATGTGCATCGTATTCAGCACGGAAGTGACGAATAGTAGAAAGAACAGGATTTGGGGCAGTTTGGCCTAATCCACATAGAGAAGTGTCCTTAATAACTTCACCAAGTTCAATTAGTTTTTCGACATCCCCTTCTACTCCTTGTCCGTTACAAATTCTTTCCAGTATTTCCCACATTCTTTTTGTTCCAACTCTACATGGAGAGCATTTACCACAAGATTCTTCTTGAATAAACTCTAAAAAGAACCTAGCAACGTCTACCATACAAGTATCATTATCCATCACGATAAGACCGCCGGACCCCATAATAGCACCAAGTTTATTTAACGACTCATAGTCTACTGGCACGTTTAGATGCTCTTTTGGTACACACCCACCGGAAGGACCTCCAAGCTGAGCTGCTTTGAATTTTTTACCGTCAGGAATTCCTCCACCAATATCATAAATGATATCCCCAAGAGGGATACCCATATCAACTTCTACTAATCCAACATTGTTAACTTTTCCAGTTAATGCGAATATTTTTGTTCCTGGTGACTTTTCAGTACCAATACTTCTATAAGAATCAGCGCCATCAAGAATAATCATTGAAATATTGCCTAATGTCTCAACATTATTTAATACAGATGGTTTTTCCCATAACCCTTGATTAGCTGGAAAAGGAGGTCGTTGACGAGGTTCTCCACGCTTACCTTCAATAGATCTCATTAATGCAGTTTCTTCACCACAAACAAAGGCTCCTGCTCCCTGACTTATATGCAAGTCAAAAGAAAAGTCTGACCCAAAGATATTGTTTCCTAGTAAACCACGTCGTCGACAATCCTCAATTGCAACATTTAATCTTTTTATGGCAAGAGGATACTCTGCTCTGCAATAAACATATCCTGTGCTTGAACCAATTGCACGAGCTGCAATCATCATACCCTCAATAACAGCATGAGGGTCACTTTCTAAAAGACTTCTATCCATAAAGGCCCCTGGATCTCCTTCATCTGCATTGCATATTATATATTTAATATCACCCTGTGCCTTTGAGCAAAATTCCCATTTTAAGCCTGTGAGAAATCCTGCACCACCACGGCCTCTAAGTCCTGATTTTTTAACTTCTTCAATAATTTGTACTGGAGTCATTTCTCTTAATGCTTTTTCAATAGCAAAATAAGCTCCTCTTCCAATTGCTTCTTCTAGACTTTCTGCAGCAATCATCCCTTTATTTCTGAGTACTTTTGGGTTTTGTTTTGAGAAAAAAGGAATATCATTATATTGAGATATCCCTTTTTTATTATTTGGATCTTGAAAAACTAGTGATTCAACTGGCTGACCTTCTACCAAATGTTGGCTTACAATTTTTCTAGCATCTTCTGGAGTGATTTTAGTATAGAAAAAAGCGCCAGGATAAACGACCGCAATAGGTCCTCCAGCACAAAATCCATTACACCCAGTTTCTACAAGTGTTATTTTGTCTGAAATATTATATTTTTCTATTTCTTCTTTCATAGCTTGTTTAACATCTTCTGCACCAGAAGAAATACAACCTGTACCAAAACAAAGCATTACATGATGAATATTTTGTTGTATTAACTCTTTTTCTACTTGAGTAATATCTGAATTTCGTAATGAGAATGTTGTTTTTAGGTTATTTTTTATTATTTCTAAATCATTTATGTTTTGTATAAGTTCTGACATTATAGTTCTCCTTTATCAGCTGTTTCTGAGGTATAAAAAGAATTTATTATATCGGAAACTTTAGCAGGACGAACCCGTTTATAAACTTCATCATCAATAGACATAGTAGGTGCTAGCCCACAAGCTCCAAAGCATCTTGCTATTTCTAACGAGAACATATTATCTTCAGTTGTTTCACCAACATCTATCCCAAGTTTATTTTTAATAGAATCCAGCACAGCTTTTCCACCTCTAACATAACATGCTGTTCCCATACAAACTCTAATTAAATGTTTACCTCTTGGAACAGTAGTAAAGAAAGAATAAAAGCTGACAACACCGGCCACTTCACTATAAGATTTGTCTAATCCAGCGGAGATTTTTTTTAAAGCTTTTTCTGGGAGATATCCGAACATTCCTTGGGTTATTTGTAGTATGGGTATGAGTGCTCCTGGTTTGTCCTTGTATTCTTCGATTATCCCATCCAGATCTTTTAAAAGTTCTTCTTCGGGAATTTCTTGACCTTCGCAACAATTACATTGTTTCTGCTCACTCATAATTTTCTCCTTTAGTTAAATGAAGTTCTACCTAATAAAAGAATATCGTAGGAGATGATATCTCGTCAATAAATCGAGGACTAATTGAAAATGGAAGGCCTGTTAAGGCTAAAAAAAATGTAAATCTATTTGTTGAAATTATTCAAAATTGAAGGTAATACATTTTTATTAAATACATCAGGGATGATGTAGTCTTTTTGTAATTCATTATCCTTAAGAACACTAGATATTCCTTTTGCTGCTTGGATAAAATGACTTAACTCTATGTTTTTAATATTATTCTCTAAAATAGCTTTAACAAATCCAGGATAACCAATCGCGTTATTTATCTGATTAGGGAAATCGCTTCTGCCTGTCGCAATAATTCCATCAAACTCCACTGGTAATTTTGAAGGTAGTATTTCTGGGTCAGGATTAGCAAGAGCAAAAATAATTGGTTCATTATTCATAGTTGCTACCATAGAAGAATTTAAAACACCGCCAACAGAAACACCTATGAATATGTCTTTTCCTTTTACAGCATCAGTTAGGTTACCTTCATTATTTTGATTATTTATTAGTTTAAGAATTTCTGATTTGTATTTATTAAGGTCTGTTCTGTTTTCATGTACTATTCCTTTGCTGTCACAAATGCATATTTCTTTAAATCCATAAGCAAAAAGTAATCTAGCGATAGCTAACCCAGCAGCCCCCGCGCCATTAATTATAATACTACTTGTCTCTGGAGTTCTTTTTGTTAGTTTTAAAGAGTTGATTAGTCCAGCTAATACAATGATTGCTGTTCCGTATTGGTCATCATGAAATACAGGTATATTTACTTTATCTACTAGTTTGTCGAATATTTCAAAACAATTTGGAGCGCTTATGTCTTCTAAATGTATAAGACTAAATGAAGGTGCTAGTGTGCTTATTGTTGTCACAATAGTATCAACGTCGGTTGTGTTAAGTAATAATGGGTATGCGTTTATATCTGCAAATGACTTGTAGATCATTGCTTTACCTTCCATTACAGGCATTGCAGCTTCTGCTCCAACGTTTCCTAGCCCAAGAACGGCTGTGCCGTCTGTAAACATACCAACGGTGTTCCCAATAATAGTATAGTCATTTACTTTGGATTTATCTTCGTGGATTGCTTTAACTACTTCTGCTACTCCAGGTGTGTATACTTTAGCTAATGTTTCGTTGTCATTTATTTCAACTTTATTAGTTACTTCAATTTTCCCTTTGTTGTGTAGCTTTGCTATTTCTTCGTTCATAGGTATGAATTAATCTCTGTTTTATATTCAATAGCTTTTGCTTCAGCTACTTGAATATAATCTTCTTTGCTAGAGGCATAGGTAACGCCTCTAGATACATTAAATAGATATCGGTCTTTTCCTTTTTTATTAGCTGTTAAAATATCGGATACTTTTCCGCCTTGTGCGCCAATACCAGGTACTAGAATATAGCTATTAATAAGTTCTTCTTCTACAAGATCAAAATAGTCTGGATTTGTAGCACCCATTACTGCACCACAATTATTGAAGTCTTTATCCCAACCACTAACTAGTTCAGCAGTTTTTTGAAATAAATATTTATCATCATTTGTTTTAATCATTTCCAACTCTTTTGAGCTAGGATTAGATGTAAGAACTAAGACAAATGAATATCTATCTTTGTATTCTAGGAAAGGTACAATAGAGTCGCTTCCCATATAAGGAGCCAATGTTACTGAGTCTACATTAAGCTCTTCAAAGGCTGCTTTAGCATACATCTTTGCAGTGTTTCCAATATCCCCTCTTTTAACATCAAGAATAACTGGAATATTTTCTGGTATATAGGCTAGAGTTTGTTTGAGAAGTTCCATGCCATAATCACCAAGTGCTTCATAAAAAGCAATATTTGGTTTGTATGCACAAACATGATTCTTTGTTGCGTCTATAATTCCCTTTAGAAAAACTAAAAGTGGCTCTTTCTCCGTTTCTTTTAAGAAAGAAGGTATCTTTGCTTCATCAATATCTAATCCAACAACTAGAGATGATTTGTTAAGACTTTGAGCTTTTTTTAACTTTTCTACAAAGTTCATTATATTTTCAGGTCTTTGATCGTTAGAAGTGTATCGTATTTGAAATCTTCTTTTTCAATGTTTTCTTGAGCTCCTTGCAGACGATCTATTGTTCCAAGAATACCTGTCACATTGTAACCTTGGCCTCTAAGAATCTTTGCAGACATTAGAGCGGCTCCAGCTGTAGTAAGAATATCCTCTATTAGTAGAATGCTTTTAGCTCCTTCTACTTTACCTTCAACCATTTTTGAAGTGCCATAATCTTTTTCAGCCTTACGAACGATAATGAAATCGATACCAGCCTTCATGCTTATAGCAGCTGCAATAGCAACAGCCCCTAATTCAGGAGCTGCTAGTAAATCTGTATCTGGATATTCTTTTTTTATCTTTTCAGCAAAAGCATCAGATAAAAGGTTAAGAATATCGCTTTTTGTTTCAAATAGATATTTGTCTAAATAGTAATTACTTTTTTTTCCAGAACGAAGAATAAACTCACCTTCTAGATAAGCTGCATCTTTGATTTTGCTTGCTAATTCTTCTAACATATTATCCCTTAACTGTAAAAGTCGGTTGTTTTGGTGATAATTTTATTATTTCAGCACTAGGAGGAAGTATTAAATCTTTTATTTGTAATTGTTCCTTGATATCTAGATTAGTAACATCTGCATCAATATGTACTGGTATTTCTTGAGGTAGTATGAAAAGAGGAATATAGTCTACTTTTTGTTGTAACATTCCACCTTTTTGAACTCCAGTAGAAGAACCTGTAGGTTTTAGAGCTACTTTTACTCTAATTTTTGTTTTTTCATTTACTGTTTTTAAGTCAATATGAAGAATTTGTTTTGTAATAGGATGTACCTGAATTTCATAACAAATTGTATTGATAGTTTTGCCATCAACGTCAAAAGAAAATAGAGTATTTCTTCCTCTAGGTCCTTTTAGTAGTGTATTACTTACTAATTTGTAGTCTAAAAGAATACTTAAGTTTTCTTTTAGATCTGTACCATATACTTCTGCTGGGATTAAATTCTTTGCTCTAAGCTGTTTTACTTTTTCTTTACCGAATTCTGTGCGTTTTATTACTTCTATTTTTACTGTTTCCATCTGCCATCACTCCTTAAGCTACTTCAGTCATTTGTCGCATTGATTTACGACCAAAATATTCTATCATGTATTGGAAATGGGGACAATAACCCACTTGTTCCAGCCATGATAATATTAAGTATTTTAGAATAAATATACCGTTGGAAAGGCAGATTTAATCCATAAATATTCACTACCCTCATTACGAGTAATATGGAAATCCAAGAAGCTTAATTTGCTATAAAAATTATCATATACGTCTTGCTTACAATTTAAATTGATTTCTGGATATTTATAGAATCTCGTCATATTATTAATATATAAATCAATAAGCACTCTTCCTAAAATATATGCAGATAAGTACTTTTTATTCTCTATTTCTTGAAAATTAGGATAAAATGTAGCAACATGAATACTGTTAGGACTAACAATTAACTCAATATCTCCAAAATACTTTTTCTTACTATACTTTCCTTTAATACTACAGTGAAAACTACTTTTTGCATTACTAGATTTGATCTTTATCTCAAATCTTTCATTAAATTTTTTCCTAGCAAACACAAATGCCTCATGTTTGCTATTTTTTAACAATGCTTGTTTAATATCATTATCGAATTTATCTGTACCTTCTGATTCAAATTTAAAACATGACTTGTAAGTATATTTAGTTTCATCAATTGTTTTTAAATACTTATCAATGACTTTCATCCTAGAACTATTTATTTTTTCATTTTTAAGCCCTTCTACATCCTTAATGAAATCACATAAAAATATAAGGTCAGAAGTTCTCATATAATTAATAACCTCTACTAATAGAGGTCTTGGTAATTGATTTATTACTTTAGAGATGTTTTCTAAATCATTCATATGATTAGTTATATATGAGGCAATCCTAGACCCATTATTTCCATACTTAGAAATTGTATCTACATGCTTATTTTTTAAAGCTATTACTTTAAATTGAATCTTCATACTAATGTATCGTTTTTTATATATATAAATCCCATTAATGTGGGTATGTTTAAACAAGGCCTCCCCCAGCTCAATGTCACTCCCTTTCAAGCTTTCAAGGGAGTCTGTGACTACTAAGTCACATTTGGTGGAGCAATTGGTATTATTATCGAACCCGCATTTTTTACGTAGACCTGCG
>CAYSAQ010000018.1:0-29295 GCA_964429235.1 uncultured Candidatus Marinamargulisbacteria bacterium
AATAAGGCTCCCTCGATGAGGGAGCTGGATAACATTGAATACTTGAAATGTTATTCTGAGGGAGCTAAAGATTTATATTGTCTGAAAAGTGATCAAAGCCTTTTGGCAAAACTACTTCTTCACCATCTTTAAAATAGACGTACTTCTTTTCTCTAATAATGCGCCCTATTACAGTTACTCCAACATCAGTGTGTGGATGATAACTATCTAGTAACTTCTGAAGATTCTCTGGAGCTACAGTAAACATAAGCTCATAATCTTCCCCACCTCTAAGCTGAGCATCAAGAACATCGATAGAAACAATAGATGCTAATTCTTTTACTTGGCTTCTTGTTGGGATAGCGCCAGCATTAATAATTACTCCAACTTTACTCTCAACAGCTAAGTGTCTAGCTTCTGAAGCGATACCATCACTGATATCAATCATTGATGTAGCATACTTTGCTATAATACTAGATTCTTTTACTCTAGCTCTTGGATGAGCAAGCCTATCCTTAAGGGCATCAGGAATACTCTTTTTTTTATTAAGAACCATTCTTGCAACACAAGCATCGCCAATAGTACCCGTCACTACTACTAAATCATCTACATTAGCACCGTTTCTATATACTGGCTTATCACACTCGCCTTGAACTCCAATTGTAATTGATAATGTTTTGCCATGTGTAACATTGCCACCCATAAGTGTAAGTCCGTAATCAGCACATTTAGTCCTTATGCCTGCGTATAGTAACTTAAGCCAATCAGGCTTTGTTTTGTCATCAATAATAAGAGAAACATACAAAAATGTTGGTTTGGCACCCATGGCCGCAATATCGCTTACATTTGTTTCTACAGCTCTCATGCCAATCTCTTCAGCACTAAACCAATCCTTTAAAAAGTGATCACCTTCTACTAATGAATCGGTGGTGAAAACTCTAAAAGAATCTTCCTCTTTCCATACAGCACAATCGTCACCTATTCCTCGAACAACATTATTATGTCTTATTGGGAATCCATCAGTAATATAGTCGATTAATTCTATCTCATTCAAGGTAAACTCCCTTCGTCCTTACGGACTCTTCCCTCTTTGATAAAGAGGGCTCATTAGGATAAAAACAATTTTATCTATTTGAGTGCACAAAACTCGCCACACATTGTACATGTCTCATAACCATCAGGTCGTTTGCTAAAATACTCATCAAACTTCTTTTGATCTAAGCAATGTTCTCTTTGAGTCTTCCAATCAATCTTTGCACGTGCAGCAGACATAGCTCTATCACGATCTAAATCTTTTCCTCTAGTAAGGTCAGCAGCATGTGCTGCAATCTTATACGCCATAATACCTTCGCGTACATCATCTAAATCTGGTAACGCTAAGTGCTCAGCAGGAGTGACATAACAAAGGAAGTCTGCACCGCAATAAGCAGCCATTGTTGCGCCTATTGCTGAAGTAATATGATCATATCCAGGAGCTATATCAGTAACCAATGGACCTAGAACGTAGAAAGGAGCTCCATGACAATATTCTTTCTGCAAATCTATATTCAATTTAATCTTATGAAATGGGATATGCCCAGGTCCTTCAACCATAGACTGAACACCAGCTTCTCTACATCTCAACACAAGCTCACCTAAGTTCTTTAACTCTTCTAACTGTGCTTCATCAGTCTCATCAATGATAGTAGCTGGTCGCATGCCATCACCTAATGAAATAGTCATATTATACTTTTTGCAAACTTCTAATACTTTATCAAAGTTATCATACAAGAAGTTCTCTTTATCCCATTTCTCCATCCACTTCATCATAAGCGAACCACCACGGCTAGTTACCTTAATTAATCTGTCTTTTGTAAGCTCTAGATGCTTTCTTAGAAGTCCAGCATGAATAACTACAAAATCAACTCCATCTTGTCCACTCTCTTCTAGATACTTCATGAAATAATCAAACAAGTTCTCTGGACAATCATTATTCTCGAAGAATGCACCATATAAAGGAACTGTTCCCACAGGAATATAAGTATTATTAATAATTTCTTGTCGGAGACTTCTAATATCATTACCTAAAGACAAATCCATTATGCAATGAACACCAGTCTCCTCGCATAACCTAACCTTCTCCATCTCTTTGGTTAAATCAGATGTTTTTGGCGAAATACCAATATTTGCATTAATCTTTACTCTTAATCCTTTTCCTACAGCCACTGGCTTAACATTCTTATGGTTAGGATTACCAAGAATTACTCCTTCGCCAGAACTAACTAAATCCTTTAAATAATCCTCAGAAATCCCCTCTTCTTCTGCAAGCTGTTTGTATACCTCATCAGGTATTATATTACTATTTATCATTTATGCACCCTTCCGTCTGCGCCTAAGTCGCATCCACCTTCCCTTATAAAGGGAAGGATAAATATCTTTAATTTCGTTCATTATAGCAACATAGGATAAGTTTATCTATTGTTGATTATAAGCTACTTAGAAAACCCTGAAGTACTTTCAACTATATAAATAGGTCTTCCCTTTACCTCATCATATATTCTATAAATATATTGCCCTATCATCCCTAAAGAAAATAATTGTAAGCCAGAAAAGAATATTAAAGATATAAACAAAGAAGTCCAACCCCTCACATCTGAGAAGCTCCCAGTCAACCTAAAATACAAATAAATAAATGCCATAACAACACTAATAAAGGAGATAAAAATCCCAATATGTGAAACATAGATCAACGGCTTATAGGAAAAAGAAAACACAGCGTTGAAAGCAAGCTTAAAATAAGATTTAAAGCTATACCCAGACTTACCATCTAAACGCAAACCTCTCTCATATTCGATACCAGACTGTTTGAATCCAACCCAAGACCTTAACCCTCGAACATACCTATTTCTTTCAGGCATTTTATTTAAACTTTCCACAACTCTTTTTGTCATAAGACAAAAATCCCCACTATCATAAGGCACATTGATATTTGCAAGAAATCCAAAAACTCTATAAAACATTAAGTACAAAACTTTGTGAAAAAATGATCTCTTTCTCTTTTTTCTTATAGCATATACAACATCATTACCTTCTTCAGCCTTAGCCACCAAATTGATTATGACTGAGGGAGGATCCTCTAAATCATCATCCATGATGACAACATAATCACCATAAGCGTACTCTAATCCTGCAGTAACCGCAGTCTGATGTCCAAAATTCCTTGAGAAATTCACATACTTCAATATGCTATTTTTCTTTGAATACTCAGCAATCAACTCAAGTGATGTATCAGTACAACCATCTATTACTGCTATTATCTCGCATTCATAGTCGTTGAGTGATTTAAAAACATCTACTAATTGATCAAAAAGAACAGGGAAAATCGTTGCTGAATTATATATTGGTATTACTACTGATATTACTTTTTTACTCATCATTCCACCTCTTTATTTATTATATTTAAATAACCAAATATTGCTATCATTTACCATAGTATAATCCTCGTTTTCCATATATGAGCTTAAAATACTATTATTCTTATCTATATCTGACTGTCTTCTTACATCACCTAACAATAATTTACCAAAAACAAAGAAAAAATCTTTTTTAATTAAAAGAGAAGCTTCTCCTTCTTCTAAATAATGATACTTCTTAATAACTACATACTCAACATTATCCGGTGCCTCGCCTAATCTATATAATTCTTTTCTATACTGCAAATGACCTTGAATGTGTGTGTCAGCAGCAACAGAAGACTCTATAGGGATTAACGTTAAAATACTATAATGCGACGTTAAGTTTTTAGGAGGAACAAAACTTCTAATCTCAAATAGTAATATATATATAATATTTAAAACAATAAAGAAAGCGATACATCCCTTTAGCAAAAACCTCCATTTGCTCTTAACTAACTTCTTTTTTAACTTTATATATCCAAAAATTGCGGAATAAAAAACAATGGGTATAAAAACTATTGAATAATGGGCTGTAATATTCACAAAATCTAAATCTGCAGACAACAAATTCTGAAGCAACGGACCTGCCGCTAATAGGATTGTTCCTGAAAACAAAGAAAGAAACCCTAATGGAGCAAATAATAGAATCAAGTAAGCAATATCCGAAGCTGAAAAAATATTTTTTATAATCAGAATAGGATTTGTTAATAGAGTTACAATCTTACCGATAAGACCTTCACCTAAATATCCGTAATATTGATTTGCAAATACTGCAGTTTTCACAAAACCAGAACCAGTCATGCTTGCTATCCATGGCATAACAAAACCCATAATCAACAATGATGCTATGGCTCCATACAAAGCAACAATAAAACCTTGAACATACTTCTTCTTTATTAAGAATAAATAAAGACCAACTGAACACAATAGAACTATGCCAGTCTCTTTAAATAAAGGGAATATTAAAATTAAGAGATAAGTATACTTGTACTTGTTCTTCTCTATGAGATAGATAATCCATGATAAAGCAGCAGCTTGCCATAAATCACCATGAAAATCATGTGAAAATAGCCTAAAAGGTAGATAGAAGAATAATAAAAGAGAAGAATAAAAAACAGCCTTTTCTCCAAGCTTTTCTTTAACAAGTATAAGAATCGGTAAGATCATAGAACATGCTAAGAGTGCTTGTGCAATAAACAACCAAACAGGGGTAATAATAATTTTATAAAAAGGCACAAAAATCAGAAGCCATGGATAAAAATGATCAGCTAAAAAAGACATGTTAAAAAAATGCAGAAAGAACCCATTACCGTTAATAAAACTCCATACGCTGTGGTCAAAAAAGTAAAAATCATGAAAAGAAGTTTTAAAAAAAAGAAAGGAAAATAATCTAGCTGTTAATATATATATATAAAGAAAAAGGATAAAATATAAAAGATCTTTTTGTTAGACTTTATATATTCTTTCATAACTTTATCTATTCGTTTCTATATCGTCGAAAATGCCTTTAACAGTGTCCTTGTCTGTTGATAAACCATAGGTCTTACAATTAACCGTATTATATTTAAAAAACTTATAGCTGAAACAAAACTTATCCCATGAACTCATTTTAACTAAATTTAGCTTTATAATTAAATTTATGAACCAAGATGGAATCTTAAACTTCAATATAGCTTTCTGATTGTAATACTCAGTAGCCTGCTTAATAAAATCTTTTAAAGAAATGTAATCATTTCCCAATACTAAATCATTTTCATTCTCAACATTTTTCATTATATGTATTACGCATTTCGCAATATCCTCTGAGTGCATAAAATGAAACCCAAAATCTATATAGATTCTCTTCAGCCACTTTAATTGTTTATGAAAATTAAGGAGTCCCTTACTAATATGGGAATATGGTCTGTCCTGAGCTCCACCAATTACAACGGTGGGATAAACCCTTATTATTTTATCGGATAATGGGTGATTCTTAGTAATATGATAAATATCATATTTGCATTTGATATATCCGGTTCCGTCTGTACTCGCTTCTTCTAGCAAAGCATTCTCATGCCCTAAAATACTTGCAGTCTCAAATTGAATAAACTTTTTAAATTTAAATTTATCAACAAAAGATAACATCTTAGATACACCATTTACATTTGACTGTTTTGCTCCACCCCAGCTTGTAGCAATATTGATAATATAATCAGCCTTTGCAATATCTTTTGACGCTAACTCTATAAAAGCCATATCACCTTTTACTATCTCTACATTCTTAGCATTTATAACATTTGGTAATAATCTGTCTGGATTTCGAACTAATAAAAACAAATGATATTTATTATTATTAATTAATTGCTCTGAAATATAGGAACCAATACAACCTGTTGCGCCTGTAATAAAAATATTTTTCACCATAGCTTTATCCAATTCCACCAACCTGGTTTTCTTTTAGTATTTAATTTATTAAAAAAAACTGAATCAAAATCTTTTTTTAACCAATTATTAAAATCATTATACCAATTACCTTTAAAGCTGAACACACAGCCTTTTCCTGGAGACTTGCTCTTTGGATATAAGCTATCTTTCCAAAAAACAAACATTGGCACATTATAAGCACCAGCAACATGATACATACCGGTATCATTACCTATAACGAACTTTGCTCCTGCTATTAACCCTAAACTTCTATCTATATCATTAAGCTCAACAAAAGGATTATCAACCCAATCTTTCATATAATTAATATAGCGATCATAATCTACACTTGCGCCAATAAAGACTAGCTGATACTTACTATTAAGTTCTGATAAAAAAAACTTATATATATCATCTCCAGGGTCTTTTTTATCAAGCCATCCACTACCAGGCGCATGCCCGCGAACAACAACAACATAATCGTTCTCTCTATATTCTTTTGGCGTCTTCTTTTTATCAACATACGTATGTGGAATAATTACATTTTTTTTACTAATCTTTAGCTTTTTTAATACCTTTATAAAAATATATCTATAATCTGGAATAATTGCATTTACTAGATTGGACTGAAAAAGACAATCTATCCCTTCAGCTTGTTCTTTAGTAATTATCTCTATAAAATCACAATTCAAATACATATTTTCGACAACTTTGTCATGAAAAAGAACTTTAATCTTTATTTTATAGTAATCAGCAAGAAATTTAATTGTAGGAGTACAATTTATAAAATTCCCAATTGCATACCCTTCCGATTGATGCACATAATAATTATCTAACACTATTATTCCAATCATCCATGATTATAGGATAATCTCTTGTCATAAATTTAGCTCTTTTAATTGCATCTCCAGCATAATGAATAATAAAAGAATTCTTAACTTTATCCTTAAACAAACTTCCTAATTTTAAATTTGTAAAATTAATTTCATCAAACATAAACATATGGTTCCACCGATAGTCTAATGATTGTATTTTATAATTAAGATCTTTCACTTTCCAATTTATAATATTCTGTTCTCTTACTCCATAATCAAATTGTTCGTTTTTAATATGCGACAATATTTTCTTATCCAAAAAATTGGCTTTATTATGCTGTTGAGACATAACCATCATCCCAGCATTAAAATAACCATTTTCCCAACCAATATTACCAAAAGACTTTTGAGCCATTTTAATCTCATGTAATCTTCTTTTTTTTCTAGAACCTACATCTTCGTATACAACACCAATTGAATCTTCTGAGACAACATCGAATATATTAGGAGCAAAAGACGTTATCATCATATCGGTATCAACCTTAAGCAAACGATCATATTTCCCATTTAAAAAATCATATGATTGGAACTTTTCAAGAATAAGATATTGATATTTTGCATTACCTGTAAGATTATATTTAAGTTGATCTAGAACAATTAAATCTAAGTCAAATTTTTCACAATAAAGCTCAAATGTTTTAATCGCGAATTGTGTTTCAGGAGGCATTTTATCCTTATCAGGATAAATATTTACACAAAATAAAGCATTTTTTTTCATATTTAAATAATATCATTTATAAGAATCTACAGCTACAAAAAAAAATTACTGATATAATATTCCTATGCACATATACTTTCTTTCTTATAATTACAGGAAACATACTCCAAGCACCCGATACAGAGGAACTTATCCACTTAAATCTCTAAAAGAAAAATACAAAATAAAAACAACTATTTTTCATAGGAAACAAGATATTTTCTACCTTTTTTTTCTTTATCTGAAAATTAAACTTACAAAAAAAACTAATGTAGTAATTTTCCAGAGAATAGTAAAAAAAGATAAAATCTCAAAACTTATGGAAAAAATCAGAAAAATTGCAGATATAAGCATACTTGATATAGATGATGCAATTGAAGACTTAACTGAAAATAAAAAAAATAAAAAATATATATATGACTGGATTTCAAAAACAGATCAAGTATGGGTTGGATCTAAAGAATTGGAAAAAAACTACTCTAAGTACAACAAAAACATAAAATTAATGACAACACCTGTTCCTAAAGTGAAACTAATAGAAAAGGAAGAAAATAAAACATTCACAATAGGATGGGTAGGCAACTACAAACCACATAAAAATAATCTAGATATGTTCTTCAATGAGATACAAAACATCTCAGTAAAGATCAAATTAAAACTAGTAGGCATTACAATGTCTGCTGCGCAGGACGAAATAAAAAACATATTCAACAAAACAAAAGTTGAAATACTTTTCCCTATAATAAAAAACTGGAATAATGAGCAAGAAATATCTAATGAAATACAAACTTTTGATATTGGGATTATGCCTCAACTAGACACAAAATACGACAGAGCAAAATCTGCTTTTAAATTGAAACAATACTTAGCAAGCAATGTCCCGGTACTCGCCTCACCTGTGGGTGAAAACCTCAATGTAGTAATTGAAGTCAAAAATGGAATGTTAGTAAAAGATGGGAACTGGAAAACTACTATCAGCAACTTTATTTCATTAAACAAAAAAGAACTTTCTGAATTAAAAAAGAACGTGGAAGAAGAATATCTATCTTCTGACTATAATATGAATAATTATATTAAAAAAATGTACGAAAAATTTAATTCTTAATTCTCTTTAAATGGGAATTAATTAACTCCACTGGATAGTTCGTATGCTCAATTAAAAACTCATCCCATCCCTTCACAAAATCCTTATCAGATTTATCTCTAATTAATCCAACTTTTAAAAAAGGACTAGGATATTTATCTAATAAAAGTTCCTTCCATTTTGTTTCGGTAACATTTCTCACAAACTTCCCAAGATTATTATATGACTCACAACTAAAACAACTTTTTAAAAGCAATTTAGTTAATCCTATTTCATAATTGATAATAATATCATTTTTAGCTTCTTCATGTTTTATAGCCTTCATGAATTCTTTAAAAATATTACTAATAAAACAACAATTACGGAACACAATGAAATAGCTCTGCAAGTGAAATTCTTTTTTAGAGATAACGTACCTATTTTTAAACAAAAGCGATCTTCTATAACCATAATTATTAGAGGTTATTCCCCAAAAATCGATACTTTTATTACTCATTTCATTAAAAGAACGCTGAAGTCCATTAACAGGACCATAACAAGAATCATTACAAAAGATTAATTCATCATAATTTTGTAAATCCTTTTTTAATAAAAAATAGCCTCTTTTATAACTTCCAAAATCATACTCTCCATGCCTTCCAGCAATTACATCTGTAGTTAGATCACTTATTTTTTGAATTTCACTTTGTAATAAATCGCAATCCAAAACTTTTTTTATATATTATATACTACTAAACTCTACCGTTTTATCCTACTTTATTATAATCTATCTATAAATTTTAGAGATATTTAACTTTTTTATATTTAAAAAATTGTTTTATATACTTTTGCCTAGCTGACTCACATTCCCCCAGAAGCAACTCGTCTAATATTGAAATTAATTTTGAACAATTACACAAATTATAAGATGCAATGTTTTGAGCATATGCCTTTTGAACTCTATGAAATAAAAGCTTCAACCCATCTTTATCTGGAAAGTACCTATCTTTCCATTCTTTAATCAATAACACCTGTCTGAAAGAATTTTTATGAATATTACTATCATGAATTCTATAATTAACGGCTGATTTATTTAATAAAACGAACTGCAAGTCCACATTATCAATCATATAGATAAATAATTTCGTTCTAAGTATGATATCATCACCGATTAAATCATCATCAAAACCACCAATAGCATCAATTATATTCCTTCTAAATACTGCACCTTGAATATAAAAGGCCCCTAAGTGATTGTATTCTAGCTCAAGTAGATCTCTTGCCGTAGTATGTGTTTCTTTTGCCCAATTCATATAAGGAGATTCGTTTTTACAAATAATTTCATTATTAGCATCAACTTTATTATTTAGCTTATTTGCAATAAAGGCTATATTTTCATTAAACAAATCCATTTTAGATGATATTGCATCGTTTTCAATGTAATCATCCATTGATATAAAAAAAACAAACTCACCTTTTGCCTTGTTCAACATAGTATTAAAATTTTTAGGAACATTGGCAGTATTGTTTTGTAAAATCACAGTTATAGGAACAGGTGATTTTTTTGAACACTCTGTCAGAATCTTTCCACTATCATCAGGAGAACCATCATCAAGTGCGATAATCTCGATATTTTTATATGATTGGTTCAAAATACTCTCTAAACAATCTTTAATAAATGCCCCATGTTTATAACTTAAACAGCAAAAAGAAACTAATCCTTTTTTATAATTATTATCATTCATTAACTGTCACCATAACCATTATAACAAAACTCAGACAACTCTTTTTCTATTAGGGCTATAGCTGCCTTATTTCCAGCATTCTTCCAAATGCCAACATTTTCACTTGATATCTTTGGATTTAGATATTTTTGTGGCTCAAAATGAGAACCTGGACTAATTCCAACAAATTTATTTATTTTATTTGTAGTATTACTATAATCTAAAACAAGGTGTTCAAAGCTTATTTTCAATAAACTATTATTATCATCTTCTAAAGGCTTATACATACATTTAATCCAATTAATAAAATCAGGCACAGTATTTGAAGTCATCCATCCTCGACCCATTATCAGTGATTCCATATAGACATCTCTAGGATCACGATATACAACGATTGCCTTAGCATCATGAAAATACTTTAAATTTTCAGAAAAATTTCTTGCCCCAATGCTAATAGCTTGATCTAATAACAAGAATTCATTATCTTTTTGATCAGAAAAAATATTTGATATAAATTCTTTTGCATATTCAACAAATTCTTCTTCAACCAAAGCCTTGGCATAATATATTTTGTTATCACTATCTTTTTTAAACTCAAGCTTTGCCTTTTTTGGAACTATCCAACTAAAAGCACTGATAACTTTTTTTAAATACTCGGAGTTATCATTATTCTCGTTTATATTAAAGTACTTTTGCGCAGTATCAGAATTAATTAATAGTATTTTTTCTAAAAACTCATATGCACTATCCTTAAATTTTTCACCAAAAACATTCTGATACCCTCGCCCCTTTTTGTTTTTATATGAAGTTCTATTTAAATAATCAACTAATCGTATAAACCTTTTAACCCCACTATCTATTAAGAAAATATTCTGTGATTTAATAATTTTCTCTAACTCAAAAATACCGCCAGAATGCCTTAAAACATCAAACTCATCCGCGAACACAAAAATATTATTAAATTCTTTAAAATAATCAACTAAAGCACCAGAGCCAGAGAAGCCAAGGCCATTTATTAAAATAGTTTTCTTACTTTTATTTTTCATTATAGCTATTCAGAATACTTACAACATATTTCACATCATCATCAGCTAACACAGCACTTATAGGTAAACTGAGACATTCTTTATGAATCTGCTCTGTAATTAAATAAGACAAATCATTCCATTGCTTATATGCTTCTTGTTTATGAGGAGGAATCGGATAATGAATAACTGTCTGAATACCATTATCTAATAAATATTGCTGTAATTTATTACGCTCTTTACAACGAATAACAAAGAGATGGAAAACATGGTCTTTTTCAGTTATGAGTGACGAATGACGAGTGACAGGTAATACAATCTCTGGATTTTTTATATTCTCACAATAATATTGAGCTATTTCTCTACGTTTTTGATTATCTTCATCTAAGTGTTTCAACTTAACTCTAAGAATTGCTGCTTGTATTTCATCAAGACGACTATTTAATCCTAAATATTTATTAATATATTTCTGATGCGAACCATAATTACGATAAGCTCTTATAACTTCCGCTAATTTACCATCATTTATTGTTATAGCTCCCCCATCACCTAATGCTCCTAAATTTTTACCGGGATAAAAGCTAAAGCCAGAAGCATCTCCAAGATTACCAGTCCTTTTTCCACTATAAACAGCTCCATGAGCTTGTGCTGAATCTTCTATTACTTTAAGATTGTGTTTTTGTGCTATTTTTTCAATTACGTCCATTTGAGCAACTTGTCCATACAAATGAACTGCCATAATTGCTTTTGTTTTAGATGTTATTTTTGATTCTATTAATAATGGATTGATATTATATGTATCAATATCTGGTTCTATAAGCACAGGAACTAGCCCTGCCTTAGATATTGATAGAATAGAAGCAATATACGTATTGGCAGGTACAATTACTTCATCGCCCAATTCAAAAACACCAAGCTCTTTATAGGCTTCTAGAATAATAATAAGAGCATCTAAGCCAGACGCAACACCAATAGCATGTTTAGTGCCACAATATTTAGCAAATTCTTGCTCGAATAAGCTACATTGATTACCCATAATGTACCAACCAGATTCTAAAACTTGCTTAATGGCACAATTAATCTCTTCTGAGTATGAATCATTAATCAATTTAAGGTCTAAAAAGGGAATCATTTTACTTTTCTCGCAGGATTACCAACAACTACATCGTTTTTTCCAACATCTTTTATCACCACAGAACCAGCACCAATAGTAGCACCTTTTCCAAGACGAACTCCTGCCATAATAGTTGCGCCAGAACCAATTGAAACATCATTTTCAATAATCACGGATTCTAAGTTCCAATCTTTATTTCTAGACTTTGGATACTTGTCGTTTATAAAGGACACATTTGCTCCAATAAAAACATTATCACCAACAATCATGCCATCCCAAATTTGTGTTCCACTTTTAATTGTTACATTATCACCAATAGTAACATCATTCTCAATAAAACATTGAGAACAAATATTACAGTTACTGCCTATCACCGCATCTTCTAAGACAACACAAAACTGCCAAATATTTGTACCTTTACCTATTTTAGAACTTTTAACATCTGCTAATTCATGAATCATTTATTTACCTCTTTCAAAAAGTCAGAATATGTATGTATATAATCCTTCGCATTATAATGCTGGCTAGCAAGAACAAGAATTGAGCAATCTTCAGAAAACGATTTCAACTCTCTCCAAACTAAATCTTTAATATAAATTCCAACATCATTTCTGTCTAATTTTATACTTTTCTGATTACCTTTTCCATCAGACAAATCCAGTATAAAACTTCCATTCATACAAATGATTACTTGTTCTAAGTCGTAATGTGCATGTCTGCCTCTAATAGCATTATTATCATTTGTAGGAACTGAGATAAAATAACAGCGCTTAACATCAAAAGGAATATCCGCACCGTTATACTCAGCACCTATCTCAAGAGGAACAAGATCTCCTCTGACATCACTATGCTTTTTAAAATCAATTGTTTTATATAGCAAATTTTTTCCTTTAGTCTAACCCAACCAAACTATTACCAGCTCTCAAATTATTTTTTAATGACAATTTTAGTTCTGCTAACTCTGCTTTCAAAATTCCATAATCTTCAAATTCTGTTGAAATATTCAATGATTTTAAAATATCTCTTAGTTTTACAGAGGACAACTCTCCAAATATCTCCACCAAAGCTTTATCAATAAACGGATACTTTCCAATAATATTGTCAATCAGCATTGGCAATGTAAAACTACAAGCTATACCATGCGGAACTGCTTTATGCGCTGTAATATAATAGCTCATTCCATGAGCAATTGCTGTTTGTGTATTTGAAAAAGATAAGCCTGCATACATACATGCCTTCATCAAACTATTACGATATTCTAAACTACCCAAATCCTTAGAAAGAGACACAATGTTTTCTATTATCAGCTTAGACGCTTTAACTGCATAATTTATGGTTATTTCATTGGCATTTTTATTCCAAATAGATTCTAGTGCATGAGATAATGCATCAAGCCCAGTCTGAATTGTAATTTCTTTTGGTACTGATAATGTTAACACTGGATCATATATCGCACATTCACTAAATAAATCTGGCAAATGTAATGAGTACTTCTTTTTTTCTTCCATATCCCATATTGTTGCCCAAGGAGTTATTTCACTTCCCGTCCCAGCAGTCGTTGGGATAGAAATAATTGGAGTAAGACTATAATTATTATCTGAGGAACTTTGTTTCTTTATTATATCTTCAACAAACTGATATTGTTTTGTTTCACTTTGAACAGATAAAAATTTAGCAGTATCAATTACACTGCCACCACCTACAGCTAAAATTACATCATAATCTAAACTTGATACTTTATTATAAGTTACTTTAAGATCACGAAAGTCTGGGTGAGATTTTATATCCGAAACTACAAACACAACTTTATCAGTAAGCGATTTTATTTTATCTACTAAACCTCTCTTAACAAATCCTTCTGAAGTTACTAATAGTGCTTTTCTTCCAGCAATATAATGATCAATATTATTTATCTCATTTTTTTCATAAACAATCTTAGTAGGCATATAATATTTAATTTTTTTATCCATCAACTAAACTCACTAACTATCACAACCTCTAATGGTGGCCTTGGTGTTTCATTGTCCAAACCACATTTAACATGAACGAATTTTAAGCCATTCTTATAATCTGCGACTACCTTTAAAAACTCTTGCAAATCTGTCACAGTATTCTCCACAACATCCAAATTAGAACTTTTTGCAATATTTATATAATCAACATGCTGCTGATATGTATTTTGACCGCCAGTGCTTTTGTTCTGCTCATTATCAAACAATATATAAAGCAAATCAATATTACTTTTATATCTTCCAGCGGTTGTAAGCCCACCCATATGCATAACAAACTCAGCATCACCGCCACAAACTATAACTTTCTTTCCTGCCATAGCAGCTCCAAGCCCTAAGCTTAATGCTCCACCCATGTTCCCTGCCATATAAAAATTATTTGTATCTGGCATAAAACAATACATCTCTCTTGATGTATTGCCAGTTGTTCCTATAAATAAAGTTTCGCTATCTTTAAAACTATCGTTTAGTAAACTTAAAAAGCCCCCTCTAGCAGTATAACCTGATACATCTAATTTATTACTGTCAGTCAACTCTACCTTTGAAAACGAACCTTTCTTAATCAGGCAAATAATTTGATTACTATTACAGTCGTTAATTTGTTTTATTGAAACTTCTATATCTTCATTATTTAAAACAATGTGTTCATAACCATATGCATTTACTAGGGATGGTAATTCAGTAGCTAAATGTTGATGTTGAATCTCACTACTTCCTTCGGTATATGTTCTCCAACTTACAAGAATTGGGAAAAACACACCATAAGGCTTCATCAAACTAGTAATACAGCTACCCATATTTGTAAGACCAGAAGATTGAACAATAACAATCGGTTTTTTCCCAGACATTTTTAAACCTACAGAAATTGAACAAGCAACAGCTTCACTTGCTGCAGGAATGTATTCTATATTTCGGTTATTAATTGCTGCATTTATTACATCTTTTGCAAAACTACAAGGAACAACACATAAATGAGAATATCCATGCACAATTAACTTATCAATAAAAACATTAGCGTCTATTGTCATTACCTTGTTCCTGGTATTAAATTTAAGATTTCTTTTATTGATAATAAATCTTTCTCTGCTTCAAAACTACGATCATTAGTTAATATCGATCTGGCTACATTTAACATCCCTGGATAGGCAGCACGTAACATATGATTCGCATAAATAACAACATTTATGCCTGATTTACTTAACTCTTTTGCAGTAATTTGATTATAACTTGTAGGAACAACAACTATTGGGATAGTTTCATTATATTCTCTTAATATTTTACAAAACTCTATAATTTCATCCGGTTCTTTCTTGCGTGAGTGGATCATAATGCCATCTGCCCCAGCTTCTATATAGGCTTTTGCACGTATTATCGCATCATCCATACAACATTCCAAAATTAAGCTCTCTACCCTTGAAATAATCATAAAATCATCTGTAATTTGTGCTAATTTGCCAACTTTAATTTTATTACAAAAATTTTCAATAGTATCTTGCTGTTGGTCTACTTCATTACCAAAAAGTGAATTTTTTTTAAGTCCTGTTTTATCTTCAATAATTACTGCACTTATACCTGTTCGTTCTAATGTTCTTACTGTAAATGCAAAATGTTCTGCAATACCACCCGTATCAGCATCATATATCATTGGTTTAGTAGTTACTTCAAAAATCTCATTAATAGTACTAATACGCGTACTTACATCAACCGCTTCTATATCTGGCTTCCCCTTAGAGGTGGAATCTGTTAATGAACTTGACCACATGCCATCATACTCTACACCGGTATCACTCTTAACATTTTCTACAATTAATCCACTCAATGCATTATGTGATTCCATTATGCGCACAACATCTTTAGAATCAATTAATCTTCTTAACCTGCCCCTTCTAATATCAGGAGTAGTCCCTATCTCTCTAATTGAATTATTAAGCTTTGTTGATGAAATTCCTTCAGTATAACCAATCTCTATTAATTCTCCACCCCAAGAAGACAATGTATCAATTACTTGTTGTCTTATATTAGATTGAACACCCTCTTTCCAATCATCACCATGAACAACTATGTCTGGTTTTATTTTCTCTAAATTTGGTCTGTAATCTAATGTTTCTTGAGGAATGACCTCTTTTACACCCTTAATATTCTCAATAACTATCTTTCTTTGATCAAATGTCATATAGGGAAGTCTTTTATAGCTTGCTATTGCTTTATCTGTCAGTAACCCTATTGTTAGTTCTCCTAATTTGGCAGCTTTCTTTAAAATATTCATATGCCCTGGATGAACTAAATCTGCACTCATCCCAACATATATTTTCTTATTTTTTCCCATTATTCAAAATACTCCCTAATTAATATTATATATATATAACATGTTTTTGAAAAATAATGTTATATTATATAGGTAATTTTTAAAAAATTGTGTAATAAAATCGGTTCTTTATTAACAAAATTGAAAGAAACCGAAGGTTGAGCAATGAATAAAAAAAACGGGAAGAAGATGTTGTGTTTGCTCCAAATTTGCAACTTATTTACAAAAGAAAATAATTTATTACTAGTTCAAATAATTCTGAAATTCTTTAATAAACAATTCCATATCTTTAAATGTTAAATCCCCAATATTTGCTACCCTAAAAGTATTAAACTCCTCAACTTTTCCTGGATAAATTGTAATACTCTTTTCATAAAAATAATCATGCATATGGTCAAAAGCAATACCATCCTTAAGATAAATAGACGTAATTATCTTTGAATGTTATTTATCTTATATCTACAATACTTAGTTTACCTAGACTGATTAAAGGTGTCTAGATGGAAAATCATATTACTGTTTGTTTGTTTAGACGTTTATTACGTTTGTGAATTGAAAGGTGTAACGACTTTAGTGTTCCTATTTTACCCAAGATATTATTCTAAACCTAAATCACTCACCTTCACATAAAACAACCGTCAATCCGTAATACCCTGATACTTCTTTATATTTACCAGATATTAGTCCATTTTTAACATCATTTATTATAACCTGCTTGTTGTTTTTATTAACATGAAAATAGTTAGGATTTTCAGGAAAAACAACAATATACTTGTTATCTGTAATTCCTTTACTGAAGTATTTAGGCAAAGAACCTCTGGTAGGTATACTCCTAAGCCTAGGATGAGTAAAAAGATATGTTGCCGTTTTTTGACTAGCATAAACATCTATTTCTTTGTGTAACGATAAATAATTATTCAAATCTTTTACAGCCTTTGTCATTTTATATAACTCAACGTAGCTTCTGTTTTTAAACACAGGGTTTATTATAGTTTTTATAGGTAATTTAAAAAAAGATAGTAATAAAAGAAGACCTAATATAATTGATATTTGCTTTTTTTGTTTCAAAATTCCAACTTTGTTAAACCAAGTATTCCCTTTTAAATAATATTTTAATGCAAAAAATACAGCAACAAACATTATGCTAATTGTAAAATCATGATAATGTGCTCGCACAAAAAGTGCTGACATAATATTACTTACTAAATACAAGCTAAAAGCAGGCATCGTATATAAAAATGATTTTGGGTAAATTAAAGGAATACACCCAAGAGCTAATATTATTTTAAACATCATACTAATCTTCAAAGGGATATTGTCATAAAACACTCCTAGCATAGATTGATGCTTACTTACCATCCCAGCATTAAAAAGTGGCATAATAAATAAATGCAATCCTAACCCTATAAAAACACCAGTGATAATCAAAAAAATACCGTGCTTCCATTGCTTTTGCTCAACAATCTTAAACATACCAACAGAAAGCCATACCAATGGCATACTTTCTTTAAAGAGTAGAATAAAAAACAAACAAATATACATCCGAAAATGCTTATTCTCGTAAGCAAAATAAAAAGAAAGTACAAAAACAGGAAAAAGAATACTTGTTGCAAAATTTTGAGCAAACATAATTGAGGTAACTACATCATTTATTAGCCATAAAACAGGAACGGTATAAATGTATCGCTGATCGGACAAATATTTTTTTCCCATTTTTAAAAAAATCAACGGCACTAAACTATAAGAAATTATTCTTACAAGCATAATCCAAATTGCTGAAGGGATAATTTTAATTAAAGGAGCAAAAAAAAGCAGTCCAGGTCTAAAATGATTTGCAAACGGGTGCATATCTTCAATAGAATAATAAAAGTGATTATTAAAGACTAAATTAGCTACTGGTTGTAGTTGACACGCTAAATCAGAAGCGCAAAAATCCAAAAAATATAAACGATAAAAAGCCTCTATTGTCCATAATAAAATTATGGAAACATATAAAACCCAGAAAACTTTTCTGCTTCTAAATAAATTAAGTACACTTGTTTGAAATCTTTTAATCATAATATAATAAAGTATTATATCAGAATATAAAATATTCGCAACAGAAAGGCTCTCATAATGGAAAATATCGAATTAAGCGTAATAGCACCCATGCATAACGAAGAACTAAATGCAGTTGAATTTGTCACGCGTACAGCAAACACACTAAAAGAATACAACAATAACTCAGAAATAATTATTGTAAACGATGGTAGCAGTGATAATACATTAAAAATACTTCAAGATTTAACAAAAAAACATAGCACTTTGAAAGTAATAGAACTTGCTAGAAACAGCGGACAATGGGCTGCCGTATATGCTGGGATTCAAAATAGCTGTGGCACACATATAATAATAATGGATAGTGACTTACAAAATTTACCTGAAGATATTCCAAAACTACACAAAAAAGCTTTAGAAGGATTCTCCTTAGTTTCTGGAGTAAGACAAGGAAGAACAGAATCTTTAATATTTAAAAAACTACCTAGTAAAATTGCCAACTGGATGCTTAGAAAAGCTACTGGATGCCCTTCAAAAGATATGGGTGGTTATAAATGCATTGATGGCGATATGGCTAGATCATTCAAATTAAAAGCTGGATACCATAGACTTTTTCCTGCATTAGCGTGGACAGCTGGAGGAACTGTTACAGATGTTAATGTTCAGTTCCCTGCTAGAAAATTTGGCAAAAGCCATTATGGATTCTCAAGAGTCTTTGATGTATTCTTTGACATTATTCTTTTTGCTTTTCAAAGATCTTTTAAATCTAGGCCTCTATATCTTTTTGGCAGATTAAGCTTTGCCCTTTTTACAATAAGCTCAGCCCTTTTCATGTGGGTATTGATTTCAAAACTTATGTTTCAAACTGATATGGCTACTAGACCACCTTTTTTTATGGCATTAATTGGATTTCTATCATCATTTATCTTCTTATCAATGGGATTCATGTTAGAAATACTTAAGGACATACAAAATACAGTTAATAATAGATATCCATATTTAATTAAAACTATTTATAAAAAGGAAAAAGACTAACTAAGATTTTTTATAAATTAAAAAAAACAGATTAAACAAAACAACTCAATATAGACGTTAAATATCAAATATGATATTCTTTTTTTTATGCGAAATATACGATTATTAATGACCTACAACGAAGATACCATTATTGAAGAAATGGTGGATTCCAAGTTATGCGTAATTTTTTAAATAGGAAAATTCAATTTATACAAAAAAATTATTTAAAACACACTGATTTTTTTAAAACTTTTGATATTAATCAGCATTCTGCATACAACATCCGGGATAAAGATCATCGTAGTGTATATTATTGTGACAAAAACATACCTCAAGAGTTATCCCCTTTACTAATAAAATACTTTGACAACAAGCTAATTACAAAAGAACTAATCATGGGAAGATTAAACAGGTCCTGGAGAATTATTTCGGCTAAACATGCATATAGAGCTTTTAAAAGATTAGAAAATACAAATAGGAAAATCACACCTATCATATACTCAATAATTAATTTCAAAAAACTATTTCTTACAAAAAAATCAATTCAGTTCCAGGAATACATTGCAAATAGCACAACATTTGAGACCTATTTCAATAGTTTAACTGATAATAAGTTTAAGTTAGCAATTGTTAACTCTTTAGCTGATATTTTATCGCTTTGTCATATGAAAAAAGTTTTTATAATTGATTTTGGAAAAGATTTTGAACATTTTATTGTTAAGGATGATAATCCTTACATTATCGACCTAGATGAAACAATTCTGCTAAATCCCTTAAACATTTTATCCCTACATTATCAAATATATGACCTAACAATTGTATTAAAAAAAATTAAGAATATTTGTGGTAAAAATTCTACTGAAGCTTTTTTCCAAAAATACTCAGAGAATTTAAAATGGTCATATTTTAGAACAAAAATTTACTATAAATATTTTAAAAAATTCATGATTTAACCTAAAAAAACATAACAACTAAAAAGCCCTGTGAATTATCTTGTATATAGAATAAAAACTACTAAATAAAAGAATTATTTTCTTTTAGCAATCAACATTAAGTTTCTAATATAGATTAGCATATTCAATGAAAACCCAGCTATAAACACTATATCTTGTTTGTAGATAGAATATGCCAGCAAAACCGTTGTTCCAGCTAAGCTTAAGTACCAAAAGCTTAGAGGTATTACGCTTTTCTTTTTAATTTCAGAATATATCCATTGAACAATAAACCTCATGCCAAAAATAAATTGGCCAATAAACCCAATAATTAACCAAACACCATCACTCATATTTAATACCCTTCTGTTTTCCAATCTCTAATTATTTTCTTATAATCTCTAGTCATTCTTCTATTTCTAATTTTACCCTTCAATCCTGCATAATGAATTATATAAGAATTCTTTGTATTATCAGAAAGCAAACTACCCCTTTTGATATTGGCTATATTTACTTCATCAAACATAAACATATGATTGAATTTATATTCTAAAGGAAATATCTGATATCCTTCTTTTCTAACTTTCCAATTAACAACATTCTGTGTACGATTAATCCCAATTTCCTCTTCAGTAAAATTATGGATATCGTCTTTTGTAAGTTTATTGAAATCTCTATGCTGTTTTGAAGCTACCATTATACCTTCATTAAAGTATCCTTCTGTCCATCCTAGCACATTACCAAAAACATCTTGAACTTGCTTCATTTGATAATGACGTTCTTTTCTTCGCTTACCTAAATCTTCATACATTGCTCCGATACAATCCTCAGGAACTAAATCAAAAACATTAGGACAATTTACTGTAATAAGTGCATCTAAATCTACTTTAAACAATCGATCATAGTCATCAAAATAATCATATGCTTGAAACTTCTCAAGAACCATATAATTATACTTATACTTTGAACCAACTACATTATATTTGGGCTTATCAACTAGAATTAAGTCTAAATTATACTTTTCGCAATACTTTTCAAAAGTATTAATTGCATACCTAAATTCAATTGGAATTTTGTTTTCTTCAGGATAAATACAAACGGCAAATAAAGCATTTTTACTCATAATTTTCTCAACAATAAAGGCTAATTGGCCATTGCCTTCCATAATAATTTCATTCCTTGTTTTACTGACAGCAATTGATGTTTCCCTATTAAACCCTCAAGCTTATTTATATTAAGGACATTCTTGGGAACATCTACTGACCTGGCCTCTATATATTCTACTAATACGTCTTTACTAGTCACTGCCTTTGCAATCTCGATAATTTGATTAATAGAAGTACCTTCACCAGTGCCAATGTTATAAATCTCATTCCATGTATTCTTTTTAATAATTTCAGTTATTAAAGCAGCTAAATCATCAATGTATATATAGTCTCTTGTCGACTCGCCATCTCCCCATACCTCAATAATTTGATTATTTTTTAGCTTGCTCATGACCAACGGTATAAGTCCTTGCAACGATGATATCTTTTTGTTTTTTCCATAAGGATTGGAAGGTCTTATTATTAAATAATCTAGACCTAAACTTTCATGATTCATTAATAAATAGTTTTCTAATTGCTGCTTTGCTAACCCATAATAATTTATAGGCTGACAGCTACTTAATTCAGAATTTACACTATTACCATTATTTCCATAAATAGTTCCACCTGATGAAAAGAACATAAGCTTATTAACACCAAGATCTGTAAACGTTTTAATCAACTCAATTGAAGGAACGATAATATTCTTTTGCTCTTCAAGATATTTATCATATCCTGAACTTGGCACCATTGTTGATACTAAATGCATAACAAGCATAATTTGATGCTCAGTTACTACTTGTACCAATGTTGGCAGATCGCTAACCACACCTTGAATATGTTTATAGCTATTTGGATATAATTCTAAAAAGGACCCCGACTGTCCTGGATTCAAATCATATGCTATTACATTGAATCTATTTTTCAATAAATCTTCACAAATATTTGTGCCAATATACCCACAGCCACCAAGGACTAAAACCCATTTTTTATTCATATTAATAATGATTAAAACATTTATAGGTAACATATTCAATCTATACAGTTTGCAATTGATAAATTCTCATTCTTATGTGAATATTATTTCTATGAGAAAAATGAATATGATTAGCTATTATGGTGGCAAAGAAGCCTCTTCGGATGAGATAAATAAAATAGAACTTAATGACTACTATAAATTGGTTTTTGATATAAAAAAATACAAAGACTCTACCCTGATAATTATTGTTACTTACACCTGTTTACCTGCGATACAGCTTTGTATTAACAGTGTTATAAAAACCTTAAACAGCAAAAAAAACACTTATGCTCTTATTTTAGATAACGAATCAACACCTGATATTCAAGAATATTTAAAAACATTAGATCACGAAAAAATAGATACTATTTTCATAGGTAAAAACTTAGGTAAAGCTGTTGCTGTAAATAATTTTGGACAACGATTCATTAATGACTCAAACTTACCCAAAACAATAGTATCAATAGACCCAGATATAATATTTTCGCCTAAAAGTTTTAACAGCATGATTGAAGCTTCTGTAAATATTAAAAAATCTGGAATGATAGGAATGCGTTTTACAAAAAACTCCTGTAATCCTGAAATCAACCTTTTCTTTCCAGCAAAAAAAATAAGAGGCATAAATAAAAGAAAATACAAAATAAAATCACCTTTTCTAGCTACTGTAGCTGGACCAATATTTGCGATTAAAGGATCTTCCTATAAAAACACATTGAAGTATAGATTATTCCCTAAAAAATTCCTTGCTACTTATGGTGGAGATGACTCTGCAACATATGCTGCTATAAAAAAAGGAACTATAAATGGTTATTTAGAAGGAACTGAAGTAACTCATCTTAGACAACGAGATCATGATTCGCAGGAACTAGAAGACTATATAAAGAGTACCCTTCATTTTTCTTGATAAAAACGAAGCAAAAATCAAGATCACTCAAAACTCGCTTTATTACTTTTGGATAATTTCTTTCGAACCCCTCAGACGGGGAGCAAAATTCTCAAGAAATTATAACAAAGTATATTTGCTCAAACAGTTGAGTGCTCAATTAAAAAAAAGAGAACAAAAAAATTAAAAATCAGACTGATATGTAACTTTAATATTGTTCACATCGCCTAAGACTGTTTTTACCTTTGCTTCAGCATAATGAATAACCAGTCCAGCATCATCAGTAAAATCTACTCTGGAATCGGCTTCAGCTAATTCATGAGCTTTTGTAATTACAGACTTTTTAAATGCCTGAGGCGTTTGAACAACACCTAGTTTTGATCTATCTAGTACACTTTCAACAACACCGTCTTTGAATAATTGATAAACAGTATTAGTTTCTGAGATACAAGGAACAACCGCTTCATAAGAGGAAAGCCCTTCTGATAATCTCAACATCAGTTCTTCTGAAATAGTTGGTCTTGCAGCATCATGGATTAAAACATATTCAGATTCTGCAACAGCAAGTCCATTCATTGAGGAACGCTGTCTTGTGCTTCCACCGGCAACTACCTTATTAAGTTTAGAAAATTTTGAGAGATTGATATACTCATTTACCGACTCAATATATTCAGAATTTAGAACAAGAACAATCGTTTTAATATATTCACTTTTATTAAAAAAATCTAGAGACCACTCAAGAAGTGGTTTGCCATTATAGTCCATAAATTGCTTGGGGATATCTCCACAAACTCTTAAACCACTACCTGAAGCTAAAACAATTGCTGTAATATCTAACATAAAAATATTATATCATAAGGGCTCATAGCCGCCTATAATCCTGCCTAGCCTCTGCAAAACTCCAAAGAACTAATACAAGGAAACAGATCTCACTTAAAAATTGACAGGGCAATGAATTCTCTCGTACGCCAACGGCTTAAAGGAAAGTGTCCGTTCAATGCCGTTTTAGTATTAGTAACTTCAACCTTTATTAGGGACAGTCGCTAAGTTCGTGACTCACTAAGCGAAACTGTACAAACAATTGCAGAGCCAAAATAAATATTTAATAAAAATAACAATTTAAATTAGCTAAACTTACATTTCCCTATTCGAATTCTCTATAATGACTAAAATGCTGTTTATTTGTTTATTTTGATAACTTATAATGTGATAAAATTAATCAACAGAAAATAAGGAGAATATAGATGCAAAATATAGGACTAATGATGACATATAATGAGGAAGACATAATTGAAGAAACCCTCACTAACCTTAACCAATTTTTTGATAAAATTCTTGTTATAGATGGTTCAACCGACAAAACCCCTGAAATCCTACAAAGCTTTGACAATGTAGTCTATTACTTAAGAGATGATGATTTATGCCCAAAAAGAAAAATAACCGATGGTGTGAGACAGTTTTTGCTTGAAGAAGCACAAAAAAGATATGGCTATGATGGCTGGTTTACTCTTCTACATGGTGATGAAATGTTTGTTGATAATCCTAACATTATTGCTGAACAAGCTGAAAAAAAAGGTGCAGAAATGGTAAATTGGCATATGCTACAATTTTTTCTTCATACATCTGATTTTGAAAATTATGATGATTTAATGCCAATAGAAAAAAGACTTACTCATTACCACCCAGGAGGGTTAGAAATACGCCAATTTAAGAACAAAAAAGGAGTGTTTTTCAAACTAGATCAAATGAAAGTACTTCCATACGGACTAAAAAATAAACCTTTTTTAGATTATCCAATAATGAGACATTATCCAAACAGATCAATAAGACAACTTCAAAAAAGACCAAGTACTGGTTTCTTAAGAAATGATGATTTTAAACCAAGCAAAAGTGATCTTGAAGAAATAAAGAAAAAACTTTTTGTAGAGAAGCTTAATCCTAAATATAAACAAACTAGAATTTATGATGGCTCATATCATGAACTAGAAGCCGAAAACAGACCGTCTTTCTTTCAGCAATGGCTTGCTTGGAGAAAATATAAAGAAATAGACTGGGGAATTGCAGGACTTCTTATCCCTAGTAAACATAAAGAATATAAAAGAAAAATATTTAAATAATATACCCTTCCGCCCTTACGGGCACCTTCCCTTCGCAAGGGAAGGATAAAAGAGAGGGAGCTTGCAATTGACTAGTTAAATCCTCTATAATTACAAAAAATAAACATAAGGAGCTAAATATGAGTTTATGGGATCAAGTAAATACTTCAAGTAATTCTATGGAACAAGGAACTAATGAAAAACACGTACCACAAGTAAGTGTAGAAAAACTAAGTAACACACAAGTTAAAGTAAAAGTTAATGTTGGTGGAGGAAAACACCCTAATGAAATAGATCATTGGTTTCAATGGGTAGTACTAAGAGTAAATGAACTATTCGTAGGAAAAGCTGAGTTTTCTGCTGTAATAATGGAACCTATTGCAGAATTCATTATAAACGTAAAACCTGGAGCAGTTATCACTGCAAGAGCTAGATGTAACAAACATGGTCTTTGGGAATCTGATCCAATAACTATTTAAGCTTTAGCTTAAATAGAGTGAAAAGTGAATGGTGAAAAGTGAAAAGGAAGCTCTCTGAGAAATCGGGGGGCTTTTTTTATGCAAACCAACCCTCTCCCTAGCCCTCTCCAAGGAGAGGGAACAAGTCCCAACATCTTTAAAAATCAACTTAAAGAGTAAATTATATTAAGAACACTCTAGATAGAACAAATAATATCTTATAAAACTATACATAAGTTGTCCTTTCTCCTGGGAGAAAGTCAGATAGAGGGTTACTTCACTACTATATTTACTAATTTATTAGGCACTACTATTTCTTTAACTATTTGCTTATCAGCAATAAACTTAGAAAGAGCTTCTTTTGCTGTTGCTAATAAATCCTCTTTAGAAATACCAGCACTAAGCGTAGCTTTGGATTTCAATTTACCATTAACCATAAATACAAACTCTTTAGTATCTGACACTAAATAGCTTTCATCATAGCTTGGCCACTTCTGCTGATTCACACTAAACTCATTTCCAAGCTTCTCACACCAACATTCTTCAGCAAGGTGAGGAGCATATGGTGCTAATAAGATTAACAATGTTTCAAGTAGAGACTTATCTATCTTTTCTAACCTACCTAGATCATTAACAAATACCATTAATGCACTGATTGCAGTATTAAACTTATAACCATCAGTATCGTTAGTAACTTTTTTAATAGTCTGGTGCATAGACTTTAAAATATCATCAGAAACAACGCTGTCTTCTACCATATCTTTTTCAAATAAACGCCAAACTTTCTCTAAAAACCTTCTAGTGCCTATAATATTCTTGGTAGACCATGGTTTGCTTACTTCCAAAGGCCCCATAAACATCTCATACAGCCTTAATACGTCTGCGCCCGACTCGTTCACTACATCGTCAGGGTTAACCACATTACCAAGCGATTTAGACATCTTCTGCCCATCTTCACCCATAATTAGTCCTTGGTTAGTAAGCTTCTGAAATGGCTCATCAGTTGGAACTACTCCAATATCATATAAAACCTTATGCCAGAATCTTGAATAAAGAAGATGCAATACTGCATGTTCAGCACCGCCAATATAGGCATCTACTGGCAACCAGTACTTAAGCTTATCCATATCAGCAAGCTTTTCAGTATTATTAGGATCTATATATCTAAGAAAGTACCAAGATGAACCAGCCCATTGAGGCATAGTATTAGATTCTCTAAGCGCTTTACCTCCACATTTAAGACAAGTAGTGTTCATCCACTCTTCTATATTCACTAAAGGAGACTCACCTGTACCAGATGGTTCATATTTATCTACCTTTGGTAGTTCTAATGGCAACTCGCTCTCAGGTAATCCCACAACTCCGCATTTATCACAATGAACAACAGGGATTGGCTCTCCCCAGTAACGTTGTCTAGAAAACACCCAGTCTCTTAATTTATAATTGATTGCACCTTTGCCCTCTTCTTTAGACTCAAGGTCTTTAATAATCTGTTTTTTAAATTCTGCAGTAGTAAGGCCATCGTATTCGCCAGAGTTGATGGCAATGCCTTCGCCAGAAAACACCCCCTCTGTCGCCACTTTCGTGTCGACTTCTCCCCCTTGGCAAGGTGGAGATTGGATCTCTTTCTGAACAACTTGGATAATAGGAATATCAAACTGTTTAGCAAATTCAAAGTCACGCTCATCATGTGCAGGAACCGCCATAATAGCACCTGTTCCATAAGAAATAAGAACATAGTCTGCGATCCAAATAGGAACTTCTTTTCCATTCACAGGATTTATAGCATATGCTCCTGTAAAAGCACCTGTTTTATCTTTATTAAGAAATACTCGTTCTGTATCAGACATAAGGCTAGCTTTTCTAATATACTCTTCTACAACCTGCTTCTGATCTTTAGAAGTTATTTTATCTACTAAAGGATGTTCAGGTGAAAGCACCATGTATGTAGCACCAAAAAGAGTATCCGGACGTGTTGTATATACTTTTATCACATCACTAGCACCAGCTACTTTAAAATCTACTTCAGCACCAGTACTCTTGCCTATCCAGTTTCGCTGCATTAGCTTTATTGGTTCTGGCCAATCTAAATCATCTAACCCAGTAAGTAGTCTTTCAGCATAAGCTGTTATCTTTAACATCCACTGACGCAAATTCTTTTTAGTAACTTGAGAACTACAACGATCGCATTTACCATCCACAACCTCTTCGTTTGCAAGACCAGTCTTACATGACGGACACCAATTGATAGGAAAAGTAGCTTCATAAGCTAATCCCTTATCTAAAAGCTTAAGGAATATCCACTGAGTCCATTTGAAATAACTTGGATCTGTAGTATCTATCTCTCTATTCCAATCATAAGAGAATCCAATACTCTTAATCTGACGTTTAAAATTATCAACATTTACTTTAGTTGTAATAGCAGGCTGGGTGCCTGTCTTAATTGCATAATTCTCTGCAGGTAATCCAAAAGCATCCCATCCCATTGGATGAAGCACGCTATAACCATTCATTCTTTTGAATCTTGCAAGTATATCTGAGGCAGTATAACCCTCTGGGTGACCCACATGAAGACCGGCACCAGATGGATATGGAAACATATCTAGGATATAATATCTTTTATCTTTGGGGATACTTTCATCCTCAGTTGTCTTATAGACCTGAGCTTCTTCCCATTTATCTTGCCATTTTTTTTCAAAACTTAGATGATCGTACATTTAACACCCTTCCGTCTCAACTTTGTTGAGCCACCTTCCCTTAATAAGGGAAGGATATAAATCTTTGTAATATTAATTTAATGGTTATTATAACGTTATTTGGGTTATTGGTTAATTACTTTTAATAACTTGTTCCGTAAAGGTCTCATTTCTAGGCTTATTACTTTTTCTTGTATTCTTAGAAGATAGCCACTAAGCTCATCCTTCACTAAGTGGACTATTTCAATTTGAACTAAAAGTATTAAATAAGCATCACTTGAAAAAGAATCAGGCAAAGGCTATTCTCGTCCACCAAAGGTGGAACGGAAAGTGTCCGTTCTGCATTATTTAACTCTTAGTAACTTGATCAAACAATTACTCAGTCGAATTTGGTAGTGTACAATAATGTTCGCAATTTGAGATTAATAGATGGTCATCGTAAACT
>CAYSAQ010000019.1:0-28009 GCA_964429235.1 uncultured Candidatus Marinamargulisbacteria bacterium
TGTATGTTGTTTGATTTAGTCTGTCCTCAGACACACTCTTCTTGACGGTACCAATTAAATTTAATAGCCCCCTTTATCAAGGGGGGTGGTCACAAAGTGACCGGGGGGTTATTCCCCTGGAGAGGGTAAAAAAATGATTAAGAAACTTTTATTATTAGGAGTAGTTGCTAGTGCATTATTTGCCGCAACAACTTCCGAACAGCTTAGAACAATTACGTTAGACGTAAAAGCCGACGCATATTATAGCTATTATGATTCACATAATAATTATAAATATATCAATTCAGAATTGATTGATTCTTGGCAGGCAAAAGGCATGCACGATGTTTTAAAACGTTCAGCAGAGTTGAATATTACTAACGCTGGTGGTCAGAAGAGTATCTTGCTAAAAGGGCAGGCCTCTAACATGACAAAGCTACTTTATAGAGGAGTAGAACTTATCGACCCAACAGGGCCTAATAACGCACCTTGGTTTGATATTATCGGCTTAAGTGGAATAGATAGAGTAGAGATTATTAAAGGTGCTGCTTCTAGCTACTATGGCACTTCTGCAATCGCAGGTGTTGTAAATATCGTTCCGGAGCAGAGCGTGAAACACAGTTTCACTATGATGAAGGGTGCTAATTACAATGAGTATTCATTTACTACTGGGATAGATACTAGATTATGGGATTTAGGGCTTAAATATAGTTATTTAAATGATTATCAACTATCAAGCAAAGCAGATAATACAGAGAAAGATAGAAACATTATCGAGGGCTTAGAGCTAAGTACAGTTATAGACCTTGGTGATTCTTATGTTGATGCGTTTTATTCTGATAATAAAGGTAAGACAGATTTAGATTCAGCGTTTAATAATTATGCAGAATCAGACCAAGATATCTATGGTGTAAAGTATGGCAAAGAAGATTGGTTCGGTTATGGACTTGATGCAATGTATTCTGTGTCTGATGTTAAAAGGAACTATGATAATGGCAGTTATGTACCGTTTGGAACTATTTCCAACTTTGATGTAAAGCTAAACAAAGCATGTTCAGAGAAGAGTTTAGTCTTTGGGTTTAATAAACGTTATCAGGATGCGGCAACTAATTCTTCAGCGAAAACCAATATGGAAGATACTGCATTTTACGGAAGCATTACTGGTGAATGGATGTTGAACTATGATTTTGGAGCAAGAGTTACAGACTATAAAGCAGGAAAGAACATTACTACTTATACTGTTGGTCTATGGCAAAGCATAGGCAATCTTGAAACTAAAGTTAATTACGCAACTGGCTATAAACAGCCTTCAATCTATCAGATGTTGGACCCTAGTTATGGCAATAGTGCTTTGACGCCTGAGAGTTCAAAGGGGATTGATGTTGCATTTACTTATCGTGGATTTAACGAAGTTCTTGCAAGAGCAAATGTTTTTAATTCTTTCGTAAAAGATAGAATTGATTATGTGGCTACAGGTGCTTGGACAGGGTATTATGATAATGTTGGTTCAGACACAAAGGTAGCCGGTTATTCTGTTGGGGTAGATTTCTTAACAATCCCTTTTACTAAAAAAATCGCTGCTGACTATTCTAATACCAACTCTCGAGATGGTTCAGGTCAGATCCTAAGAGTGCCAAAACAAAAGGCCACTTTGGATATGATTTTTAGTTATTTTAACTACGATTTATCTATTTTTTATACAAAGGTAGCTAGTAGAAAAGATTTCGGAAATGTTGTTTTGCCATCTTATCAAACAGTAGATGTAGCTTTCACAAAAGATTTTGGAGATTTCTCAATATTTGTTAAAGGTGTAAATGTTTTGGGCGAGGACTATCAAGAGCTTGATGGTTTTAATACATTAAAGGATGTGTGGTACGTAGGTGTTAGTGGTCAACTTTAAACGATTATTTATACTTACTTTTGTGGCGATGCTGTGTTCTACAGCATTTGCCCTTCGGATAGTATCAACCGCACCAGGTCTTACCGAGACTTTGTTTGCTCTAGGCGCAATAGATGATGTGATAGCAGTGAGTAGTTATTGCAAGTATCCTGAACAGGTAAATGACTTGCCAAAGGTTGGGGGTTTTTATGATATTAACCATGAGATTATTCTTAGGTTAAGCCCGGATATTGTATTTCTAATGGATGGGAATGCTGAGTTGGGTAGGTTTCTAGATAAACATAAAATAAAATATTCTATTTATATGAGTCATTCTCTTGAAGATGTATATGCAATGATTGAGGGTGTGGGTGAAAAAGTAGGAAAACAGAGCAAAGCAGATGAACTAGTAGATGATATAAAAGAGAGAATGGCTGAGACTAAAAAAGTATCTTCAAAAAAGAATAAACAATCAGTATTGTTAGTTATTGAAGAAGAAGTACATAACAAGAAAGTAGAAGCTGTATATGCAGTAGGTAGAGATAAGTACTATGTTCCAATCCTAGAAGCTTTGAATTTGAATAATGTATTAGATACAGCTATACCTTATCCGCGCATTACAAAAGAAACATTATATGGGCTAAAGCCGGATAAGATTATTGTAATGGTTTCAGGTAAACCTGAACATTATGATTGGCTTGCCAGAGAAGGTTATGCACCGGATGTATCTTTTATTGAGGATGATGTTGTTAAGCATCCCGGACCAAGAATAATAGATACCTTAGAAATCTTTAATGAAATAGTTAGCCATAATTAGCGGTAAATTTTTTAAAACTTCGTATAATAGAATTGTAATAATATATTTATGGAGGCGTTTTTTATGAAAAGATTCTTATTGGTAATTGTTTCAAGTTTATTAATGACAGTAGTTTTTGCAGAAGGCATAAACAGCAGTTCAGTGCTGGGTAAATGGTATACAGCTGAAGATAAAACTATTGTAGAGATTAGACAAGAGAATGATAAGTTTCTTGGAAAGATTATTTGGCTTCGTGAACCGATGAGTGAGGATGATCCTGCAAAAGTAAAAATAGATGACAAAAATCCAGATGAGTCATTAAGCGCTAGACCGATTCAAGGTATAGAGTTCCTAAAAGATTTTACATTTAATGAAAAAGATAATAAGTGGGTAAACGGAGTTATTTATAATCCTGAAGACGGTAAGACTTATTATTGCTACATGATAATAGAAGAAGATGGGCGCTTGTTTGTAAGAGGCTCTTTGGATGCCTGGGGCTGGATAGGCAAGACTCAGTATTGGACAAGGGAGTCGTCTTTAGCTAAATAATCTGGGATTTATTTTCCTTCGGTCCGATATATTAGTATAAAGGACGAAGTTGGAGGAAAGCATAATGAATGATTCAGCAACACAACAAATTGCAAAACAGAATGGATGGATGCTCTTAGGCGCAAGGAAAAGCGAGTTCGTTTGTTCAGTTGCAATTAGTCCTTATACAGTAAAAACAAAATGATCAAATAGTGGAAGTAAATCCACATAGCTGAGTCCCATTAGGACTCACCAGATCAAATTTATAAAAGACCAGGCATTGCCTGGTCTTTTTTTATTTATAGATAACTACTGTAGAGAACAAAGGATGTTTTGATAAAACTTCAGCACGTTCTTTAAAATAATCCATGATACTTGTTACGTGTTCATTTCTTGTCATTAGGAAATAAGGTTTTTCTTGTTTTAGTACGCCTTCGATATCTTGGAGTGAGCCAGTGTTCTGAATCCTTTGTCCTTGATAATAGTACATGTAAGGGCTGTTATGCCTGTAAGCTCCAATAGAGTATTCGGTTATTTGTTGTTTCTGTATTGTATCAATGAATAGCTTACTGTCCTTATAAAGGTCTAGTCTTGGAAAGAAGATAAAAGCTAAGAACATACAAAAGATGATAGTTGCTACAGTGATGCTGGCAATTGCTTTATCAACTTTTTCTTTTAATAAAAGATACGAAAACACAATAATACCAATTAAGGGGATTAAGAAGAATGTAGCGATTAAAGGCCTTTCTGCTGTATACGGAGCCGGCAATTTCAAAAGAAATCCATAAATGAATAGTAATGAAAAGAATATTACTGTGGAAATGGTTGATAGTTGAATAGTTTTTTTATTTTTAAAGCTAGTAAATTGATCTGCAATTAAGATAGCTGCAAAAGGGAACAGGCTGAATATATAGCTAGGTAATTTTGTGCCAGCTAGACTAAAGAATAAGAATGTGAAAATCATAAATACCCAGATGAATAGTTTTATGTCATTTTTTTCTTTATTCTCTTCTTTTACAAAAAAATCTTTGATAATGGTTGGTAAAAAGAAGGTCCAAGGAACAAAAGCAATGAGCATAGGGAAATAGTACCACCAAGGTCCTGGTTGATTTTCTATTACACCAAAGAACCGATACCATGTGTAGTCTTTTAGTGCTTTATTAAAGAATGGCTCACCATTTACTATTAATTGATGTGCATACCAAGGCGATGTTATTAATAGGAAAAAGCCAAAGTTTAGGATAACTTTCCAATCAAATAAGAATTTAATATCTCTCTTTATTAGTAAAAATATTACTATTGCCGCACATGGATGTACTAGTCCAATAGGCCCTTTAGTTAATACTCCAAAGAAACAGCTAAGTGCAAATAAGAAAAAGAATTTTCCTTTTTTACTCGGTTCTTTGTACGCTCGGAGAAAGAAATATACTGCCAATAATATGAATGCGTTTAGGATGGTGTCAAAGATAGCTAATCTGCTAATTACGAAATAAGACATAGATGTTCCCATTATTAAGGCACTATATAGAGCCGTTTTTCTGCTATATGCTAATTTTGCAATTAAGAATATAGCTATCATGCCTAGTATTCCTCCAAGTGCTTCTGGTAATCTTAAGTTGAATTCGTTCCAGCCAAATATTTCACAATAGGTAGAAGCTATCCAGAAATATAAAGGTGGGTGAATATACCAATTAACATTATTAAGATGCATTGTTAGTCCATCTCCTGTATTTACAATCTCTTTTGCTACAGCAGCGTAAGTTGTTTCTGAATTGTCATACAAAGTGAAGTTATTGTTGCCTATTATAAACAGGAATAATCCGGCTATAAGTATTATAGATATTGGGCTGCGCAATTTTTTTAATAGTTGATTCATGCATGTCTCCTAACATTTTCTGAATATGCTATAATTATATGCTAAAAAAAATATAGGGAGAAGCAATGTTTAAAAAAGTATTAGTCGCAAATAGAGGCGAGATCGCTGTAAGAATAATTAGAGCTTGTAGAGAGCTTGGTATAAAAACTGTAGCTGTTTATTCAGAGGCAGATAAAACTTGTTTACACGTAGAATTAGCAGATGAAGCATTTTGTATTGGACCAGCATCATCAGCATTAAGTTATTTAAATATTCCTGCAATTATTAGTGTTGCAGAAGTTACTGGTGCAGAAGCTATCCACCCTGGATATGGTTTCCTTGCAGAAAATGCTGTTTTCGCTGAGATTTGCAAGAGCAATAAGATTAAATTCATTGGAGCATCTGTAGAGAACATTAATAGAATGGGCGATAAGGCAGTTGCAAAAGTAACTATGAAAAAAGCAGGAGTTCCTGTTATCCCTGGTTCTGATGGAATCGTAGCAGACGCTGAAGAAGGCGCTAAAGTTGCAAAAAAAATGGGTTATCCAGTAATGATCAAAGCAGTAGCTGGTGGTGGCGGAAAAGGAATGAGAGTTGCCAAGACAGCTGGAGAGTTTAAGAAGTATTATAATATAGCGGCTAATGAGGCAAACGCATCATTTGGTAATGCAGCTATTTATATTGAGAAATTTATTGAAAACCCAAGACATATTGAAGTTCAGATAATGGCAGATGATTTCGGGAACGCTATTCATCTTGGAGAGAGAGATTGTTCTATCCAAAGAAGACATCAGAAGTTATTAGAAGAATCACCTTCTCCTGTTATTACAAAAGAGATCAGAGCAAAGATTGGTGCGGCAGCGGTAAAAGCAGCTAAAGCTATTAAGTATCGTGGAGCTGGAACTATCGAATTTTTATTAGATAAGCATAAAAAATTCTATTTCATGGAAATGAACACAAGAATCCAAGTAGAGCATACTGTTTCAGAAGAAGTAACAGGTGTCGATTTGTTAAAAGAGCAAATCAAGGTAGCAGCTCATGAGAAGTTAGGTTATACACAAAAAGATATTAAATTTAGTGGTCATGTAATTGAGTTTAGAATTAATGCTGAAGATCCGTACATGAACTTTATGCCATGTCCTGGAGAGGTAAAACATTATCTTCCAGCAGGAGGGCCAGGTGTAAGAGTGGATAGCCACCTTTATCCAGGGTATGTTGTTCCACCAAACTATGATTCTTTACTTGCGAAACTAATTATTAAGGGTAAAGACAGAGAAGAAGCGATTCAACGTGCGAAGAGAGCTTTGCATGAATTCGTTGTGGATGGCGTAAAGACTGTAATCCCATTTCATTTAAGAATATTAGATGAAAAAGATTTTATCAAAGGTGAAGTTTATACAGACTACATCGAGAAGCATATTAAAACTTTATTGAAATAAGTTAATTCCCGTTTTGCGGGGAGTTATATTGAGAAAAGGGAAATTGAAATAATGGGTAAGAGAAAGACCTCTAGAAAGCTAGCAATGCAAGCTTTATATCAATTTGAGATTCAGAAGGATAATCTGGATTTCATACTGGAGTATACCCTTGCCAAAGACACTTATGTTGATGATACAAAGAAGTTTGCTACAAAAATTTATTATGGAGTAGCAGATAACCAGGATTATATCGACAAGCTAATTACCGAATTCGCTATTGATTGGAAGTTTAATAGAATCGCAGGAATCGATAAATCTATTTTGCGCGTGGCAATTTGGGAGCTACTTTTTACTGAAAATGAAATTAAAATCATAATTGCAGAATCCATAGATTTAGTAAAAAAATATAGCATGCATGAAGCTATTAAGTTTATAAATGGGATACTCGGAAGAGTCGCTGCAAAAAGAGAAGAACTTACCCCGGAAGAGGAGGATTAATGTTTACAGGCATTGTCCAAAAAAATGGTACGGTAAAGTCTATTAGTCTGACAAGAGAGTATGCGTCCATTCAGATTTCTGTTCAAAAGGATTTTTTAGTTGATGCAAGTGTTGGTGATAGTATTGCTGTGAATGGAGTTTGTCTTACAGTGAATGTTTGCGGGACTGACTATTTTCAAGCTGATGTTATGAAGGAAACTTTAGACAAGTCAAACTTATCTATAGTAAAAGCTGGCTCTAAAGTTAATTTAGAAAAAGCAGCTAGATTGGACTCATTTTTAGGCGGTCATATTGTTCAAGGGCATGTAGATAGTACTGCTGCATTAGATTCTGTGAGTCAATTAGACAAACAATGGATAATGAGTTTTCAGGTAGATAAAAATATAACCAGTCAACTTTTCCCAAAAGCTTCAGTGGCTATTAATGGGATTAGCTTAACGGTGCTAGATGTTTTGCCTAATTCATTTTCAGTGTCAGTAATTCCAACAACTTATAAAGAAACGAATATTTCATTATTGAAAAAAGGTGATAAAGTAAACATTGAAACAGATGTTATTGGTAAATATGTAGTAAATTATTTAAAGAATCAAAAAAATGGCATGGGAATAACGAAAGGATTTTTACAAGAAAATGGGTTTTAGTAGTATAGAAGATGCAGTAAAAGACCTTACAAAAGGCAAAATGATAATAGTAGTAGATGATGAGAATCGTGAAAATGAAGGCGATTTGATCTGTGCAGCAGATTTCGCAACAGCGAAGAATATTAATTTCATGATAAAGCATGCAAGGGGCTTAGTATGTGTGCCTATGGTAGAAGAGAGAGCGTTGGAGATGTTGATCCATCCAATGGTTGCTAAAAATGAAGATCCTAAAGGAACAGCTTTTACTGTTTCAGTGGATGCTACAGAGAGATTTGGAGTTTCAACCGGAATTTCAGCTTCAGATAGAGCCAAAACTATAGAGGTAATGTTAAATAAAAAAAGCAAACCTTCGGATCTTTCTAGACCTGGTCATATTTTCCCACTTGTTGCTAAAGATGGTGGAGTTTTAGAGAGAGCTGGACATACAGAAGCTGCTGTGGACTTATCAAGATTAGCAGGGCTGGATCCAATGGGCGTTATTTGTGAAATCATCAAAGATGATGGCGAAATGGCAAGATTGCCAGAGTTGGAAGTGTTTGCAAAAGAACACGCATTAAAGATCATTTCTATTGAAGACTTAATTAAATATATGGTAGATAATAATTCTTTTATTGAGCAAACAGAAGATGTGAAGATGCCAACAATTCATGGTGACTTTAAAATGGTGGGGTTTGAGAATACAAAAACGAAAGAACATCATTTAGCTATTATTAAAGGTGATAGAGATGATGGTGAGAATGTCTTAGTACGTGTGCATTCGGAGTGTTTCACCGGAGATGTTTTAGGTTCACTTAGATGTGACTGTAGTAATCAATTACATAAAGCAATGGACCTTATAAATGAAGAAGGTCGCGGAGTTGTAGTTTATTTAAGGCAAGAGGGCCGTGGAATAGGTCTTATTAATAAGCTTAAAGCGTATCATTTACAAGACGGAGGTTGTGATACAGTTGAAGCAAATGAAGAACTAGGCTTTGATGCTGATCTACGTGATTACGGAGTTGGAGCACAGATTTTGCATTCACTTGGCATAAAATCTATTAGATTATTAACTAATAATCCACGTAAGGTGGTTGGCTTAGAAGGATATGGAATTAAAATAGTGGAGAGAGTTCCTATCCAAATAAAACCAAATAAACATAATGATAAGTATTTAAGTACTAAAAAGGGACGGCTAGGGCACTTGCTTAAGTAAGCTGCTTCTGCTAGACGTATTGTTCAAAACTCTTTATAATAACTTTCTAAAGTAAAAGTTAGATTGTTAGAATAACGATTTTAAAAAAGAGAGGTGTTTCAAATGATATATGAAGGCATCATAAACGGTAAAGGTAAAAAGATAGGTATTGTTTGGAGTAGATTCAATGAATTTATTGGCTCTAAACTATTAGACGGAGCAAAAGATGCTCTTATTAGACATGAAGTATCAGTAGATGATATTGATGTTTATAAAGTGCCAGGAGCATACGAAATTCCATTTATATTAAAACAAATTGCTAATAAGAAAAAATATGATGCAATTATTTGCATTGGTGCAGTTATCCGTGGAGCTACTCCACATTTTGATTTCGTTGCTTCTGAAGTTTCTAAAGGAGTAGCACAGGTTTCGTTACAGTCAGATGTTCCAGTTATATTTGGAGTATTAACTACTGATACTATAGAGCAGGCAATAGAGCGTGCAGGCACTAAATCTGGCAACAAAGGTTATCAGGTTGCAATGGACGCATTAGAAATGGCTAATTTAAAGGCAAACATTTAGAGGAGAAGTATATGTCACAAACAGGAGTAAGGTTAACAAACGTTTATAAGAATTTCGGAAAAGTAGAAGTAGTAAAGAATGCAAACTTAGATATACAACCAGGAGAATTTATTGTACTAGTTGGTCCTTCAGGTTGTGGTAAAACTACAACATTAAGAATGATTGCTGGTTTAGAAGAAGTTACTGCAGGTAAGATTTTTATAGATAATAAAGATGTTACTTTTATTCCTCCAAAAGACAGAGATATTGCTATGGTTTTCCAAAACTATGCACTTTATCCTCATATGACAGTAAGAGAAAATATGGGATTTGCTCTTAAGATGAGAAAACAACCTAAACATGTAATAGACGAGAGAGTAGCGGAAGCTGCAGAGATTCTTGGTTTGCAAGAAATGCTAGAAAGAAAACCTAAACAGCTTTCAGGTGGACAAAGACAGCGCGTAGCTCTTGGGAGAGCTATTGTTAGACAGCCAAAAGTATTTTTGATGGACGAGCCATTATCTAACCTAGATGCAAAGCTAAGAGTTCAGATGAGAGGCGAGTTAAAGAAATTACATGAAAGATTAAAAACAACTATCGTTTATGTAACTCATGACCAGGTAGAAGCAATGACGCTTGGAACAAGAATTTGTATTATGCATGATGGATATATTCAACAGTTTGACGAGCCAATGAAGGTTTATCGTCATCCAGCTAATACCTTTGTTGCTGGTTTTATCGGTTCTCCATCTATGAACTTTTTTGATGGAACAGTTGTTAAGAAAGCTAAAGATTTTGCTTTTAAAGCAGAAGGTTTTGAACTGGACTTACCAAAAGAGTTAAATGCAACTTTTAAAGATAATACTAATAAGCCAGTAGTTCTTGGTGTGAGACCTGAAGATATCGTGGATTATGAAAAGGCTGTTAGAAAAGAATATACTACTCAAAAAGTAGTAGGTGATATTGAATTTGCTGAACTACTTGGCGGACAGACTTTTGTTCATGTTAAAGTTGCAGATGATTTGTTTATGTGTGAAGTAGATCCTAGTTACAATGTTGCTTTAGGAGCAAAAATTGACCTTGGATTCCATTTACACCATCTACATCTTTTTGATAAAGAAACTCAAGCGGTTATTATTTAGTTTTAATTGTTTTTAATGAAAAAGGCTCTCCGAAAGGAGGGCTTTTTTTTTGCGTATTATTCGCTGGTTAGTTCTTCGATTAGAAGTTTGGCTGCTTTTTGTTCTGCATTCTTTTTTGTTTTGTCTGTGCTAGTTTGATATACTTTGGCATCTTCAATCATGATTGAAACCTTTGCTGTAAATACTTTTTCATGATCAGGACCTTCTTCATTAATGATAGAATATTCTGGAATGCCAAGTTGCAGAGATTGCGTAATCTCTTGCAAGATTGTTTTGTTGTCCATAAAGTCTACAACTTTAGATTCATCAATTATTAGTTCATGGAATAATAATACTCCAAACTTCTTGGCTTCTTCTAATCCGAGATCAGTATATACCGCTCCGATGATAGATTCTAAGATATCGGATAGAACCGAAATCTCTTCTTGAATATTATTCTTTTCTTCATTAGCACCACAGATAAGAAGCTTTCCAAGTCCAATATCCTTAGATATTTTAGCAAGTAGCTTGTCTTGAACATAAAGAGCTCTTTTCGTGGCAAGTAGACCTTCATCTGAATCTGGATAAAGTTCCATAAGTTCTTCAGTTACAATTAGCTTAACAATAACATCACCAAGAAACTCAAGTCTTTCATAATTCTCACCATCACGGGTATCCATAGAACTATGCGTTAGTGCTTTTTGGTAGAGAGCCATCTCTCCCGGAGAGATATTAAAACTCCCCAGGAAGGCTATAAGTTCTTTTTGTTGATGCACTTGGCTCATTTATCCTGCGAAGCTTATTCCTGCTTCTTTCATGCGTTCGATAGCTTCGTTTAGTCTTTCTACAGTTGCAGTAAGAGCTATACGGAAATATCCTTCACCTTCAGGTCCATATCCACTACCTGGAACAACAACGATTCCGCATACATCTAGCATTTTTGCGATGAAGTCTTTGGACGTTGTTTCTTTTGGAACAGGTGCCCAAATATAGAAAGTAGCTTGTATTGGTTTGAGGTTCCATCCAATACCATTAAGTCCTTTTACAATTGTGTCTCTTCTTTCTTTATAAAGAGCATTCATTTCTTCTATTTCTGGAACTGGTTTTGTAAGAGCTTCGATACCTGCTACTTGAATAGCTTTAAAGATACCAGAGTCTACATTTGTTTTGATAGTTCCAAGATTTTTGATAGCTGCAGCGTTTCCAACAGCCATAGCAACTCTCCAACCAGTCATGTTGAAAGATTTTGATAGGGAATGGAATTCTAATGCTACATCTTTTGCACCTTTTGCTTCAAGAATGCTAGGAGCTTTATAACCATCATAAGTCATTTCACTGTAAGCTAAGTCAGAAGCAATAAGAATGTCATATTTTTTAGCGAAAGCAACTAGCTTGTCATAGAAAGCCACTGTTGCAGTTGCCGCAGTTGGATTATTCGGATAGTTGACAAAGAAAATCTTAGCTTTTTTAGCAACATCTTTAGGAATTGCATCTAAATCTGGCAAATAATTATTTTCTTCTAATAATGGTACAAATTGAGGCACTCCACCAGCAAGGATAGTTCCCATTTTATAAACAGGGTATCCAGGGCTAGGTACTAATACGATATCTCCTGGATCAAGGTATGCGAAAAGAAGGTGAGCAATCCCTTCTTTTGAACCAATTAAAGATACAACTTCTTTGTCTGCATCTAATTCTACATTAAATCTGTTTTTATACCATATTACTACAGCTTCTCTGTATGATTTTGTTCCTTGGTATGGTGGATAGTCGTGGTTTGCAGGATCATCAATAGCTTTATGCATTACATCAACGATTCTTTTATAAGTTGGACTATCTGGGTCTCCTACTCCAAGATTGATAATATCAACGCCTCTAGCAATTGCTTCTGCCTTCTTTTTGTCAATTTCTGCAAAAAGGTACGGAGGTACTTTTTTAAATGTTTCTGATGGATTTACCATGTTATTTTTTCTCCTTATTTCTTAGTATTTCTTTGATGTTATATCTTAGTATATTTGCTGTCTCAATACAACTAGAAGACTTGTTTGTCTTTATTGTTTTGTAGTTAAATTTGGGTGCAATTAAAATTATTTATAAATTGTATGCAACTTTTTAGTACTTTCGACCGATAACTATATAAGAAACAATTTGACCGGCACTTGCCAAAAGATGTATCGAGTATAATATAAGAGTACAGATTGATTCAAAAGGAGGTTCTGAAATGCCAAGCTTTTTAAAGAGAGAAAAGAAAGTAATTAACAACCCAGATGAGGTTATTATTAGTTGTATTAATGGTAATTCAGGCCTTGTAGATAAAATTAATGAGACTGATGCCGCTTTAATTGTAAAGATTTTAGCTCAGTTTGATATCAATAGTATTTGTAGAGTATTAGCTCAGCTTCCAGATGAAAAGGTTGCAGCTGTTTATTCATTATTTTCTAGTAGTAAACAAAAAGAGATAATTAAGAGATTGCCTTCTAAGAAAGCAGCAGTTCTAGTAAGAGAAACTATCTCTGCTTAATTAAAGACTTCCTTTAAAAACTATTTCAGCAGGTCCTGTCATAAACACAGGTTCATTTTCTGCCCATTCTACTAATATATCCCCACCTAATAGGTGAACTATTACAGCTTTATTTAGTTTGCCACTTAGAATGCCAGCTACCACAGATGCACAAGCACCAGTTCCGCAGGCTAGTGTCTCTGCAGCTCCACGTTCCCATACGCGCATATTGATTTCAGTGTCTGTGATAATTTGTATGAATTCAACATTGGTTTTGTTCGGAAATACAGAAGTATTGTTTTCGATTGCTGGGCCGAGTGTCTGTACTGTTTCCTCTGTTATGGTATCAGTAAATATTACGCAATGAGGATTTCCCATTCCAATAGGGACGAAATCCACTTTTTGATTTAGAATAGTCATAGATTCATTTAACAATGGAGCAACATTTGTTGAAGTTACCGGGATATCTGCTGCTTTTATAAATGGTTCGCCCATATTAACTCTAATCATGGCATTTCCATCTGAAATTTCTTTGATTTCAGGAATCATTGTCCCGGCTAATGTCTCAACAGTAAATTTATTTGAGTTAACTAATCCTTCTTCTTTTACATAAAAGGCAAAACAACGCAGACCATTACCACACATTTCAGCTTCACTTCCGTCAGCATTAATTATGCGCATTTTTATATCACAACTTTCTGAAGGCAGAGCAATCATGATGCCATCGGCACCTATACCGAAGTGGCGGTCACATAATGATATTGCCAATTTAGCATAGTTCTCTTGATCAATTGCTTCTATAAAGCCATTGATAAGAACAAAGTCATTTCCGGTTCCCTGCATTTTAGTAAATTCCATAAGTTTCTCCTAGAAATTGATAGTATAATAATACCATGACAGTTTACAGCTATCCAATATTAGACTCTACTAATGATTATGTTCTTCAAAACAAAGACAAGTTTGCACATGGAGATGTAGTCCTAGCTGATACGCAAACTAAGGGGCATGGCCGTTTTAATAGGCAATGGGAGTCCTCGAATACTGATAATGTATATATGACGATGGTTTTGAAGATTAAGTCAGGAGAAGCATATATATCGGAACTTCCACTATATGCAGCAGTTATGATTGCAAGAGTATTACAAAGTGATAGTCATGGTCTTAAGATAAAATGGCCCAATGATATTTTAATAGATAATAAAAAAGTAGCAGGGATACTCGTGCAGACAAAAGTTCAAGGAAAAGAAATTTTCATGGCATTAGGTATTGGGCTAAATATAAATCTTTCCGAAAGCGATAAAAGTAAAATTGAGAGGGATGCAGGAGGAATTAATGAGTATGGTCTTGTTTTTTCAAAGGAAACTTTCATTAATTTGTTTATTCAGAAATTTAATAATTCTTATGAAGAGTTCGTTTTGTATGGGTTTGAGAGGTTTAGAGAAGAGTATGAGGTTAATAGTTCTTTAATTGGTCATGAAATTACTGTAAAATGTTCTCAAAAAGAGTTGATAGGAAAAGTTACTGGGTTTTCTAATAAAGGAGAGCTGATAATAAATCAAGACGATAAAATCGTTTTTATCAATTCAGGAGAGGTTGTGAAAGTATTATGATATTTGGTAAATCAAAAGTGCAGCATTGTACGTCAATGGTTGGAAATAAAATGTTTCATGCAACTATAGATGTTTGTCGAAATGGGGAATTTTCAAAGATAAAATTAGATGAATTACATGGAGGATGGGTAGTGTTATTCTTCTATCCTGCAGATTTTACGTTTGTATGTCCTACAGAGTTATTTGAGTTGACTCAAATGTATGATGAGTTTAAAAGATTAGGTGTGGAGGTAATTAGTGTAAGTACTGATTCATTAGAAACACACAAGGATTGGTCTGAAAAATCTGAAAAGATTGCAGCAATTAAATATCTAATGGGTTCAGATGTTCATGGTGAAATGTCTAAGAAGTTAGGAGTGTACTCTGAACATGATCATTGTTGTTTTAGAGCTACTGTTATTATTGATCCTTCAGGAGTTATAAGAGTACATGAAGTAAATTCTATTGAGATTGGCAGAAGTGCAGAAGAATTGTTGAGAAAAATTCAGGCATTGGATTATGTAAGAATGCATCCAGATGAGCTTTGTCCTGCTAGTTGGAAGCCTGGTCAGAAAACACTAAACTTAACTAAAAAATTATGATTGATAACAACATAGTTAAAGAAATAGAGCAGTTAAAAAAAGATAAAAATGCTGTAATCTTAGCGCATAATTATCAATTTCCCGAAATACATGATATTGCAGATTTTCTTGGCGATTCGCTGGATTTAGCAAGAAAAGCTTCATTAAGTGATGCTGACATTATTGTTTTTTGTGGAGTACAGTTTATGGCTGAAACAGCTAAGATCTTAGCTCCAGACAAGACAGTATTAATGCCTGTAAAAACTGCAGGATGTCCAATGGCTGATATGATTACGGCAGATCAATTGGCAAAGTTAAAAAGAGAGAACCCTAAAGCAAAAGTAGTTACATATGTAAATTCTAATGCTGACGTAAAAGCACTTACTGATGTTTGCTGCACATCATCAAATGCAGTTAAGGTTGTTCAGAATATTGATGCTGATGAAATTATTTTTGTTCCAGATCACAATTTAGGTTCTTATTGTCAGAGATTTACAGATAAGAAAATTATTTTGTGGGATGGCCATTGTTATGTTCACAATAGAATTAGTCCTTCTGAAGTGATTGCTTCTAAAGAAAAGATGCCAGATGCTCCTTTGCTAGTACATCCAGAGTGTTCTCCTGCTGTTGTAGATCTTGCTGATGAGGTTCTTTCTACCTCAGGCATGCTTACCTTTGTAAAAGAGTCAAAAGCTAAAAGATTCTTAATTGCTACAGAAGAGGGAATAATGTACAGAATGAAGAAAGAAAATCCAGATAAAGAGTTTTACGCTGCTGGAAGTCCGAAGTTTTGTGTGAATATGAAGAAAACACACATTGAAGATGTATTGAAAGTTTTACGTGATGAATCTAATCAAATTGAAGTAGATGCCGATATTGCCAAGAAAGCTAAGTTTTCTTTAGATAAGATGCTGGAGTATGTTTAAGGGCAAGACAATTGTAGTAGGCATGAGCGGTGGAGTAGATTCCTCTGTTACTGCTGCAATGCTAAAAGCTGGCGGAGCCAATGTAATTGGCGTTCATATGAATATTTGGGACCCTTTAGATACTAGAGTTTCTGCTACAAGGAGGACATGTTATGGTCCCGCTAAGGTAGAAGCATTACAAGATGCGAAAAACATTGCCAAGCAAATAGACATTCTTTTTTATGAAATAGATGTTACTAAAGAGTTTGCATCTACGGTTTTAGATTATTTTTCAGATGAGTATTTAGCAGGAAGAACCCCAAATCCATGTGTAATGTGTAATAGATATATAAAGTTTGGTGCATTATGGGATGGGTTGAAGAAACTTGGTGTTCATTTTGATTTTTTTGCAACTGGTCATTATGCAAAAGTTGCATTAGATGAGGTTAGTGGTAGATATGTTCTTTTAAAGGGAGATGATCCGTTAAAGGAGCAATCATATTTTTTGCATGGATTAAGCCAAGAGCAGTTATCAAAAACGATATTTCCACTAGTTAATATGCAAAAGACCGAAGTAAAACAGCTAGCAGTTGATTTTGGGCTAGATTTTTCTAAAAAGAAGGAGAGCCAAAATTTTGTAGATGGCGAATATGGTTATTTACTAAAAGAAGAATCTCCATCTGGAGATTTTGTTGACGTAGATGGCAATGTTTTAGGAAAACATAGAGGGCTAGCTTTTTATACTATAGGGCAAAGGCGCGGCATTGGAATAGCTGCCAAAGAAGCCTTATACGTAATAAGGCTGGATTCGACTAATAATGAAGTTGTAGTTGGCGTAGAAGAACATCTTTATTCTACACAGTGTCGGGTGAATGATGTTAATTTTATATCGATAGGTTCACTTCTTGAATCTATGAAAGTTACTGCAAAGGCAAGGTATGCAAGCAAAGATGTAAGCGCATTGATAATCCCTGTTTCTGAAACTAGTGTAGATCTAATCTTTGATGAGCCTCAGAAGTCACTAACACCAGGTCAATCAGCAGTTTTTTATAATAACAATGTAGTAATTGGCGGTGGTGTTATAGAGTGAACGCCTATAAATGCAGCTATATAGGCCGAGTCCAAGGGGTTGGGTTCCGTTATACAATAATGCGTTATGCAAAACAACATAGTATTTTAGGATGGGTAAGAAATATGCCAGATGGAAGTGTTTTTGCATATGTGCAGGGTGAAGAATCTGACCTTTCTATGTATTTTAGAAACTTAGAATTATATTTCAAAGCAAATATTAGGGAAAAGAAAATAGTAGAGACATCTCTGAACCTGACCTTCAAAGGCTTTCATATAAAATATTAATCTATTACAATAAGCGTATGGTTACATATTACCCGCTTAGTAATACACAAAGGTTATTGTTATCAGAACAGTTGCAAGATGTTCAATCCCCACATATGAATATTGGTGGCTATTTTGTTGTTGAAGGCATATTGGACCTGGATACCTACAAGAAAGCGTTAAGTAAAGTAATTTCAACAAATGACATTCTTAGAACATTTTTTGTTGTGAATAATAAAGGTGAATACCAGCAAGAGGTTAAAAATAGTGTTGAGCTAGCCTTATTGGTTAAGAACGTTGCTAATACAGAATATGATGAAGAATATGTTGCAGAGTTTGTAGAGAAAAGAATGCAGAGGCCTTTTAATCTTCTAAATGAGCAGCCTTATCAGTTTGGTGTGCTAGTTTCAGAGGATAGAACTTTTTGCTATTCAATATATAATCATTTGGTTGCTGATGGCTGGAGTGTTGCCTTGGCTGCAAAGAAGATAGTTTCTAATTATAATAGTTTGATAGGTAATGAAAGCATTTCAAATGTTGAAGAAATATCATATTTTGAGGTTTTAGATAAAGATGAAGCATATTCTCAGTCAGAGAAATACTTGTCAGATAAAAAGTATTGGAATGATAAAGCCAGTAAATTTGGTGATTTTCAATGGAATATTGCAGGTAAGCAAAGATACAAAAATGTATCTACTTCATTTACAAAGAAAGCAGCGTTAACTGAGCCGCAGTTATGTAGAATCAGAGAATACTGTGTTAAAAACAATACGCACACATTTCATTTTTATCTAGCAGTAATATTTTTGATTCTTAAGAATAGAACACAGCATGATAAATTATTGATGAATATTCGACTTCAGAATAGATCCGGAAAAAGACAAAAAAGTTCTTTAGGAGCTTTTTCCAACGTATCCCCATTATTGCTAGATTTGTCAGTAAATTCTATTAATGAACTTTTTAAAAGTATTAGCTCGGAACTAAAGGATTCTTATAAACATCAAAAATGTTCGTGGAAGGAATTCTATGGAAGTCCAGAACTAGGGGTAGATGGAATAAAAGATTCTATTGTTTTGTCTTATGAGCCACATGATCACAACTATATTGTTGATGGTCAAGAGACGCGCACACAGAATATCCATAATGGCATGGTGAAATCATTGTTGGATATATATATACGTGAGTTTCGTATAGGAAGTGGTGCAGAGGTATGTTTTAATTTTGATCTCGATCTTTTTGGAGAGATAGAAGGTAGTATTATTGTTCAGCAGTTTTCTTTATTGATAGACCAAATAATTTATCAGGGCAAAGAAAAGTTAAATGAACTAAATTTTCTTTCTAAGATTGAACAAGAAATATTTATTAATATGAACAATACAGACACTTTGTTGTTAAAAGACAATTTATGTTCGGTTCTAGATGATGTGTTTTATAAATTCCCTAATGATTTAGCCGTAGTCTGTGATAGAGATCAGTTGTTGTACTCAGAATTAGCGATGAAAGCGAATAGATTTGCTGGATTCTTACAGTCAAAAGGAGTGTCAGTAAACGATAGAATAGCAGTAAAGTTAGATTATTCATGTGACATGGTAGTCGCAATGACCGCAATAATTATAGTAGGTGCAACATTTGTGCCCATCAGTATTGATGAGCCCCTGAATAGAGCAGATAAGATGCTTGAAGATAGCAAAGTTCAATACATAATTGCAGATTCTTTAGAAAACTTTTTTGTAGAGAAGATTACTTTGTCACAGTTAAATAGTTATACTGATAGTTTCAAAAAACCTATTGATAATTTTGATGAGCTATTGTCTTTATATATAGTATATACATCAGGGTCTACAGGTAATCCTAAGGGTGTAATAAATACTCATAGGGCAGCTGTTAATGTTCTTGAGGAGTGGATAGATAAATACAAAATTGTTATAGAAAATTTTGTTCTTTTGCAAACATCTTCTTTTGCACATGATGTGTTTATTGGTAATTTTTTAAAAACAATTGCGACAGGAGGCACATTAGTATTGCCGACAAGTGAAGAGAGGCATGATTTTAGCCAATTATCGGAACTAATAGTTGAGCATAGAGTAAATGCATTAGATTCTACACCTTCGTTAGTAGTTGCATTGCTTGATTATATGAAGAGTCATGCTGTAGATGATTCTAGTTTGAAATTAATAGTGCTCGGATCTGATATTTGTTCGTTAGAAGATTATCGAAAGCTTGTTATTAGATATAAGGATCAAGCGATGGTTCTTAATTCTTATGGAGTTTCAGAGGCTGCAATTTATAGCTCTGATTATAGAGTGTTAGAGGTTGACCAATTGCCTATGAATGGCAATTTGTCTATTGGCAGGCCATTTAGAAATACAAAAATGTATGTAATAAACGAGAAGTTAGAGCAAGTTGGAATCGGCTGCAAAGGCGAACTTTGTATTTATGGCCATGGTTTGGCTGCGGGCTATACAGATGAGGAATTAACTAATAATAGTTTTATTGAATTGCAAGGGATAGGGCGTGTTTATCGTACTGGAGATTTGGCCAAGGTTCTTACAGATGGGAATATTGAATTTATTGGCAGAAAAGATTTTCAGATAAAGATGTTAGGCTACAGAATAGAACCTGGAGAGATAGAGTCTGTTTTAGATAGTATGCCTAAAGTAAGTAAAGTAATTGTTGTTGTTAGCGAATTTGAAGGTAAAAGAATATTGATTGCTTACTACATATCGGAAGGGTTAATAGAGCGTAATGACTTTTTGTCATTATTGTCAGGTGTAGTCCCTAATTATATGATACCTTCATTTTTTATAAGGTTAGATGAATTGCCGATTACTAAAAATGGGAAAATCGACAGGAAACTCTTGATGCAAAGACCGTTAGAGAAAAAAACAGTGCAAGAAAACCAAGTAACCAAACAGTCTGAAGATAAAAAGAATATTCAAAATATATGGAACAAGGTTCTTGGTAATAGGTTTAGTCCTGATAAGCTATTTTTTGAAATGGCTGGAGATTCTCTTGAAGCAATTAGGATTGCGTCAGAAATGAATGCTTCGGGATATGCTTGCAGTTATTTGGATGTTTATAATAGCAAATCGTTTGAAGAATTTTATAATCTTATTATTGTTGTGCCTAAGATAGATAGTCTGTTGCAAGCAAATAGATTTTTAGCTCAGCGTTTTGAAGATGATGTTCAGCTTGTAAAACTACACAATTCAAAGCTTGGTGTAGCAATAATAGAATTGCAGCTCCCAAAGAATAAATTGGCAGTGGATGTGCAAGTAATTTTTCAGTTTTGTAAGATGAGGTTTAGTCTGGATATTAATCCTCAGTATATTGCTGGAAAAGAATATGAAACATTGGGCAGCAGTAGCACTAAGAAGTTGCTGAATGAATTTGTTAACATGGAGAAGATGTATTTTCAGAGTTTAGTTGGATTACAAAGTACGGAATATATTCAGCATCCACTGTATTACAAAGATTTTAAGAAATATTATCGAAATGTATATTTTGTTTCTAGGCTTAAAATAGATTTTGATAAAATTGAGGATATAAAGTTAGCAGTTAATAGTCTATTAAAGAATAATGATCTTTTGAGATCTCGGTTAAAACAAGAAAGTTTAGGTTCTTATAGATGGGAGGTCTTTCCTGTAGATTATGCAGAAGTGCCTGTTTTGGACCTTACTAGTTTGGATCTTTTTTCTAGTTATGATTTTTTATATACCGTGATGGGCGAATATTTTATTAAGAAGAATGAATTTAGAAAATTTATGTTCCGAGTAGTAATTGTGAAGCTCAATATGAGGGATGCTTTTTTGTGGTATTTTATGGATGATAGCATTCATGACAATTATGGAAGTCATTTGATAGAGCATTATTTGTCTAGTGTTTCAGATTATGGTTATAAGGATTATTCTAGTTGTACTAACTATAGTGATTATTTGAGCAAATATTTTCATAGTAATAGTGATAATACTCCAACTGATCTTGTGCAAAAAATGGAACTGATGGAGCATCAAGAAGCAACGAATCAATATAAAGACTTTATTAAGAAAAATACTAAGAATAAAGAAGTTTCAAAATTTAGATATACATTTAAAGTTGAAAATAGTTTTAACGACTTTTCTTTAGCAATAGAAGCTTTTATTTGTTTTGTTACGCACCATTTTCCATTTAGTAAGATACCTTTTGTGTTATTACATAATACTAGACTATATTCGCCTGAGACATTAATGACATCAATAGGTGCGTTTATTGATGAGATCCCTTTAATGATAGATGCCAAACTTTCAGTAGAGCAGAATATAGAGTTAATAAAATATAAATTAGATTATGTAAATGAAAATGGAATACATTTTCAGAATTTATTGTTAAATCCTGATTTGCAAGGAGCTCCAGGACAAAAACAAGTTAAGAATATTGCTGGGGATTTAAGAAAGACTAGTAGCTTACTTCTTTTTAACTTCAAGCAAGGCGATATTCAAATGGAGGAGTTGGACAGTGGCAGCGACAGTGCTATTAAGCGATGGCTCTATGGATTAAGTTTTAATATTTCTATTATTGATGGTGTATGCGAGCTGTACATAAGATTCCCATATAAAGTAAATGAAGATAAACTAAAAGAAGTTTTTGACAGGAGATTTGAAAATGTCTAATAATGAGCTGTTTAATATTTTTAAAAAATATGTGAAGCTACAGCCCAAAGAAATAGCGATTATTTTTAAAGATTTAGAAATTTCTTATCTCGAATTATTTAATGAAGTAAATTCTTTAACACAAAAAATGTTAGAGCAAGAAGTTGTGGGTCCAGTAGCACTTGTTATGGATAAGTCGGTTCTTGCGATTTCATCTATGCTTGCCTGTTGGAATCTGGGTTTGTCTTTTTTGCCAACAGATAGTTCTTTCCCCAAAGTTAGAATTAATCAGTATTTATCTATTGCAGGGTGTTCGCATTCTATTAATAGTGATGGTGACGTCGAGACTATCTCTAGCGAGGACGCTAGTAGTTATGATGGTTATATTATGTTCACTTCTGGCTCAACAGGAGAGCCAAAGCCAGTACAGGTAAGTGTTGAGAATATCCGTAGTCTTATCAATGCATGGTCTAATTATTATGAGTTACCTACATTTATCCCCAAAGTATTGCAAGTAGCATCTATAAGTACAGATGTATTCATAGGTGATATGCTGAAGGCTTTATTTTTTGGAGGAACCTTAATATTAGCAGATGGTAATGCTAAGAAAGATATAAGAAACGTAGTTTCTATTATCGAAAAACATTTACCTAATATTATCGAATCAACTCCTGTCTATATCAGATTGATTTTAGAAGCAGTAAAAAATGAAGAAGTTAGGAAATCTTTGAAACAAATTATTGTTGGAGGAGAAGCTTGTTCAGTTGGTGACTATAAATGGTTAGTTCAGAATTATCCTAATGCTAGAGTTGTTAATGGCTATGGAGTAACAGAGTGTACTATCGAAAGTGTAGTCTATGAGACTAATGATATTGAATCAATCAAAGGTGAAAACATGCCAATAGGCAAGCCATTAGAAAATACAAATGTGTATGTGGTTGATAAAGACATGAATCCTATTGATAGTAATGTGGTTGGAGAATTATTAATAGGCGGTTCTGGAGTTAGCAGAGGCTACTTAGATGCAGTTTTAAATAATGACAAATTTGTTCTTTTTAAGAACGAAATAGTATATAGAACTGGTGACAGAGCGTCTCGTAGAGTAGATGGAGAAATGATATATCATGGCAGATTGGATGACCAAGTTCAAGTTAATGGTTATAGAGTAGAGCTGGGAGAAGTTGAGTCTATTATAAGCTCTATTATTGATGTAAATGATGTTGTTGTTTTAAAAGAAGACAGGAGTCGAACTGATGAGATTGTTGCATTTGTGAAGACAGCATTATCTTTAGATGAATTGGAATTAAAAATTAAAGGCATCTTGCCTGGTTATATGCTGCCAAAGGTGTTTGTTGTGGCGTCTATTTCCAGAATGCTTAATGGGAAAGTTGATAGACAAAAAATGTTGTCATTAGCAGATAATGATAGTTGTATACAATCTTATAAAGGGAATACTTCAAAAATCATTGAGATTATTGAAGAAGTTTTGGGAAATAAAATTAATATGAATATTAGCTTATTAGATCAAGGAGCTGATTCATTGATTGTAATTAAAATATTACATAAGTTAAAGCAAATAGGATTTATAGTTTCAATTGCTGACGTGTATTCAGCTGTTAGTGTTTTGTCATTTGTTAATAATCTTCTAGAAGAAAAAAAGAATCATGAAATTAAGTATGAAATAAACAATAAGGGATATTTGGAGAAGGGTACTATTAAACAGTTTTTAAAAGAGTTGCGACAAAAAGAGATTGTATTTTTTAATAGATTATTGGTAGCAGGTTCAGAGAAAATAATAAACTTGGATCTTTGGGGTAATAGTTTTCGTAAAGTTCATAGACACGTATATAGTATTGAGTATGTTTTGATTGAAGATGTTAGTAACGAAGCTGTAATAGAAAGACATTTTTTGTTGTTACAGCAGCAAGAGCTTTTAAGATCTTCTTTCAATAATAGTCCACTTTCGTGGAATATATATAATTGCACAGACAATATCAGTCCAATAATATTAGACTTAAGAGCATATAGCATTAATGAGTCTCAGGTGTTAGGTATGTTTCCTTTCATTAAGGAATATTTTTTGGTTAAAGACAAGTTAAGCAATTTTCCATATAGACATTTCTTGGTGCAGATAGAAGCTAATAAATATATTTTTGTATTTTGTATGGACGAGTCTATTCATAATAAAGTTGGTGCAGATATTCTAAAGAATTATATGTTTGGTCTCAATGCAGAAAATACAGTTCAGTATTCAGAATATTTAGACATCTTACATAAAGGACCATTGTTAAGTAATGAAGAGGTAGCTGGAAGATTTCAATTAATGAAGTTTGTAGATGCGATGAAAGCCTTCCCGAAGTATTCGCAAAAAGATCTTAATTTATATGAACATGAATTTAAGCTAGGAAACACAAAAGATAGTTACGCTCAGTCTTTGCATATTTTTCAAAAAATGTTGAAATATCTATTTAAAGCACATGTGCCATTTTTTATGGTTCAGGATACAAGGGTTTTTCAAAATAATAAGTTTAGAAGAACTATAGGTGAGTTTACAGATTTCATCCCTTGTATTGCAGAGTTATCAGAAAGTTATGAAGAATTGTTGTTGAAATTAAATTCTTTACGAAAGGAAGCAGTAGATAACTTGGTAAACATCAAATTCTTAAAGTGGTCTAATAGCGACAAGTATGAATATAAATCCATTAGAAAGTTTACAGATAGTTTTAGAATGGAGAAAGAAGGCACTGATAGTGTTGTTGCATTTCATTATAGGACAGAGTATGACGATAGCGCAGAGTTGTATCCAATAAATGATCAAACAGAAACAGCTTCTTGGATTAGAGGCGTTACTTTTAACTTCTCAGTAAGAGAAGATAAATTATATTTCAGGGCATATTTGCCGTGTGATATAAAAGGTTGGGAAGATATGTTAGGGGCTATTAATGAAACACTATAAGCTTTCTTTTCAGCAAGAAGAGATGTGGCTGGCTGAACAGTTTTATTCTCAGGGTAGCTTATTTGTGATTGGCGGTTATTTGCAACTGGGAGAGGATATAGATATTAATCTTTATTCAGATGCTGTGCAGATGGAATTAAACGCCAGACAGAGCTACAGAGCGAGGATATCGGTAGATGAAGATGGTCTTCCCTATCAAGTTTTTGAGCATTCTAAAAAGTTTAAGAAAAGGATGGTTTTAGATTTAGATTCAGAAGAAGCTGCTTTAAAGTGGATGGACAAACAAATGAATATCGCTATGTTTTGTGATGCGGATAGTTTGGTGGAGTTCGCGGTGTTGCAAGCAGGGGAAGATAAATATTTCTTTTTGAAAGTTCACCATATTTTATCTGACTATTGGGGAATTAACATTCTTTTAGCTGATATTTTTAGTAGATATGAGATGTTGTTAAGGAAAGAGAAGGTAGAGCCTACTTGTTACAAGTATAGTGATTATATTGATGCTCAATTAGAATATCTTGATTCATTATCTTATAAAAAAGACAAATTATATTGGGAATCAGCAATAGATAATGTAAATAAATATAAAAACATATTTTCAGTAGACAATGAATGCTCTTCACCTTCTAAAATTATCAGCTTTGAAGTGGATAATCTTAAAAAGAAGATGATAGATAGCTATGCGAAAAATAATAATGTAAGTTCTTTTGTTGTTTGGAGTTATATTGTTGGAGAGATTCTTCGGCAAGAGACAGATAATGATAACTATACGATAGGTGCCCATTTTTTGAATAGGACAAACAGCAAGCAGAAGCATACAGCAGGTCTTTTTGTTAATACACTCCCAATAAAAATAGACAAAGATAAAGGTTTACATGGCGTTTCTGAAAGTATAAAAAATGCGTTTCGTCATCAGAGATTTCCAATGAGGAAAATACCAGAGACTGATAATTTATATGAAGTAGTAGTATCTTACAGAAGTTACAATAATCAGAAGAAGATATTTGGGGAAGTTTATCCCTTTCCTTTAAAAAGTAAAGAATCCTCTTATCCAATTGAAGTATATGTTACTGATCAGAATGAATTTTTTAATATAGAGTTTGTATGCCAAAGATATGTTAATGATAAATATGTTGCAGATATAATTGCTAAGATTAGGCAGCTGATTAATAAGTTAGCTGTATAGTTTATATCTTTTCAGTTAAAATCAATTTGTTAGAATAAATATAGATATGGGAGAGTGCAAGATGTTTAAGAAGAGTTGGTTACTAATTATTTCAATATTGTTCTTGTTTTCACTAAGTGCGTTTAAGCTTGATAATAGCAATAAAATACAGGTTTCTGGACATGGGATAATCCAGTTTGAGCCAGATACAGCATATATTACAGCTGGATCGAATGGCCTCTACAAAAATGTAGGAAATGGGCAGAAAGAAATAAATAAAAAAATCAATCAATTTATTGGTAAGCTAGGGAATATTATTCCAAAAGAAGATGTATCCACTGATAGATTTAATATTAACAATCAATACGAGTATGTTAGTGGGAAGAAACAGTTTATGGGCTATAAGATAGATCAGATACTAAGGATAAAGGTGTCAGATTTGACATTATTAGGTAAAATAATAGACTTAGCAGTAGCAAGTGGTATGAATGCTATTAGTAATGTTGAGTTCACTAGTTCAAAAATAGATGAATATAAAACAGCATCACTAAAAAAAGCATTATTAAACGCAAAGAAAAAAGCAGAAGCAATTGCGCAGACTATGGATATTGATAAGATAAAGTTAAAAAGAATTTCTGAGAGCGGGGGCCAAGTTCAACCACTTAGACGTTCTGGAATGCAGGTGAAAGCACTTGCTAGTGTAGAGTCTGTAGATATGAAGTATCAGATAGGTGACATGAAAGTCGCTTCAGATGTAAATGTAGTTTACGAATTTTAAGGAGGAAAATGATGAAAGATGTATTAGTAATAATGGGAAGCCAGTCAGATATGCCAGTAATGGAAAGTTGCATAGAGACATTAGGAAAGTTCGAACTTAAGTATGATGTAGAAGTAGCATCTGCACATAGAACACCAGAAAAAGTTATAAAAATAGTTTCTAATGCACATGAAAAATATAAAGTTATAATCGCAGCAGCAGGTAAGGCAGCTCATTTGCCAGGAGTAATTGCAGGACATACTGTTGTTCCAGTTATTGGTGTTCCAATGAAGACTTCTGATCTTGGTGGTGTTGATTCTCTATATTCAATAGTACAAATGCCAAAAGGTGTTCCAGTAGCAACAGTAGCTATTAATGGTTCAATGAATGCTGCTATATTGGCTACACAGATTATAGGTGTTTCAGAGCAAGCAGTAAGAGAAAGATTGTTAGCTCATAAGGAAGAGATGAAAAAAGCCTAATGGATTTTGTTTCTTCTATTAACATCATTGATGTAATAGTTGTTCTGCTACTTATCTTTTTTTGTTATAGAGGGTTTGTAGCAGGGTTTGTTAATATCCTTTTTGATTCACTAGCCATAATTGTTTCTTTCTATGCAGCAAACCAATATGCTATTCATATAAAGACATGGATGGCTGAGTATTTAAAGTTTACAGTTCCTTGGGCAGGATTCGCATCCTATGTATTAGTTTATTTGCTCAGTTTTCTGTTTTTTATATTATGGGGAAGACTGATAACGAAAGTGTTTAAAATGTCTGCTATTGGACTTCTTAATAGTCTCTCAGGCTTAGTCTTGAACTTTCTTAAGTGGTCTTTGCTACTTTTGATTGTCTTAATGGTTGTTGAAAAGATTACAATTGATTCAATTGGGAAGTATATGAATGAATCTTATGTCTATCAAGCCTATGCAACAGCAGCTGAACAAGAATTCTTAAAAGAGTTTATTCCTAATCTAAGCAAATAACTCCCTCAGTCTCGTAAACTCGACAGCTCCCTCATCGAAGGAGCCATAAATTGAATATAGAATTCAACTCTCAGATAGTATATTTGCGTAATTAGTTAACTTAAGTAGAGGCTCCCTCGATGAGGGAGCTGGCACCTTTGGTGTCTGAGGGAGTTATTATT
>CAYSAQ010000020.1:0-25009 GCA_964429235.1 uncultured Candidatus Marinamargulisbacteria bacterium
CGGGCCCCCGTCAATTCCTTTGAGTTTTAGCCTTGCGGCCGTACTCCCCAGGCGGAGAACTTAATGCGTTAACTTCGGCACAGCAGGGGTCAATACCCACTACACCTAGTTCTCATCGTTTACGGCGTGGACTACCAGGGTATCTAATCCTGTTTGCTACCCACGCTTTCGAGCCTCAGCGTCAGGAATGTCCCAGAAAGCCGCCTTCGCTACTGGTGTTCCTCATAATATCTACGCATTTCACCGCTACACTATGAGTTCCGCTTTCCTCTTACATCCTCTAGCTGAACAGTTTAAAGTGCAACTACGGGTTGAGCCCATAGCTTTCACACCTTACTTATCCAACCGCCTACGCTCCCTTTACGCCCAATAATTCCGGATAACGCTTGCACCCTACGTATTACCGCGGCTGCTGGCACGTAGTTAGCCGGTGCTTCCTCTGTGGGTACCGTCATTATCTTCCCCACTGACAGAACTTTACATCCCGAAAGACTTCATCATTCACGAGGCGTCGCTGCGTCAGAGTTTCCTCCATTGCGCAAAATTCCTTACTGCTGCCTCCCGTAGGAGTCTGGGCCGTGTCTCAGTCCCAGTGTGGCTGACCATCTTCTCAGACCAGCTACTGATCGTAGTCTTGGTAAGCCGTTACCTTACCAACAAACTAATCAGACATAAACTCCTCCTTTAGCGACCGAAGCCTTTCCTTATAAAAACATGCGTTTAAATAAGATTATTCGGTATTAGCCAGTGTTTCCACTGGTTATCCCCAACTAAAGGGCAGATTGTTTATGTGTTACTCACCCGTCCGCCGCTATCAGCAACTTTAGCAAGCTAAAGTCCTGTTATCGCTCGACTTGCATGTATTAGGCACGCCTCCAGCGTTAATCCTGAGCCAGGATCAAACTCTCAATTGATTACTTTTTTTCCAAAAAATCTTAGGTTATCAAACCCAAGACAAAAAACTCTTGAAATTTCCAAGAACCTGCTATTCATTTTTCAATTTCCTTCGCCGATAATTAGCGTTCAATTTCCGCTCTCGTTTTTTGAGAGCTCAGGTATTCTACCTAAGATGTACCTGTTTGGTCAACAAGAAACTTACATGAAATATTTCTGATGCTTTGTGCTAGGTGATGATAAGGTCGCAATCCCTTATTTTATATGGCCTAGCCAGTCTAAGACAGGGTCAAAAGAAAAGCCTTCGTTTACTAGCGGAGATGCTATATCGAGGCCTCCTAAATATATATTGTCACCTTCTAGTATTTCTTGCATTTTATTCATAACCTTACCCTTGCCACCTTCATGACAACAAAAGAATGCTACTTTCTTATCTTTTATCTCATTCTCAGACAGAAATGTTCGTAATGGAGGGGTAAATGTGCCTACCCATACAGGCGAACCAAAAATAACTTTATCATAACTTGCGGCATCAAAATCATAACCTTCTAGTTCAGGTGTCTTTTTCATAACTGCTTGCTTGCCGCCCCACACGTATTTCATAAATCCATGAGTGCCAATCTCTTTCTTTGGCTTTAAAGCCAAAATATCAGCGCCTAGTTCCTTCGCAATGTATTCTGCTATGAACTTGGTGTTACCTTCAAAGGAATAATATATAACTACTGTTTTACTCATATACTTATTATAGGGGAATGTTTTATTATCTGCCAGAAGGCGTATAAGGAATAATAATTATAGCAACGTGCCTCTTTATTTTTGCTTTAACAATAGATACTACTTTGCATCTCTATTAAACAACATTCTTGCTGGCGCGTAATATCTCGAATTAATTCTGGATGCAAATTGTTCTCCCTTTTTTATTTCTTGCGAATCCATAATCTTTTTACTTACATCAATCAAATAATCAAGTTCAACAGAACCTTGCATAACCGCATTGAACTTACTAACTAAATATTCATCTAATCTTTGAATAAAGTCAGTTACAAGTGCAATTGACTGATTATCACCAACCGCTACTATTAAATCAATATCTGATGAGGGACTAGCGTCCCCTTCAGCAACACTGCCAAATATCCAAACTCGTTTTATATCTACAAATTTATTGCTAATGACACTTGTAACAAAAAGAGATATTTCATCGCGCAATCTAAGGTGTGCTCCAAAATCTTTTCTTTGTAGTTTTGTTAAGAAATTATTATCTGAAAATAAGGAATCAATTTTATCTTCAAATGTTGGAGTATTTATAAGTGCTATTGTTTTTTTATTCATCCTTAATTTATCGAAAATAAATTAATAAAATTGCACTGAACATAGAAACTAATATAAAAAATTGCTACTAGACACAGATATTTTCCTCTTCAACTGGCACACATTTATAACAACTATACTTCTTTGAGAACATCTTATAGCTATTCTCCAAAGACTCAGCATCTGCAAAAGAAGCAAACACCGTAGAACCAGATCCGGTCATAAGAGCACCATCGGCTCCATACTCCAATAAATGCTCTTTTAATTCCCTTATAATAGGATATAGGGGAAACACTGATTTTTCAAAGGCATTATAATACAGCCAACCATAAGAAATTTTTTCTTCGTTATACCTTGGTTCATAATTGGATTCTTTTGCAAACTTATCCCAATCAGCAAAAGCATCTTTAGTAGAGATATGCACTCCTGGATTCACTAATAGAAAATATTTAGGCAAAGGCACCATAATAGGCATTATCTGTTCACCACGACCCGTTACGACACTTGTGCCGCCATAATAGCAAAAAGGAACGTCTGACCCTATCTGTAACAATAAAAAATTACGCCTCTCGTCTTCTATTTCTAACTTAAAGACCTTTTCAAATACCCTAACTGCCGCAGCGGCATTAGAGCTGCCTCCTGCTAATCCTGCGCCCATTGGGATATTCTTCTTCAATGTCACATCAAACCCACTATTAACTTGATTAGGAAACGCTTCTAAGAAAACATCATATGCTTTCTGAATGATATTCTCTCCAGCTATTTCAGCTCCTTCAACATTAACAATTACTTTCAATTCTGAAATAGGATTAAAAGTTAACTCGTCATACAACGAAACGGACTGCATAATCATGCACATTTCATGCAGGCTACCTTTCCGTCCAAGTATATCTAATAATAAATTGAGTTTTGCGTATGCCTTTGTTTGTATCATGTTAATAATAAAAAAGCCCGGACGAACCGGGCTTTTAAAATCTTCTTATTTCTTTTCGTCTAGCAACAATTGTTCTGAAAAATCCTCAACTGTTATCTTTTTTTCTGCATCTTCAAGTAATCCATCCAATGCTTCTTTCTGGGCTTTTTGTTTTAAAAATGCTTCAATCTCTGCCTTAACATCTTTATACTCAAGCACCTCAGGATCTTTTTTATCTTCAACCATGATTACATGATACCCATATTGTGTTTGCACTGGTTCTTTTGTGTATTTACCTTTTTCAAGATCAAAAGCTGCTGACTCAAAAGGCTTAACCATCTGGCCTTTAGTAAACCATCCTAAATCTCCACCATTTACTTTACTTCCTGGATCAATAGAATATTCCTTAGCTAATAATTTGAAATCATCACCTTTACCTAACTTTTCAATAATCTCTTTTGCTTCGCTTTCATCTTTAACCAAAATATGTCTAGCTTTCACTTGATCATCTTTTTGGAACTGCTCTTTATTATCATTAAAGTAATTTTTTACATCTTTATTTGTTACTTTTACTTTATCTTCAACGTTATCTTTTAAAAACTGAGTAACCATTACTTGTTTTTTGATTGTCTCTAACTGTGCTAGAACATCTTTATCTTCTGCATAGTTCTCTTTCTGCGAAACCTCAAATATCAAATACTCTTTTTTAATACTATCTATAAGAATCTTCTTTCCTTCTGCAGTTCCATAATATTCCTGATACTGTGGAGGAAGTGCTGCTATCTTTTCTTTTAGTTCATTCTGCGTAAGCTTGCTATCCCCTACTCTAAGAATAACCTTATCTGTTAGTCCGAATTTGAATCCAGATAAACTAAATACCAATGCCACCATAATTAAAACTGATTTCTTTCCCATATTTCCCATCTCCTTTAAATTTAATTCTTATTTACTGAAATATTTTACATCATCAACTTTATAAAAGCTATTGTTTTAGAGCCTCATACGCTTGTTGTATTTCCTTCATTCTATTTTCGCTAGCTTTTTTAACATCTTCACCAAGCTGAGCTACAGTATCTGGGTGAAACTTTTTCACAAGCTGACGATAGGCAGATTTGATCTCTTGCTGTGTTGCTCCCTCGCTAAGACCAAGTATTCTATAGTGCTGATTTTTAGGTTTAACCGAGCTCTGTGAGCCTGCTGATCCGATACAATATCTTCTATATAAGAAGCTATAATCTGTTTCAGTGATTCCTACAGCCGTAGCAAACGCCTTTAACACCCTTTGCTCTGAATCCTTAACTATAAAATCTGCTGCTGCTAGCCTAAATAAAAAATCTAATAATGCTAATTTAAGATCATATGCAAAAAACCGATTTATTTCCGAAGACAACGCTTCTATTGACTTACCCCGTTTTAGTTCACTATTTAAGGTCTCTTCCACCCACAACAGTGAAGTCTTATTAAAAGAGAAATGCATCATGAAAAAATTCTTAATTGTCTGAACTTCTACTTCTTCTATTTTTCCATCCGCAGCCAAAACCTTTGCTGCGCAACCTATTAATAGTAAGAAGAATCTATTATGAGACTCGGAATGTCCCTTTAAATATTGATTTATAAGAACATTCCTTTTGGAAATTAAAGATAAATTTACTAGTAAAGAAGACAAAAGCACCAAGGGTATAATCAAAACTACTAAAGCCAAAAATAAACCAGTTGTTCTCATTACAAAAAATAAAAGGAACCAGGCAATTAGAGCAAACCAAAAACGATTATCTTTCTTTCTTTTTCTCATAAAACAAATTATAGCACGACTAACTTTCTCACTGTTTTCTCTCGCCTACGGCGAGAGAAAACAGTACACTATAGCTATGGCAAAACTCAAACTAGACCTTCACGACATCTATAATAAAGGGCAACAAATAGACAAAGAACTAGAAAGAATAGTGAATGAAGCGATTGAAAAGAAGATTAAACTTATAGAAATAATTCCGGGAAAAGGAAGTGGGCAATTAAAAAAGAAAGTCTTACGATTTCTTGAACAAAAACATATAAAAAAGCTATATCACCGAATAGATAAAGATAGCAAAAACTTCGGACGATTATTTGTGCACTTTAAGTTTTAACCCTGTCAGAAATCATTCCCCAGTATTTGCTGTAATAATCACTTATCATCCAGTACTTAAACCAAGCAAATAACTTCCATCGCTTCTTTGAACCATTAGCGACTACCTTCGCCTTAGTATATATATAATGAGACACTGCCGCTCTCTTAAAGTCATCAAGTTTAGGATTAGCCTTCAACAAGTTAATCATTGAATAAATACGAAACCTGTCCATCCCCCAATATTTTGCCGATAACTGATCTGCATGTCCACCATGTTTGGTGATTAATGGTTCGCTCATAGTATGAATGGGGTACTTCAAAGCAATCCTTAACCACAAATCATAATCTTCACAAGCAAGTAGCTTTTCATCAAACATTCCAACCTTTTCAAAAACAGCCCTATCTATTGCTACTGCTGAAGGAGACACGATACATAATGGCAAACAATCAAAGAAAATCTTGCCACTTCGCTTTGCATGCTTCTTGCGAGGATTAACTCTTTTACCGTTTCTAATCCAGACCTCCTCGGTCTGACAAACGTCAAATTTATACTTCTCCATATATTGAATTTGCTTCTCAAGCTTAGAAGTTATCCACAGGTCATCACTATCTAAAAACGCTATGTACTTGCCTCTAGCCCTTTTAATACCTATGTTTCTGGCTGCCGAAACCCCCAAATGTTCAGAAAAAATTACTACCATTTTCTGGGGATAAGTCGCCTGATATTGACGTAAGATTTCCTTTGTCTCATCTTGTGAACCATCATCAACAATAATTAATTCATAATTATCGAAAGTCTGGCTGATAACCGAGTCTATAGCCTCTTTTATTCTTTTAGGCCGATTAAATACGGGGATTATTACTGAAACTCGTGGGTCAATCATAGTCTGTTAATAGGCTGTGGATAACTTATCGATTTTTGGAGATATTTCCCAAGGATAAACAACCCAGGCATCTTTATCGACGGTAATTCCAAGATACTCTAAATCAACATCACTCCTACCCTTATCAACCAACGCTACTTTGTCATAAGAAATATCTATTGGTTCTAGCCATTGCGCCAACAACCCAAAGGTTGTCCCTGAATCTAAAATATCATCAACTAGCAACAAATTTTCGCCAACTAGTTCCTTAGGGAAATCTATAATACGCGGATCAACCCTCTTACGATTATCATAAGTCTGCACATTAACAACATCCACTTCTTTAATTTCTAAGTGATATGATAAATAACCAGCAAGAAACAACCCACCTCTAGCCACTCCGATAATAGCATCGTACTTCTTTCCAGACTTCTTAATAGCCTCTACTATTATGTCTGCATAGGTCTGAAAATCGTTCCAGCTTATGATTGTTTCTTTATTACTCATAGACCACCATTATACTATACTTTCAGCACCTAGACTGTATTCCCCTCTTCAAGGAGTATATAATATAAAGATGAATACGCATGGACTCTACTACGAACAAATTAAAAACAAGGTCCATTGTTTGCTTTGTCCTATAGGCTGTATGCTATCAAAAGACCAAACTGGCTCATGCCAAATCAGAACTAATCAGCAGAATTCTCTAGTCCCTATCACTTATGCACAATTCTGCTCCATTGCTATTGATCCTATTGAAAAAAAACCTTTATATCACTATTTCCCAGGCGAAAAAATATTATCGCTTGGCTCTATAGGCTGCAACTTCCACTGTCACCATTGTCAAAACTGGCAAATATCTCAACCCCATAAAAACGATTCACCCCCTATGCTTAGACATATATCTATATCTGAAATAATCAGCACAGCAACTGAACATGGAGTAAAGCTCATCGCTTTTACTTACAATGAGCCATTAATACAAATTGAAACTCTTTTACACTATCTGCCAATCTTGCAAAAAGAAGGGTTTAAAACTATTTTAGTTACCAACTTATTCATAAACCCAGAACCACTAAAAGATCTACTCCCGTATGTTGATGCACTCAGCGTAGATTTAAAAGCTTTTGCGTCCGATAGCTATAAAGAACTTACAACCGTTAACGCATTGGAAATAGTAAAACAAAACATCCTTACTTGCTATAATAACGCAAAACACATCGAGCTTGTGACAAACTTAGTCACGGATATTAATGATAATATGGAGCAAATCAAAAATGCCGCAAAATGGATTAACTCTGTATCAGAAGATATCCCTTGGCATATTTCTTTCTTCTATCCAACATTTGAATACAAACATAAACAGCCAGTTAGCAAAGATTTATTAGATTCTATTGAAAGAATAAGATCAAAACTTCATCTTAATCATGTATTTACCAGACATAGCCAAGACACCCTCTGCCCGAGTTGTAAAAGGGCAATAATAAAAAGAAGTGCATTTAATGTTAATGACCAAATATCAACTAAAACTTGCCCATATTGCGAAAAAGAAGTACCCTATTTGCATGCCTAAAAATTACATTATCGCAATCGATGGACCAGCAGCATCTGGAAAAAGTACCGTAGCACAGAAACTTGCAAAAGAACTAAACATTACATATCTTAGCTCTGGCTCAATTTACAGAACCATTACAAAGGTTTGTTTAGAGAACAAAATCACAGCAAAAAACGAAAAAGTTAAAGCAATTCTACAAAATTGTAATCTATCCATAAAAGAAGCAGCTGTCTATGTTGATGACATAGATTACACGGAATTCATTTCATTACCAATGACAGAAGCTTCTGTCTCAAAATACTCATTGCTGCCATCTGTCCGAAAAAAAGCAATGGAACTGCTTAGAGATACAGCAAAGAATCAATCGATTGTCATGGATGGTAGAGATATCGGGTCTGTGGTTTTCCCTGACGCAAAACATAAGATTTATCTTACAGCTACTACCACTACTAGAGCAAGAAGAAGATTAAATGAATTCGTAAAGAAAAATCCATCAGAAAATTTGTCTTTAGCTGAGATGATACAAGAAATAATTGAAAGAGACCGAATGGACCGAACACGCGCAATATCACCACTAATACAAGCAAAAGATGCAATATCAATAGACAACTCAAATTTAGATATAGAGCAAACTATACAAAAGATATATAATCACATCGATACAGTATAAGGAGCAACCTAGCTATGAGGAAAAAGCCACTTTTAATTAGAGTGTTTAAAAAATTCTTTGGACAAGAAGGAATGACAAGATTTCAAAAGAATCTACTTACTGGTTTTTTTGTCGCACTTCCTACCATTATTACACTTTGGGTAATATCTTTTGTTATACGACTTGTTGGTACACCTTTTGGGGAAATTATAAATAATGTATTCGCTAATGGCGAAATGACAGCAGGATATCAACTTCTATTAGGATTTGTAATTGCCATAGTCTTTCTTGCATCTTTAGGTTATTTTGCAAAACTAGCATTCATCAGAACACTTTCTAATAAAATTGAAGACTATATTGAAACAATTCCTTTTGTTAACACTATTTATTCAACAATAAAATTATTAATAACATCTATTCGCTCAAACTCTAAATCATTCCAAAGTGTAGCCGTTATTGAATATCCAAGAAAAGGCACATACACCTTAGCATTTATCACTCAACAGAATTTCCCAGTTACCACTACTAAATCTGGCAAAGTACTAAAAGAGATGATGTCGGTCTTTGTTCCTACAACACCAAACCCAACATCTGGGTTTTTTTTATTAGTACCAAAAAAAGATGTAGAAATCTTAGACATCTCAATAGAAGAAGGTCTAAAGCTAATTGTTTCGGCTGGGGTAATTTCACCAACTGAACGAACACAACTCACCAACAACGACGTTTTTGTTTAAAACCCTTTACATTCGGGAATATATTATTTAATTATAATATGTAAGGGAGACTCATATATGGAAACGCTTATTGTTCTTATCTATGTGCTGTTATTTTTATTAGTTCTAGGCGCCGTGTTTTATTTTGCAAAAGCACCTGGCAAAAATACAAATAAAGTTGATACTGCAAGCATTCAAATATCAGTAGAAAACAAACAGGTAAAAAAAGACAGAGCTACTGAAAACAATGAAATAATAAAAGAAGCAGAGAGCCATTTCAAAACTCTCTCGCTAAAAAACCCTTATTCCCCATTACCCTTTAAAGTAATGGCAGAATTTTACATGAAAAACAATCTTAATGATGAGGCAATAAAAAAGTGTGAGCAAATGATTCCTTATCTTAATAAGGATTTAGATATGGCCAAGCTTACTGGCATTACTCAATTCTTAGCCGGTAATCTTAGAGAAGACTTATCTGAGAAGATAATAACTTTTTATAACAACAAAGGATAACAATCATGGATATTAACAATGTAAATCCAAGCCAAATAGTAGAACCAGGAGCTAAAGCAGATGAGTCTCTTCTAGCTGGTGCTGAGCGCGAAATAACAACACCCCAGCAAGCCAGCAATGATAACACAAGCCAAACGACAATAAACACAACTTTTAAACCTGCACTTGGTGAAGAAGCAACTGCTGCTGTTCAAAAAGACGTTGAATACAAACCAGCCCAAGATGTTGTTCAAGAAAAAACAGAAATTATAGCCAATAAAGAACAAGAAAGAATGCAAAAAATGCAACAAAAAGAACTATTAATAAATATCAATAAAACTAAAATAGACAACCTAGGAAGCACATATTCCAGAAACCTGGATGAAGCCGCTGCAATGGGTGCTCAAAAAAAAGATATGGGACAAAAAAATATTGAAATAGACAAGAACAGACATATCCAAAGTGGAGATAAATTAGTAGATAAAATTGATATTGGTTCGGCATCTGAAGAACTCTACGAAGAATTCATGAATCCTCAAAACAAAAAAAAAGAAGAAAACTCCAAAAGTAATTTAAAAGATTTTGAGGAGGATAAACGAAAAAAAGAAAACGATGACGAAGAAAACGAGGAAAAATCTAACACCCTCTTCTCCTTTGAAGATGATGAAGTAATTGATATTGATATAAATATACTCGCATCATCGAATCAACTAGACAAAAAAGATGGAACAGAACCCAACTTAAGCAAAGAAATTGAAAGAAGAATAGGCATTATCGACTCTGTAACAGGACATCCTCCTAATAAGAATAAATTAAAAAAACTTATTAACCAACTAGAAGAAAAACCAGTAAGCCCTGCATTAGAAAGAGCACTTCGCAAAGATGTTGATACACAAAACATCAGCAAACTTCGACAAAAATTCAACAAACGTTAAGCTTTCTCTCTTGATAAACACCATGATTTAAACTATTATTGTTGCTCAAAGAAAATTTAGGAGGAACATCATGAAAGCTTATAACATAGCAGTACTGCCAGGAGACGGCACAGGACCAGAAGTAATAGCAGAAGCATTAAAAGTATTAAACGCTGTCGAGAGCAAATTTGATATTAAATTCAACTTTACTACTCTTAACTATAATGGTGAAAGATATTTAAAAACTGGAGAAACTCTTAGCGACGAAGAAATAGAAGGACTAAAGCAATATGACTCTATTCTACTTGGAGCAATCGGGCACCCAGGAGTAAAGCCAGGAATACTTGAAAAAGGAATACTGCTTAACGCAAGATTTGGACTAGACCAATACATCAACCTTAGACCAATCAAACTTTATGAAAATGTTGAAACACCTCTTAAGGATAAAACTCCTGAAGATATCGACTATGTTGTAATCAGAGAAAATACTGGCGGAATCTATACTGGCACTGGCGGAATCTCTCAAAAAGGAACAGCGAACGAAGTAGCTATTCAATCTATGGTTTATTCTAGACATCAAGTAGAAAGATGTATTCGCTATGCATTTGAATACACTAAAAAACGTAATGCTAACAAATCTTGGAGAGGTCTTTCTAAAGAAGCTCTTGCTAACGGTTATACTGGGCAATTAACACTATGTGGAAAAACAAACGTACTAACTTACGTTTTTGATTTATGGGAAAGAGTTTTCTATGAAGTTGCCAAGGAATATCCAATGGTAAAAACTGACTACACTCACGTTGATGCAACTTGTATGTGGATGGTAAAAAGCCCACATTGGTTTGATGTAATTGTTACTGGAAACATGTTCGGTGATATTATCACTGACTTAGGCGCAATAACTCAAGGTGGCATGGGAATTGCTTCTGGTGGGAACATAAACCCAAATGGCGTTTCTATGTTTGAACCAATCGGTGGTTCTGCTCCTAAGTACACAGGCAAAAACGTTATCAACCCAATGGCATGTATCGGTGCAGCTAGCATGCTGCTAAATGAACTTGGTGAAGCTAAAGCAGCTGATGCAATAGAAACTGCGATGAAAGAAATCATTAAAAAAATGGATTCTCAAGCAGCCGGCAAAATGGGCTACTCAACAACTGAAATCGGTGACCTTGTAGCAAAAAGCCTTTAATAAATATTAATAAAAGAGCCTCTTTGATTTAAGCGGCTCTTTTATTTGTTATAATACTCTCTATGATTACAAACTATCTCTTAAAAATATTCTTAAAAACTAAGCCAAACAATAACGACCCAAAACATCGGCAAATAGTAGCTAATATAGAAGTTGCGGCTAGTATGGCAATTAATATACTTCTTTTCTTCATGAAACTAGGGCTAGGGATTGTAAGTGGCAGCTTCGCCATGATATCCGATGCTATCCATACTCTTTCAGACATTGTTAGCTCTATTGTAGTTTGGCTTTCGTTTATCTGGAGCTCTAAGCCTGCAGATGAAGATCATCCTTTTGGCCATGGACGTGCCGAACATGTTGGCGGCATCATGGTTTCAGCCTTACTCATTGCTATTGGTTTTGAGTTCATAAAAGAATCTATTACTAATATCATCTCACCTGAAACATTTCACGTAAGCCCACTTATTTTATTCTTAATATTAATCACTATTATATTAAAAGAAATCTCTGCTCAAATGGCATTTAAACTAGCAAAAGTTATTGATTCTAAAACACTAAAAGCAGATGCTTGGCACCATAGAACAGATGCCATTTCTTCAATAATTGTACTAGGGGCTTTTGCGCTACAGTATCTTGGCATCTCTGGTGTAGATGGATGGGCCGGACTTATCGTATCTGGTTTTATTCTTTATACAGGGATAGAAACAGCTAAGGACTCCATTCACCCACTGCTTGGAGAAGCAACTAATATGGAGCTTATAAATAAAATAAAAACTATCTCACTCACAAACAAAAACGTACGCAATGTGCATGATATGGTAATTCACTCCTATGGTCATACAAAAGCATGTTGTCTACATACAGAAATCTCAGAAAAAATAGATATATCCAAAGCTCATGATATTGCAGAAGAAGTTGAGGAACAATTAATAAAAGAACTAGGGTTCACCTCGGTAACCATTCATATTGATCCTGTTACTTCTGATTTTGGGAAATACCCAAACATACCCAATGATATTGCTGCTATTGTAAAAACAGACAATAGGCTAGAAAGTTTTCATGATCTTAGATTAGCAGGAAAGAAAAATATTTTACTAGATTTAGTACCTAAGAAAAATACTACGGATATTGATATCGAAGCTCTAAAAATATCATTTAAAAAATCATTCAAAAAACTTTATCCAGAACTTAATCTTAGCTTTAAAGTAGAACCTAAATATCATTATTGAATATCTGCGTAATGCATGTTTTCTAGACAATTCTTTTATTAATCAATACTATATAACAGATGTCTATTAATTTTACTATCCAAGAAGAAACAAAAGGTCCATATGATTTTGACTCTGTATACAAAACATATACATATGACCAAGATAAAACATTTGCACCTAGCAGAACCTATGCAACTATGTATAAAAAAATAAAAAAAGTTACAGAATCAGCTCGTTTAATAGAAATTCAAAATTCTCCACCTATATTCAGCTATGATTTTACTGATGGCATACTAACAACACATGGAAAAGGTGGAACAATAGACCAAGCAAAAGCCAGTTGCATTATGGAATTCGCAGAAAGATATAGTTGGCTACACTTTGACTATAAAAAAGCTAGCGGGTATCAAAAGATATCTTTTAATGACTTATCAAAAGAAACAAACATAGACTACCTGCATGATGCCTTAAGGTTTAGCGCAGATAATAACAATGAGGAACTCAATGAACCATTAAAAGAAATACCTCTTAGGTGGATAGACGGATACTCAATTACAAAAAAAGAAAACATAAAATATCCATTAAGCTGGATTAATTACTTACACGGCTCTAATGGTCTGTGCTCTGGAAACACAAAAGAAGAAGCTATAGTTCAAGGTATCTGTGAAGTACTTGAACGAAATAACTGCAATAAATATGCAAGAAATTATAAAAATGAAAAAATTAATATAATTGATGCTTCCAGCATATCTCATCCATTGTTTGATGAAATACTTGAATTTCTAAAAAATGAAGGAACAGAGCTGATACTTCTACACATTCCTACCGGATGTGATGTTCCGGTAGTTATGGCCGGCTTTATCAATGAATCAATAAAACCAGCTATATTAAAAAAGAGCTTTGGATATGGCTGTCACACAAGCCCACTAAAAGCTGTTTTCAGAGCTATTACCGAATATTTTCAAATAAGATCTGGAACTATTAAAGAACAAACAAAAATACCTTTTGAGATTGATATTGGCACTGGCAACTGGTTTCTTTCTCTTGACCTAGATTTAAAGTGGATAAAAGAAAACAACCCTGTCGTTCAACTAAGCGAAATTAAAGACATTTCTTCCAATAATTTCAGTGAAGAAATCGCCAATTTAGTTGCCATTACACAAGATTATGGGATAGAACTATTAGTCGCAGACAAAACTCACCCAAAACTTAATACGCCGGTGTTTAGAGTCTTCTCTCCTCAATCAGAGCCACCATCAAATATTCTAAAACTTCTACATGCGCCTGAATGGGTTGTCATACAACTCTATTATGAAGCAGGAATGATTGAAGAAGCAAAAAACTTTTATAAGGACCACAACAGCTTCATTAAAGATATGTCTACAGATTTAATCAGCCAAGTTGGAGGAAGCATTTTTGGTTCCGAAATTGCTAATGTTATAAACTCATTATTAACACTACAACCAAATCCTGAAATCGATAAAATATGTTATAAAAATTATATTATAGCTCAACAAGCTCTGCCTAGTTTTTCAAAAAAAATGCAATCTCAACTTAAAACCATGTTCCACAATTAATAACTAATTTAAACATTAAGGGGAATTCCTAGTAGTTACTGCTGACAAAAAAAATTATCAATAAATAACGCTCAATCTAATTTACAGGTTAAATACTCAAGCTGGAAAGAACCTTAGGCTACAAAACTGAATTAAAGATAACCCTACTTCTGCGGCTGATGCTGATGTTTTTCAAATTATGACACTTGCACTTGCAGACCAGACAGAAAACGCAAGAATCACCTCCAAGGACACCTCTAGACATGAAGCCAGAGAGGTAGCAGGGCTAACTGTCCCGTTGTGTGAAAAAAACAATGCTGATGACCAAGTAATATTAGATGTTGAAGGAAAAACTCCTTAAAGCTTAAGCTTTACAAATAAATCCTTTAGGAACTGATTATTAATAGCATGGCTAGTCTTATAAGCGATGATTTTAGCCTGCACATCATATCCAGATGCATAAAAATCACCAAGAAGATCAAGTATCTTATGCCTTACCGACTCATTTTCATGTCTTGGATCATTAACAAATCCATTAGAATCATATGCCAAACAATTATCCAAACTTGCACCCAGTGCTTTGCCAGCAGAATGCAATTTATCTATATCTTCTTTGTTACCGAACGTTCGGCAATTAAGGATATCGTTCTTAAAAGATGGTCGGCCATTAAATACAAAATTTTGGGCCTTAACTGGAACATTAGGAAAGTTAATAGTATAGTTCACGGATAGTTCGTCTGCAGGAAAAGCCATCAAAAAAATATCATTATCATAAAACTGAACAAATGGCTCCTCAAGAACAATAACTGGGCGCACTGTATCGGTTCTTACGACACCTACCTCTTTTATCTGATTCCAATAAACAACGCCACTACCGTCAGCTATTGGCACTTCGTCTCCAGCTAGCTCAATCCGCAAATCTGTTATCTCTAATGCCCACAATACAGAAGACAAATGTTCTATTGTCCTTATCCAAACATCTCCCTTGTTAAGGTTTGTCCCTAAATAAATTGCATGAACATATTCCAAGGTTAAAGGAATCTCGGTTTTACTCTTTTGATGAAAAAAGACTATACCGCCTGTAGACTGAGGGACTAAATTAATTGTCACATTCTGACCAGAATGAATCCCTACACTTTCTATAGTTACGGTGCTAGCTAAAGTTAATCCCATTAATTAAAGAATTCCATCAAAAGAAAGACCTAGTGTAAACTTCGCTTCCTTTGACTCTAATACATCTTCAAGGTATCCATTAAGAGTAACATCTTCCATTAGTTTTACTCGAAGTCCGCCTGATAAACACCAAACATCTTCTGAGCCAATAATGTCTGCAACTACTGTCATATGGTCACTCATAAACATTTCAAGACCAAACATAACATCAGCTTTTATTTTCACAGCATTCACATTCGTCTTAAACCCGAAATGACCTGCTAATTTGTTTGGGAATGCTTTGCTAAGAACCATATAAAGCTCTGTCTGAGTATAAGAAGTAAGGCCAGTAACCCCAACTGCTAAACCAAGTGGATATTCACTATTATCACTTAACATATAATACTTAAGGTTAATAAAAGAACCCTCATGCGTAGAATTTCCAATTACTCCAAGCTCAACACCATCGAATATTCCAAGGTTTGCAAAATAATAACTTATTTGATTATTTGATGAAGCAGATTGCCAGTTATATCCGACATCAAACTCTTTATACTTTACAGCAGAAGCTGCTGGCATATTCACTAAACCATTAGTTCCTTTCATAGACGGAACAGCCCAACTAACAACTCCTAACATTAATGCAACTATAATTACTTTTTTCATTTTATTCTCCTTTTTTATCTTTACCGCGTTCACTTATCTTTTTTTTGACCATTCTTCTTAACGTCATTTCTTCTCTTACCACTTCTTTATGTGGTCTTGCAGGAAATCCTCTAATCATTTCTCCATCAGGGACATCCTTAGTGATACCTGTTCTAGCCATTGCTATTACATTACTGCCTGTTTTTAAATGGCCCACAGTCCCTACATCTCCAGCAAACATATTATATTCGCCGATTGTTGTACTTCCTGCAATTGCGCAAACAGCAGAAAGCAAACTATGCTTACCAATATAAGAATTATGTCCTATTTGCACTAAGTTATCTAGTTTAACACCATCGCAAATCACAGTATCAAGGAGACATCCTCTATCAACACAAGTATTTGCACCTATCTCAACGTTATTGCCGATAATTACCTTACCCAATTGTGGAACTTTATCCCATTCGTTATCTTTATTACGCTCAAAGCCAAATCCATCAGCACCAACAACTACTCCTGAATGAAAAATACAATTCTCGCCAATTTCTATATTGTGATAGATTGAAACATTAGAAAAAAGCACAGTACCTTTACCAATTACAGAATCTTTCCCAACACTTACCCCGGAATATAAACGAACACCATCGCCAATAACGACACCTGCATCTACTTTCACAAAAGAATCGATAAAAACATTTTCACCAATAGTCGTTGCATTATCAATATCTGCAAACTTTGATACTCCAGCTCTTGTGTCTTTTTTATCGAACAGTTCTACTGTTTTAGCAAAAACAGCCCTTGGATTATCTACTTTAATCATTGCTCCTGCTATTATTCCCTCTTCAGCTGCAACAATAGCTCCTGCTTTTGAATTTTTAGCCTTCTCAAGGTGCTTCTTGTCTAATAGGATGGTTAAGTCTTGTCTCTGCGCGACCTCTAAGCTTCTAATAGTAACTACTTCCATATCTTCACCAATAAGGTGACCGTTTATTGCTTTTGCGATTTCTGATAATTTCATTCTAATTCACTGTTAAGCTTTGCAATAACCAAACTCGTCATATCAATTCCGCCAACAAACACTGCTTTGTTATCTAAAACCACATCTACTCGCAACTGATCTGCCACTTTTTTTGTAGCTGCCATAATGTCAGACTCAATTTCTGTCGACAATACATTATTCAAATCTAAAAGCTCTTGTTTCTTCGGAATTATATCTTTTTCTAGTTGTTGCCTAACAGCAAGAATTTCTTCTTGTGTGCTAGTTGATGTGATCTGAGCCTCATACTCTTTTTGTTTTATTAAAAAATAATCTTGAATTTCTACTTGTTTTTGAGCAAGGTCAGCTTGTGCTGTAATTGCTTTATTATAAGATTGAATTACTTGCTGAGAATCTATCACTCCAATAGTCTCGCAATATCCTAATGCAGCAAGAAAAACTATTAATACAAGAAACTTCTTCATAACCACTCCTTATTTAGAATGAATTCTCTATATTAAAGTGTACCACCATTTGTCCACTTTGTTTAAGGTCATAGGACTCAAAACCACCATAGTCGTTACCATCGCCCCATGCAAAATCAAATCTTAATGGGCCAAGCGGAGTTGCTACTCTAAATCCTAAACCATAACCATAACGAACTCCTGGAGCTCCTGGTGTAACAGCAGAATTAACCTTACATTCAGAAAAACCTTTTCCTATTTTACCCATATCAAAGAAGCCATAAATATTCATAGTCTCATTAATTTTGTATCTAAGCTCTGTCGTTCCCATTATTCTAGCTCCACCAACACCAAAAGGAGTTCCATCTTCGAATCCCCTTACTGTAGTTGAGCCACCTGCAAAATATCTTTCCGTATCAAAAATTGTTCCTAATGAAGCGTCTGCTTGTGCTTTAAATCCTAATGCTAAATTCTCTCCAACAGGAAAATATTTATTTGCCTGGACCCTTGCCTTTATATACTCGATACTGCCACCAAGCACCTTCAAAGAAGTATCTACTCTAGTTGAAATATACTCTCCTGTAGATGGATTGAAACGATTGTCTCTTGTGTCATAACTCATTCCAGCACCAATACTTCTTACACTATAAGAATCTACTGAAACACCAGTTCCGGGATCTGAAATAGGTTCATATGGTCGAATGTTATTCACACGGAGATTTCCAAAAGCACTTACTGTCTTTGTAAATTTTTTACCAAGCGTCCACTCTCCTCCAGAATTATAAGCATCTAGACCTTGCCCTTCATCAATCTGGCCATCTGTATGCCACATTCGATAGGTAGTCCATGCTCTGTCTCCAAACACATCTGGGAAAAACCATGGGTTATGGTATTTTAATTCATAATTTGTCTGTTTTTCGCCCCACTGACCTTTAAGCGCTAAGTTATATCCTTCTCCTAAAAAATTAACAAACTCTAATTGCAAAAACCCAAAGAATCCAGATGTGGAACCAATCCCTCCACCGAACTGGAAAGATCCTGATCTTTTTTCTTTAACATTCACTACTGCAATGACTTTCTCTGGATCAATACCTGCAACAGGAGGTTCAATATTTATATTATCAATGAACCCTGTATTAAAGATTGTTCTCATGTCTTCTTTTAAGGTATTAATATTAAATGCCTGGCCTAATTGTGTGTCCATCTCACGAGTTATTACGAAGTCCTGTGTATATGTAAGACCTTTAATGAAAATGTCTTCTATTATTCCCTCGTTAATCACAAAAACCAACACATCGTCAGATTCTGGCTCTATAACTTGTTTTATATTCATCAGAACATAGCCTCTATCGTGGTAATACGATGTAATTACTCTTATATCATGTCGTAAGCTACTGTAATCAAGTATGCGGTTTTCCTTACATTCCATGCTTGCAATAAGTTCTTCTGAAGAAAAGGAATGTAATCCAATAAACTGAATAGAGGTAACCGTTGGATTCTCCGAAACAGTAAATACTATATCCAAACTACCGTCATCTAAATAAACTGGCTCTGCTGTGATATCGTCTTTAAAAGCGCCATGCTCATAAATTCTACTAATATCATCAATAATATTATCTGTAACAAACTCTGTTCCAGGCTGACACTTTAGTGAACTCAAAATATCTGAGCTACTAATAGTACTGTTTCCATTGATAAAGACCTGATTAATATTTGCTGAAAAAGCAAAACTGAAAAATAATAAGAATAATCCCCTTTTAAACATAAGCACCCTCTCTTAAAAAAACTTACGCTATTTTAGCATAAACCATGTGCAGGGGAAACAAATTAGAACAACTGACCAAGTCCAAAATGAAGAATATATCCCTCTTCATCACTATACCCAAGATCTAGTCTAATGGGCACTAATGGCGTGAAAAGTCTAAGCCCTACTCCGCCGCCCCATTTATAGTTGCGAGGATGCATTGAGGTATTTGTTGCATATCCAACATCTGTAAAAACAGCAAACTGTAACCAATCCAGTAAAAGAACTCTATACTCGAGGTTACCTAAAACTTTCTTTTTCCCTGATATAGTTGATGAAGATGATGCATATGAATCAGGATAACCTCTTAAAGAATAGCTACCTCCCACATTAAAAATATCCTGCTCAAACAACAAAATAGTATTATCATCAGAATCCAGAAATCCTGCTTCAAAATTTGCACCAATAACGCTTCCAGGAAATATCTCATGAAAAATTGAATATCTTACTTCATACTTGGAATACGTGATGCCTCCCAATGAAACCAAACCAAAGAAATCATTCCCTTTCTCTATCTCAATTGCTGTTCTTGTTCCTTTTGTAGGATGATTTAATCCCTTAATAGTATTCTGAATGAAGGCCATTCTAATTGCATTTGTTGTATAAGGAACATAAGTAGCTGTGGTATCTTCCACTTGCTCATTAGAGTAACCAACTAACAATCTTTTATCATCAAAAAATAATGGTTGAAGGTTTGCTTCCCAACCATTTCTTCGTACAGATACAGATGTACTTGTTCCTAGTACGTTCTCTTTATTAACCTGATGCCATAGCAATAAATTAAACGGTGTTTTCATTCCAAAAGGCCATGGCTCATTGTAGGTGAAATAATAGTTGTAATCCTCTAAAATACCTCTTACTAATGTCTGTGCCTTCAGATATATTCCATCACCTTGGTTCCTGAAATTTGGGAATCTCACCCCAAAAGTTAGGCTATATAAATCATTAGGAAGCTGTTCAAGACCAATCTGCAAATTGTTAATCTTCCGTTCTGTTAAATCATAAACAACATCTATCTTCCCTGGATAATCTGGCGAAGGAAGTACTTTTGGAACTCCTACTTTAGAAAAATAACCTAGCTTCATTACCGCTAATCGGTCTTCTCTTAAGGCGTTCATGTTAAGGACTTTCCCTGGATGCAATAACATCTCTCTATATACGAGCTGCCTATTAATATCCTCTACGCCGTTTAAAAATATTTCAGAGATTTCTCCTTCTTCTACATTATAAATAAGTGTTGAATACTCATCTACAAAAAACACATTAGATACTTTTGCCAGGACATACCCGTTATCCTTATATTTCTGCTCTATTATCGCCACATCTTTCTTAATGAAAGAATAATCTACAAATTCGCCCGTTTTATTGTTTAAGCTTACGACAATCGATTCTTCATCTAGCACCGTAACATTGCTAAGCTGTATTTTTTCAATCTTCGCATTCAAAACCAGCTCAAGATAAATATTAATCTCTTTATAAGCTGTCGTTCGTATCTTTACGCTTACATCTTTTACTAATCCACTTTTCATAAGATTAGAGATATCACTAATCAAATAATCATAATAAAAACGTTCGTCTTTTTTCAGAAACTGAACACGACTAGATATTTCCGCATCTACTTCTTTATCCCCAGCACTAAATGTTACATTATTTATCAAATAATGGTTATACACAGAAGGGTTCTCTGGGAAAACAGTAATCGCTTGTACACAAGCTACGACTATAAAGATAAAAATTGTTTTAAAAAATAAAGTTCGCATTTAATGAAAAGGCTCCATACATAGTATCAATATCATTCAAATTATAGTTGCCATAGTTCAAACTGAGGAAATCATTTAAGAACCATACCAATTCATACTGCGTCATGTCCAGCAATGGTTTGGTTGGATCTTGGCTAATACCTGTTTTTACTTTTACAAAAAACTTACGAACGAACAAATCTTTAACGTACTCAACAGAAACAGTATTATCATCTTCTTCATACACACGATTATCACGTTGAAATACTTGCATAGCGTTTACCAGTTCTCCCCCTAAATCATGTTCAATATTTACATCATAGAGGCCCATATTACGAGCTATTTCCTGTTCAAACGGCCTTAACTGTTGATCAATCCATATGTTTATCTGTGAAGCAGAATACTCTCTTAGCATCTCGTTTGCTTCTTCATTATCAGCTATTCCCTGCGCTAAGATAGATCGATAAAAATCAGGTCTAAAAACTGCTGGCACTAAATATGAGATAACTGTATCTACTTGTTCTGCTGACATATTATTTAAGTAAATACGCTCTTCTGCCAGCTCATATCCAGTTGCTATTTTCTTGTAATGCTCAATAGAAAAAGAATCCATTTGGTTAATCGGCCCTTCAACAAATATCACAAACAGATGATCTTCATATTTTGTAACAACATTAGAAGATAACCCTATGTTCTCTGTTACTCGAACCGATTTCTGTATCTCACTATATGTTTTAAGACTAAAGTAAGGTGTTGCCTTTCTTCTAGCTGGAAACACTGGATGAGGATCCATTTTCACATCAACATAATTATCTTCAATCTCTGTTGAACCTGCTCCGAATATTTCCCTTTGCTTCTGTTTATCCATGATATCAAAAACCTTGTTCATAAAAATGATTCTTCCATCATTAAGATTGAACCTACCCTCGGCGTCAATTGTATTAAGTGAGCCCTCTACCTTTAACCACTCAGGCATCTCATCCAATAAAATATTTATATTTGTTAACCACCTATTCAGGTCTTCTTCACTACTTTTTTGAATAATCTGTATATTTCTACCCAATGTCATATCCAAGTCTAGAAGCAATGGTGGTTTAATTATTCCCAACCCAGAACCACTACCTCCAAGACCAACTTTCAGCTGATAAACACCACTTTTTACAAATACTTTTGCCTTAAGCTTTGGACCTTTTTCTTGTTCTGTCAGAACCTCAGCTATCTTCTCTTGAACCAGCTCTTTCCTTAATGGAACTACATAGTCTCCAACAAAACTAATATCAAATAGTTTAGCTTCTCCCTTAAATATATCCTTAACATCAAGCCACATAGTTATTGGCTTAAAATCTAAACCAAAATCAAAAACAACTCCTGCATAATCTTCTAAAAATCCCTGAAAACCTATCTCTCCATTCACAACAAACTCATTCAACTTGCCCTGAGTATCCAAACCTTGCCACTGCATCAACATATCCGGAGGCAATACTATTCGGCTATCTTTAATCTCAATATCTGCCGAAGCTATCCGAATAGGTGTTCTCAACATAAAAGATGGCACAAAAACCAATTCAAAATTACGCAGACTAGCCTCTTCTGCATTTATATTAGGGTTAATAAAGGGGCCTGTAATATGGAACAACAACGTACCATCATTACTCATCTTAGCTAGCGTCTGGTTAAAAACTGTCAGCACATCGATATCGTTTTTATTTAAGAACAAATACAAATCTAATGCTTCCTTGTTTGGCTTGTCCTTAAAAGCATCCTTGAGGCTTATTTTCCCTTTTAGCAAGTCGCTTGTCTTATGGCCATCTATCTTTACGAAAAAGTTAACGATGTCCACACTTTCAGCTTCTGGAAAGTATTTGGCAAAAAGATTCATCTCTTGGAAAGACTTATTCATCACTCTAGCTTTTTCAGCCTTCACTGAAATATCAAAGTGATCATCCTGTAAATCTGAAAGGAAATGCATTTTCTTTACACTAAAGAATTGATAACGACCATCTTCTAGTATTAAATCGCTAAATATTCTTAAATCTTTCTTATAAGAAAGATGCAACTCTCCTTCTAAAACTCCATAAACACCCGGAAGCATTCCTAGGTCTTCCTGCTCGTCTAAAACCTGAAGTGAGTCTAAGACATCTGCAACATTATCGCCTCTTAGTGCATATAGGCTTCTAACCTGACGCTTTAGCAATGCGTTATATTTATCAAACATACTCGTGTTTGCTTTTGCTTCTTTCTTAATCAGATCTCTTTTGTTCCGCCAGTTAATTTGGATGCTGTTATAAAGATCAAAGATATTCTCTAGCTCACCTTTTATAATCTTCACATTCAAATCAAATGGGTTTATTCCAGACTTTATTTTTTGCAAATGAACACTACCATCTACAATATAACTATCCTTGAAATGTTCTAGCTCAACTCCATCTAAAGTTATCTTTTCTTTATCTAACAAGAAATGGCCTTTAGCATCTGGCAAAAAAACTCCGTTATAAACTACGCCTGCAAGCTTTCCAGCTAAATCAAAAGCAATTCGTCCTTTCTTGCGAGCAAACAAGCCACTAACATTATAGGCATCTCCCCTTACTCCTGCAGGGAACATTACCCATCCTTTGCTACTAGCATTACCAGTACTAATGTTAAGCGCTAAATCCATTGTTGATCTATATTGTCCCGCAAACTCAATAGCTGTTTCATTATTAACAAATAAGGCATCTTTTGCTTTTGCCAAATTATTCTTTAACGAGATAATCCCCTCAAATAAATCTATGTTCTGCGAAGCTATGTTTGCAGAAACTAAATACACGTTTCCCGTAACGCCATAACTCTTTAGAAACAATCTATTCTTGTCTGGAAATAATGTTACGTCACAACTAATAGTTCCTTCATAATCCAGCTTTACTGGCTTAACAAAGTTTTTCGCTACATCCAAATCGATATTCTTTGCTTTTATCTTTAGATACTTCATCTTCTTCTTATCTACTTTTGTAGCAACCGCTAAAGCAGAGACTGTGTTTTGCATATCTGCACTAACAATCAACAGCTTATCGATATAAACACTCATTGCTCCACTCATTGCTAGATGAGGAGACAACACTTCAAACATATCAACTGTTCCGCTCAACTCGCCGCTCATCCTAGAAATAGGATCTTTTCTAAACGCCTCGTCATAGACACCAGAAACAACACCCTCGAAGGTTGCTCTCGCTTTATAATCACCTGTTGTATAAAAGAAATAGAAGTCATCTGTCTCTAGCTCACTAGCAGCAACTGTGACAGTAAAATGGTTATCTTTTTTTAAGAAACCTTCGAAATTAATTATTGCATCAGAGGTGTTTGCTACAACAAAAGAACTATCTGTAAAAACAGTTCTATCTTTCTCTGCCTCCCAATACAAACGTGCTTGTAATAAGTCTTGGCCAAATACTGTTGCATCGCTACCCAGCAAATCGACAACACCGTGCATGCCTTCTGTATAACTATTAATCCTTAAAGCTAAATCTGTTTTTCCCTGAAATGGGTCTGCTTGTAAATATTTATTAATCTGAACATCTCTTATATCCACTGCTAAAGAAACATAAGGAGGAAACTCTTTGCTCATCTCTACATAACCATAGCCACTCCCTAACCCTTCATAAGCGTTAAGTTCTGGAAATGCTAAATCTACTCTATCGTCTTGAAAAGTAAAATCTACCGCTGCTCTATCTAATTCATAGCCAAGTATCCGACCAGAATATCCTTCTACTTTTCCTGAGATAACTATTTTGTTCTCTTTATTTGTAACAATGCTGACGTCTGACTGACCAGCTCCTTTTAGTCTTAACCCTTTAAGAAAAGGCAAAAACTCCTGAGCGTTCTGCATCCT
>CAYSAQ010000020.1:25109-27869 GCA_964429235.1 uncultured Candidatus Marinamargulisbacteria bacterium
TCCTCAACTGACACAAACTCTGGAAGAATTTTCTTTGTTTCTTGCAACACAAAGTTTTCCAATTGTCTTATGCCTAGGAAATACCCTAAAACTAGAATGATACCAAAAAAGGCTAGCAGATTTCTTTTCATCTTTTATTGTATTATAATATCTTTCAAGCACTTTAATAAACAGAAAGAAGCTACTTGGGGGAATAATGTTAAAAATAAATACAGCGATCCTATTAATATCCTCTCCAGATAAGGAAGGATTAGTCTATCGAGTAACCGAATTTATATACAAACATAAAGGCAATTTGCTACATGCAGAACAACATATAGACAAGGCTACAGGCTACTTTCTCATGAGATTAGAGTTTGATGCTTCAAATACAAACCTTAACAAAAAAGAACTTTTAACCGAACTTGAACCTGTAAAAGAAGAACTAAATATGAATGTTGAGCTTTATTTCAAAGAAGACGCACAACGAGTAGCAATCTTTGCATCTAAAACAAACCATTGTTTATATGACCTATTATTAAAGAATAAAAGCAAAGAAACTAGCTTTATCCCAGCTTGCATTATTTCTAACCATGAACAGATTGGTGAGATCGCAGAACATTTCCAGATTCCATTCCATCATGTTCCAGTAATGCCGGACACTAAAGACCAAGCAGAACAGAAACAAATAGAATTATTAAGACAATACAATATAGACCTCATAGTTCTTGCTCGTTATATGCAGGTGCTTAGCCCAAATTTTGTTAGCAACTATGCTCAACAGATAATTAATGTTCATCACTCTTTCTTGCCAGCTTTTGTTGGAGCAAATCCATACAAACAAGCTTATGAACGTGGAGTAAAAATAATTGGGGCAACTTCACATTATGTAACAAACATTCTTGATGATGGGCCGATTATTGAACAACGCGTAGTACGTGTAAGCCATAAAGATAACCTTGAAGAGTTTATTTATAAAGGCAAAGAATTGGAGAAACAGGTTCTTTCGGAAGCAGTAAAAAAACATACTGAAAGAAAAGTGCTTGTCTTCGAAAATAAGACAATCGTATTCGATTAAGAATTCGTTAATTCTCGTTCTGCGATATTTTTTACTTTTTGTTGTGCCAAAATACTTTTAACTTCTGACATATTACTTGTTCTATAAAATAAATCCATATCCTTTGCGTCTATAGTTCCGTAAAGATCTGCAAAATTTGTGCTAAGAAACTCCAGTTCATCTGACCACTTATCCTCATCGCCAAATAAAATAATAGGCACTTTCTTCATCAACCCTATGCGCATCATAACTGCTGCTTCAAAGAAAACATCATGGGTAGACATACCACCAGGGAAAAAGATAAACCCACAGTTGGAATTGTTACAAGCGACCATCTTCTCATGCAGTAGCTTCCTGCTATCTAATGAAACATTGGATGATGAGATCCCGCCATACAAAGATTGTTCTGTGCCATCTTCTGTATTATAAAACAGTGCATGTTGAACATCTTCAGCTCCTTTTCTAAGTGCATTCAAATAACCAAGCTGCAAAAAAGGCATTTCCTTCTGGTTGCTTCTTGCTATCATGGATATTCCTGATTCTGTTAGGAAAGCACCCAACTCAATAGCTGCTGCTCTATCATGAACCTCAACTGGTATTTTAAAATTCGATCCGCCGATAACGGTTACCATATCAGCTGATGTTATTTGTTTCATTTGCTCTAAATTTTTTATTAAGCTTGTTGCATGCAAGTCTATATCGATAGGCTTTCTTGTAGGAACATTCAGATACTTATCCATGTTCTCTTCGATATGACCAACAACTGTTTCTGGTTTTGCATCAAGTACTACCATCAACTCTTCTAAAGATTTTCTAAAAAAGCCTTTTGCTCTATATTTTTTTACTATTGTTTCCAGTTCGTCCCAAAGCTTTGTGCCAATAAAAACTATCGGAGCGTGGTCACCGATATCTCTGTCTTTCTTTGCTAAAATATCGAATATCTCATCCATGGTGCCAAAGCCACCCGGATAAACCATTACTAGGTTTGCGTATTTTCTTAATAAGTATTTTCTTGAGATTAGCTCCTTACAAAGGATGACTTTGTCTTTATCAACATATTCGTTTAAAGCCTGTTCGCCAGGCATATAGATTTTTACTCCATAAGAAGGGACTCCAGCATCATGTGCAGCTTTGCTAGTAGCCTCCATCATTCCGGGACCTGCGCCACCGATAAATGACCATCCGAACTTCTCTGCAATAGCTTTATTGATATCGTATGCTGTCTGATACCAAGGTTGGTCTGACCCAATCCTTGAAGAACCATAGGCTGCGAATACTGGGGTTTCTAATAGCTTTGCCTCATGACCGCTATTAACAAACTCCTGTAAGCTACTAAGGAACATCTCCACTATCTGCTGATGGTTCGCATACACTTTTTTAACCCGTCCATTTTCAAAGACAGGCTCAGTACCGTTCATAGCAGGAACTTTCATTATTGCTCTAGACATCCAAGGCAAGACCTTTCCCATTAATATAGATATACACTTACTATTCAATATACACTCCGATTCATATTCTTATAAGAATATCGTACCGGATTATCAGAAATTGCAGTCATTATTGGGATAATTGACAGAGCCCCTCATACGTATTACAATACAATCCACTTACAACGTGGAGCACAGATTTATCTGTGTTCAGTAACGCGGGATGGAGCAGTTGGTAGCTCGTTGGGCTCATAACCCAAAGGTCGTTGGTTCAAGTCCAACTCCCGCAACCAAAAC
>CAYSAQ010000021.1:0-22375 GCA_964429235.1 uncultured Candidatus Marinamargulisbacteria bacterium
GAACCATTGACCTCTTGCATGTCAAGCAAGCACTCTAACCAACTGAGCTAATCACCCCTATACTTACTCAGTAAGTATATAGTGAATGATGAATGCTGAAAAGTGAATAATAGAAAGATAGAAGGCATAAACAGAGATGATTAATAATGATATACTCAATATATGGCAAAAAAGACAGTTATAGATTATTTATTAGAGCATGAAATTATAGGGACAAAAGATGAAGCTATGCGACATGTTATGGCAGGTAATGTCATTGGTGAAGGACGTAAGTTTTCTTCTTTATATGAGAAGTTGAAGGATAATGAGATTGTAAGATTAAAAAGAACTAACAGTAAGTTTGTTAGTAGGGGAGGCGATAAAATCGCTTCAGTATTTGATGATTTTGGAATTGAAATAGAAGGCAAAATAGGGTTGGATTGCGGTGTATCAACTGGTGGGTTTACAGATTTTCTTTTACAAAATGGCATATCTAAGATGATTACTGTGGATGTTGGTTATGGAATATTAGATGACAAGTTAAGAAATGATGAGAGAGTTCTGAATTTTGATAGAGTAAATATTAGGACTTTAGAGCATAGCGTTTTAGAAGAGGGGCTACTTAGTCATAAAAACGGACCAATTCCTTTATCATTAGATGTTTGCGTTGCAGATTTATCATTCATATCATTAACAAATGTGTTGCCTAATGTGAAAGATTTATTAAATAGAGGGGCAGATGCTTTGGTTCTTTTTAAGCCGCAGTTTGAGCTTCCACGTGAGCTTATTCCTGACGGTGGAATTATTACAGACACAAAACAAGTAGAAGAATATTTAGCTAAGTTTATTTCTGAAGTAGAGTCATTTGGCTATGCGCATCAAAAGAGTGTAGCGAGTGAAGTTCAGGGAACTAAAGGTAATCAAGAATACTTCGTTCATTTTAAGGTTAAAAAATAGAGGAGAGTAGCATGAAAGTAGGAATTATTAGATGTCAGCAGACAGAAAGCATGTGCACAGGTACTACTGATTTTAAAGTTATTAAAGAGGGGTTGTTAGCTTTTGAAGAAATAGGACCATCAGAGATTGTTGGATTTGTTTCTTGTGGTGGATGTCCTGGGAAGAATGCTGTCCCAAGAGCTAAGATGATGAAAGACAGAGGAGCAGACGTAGTTGTTTTTGCATCTTGTATTAGTAAAGGTAATCCTATTGGTTTCCCTTGTCCTCATTTTAAGCAAATGAAGAAAAGTGTTGTTTCTGCTTTAGGTGAAGATTTTAAGATTATAGATTGGACTCATTAAATCGGTGGAGTTGAGGAGGTTTTTTAACATCTTCCTTGTTGTTTCTTGTTTATACTAATTTAATATCAAAATTATTTAGTAATCCGATGACATCTGGAACCGAGAATTTTGTTTTTTTAAGTATGTTTTTGTTTGGATCCAGGCTATAGTTTGTTGCATTTTTGAATGATGCGAAACTTAAATTTGAATTTGAAAACCTAGTTTTTTTAAGATCACAATCCTCGAAATTTGCCTTCGTTAAATTTGTCTGATTAAAATCGCAGTCAATTATTTGGCAATTATTAAAAACAATATCCATTAAATCCAAATACGAAAAAATAGACATTGATATTGAGCAATTAATAAAACTAAAATCAATTAGTAAAATATTACATAATGTAAAATTTAATCCCATAATTTTACAGTTTTTAAAAACACAATTACTAATTCTTGTATTATTCAAATCAATATTGGACAAGTTGCAGTTCTCAAAAGTACAATCGATAAAAGTTGAATTGTTAAATGACTGACCTGTAAAATTTTCATTCTTAAATGTTTTAGATTCAAATTCATTATGCTGATATTCCATGATGCTAGTTTATTCTCACTTTTCTTTTGTTTGATATTTATAAAGATAGTCTGCATGCAGACTAAAGCCAATGTTTATTATACCAAGAAAGAGTAGATAAGTTTTTTTAAGGTTATTTAATTGAATATTAGAAGATCATTTTTTTTGTTTGAGATGAAATGTTAATAATCGTGCTAGTTCTGATATCATGAATGGTTTGGAAAGGCTTCCATTGAAGCCATATTTAAGGGGATTGGCCATAATTGGAACATCAGAATATCCACTTACGACAAACACGGGAATAGTAATATTTAATTTGCGAACATTTCGCCAACCATAATAGGTAGGCCGATTCTCCTTGCAGCGGCTCCACTAACCCAAAGTGCAGGATTCGTTAAGGTCAAATATCCTAAAATAATTATAGAGTTACAATTTAAATCTTTTCAAGCTAAGTGAATTAGTAACTACAGATACCGAACTAAAAGCCATAGCTGCACCTGCAATAACCGGACTTAGCAAACCAAAAGCTGCAAAGGGTATTCCTAAAGTGTTATATCCGAATGCCCAAAATAAATTTTGTTTAATTTTTTGTACAGTTTTCTTGGATAACATAATGGAAGCGGCGATTTTTTCTAAATCACCTTTAATAAGTGTTATATCACTAGATTCAATTGCTACATCGGTTCCTGTGCCAATCGCAATGCCTATATCGGCTGTGACTAATGCTGGTGCATCATTTATGCCATCTCCAACCATCGCTACTATCTTGCCTTTTGATTGTAGCTCTTTTATAATTCCTGCCTTATTTTCTGGTAATACTTCAGCAAAAACATTGGTAATATTAACTTGTTTAGCAATTGCATTGGCCGTTCTCTTGTTATCACCTGTAACCATATATATCACTAGACCCGCTTTTTTTAATCTGCTGATTGCCTCCTGTGAGCTCTCTTTAATAGTGTCTGCTAAAGCAAATAGACCAACTATGACATTATCTTCTGCTATTATTAGCGCAGTTTTGCCTGCTGTTTCTAATTCAACCAATTTATCTTCAATTGATTCAGTTGGTATATTGTTGTCTTTTAGTAGCCGTCGCGTTCCAACTAAAACTAATTTTTTATTAACAGTTGCCTCAAGTCCTTTTCCAGGGATGGCTTTGAAATTATCTGGGTCTTTAATGTTTATAAACTTCTTTTTAGCAGCATTATAAATTGCAACACCTAGAGGATGTTCAGATTTCTTTTCGACAATACCGGCAAGTTCTAAAACCTTGTCTTCTGAATAATTTGTCATAGAAATAATATCAGTTAGTTCTGGCTTGCCATTAGTGATGGTTCCTGTTTTATCTAAGACCACAGTATCCAATTTATAAGCAGTCTCTAAACTATCTCCCCCCTTAATAAGGATACCGTTTTCTGCTCCTTTTCCTGTACCAACCATTATTGCTGTCGGAGTAGCGAGGCCTAAGGCGCAAGGGCAGGCGATTACCATAACTGCCACAGCGTTAATAATTGCAATATTTAGATCACCGCTATGTAGGTACCACGCAATAAAAGTAATAACAGCAATAATAAGAACAGTAGGGACGAAGATCCCCGCGACTTTATCAGCTAATTGTTGTATTGGAGCTTTTGATCCTTGAGCTTCTTCAACAACTTTTATTATTTGGGCAAGTACGGTGTCTTTACCTACTTTTGTTGCTTTAAAAGTAAAAGAGCCATGTGTGTTGATGGTAGTTCCGATTACACTGTCTCCAGCTTTTTTTTCTACAGGGATACTTTCTCCAGTTAGCATACTTTCATCGATGGATGAGTATCCTTCTATTATCTCACCATCAACTGGGATCTTTTCTCCAGGCCTTACCACGACATAATCACCAATTCCTACTTCTTCTAATGGGATGTCTATCTCCTGTCCATCTTTAATTATTCTGGCAGTTTTTGCCTGAAGTCCGATTAGTTTTTTTATCGCTTCTGAGGTTTTGCCTTTTGCTACAGATTCGAAATATTTACCCAATAGTACTAAGGTAATAATTAAGGCAGATGCTTCAAAATATAGCCCATGGGAAACCTTGCTGAAAACCCCATTATATATGCTAAGTCCATATGCAGCACTAGTTCCCATAGCCACTAAAGTATCCATACCCAAACTTCTGGATTTTACTTGAAAAAAAGCGTGTTTATAGAATCTTAAACCAATTATAAATTGTATGGGTGTTGCTAAGATAAATTGGAATATTGGATTATGTAGAAAAGGAGCAGGAATTTTTAGACTATTTGCAACCATCGCAAAGAGTAATGGTGAACTAAGAATAGCTGAAATTATAACTAATAGTTTTAATTTTTTACGTTCTTTATCCTGAGCAACTTTTTGTTTATCAATAGTGTCATTATTTATTTTTTCTGCGTTGTAACTGATTTTTCTAATGGCTTTTATAATATTTTCTATATTAGTTTTGGTTGGCTCATATTCAAAATAAGCTTTTTCGGAGGCAAAGTTAACCGTAGCTTTGGTAACGCCATCTATTTCATTAAGTGTTTTTTCTATATTACCTGCACAGGAGGCGCAGCTCATACCCATAATTTTTAACTCAGTAGTGTTTGCTTCTTCATTTTTCAGTTCAGCGTTGTATCCAGTATCTATAACAATTTTAATCAAATCTTCTTTTTTAATTAACTCAGGGTCATATTCAATAGTTGCTTTTTCAGAGGCAAAATTAACCATGGCGGTAACTACTCCATCATATTTTCACATTCCTGACGGTAACTGCGATATGTATTTCTATCCGCTTCAGTTGTAGTTTCTTCGTTCTCAAGTGTTTTTATCATATCAATTTGACGAATATTGAGTTTTCTCAGTCTATTTTTTATTTTTTTGTTATTTTCTTCACCAATCTGATTACTTATGGCTAAGGCTTCTCTTGCTTCTTTAAGCAATAAATCCAAAATTTCTTTATCGACCAGGCCTGTTGTTTCGTATTTTTTTCTAATTTCACTTAATCTTTCTTCTGAAAAAGTGATCTTTAACTCTGCTTTACCATCAGGTGTCATTTATAGAGAATAAAGATTTAGATGAAAATTTCTCTGCGTCCTTTTTGTTTTTAAATTCTTGCCTTTCTGAGAATCTCTCGTTATCCAAACATGGACGGTTATCATCATTGCGCCTATTCATCATGTGATCACCACGATTCCAAGAGTCATTACTAAATCCTCCATTTATTAAATAATATCTTTCTTTTTTTCTTCAAATTTAGCTTTATCTATCTCTCCTTTAGCATAGCGTTTTTTAAGTATAGTTAAGGGATTTTCAGTAACTTCAGCTACGCTTAGTGTATTATTTTTGTTCGATTTAAATAAAACGTACAATATTGCAATAAATAGCAAAACGAATAATATCATCATAAAATCACCTCCATGTCCGAAACCATAATGCAACATATATCTATATCCCATGCTTTTTCACCTTCTTTCATATAATAAGACGATTGAATATAAAAAAAGTTACGAAACTATTTTTTGTCATTAGTATTCTCCATAATTTCTTATTATAGGAATTGTAGGATTATTTAGAGTGTTTAAGATGTAATGTTAATAATCGTGCTACCTCTAGTAGCTTTGCTGTGAATAAACCGTTGCTTTGTGTTTTTAGATAGATGATACTCTTTATTTTTTTTGCTTTGAATAGCAACAAAGACATTTATCTTTCTATTCTTTTTTTGATCGAGTAGTATTAATAATACTATCTATTATGTTGGATATGGACTAATCTAACTTAAGTTGAAAATTTTATAAAAAAGGGGAAAAAATGAATCAAACAATTAACGCAAACAATGTTACTATTCCAGACTTTCAATTATATCTGAAGTATCTAGTTCCTATCGCATTGTTTCTTATATTAGCAATTAACTCAGTAGTTATAGTAGACTCTGGAAACGTAGGAGTAATCAAAAGATTAGGTGCCGTAAACCAAATTACATTAAATGAAGGAATTCATTTAAAAGTTCCGTTTATAGATACTGTTGTCCAGGTGAATGTAAGACTTAATAATACTAAATCAGCCGCATTATCATCTTCAAAAGATTTGCAAACTGTAAAAACAGAAGTATCTGTACAGTATTCAATAAAAGGAGATATGGCAGCTAAAACATTTCAAAAAATAGGACTTATTGGCCAAATAGAATCATCAGTAATAGAACCTTCCATAGAGGAATCTGTTAAATCTGTAACAGCAAGATATACTGCTGAAGAGTTAATTACAAAAAGAGGACAAGTAAAAAAACAAATCCAGCTTGCTATCCAAGCATTTATTGATACAACTCTAAATAACAAAGACATCCAGAACGGTATCCAAATTGCAAATGTAGCAATAACAGATTTTAATTTCTCAGCTGAATTTAATCGTGCTATTGAATTAAAAGTAAAAGCCGAACAAGAAGCGCTTCAAGCTAAAAACGAAAAAATAAGACGTGTTACGCAAGCTGAAGCAGCAGCAGCTGAAAAAAAACTTGCAGCTGATGCATCTGCTTATGAGATAACTGTTGCATCAAAAGCAAGAGCAGACGCGATTCGTAGAGAAGCTAAATCATTAAAAAGCAATCCTGAACTTATCCAATTAAGAATCGCAGAAAAATGGGATGGTAAATTGCCTCAATTCAATGGTAGTTCTGCAGTGCCTTTTTTGAATATCGATTCATTGAATGCTAAAAAGAAATAAGAATTAACTTAGATTAACGCAGGGTAGGGGATTGAGCCACTTCCCCTACATGACTTGTTATTATTTTTCCTCTGCAATAATTCAACTTTCGAAACGATATATTATTAACGAATGATTTATTAATTCTAAGGAAGTGGGCTGATTATGCTTAATAAAGTAATTGCTAACAGATTAAAAAGTAATCTTATAACTAGACTTCCTGCTATAATTTCCCCTACTAGTGAACGTGTTATAGTAAAATTTATTTCATATGGTGATGAAATGAGGCAAAAAAGTCTGATTAGTGAAATTTTAAACAAAACATCTAAGGAAGTGAATCAATCCTTAATCGATATTATAAACAAGTATGCATACAGACACGAAAATTACCTAAATATACTTAACGCAAATTACGAAAAGGTTAAGCCTCTAGTTGAAGGTGTCATTAATGATGGGAAAACTAGTTATAAGCATATTTATCAAATACCAGCCAATCTTATGTATTTGATCGGAGCATTCTTTACAACGGAATATTCTATTGAGGCAGCAGCCTTATTTAATCCCTCTATCGTCCCTCATCCTGTTCAAAATAATCTAAATGATGGAGAACTTAGAGTTATTATATCTTTACGTGCTGTCGGAGAAGGCCATGTATCATCTATCGAGTTCAGAGAAGCTATCATTAATGAAAAAGGAGACATTAACATCCATCCTTTTAATAAGTTTGTTAGTACTCCAACAAAGCTTAGTTTTATGTATAATAAAGAAGAATTTTTTGAAAAGATTCAGAAAATATTCGTCTCAAATAATCTTGAAAATCAGTTTAATTTCATACGCGAACAGCTAAAAGATCTTCCTAATGAATTCAGTCACGACCAAGTTGCAGAATTAATTTCTTCTCTACTTAATAAAAATGATTTAACTGAAAATCAAACGATTTCTCTTAGAACTGTTATTGGGTACTCGAATTCAAACTATATTCTTAAATTTGATTCAAAAATCCCAATGGCACAAAAAGTTATATTCCCAAATACTGAAAGTGAATCAAGAGGCATAGAAGATGCACGATTTGTATGTATTGATGGCACATATTACGCTTCATACACTGCCTATAATGGGTTTACTATTTCACCTCAGTTAATTGAAACTAAAGATTTTGAAGAATTCAAAATTACTACTCTTACAGGTAATGGTGCGCAGAATAAAGGGATGGCAATTTTCCCTGAAAAAATAAATGGCAAATATGCAATGATCTCCAGAAATGATGGAGAACACATGTTCATCATGTTTTCTGATGATATCCAACATTGGGAAAATCCTCAAATGATCGAAACGCCTAAGCAGATGTGGGAGCTAATCCAACTTGGTAATTGTGGCTCACCAATTAAAACAGACAAAGGATGGTTGCTCCTAACACATGGAGTAGGTCCAATGCGCGAATATGCAATAGGAGCAATGCTCCTAGACCTTGATGATCCAAGTAAAGTAATTGCATCATTAAAGAACCCATTACTTTCTCCTAATGAATCTGAACGGGAAGGGTATGTTCCGAATGTAGTTTATACCTGCGGGGTGATTAAGCATGAAGATAATCTGATAATACCTTATGCGAAATCTGACACATCAACCAAATTTGCAAAAGTTGATATCAATGATTTACTAGAAAAAATGCACAAGTAGGTTTATCAATAAGCAAAGCTAGTGTTATACTTAAACTATAAAATCATAGGAGGAACTAAATATGGCAGAGGCAGTAGGACTAAAAAAACCAGTTAAATTAAAAGCAGATATGGCAACATTCTGTGGGGCTAACGAGCTACCAAGAACAGAAATAACTCAGAAATTTTGGGCTTATATCAAAAAGAACAAACTTCAAGCTAAAACAGAAAATGGTAAAGCAGAAGGCGCTGGAAAGTATATCGTTGCTGACGAAACACTTCTAAAACTTTTTAAAGTTACAAAAGTAACTAGCAAATCATCAGGTAAAGTAACTGATTTTACAGGTTTAAAACTTAATGAAACAATCAGTATGCTACAACTTGCTTCAGTTGTTGGAGCTCACATCGCATAAATAAACGTTGAAGGTTGCTATTGCATTATGTAATAGCAACCTCTAGCTGAATTTCAATTAGCATTCGTTAAATTGAAATATATCTTCCCATCTAAAAATTTCTAAATTAACTTAAATCAACAAAAAAATGAAATATCGACTAAAATAGGTTTTAGATGTTTATTGATGTATTATTGAAGTAATAATTGTCTAAAGCTTAAAAAAAAGGAGAAATAAAATGCAGAATTTTACTTATCAAAATCCAACAAAAATATTATTCGGGAAAGGTCGTATCGCAGATATAAAAGATCAGATTACTGCGGGATCGAAGGTTCTTATTACCTACGGCGGAGGAAGCATTAAGGAAAACGGAGTTATGGAACAGGTTAAAAAAGCCCTTGCGGGATATGAATTAACTGAGTTTTCCGGAATTGAACCCAATCCTTCATACGAAACATTAATGAAATGTGTTGAGCAGATTCGTTCTTCTAAAATTGATTTTATCCTTGCTGTAGGAGGCGGATCGGTCATTGATGGTACCAAATTTATAGCTGCTGCTGCGCTTTACGACGGTGAACCATGGGAGATTCTCACAAGCTTCGGATCCAAGGTTAAGGCGGCTCTTCCTTTCGGCACTGTGTTGACTCTGCCGGCAACAGGTTCTGAGATGAACAGTTCAGCAGTAATCACCAATAAGGACCTGCGTGCAAAGCTGCCATTTTCAAATCCTCTTGTTTTTCCTGTTTTTTCTGTCCTTGATCCAGAAACAAGCTATTCGCTTCCTTCTGGTCAGATTAGCAATGGTGTTGTGGATGCTTTTATTCATATTACAGAGCAGTATCTCACATATCCGGTTGATGCAAAGGTTCAGGATCGTTTTGCCGAAGGCCTCCTTTTGACTCTTATCGAAGAGGGTCCCAAGGCACTGGCAGATCCTAAGAACTACGATGTGAGATCTAATATTATGTGGTGCGCCACCTTGGCACTCAATGGTTTGATTGCATCGGGAGTTCCTCAGGACTGGGCAACTCATATGATAGGCCATGAGATTACCGCTCTTCATGGGGTAGATCACGCAAAGACTCTGGCAGTAGTGTTGCCGTCGCTTCTAAAGCTGCGTAGAAACGAGAAGAGGGATAAACTACTTCAGTACGGAGAACGTGTTTGGGGAATCATAGAGGGTAGTGAAGATGAAAGAATAAATCTATCTATTGAAAAAACATGCCAATTCTTTGAATCTATGGGAATTGCAGTACATTTGAGCGATTATGGCATTACAGAAAAAGACGTAAAAGTTATTGTTGAACAGTTAACTGCTCATGGAATGACACAGCTTGGAGAAAATAGTGATATTACTCCAGATGCAGCGTTCGATATTCTAATGCTCAGTCTATAAGATTAAATGGTTTAGATAAAAAAAATAAAGAGAAGGAATCTAGATATGAAACTTTTTAAAATAAATGAAACAAAATGCACACGTTGCAATATATGTGCAAAGGAATGCCCCACTCAAGTTATAGAAGCTGCCTCAAAGGATAATTTGCCTTCGCCTATTTGTGATGCTGATAAGTCCTGTATTGACTGCGGCCACTGTGTTGTTGTGTGCCCCACTGGCGCATTTGAACTGGCTACGATGGACCCAGCAGATTGTGCCGTAATCCAGAAGGAACTTCTGCCTGGAGATGCAAATGTTGGAGAGATGCTTAAGTCTAGGCGTTCAGTACGAAGATTTGCTGATAAACCTGTGAGTCACGAAATTCTTGCTGATCTTTTGGATGTATCAACTTATTCACCAACTGGAAGCAATAAGCAGCAGGTTCACTGGACAGTATTTGAAAAATCTAAAGAGGTGAAGAATCTGTCCTCACTTGTCATAGACTGGATAAAATCGCTTGCTGGGAAGATTCCCGATGAAGCAACCGCTAAACGGATGGGCCAAATTGCATCAAGCTGGGACAATGGCCGTGATAGTATTCTTCACGGTGCGCCTCATCTTATTGTTGTTCATGGCCAGGCCGATCTTCCTTCTATTATGGCTGATTGTATTATCTCACTTACCTATATGGAGCTTTATGCCTTTTCTAAGGGACTTGGGACATGCTGGGCGGGATATCTTAACGCTGCTGCAAATGCCTACGGACCTTTAGTTGATGCGTTAAATCTGCCTGAGGGACACAAGTTTTTCGGAGCAATTATGATTGGCTATCCTAAATATAGCTATAATCTGATTCCAAAGAGAAAATCTTGCAATGTTCAATGGCATTGATAATATAGTTAAGTAATTATCTTGGAGGAGTTGGACGGGTTCGAACAGACGACCCCTAGCATGCCATGTGTTCTAGTCGTTAAGTCTTAAAAGATCTAAAAGTTTGTTGTATTTGATTTGTCGTTTTTTCTGGTATTCCTACATTTCCAGCAATATCAGACCATTGTTGAATGGCTGATTGAACCTGGTGTATTAACTGGTTAATTCTTCTTTTTTTTAGTAGTGCTGATTCTCCACATTTATATATATTATCAATGCTAAAGTTGTCTCGTTTCCCCTCAATAGTCATTTGGTGTTTTGATGTCCATAATCCTTCTGGATTATAGCTGTATGTAATGTCAAATGCTGGTGACAAACGCCATGTTCCGGCTTTATTCATTAGGAAAGCGATGTTTTTAACATGATCGTCCTGATTCCTAGCTATTATATTAAAAAGCATCCTTAAAAATTGTTGTTCTATATCTTCTGTTGTCATATCTAGTTGACGAATTATAGAGAAAACCTGTTCATAAGAGTGTGCTCCAGGGGAATTAAAATCAAAGTGAGCTAGTCCTGCCAATGATAGCATATGAATTTTTTTTCCTTCGGCTGTTCTATCAAAACGTTTTGTCATGAAGTGCTTTCTCCCATTCTCTTCCAATAGCTTTGATTCAGTCATTATAATGCCAGCGTCTAAAGCCATTTTGTGGTAAGCGTACTCAATTGAGCCATAGCCTTTAGGGTCATTTAGCCCTTTCTCTCCATTATTTGAAACCCCGTCAAATTTAATAATCCAGTGTTGAAAACCATCTTTTGTGGATGCTTGACCAGATCTTATAGCGCCGGTTTTTTTGTTTAATGCAATTAAAGCTTTAGCTCTAGCGCCACCTGCCGATGTTCCAATTCTTAGTATTTCTGTTAATGCTTTCTCTTCACTGTCTGATGTAAGTATTGTATCTAAACTTTCTCTATGTGAAAGTATTTTTGATGCTAGCTCTATTAGAGGGGAAATGCTAATGTCTTTAGATTCTGATGGGCTTGGGCCACTTGAAGGATTATATTCAATAGCTCCCATGCCTCTCGTTCCTGTGTAGCAAAGTCTTTCAACGGATTGAAAGCTATCAGTTGTTCGTCCTTGAGTTGCTAGCCATGTATCAATTAATGTGTTTCCGTATGTATCAGGTAGTGAGTCAGATAATAATCCAGGAAGTCCTTGAAATGAACGCTCTTGTAGTTCGGGAAATGTGTAAATTTTATCAGATAGAGGCATTTTTAAGGGAGAAATTTGGATCTTGCTTTTAACAAAACTTGGATCGTATTGGAATTTAGATACTTCGTTTATTTCTTGGGAAACTACTCCAATTGTTTTTCCCCATAATTTGACCTCTGCAACTGAAGTCATGAGTTTTCATCCCATTCCCAAGAAGAGTTTGTTGTTTTTTTTGTCGATTTACGTGCTCTAGATTTTTTTTTCTGTTTTTTTTGTCGTAAAATTTCCAATGGGCTATTTTCTGATTCAGGTAATAGTTTATCCAATGCTTCTAATAAGGAAAAGTTTCTTAGTACTCTTATTAGGTTTGAGACTTGGGTTGAGTTTCCTGATTCTATTCTTTCTACTGTGCTCTTGGATACTCCAGCATTTTTAGCTACTTCTTCTTGTGTTAAATTTTCAGCTATACGTTTAGAGGCAAGCCTTTGTCCTATTTCTTTTAATGTTGCTGCGTCTGTTAATAAGTTGTCTAATTTCATAATATTGCCATTATAGTTCATTTAACTGATTTTTTCAATACCTATGTGGTTTAATTCGTCAAAAGTGACGAGTTATTCATATTTTTTTGCTATAATTCTTCAGAAGTGACGAGAAGATATATGGGTGAAATCTTTAATCATCGAAGTCGAAATGGTGGAGCTGGACGGGTTCGAACCGACGACCCCTAGCATGCCATGCTAGTACTCTCCCAGCTGAGCTACAGCCCCACTATTTATCCCCCGAAGCTTTATGCGCAGGAGGGATGTGTTCGCTTGTTAGAAACAAGCTCCTTACCTCGAGGGGCAGGCCTCACGTAGGGATTGATTATAGCAATAGATTGATGAATCGCTAAGTCTAATTTTAAATAAATAGAATTTTTAGTGCAATTAGCATTAAGACTATTGCTCCGAAGAACGCAGAATGTGCAGAGTATTTATTTCCTATTTTATAGCCGATCATCCCACCAAGCAGGCAAGTAATAAAAGTAATTATTCCAATAATAATAGCTGGATAAATAATCGTAGTTTGTAGTAATGCAAAACTTACGCCGACTACTAATGCATCTATGCTTGTTGCTACAGAAAGAATAATCAGTGTGCCGTAATTGTCTCCAATACTATTTATTTCATTATTTTTAATTGCATCATATGCCATTTTTACACTGATAGCGATAAGAAGTGCTGCGGAGATATATTTGCCATAGTTGGAAACATAGGAATAGAGTGAATTTCCTGCTAACCACCCAATGATTGGCATTATTGCTTGAAATATTGCAAAGAAGAGGGCAGGTTTTATTATTCTCTTGAAACTAAATGTTTTTAACCCTGAACCATCTGCAATAGAAACAGCAAAAGCATCCATTGCTAACCCGATTCCTATACCTATAATGTTAATAATATTCATGAGTGGAGCATATCATATTTGCTGATATCTTGTGTATATATTTATTGAAACAAATCTTGTTTAGAGGTAGAGTGCTGTTATGCAATTAGAAGACATAAAAACAAATTCCGTTAGAATAGAGCAAATACTTGCATCATATTCACGTGTGAACAATTTAAAAGAATATTGTTCTTTAATAGATGCAGAAGATCTAGAAAAGAATGAGTTTCGTTATAGATTCACTGATCCTCAATATAGAGGTATAAAGCTAGACGCTAAAGTTTTAAAAAAACATATTCAGAATGAAACAGGTAGTGGTTCAGGTTTTTTGAAATACAATGATGAAGAGGGATTCACCTTACTAGACTATATCTAGAGTTAACTTTTTTTCCAGTTATGATTGTTTCCAGGTTTCTTACTTTTAGTTCTATGCTCAAATCCAGATTTGTTGGCACTTCTTTGTTCTCTACCATTACTGCTTTTAGCATGAAAACTTCTTCTTCTTTTTGGTTCGTCTTCTTCAGCAACAACAGTAAAACCTTCAATGTTTTCACTTGGAATGGTTGTTTTTAGTAGTTTATGAATAGCGACTAGTTCTTTTCTTTCACCTGGGCATACTAGAGATATAGCAGTTCCATTAGTTCCTGCTCGTCCAGTTCTTCCTATTCTATGAATATAGCTTTCTGGTGTATCAGGTAGTTCATAATTAACTACATGTGGTAATTGGCTTATATCTATTCCTCTTGCAGCTATATCAGTAGCAACAAGCACTCTTATCTCATTTTTCTTGAATTCTGCTAGAGCTCTAGTTCTGGCTCCTTGGCTTTTGTTCCCATGAATAGCCGCTGCAGTAATTTTTTCTGCTAGTAGAGATTTTGTTAGTTTGTTAGCACCATGTTTCGTTCTGGTGAACACAAGTACCTGAGTCCATTCACCTTCGTTAATAAGTTTTATTAATAGTTCTGTTTTTCTTTTCCTGTTAACTGGATATACAACTTGTTCCACTGTTTCAGCAGTAGTTTTTTCTGGTGATACTTCAACTGTCACTGGATTATGAAGCATAGTATCAGTAAGTTTTTTAATTTCAGGAGAGTAGGTTGCTGAGAAGAATAGTGTTTGTCGTACTTTTGGCACTACACTAAGTATTTTCCTAATATCATGAATGAATCCCATGTCTAGCATTCTATCTGCTTCATCAAATACTAAGATTTCAATTTCAGATAAATTCAGTGTTCTTTGTTTAACATGATCAAGTAGTCTTCCAGGTGTTGCTACTACTATATCTACTCCAGCTCGTAGTTTTGTTATTTGAGGGTTGATTTTTACGCCACCAAATATTACTACCGATTTTAGAGAAAAAGCTTGGTTGTAGTTTTCTATATATTCTTCTACTTGAGCTGCAAGCTCTCTCGTAGGTGTTAGTATAAGTGCTCTTGGGTTTCTGCTAGTTGTTTTCTTTTGGCTAAGAATATGAAGTATAGGGAGTCCGAAAGCTGCTGTTTTTCCAGTTCCAGTTTGTGCTTTGCCAAGGACATCCTTGCCTTGTATGATAAGCGGAATAGCTTTTTCTTGTATTGGTGTTGGTATCTTATAGCCTTTTTTTGTTATGGCCGCAAGTATTTCAGGCCTTAGCCCTAGATTATTGAATGACATTTATTTATTTCTCCTAGGCTTGAACATTACAGCAAATCAGTGCTTCTGTACACTTTTATCTGGCTATATTCCCTATTTTTGCAAACTTTCCTTTTAGTAAAAAGCCCCTTTTGATATAATGAATTCCACATGAGAAAGATAGTTGTAGCCTTTTTATTATTAGTTTCATTATTGTACTCTTTTGATTATTCAGCAAAAGCGAGAATTACTGATGAGTTTTCTTCTTTGAGTATAGAGAAGATGTTTCATCTATCAGGTGTAGATGCTATGTTACTTAATATTGGAATGGGAAACAATAATGGGTTTTCTCCAGGGTTAGGGATAAGCTATCAGAAAGAAGCTGGTTCTTTTTCTTGGCAGGCGCATATTGAGGATTTGTTCGCAAATTACTCTGATACTTCGTATTTATTCGGAATGAGATTCCCTTGGGGAGTTTCTGATTTAGATGTTGGGTTGATGAATAAATCTGCAAAGGCTGTTCCTTATTTCCTATTTAAATATCATATAGGTTCATTATCTCCTTATTTCAGGTTATCTAATAAAGTTATGTTTGGAATCAATTATGGGTTTAATTTGGATTTAGGCACAGACACTGACTATTTCAGAATGGTTTATCCTATGAGAGACACTGAAACTGCTAAAAAGACGATAGTTGTGAAAGGCTATTTTTTAGATGATGGAGATATTTTCTTTAATGGGCAGAAAATAAGTGTTAGGTCAGATGGAATGTTTGTTCAGAGAGTTGATTTGGCAGATTATGGAGAGAACGAGATTTCAATAATGATGAATGGCTATAACACTGGAAGAGCTACACATACATTTAAGGTGTTTAGAAAATATCCTTTTTTCGATATAAGTTCTGAACTTCAAAAGAAGTGGGAAAAGGTTATTGATGTGTCCGATTATCCTCAGGGAGAAGAATTTCAATTAGATAATGAAGTTACTCGTGGTGATTTTTATTTAGTTATTGGTAGGATAATGGATTTAGGTAAAGAGGGTTATTATTTTAAAGATTATTATACTGATGTTTTTGATCCAGAGTTGAAAGATTACTTAGATGCTATGTATGGCAAAGGTATTTTGAAAACAGCTAGGGAACAGTTTGTTCCAGAAAAACCAATATTGAGACAAGAGGCGCTTACTTTGCTTAGTAGGTTCTTGCCTGATGGGAATGACGATGAGCCATTTGTTTTTGATGATATTACATCTAAGGATTGGGTATATATGCCTGCAAACAAACTTGCGAATCTGAAAGTGTTAGATGGTATATATGTTGAGCCAAAAGGTATCTTAACTAGAGGAGACTTCTTTTATTATTTATATAGAATGAGTGATTATGTGGAATCATTGAAATTTGTTGAAAAGAAAGCGAAAACAAATATAATTCAGCCAATTATTATAGAAAGTATAGATAACGTTGAAAATGATTTTTCTGACTATTCTTTTAGAGATATAAAATTATTAAATCCTAAGAAGAATATGAGAGTAGATTTTTCTCAATTCTATGTAAAAGGTTATGCAGAACAAGGTTTGATTGTAAATGTAAACGAGGGAGAATCAGTGGCTAATAAATTGGGTCGTTTTGCAGAGGTAATTACTTTATCGCCCGGGATGAACAAATTAAGAATAGCTGTAAATGATGATTCTAAAGTTTTCTATTTATTGTTTTTAAAGAAGTTTGCAGATTTGTCGGAACAAGATTATGATGCAGCGTTAATAGAGAAATTGTCTACAATAACGGGATATAGGCTTAGCGAACAAGATTTTGTTCCTGATGAGTTTGTAGTAAAAGAAGAGTTGATTTTAACTTTGTTTAATATGGGATATGTTTCAGCCGATAAAGTAAAACAAATGATGGATAAAAAGAAAAAGAAAAGTCCTACAGCTGACGATGAACCTGAGTATACTTATACAAAGGATGCGGTTAAATTTATAACAATCCTAACTGATGCGCCATTAGATTCTATTGATTATGGCTCTGGGTTGCTTACTAGAAGACAACTAATGATGATTTTTTCTGAGGTGCCAGAAGTTAAGGATAAAGTAAGGACATTTTTTGAAATTAAGGAAGTAACTGAATGATAAAGAATAATATTAGGGAAATTGTAAGTGCATATATTGCTGAAAAAAAATGGGATGTGTCAGGTTGGCTAGTTGAGAATCCAAAAGATAAGAATATTGCAGACTATTCAGTGAATATAGCTTTTAAGCTTGCAGGTCAGTTAAAGAAATCGCCTATGGTTATTGCCGAAGAGGTTAGTGACGAGATTCGTGGATTGGTTGAGGCTAGTTTACCTGGTGCCTTTGAAGTATTTGCATTAAGGGGTTTTGTTAACTTTAAGCTTACTCCTGCATATTGTTTCCACTATATTAGTGATGATTCATTTAGTAAAAACTTAGTAGCAGAACAAAAAAAGTATCTTTTAGAATATGTTTCTGCCAATCCAACTGGACCATTACATATTGGACATGGACGTTGGGCAGCATTAGGCGATACTTTAAAAAGAATTCTTCAGCATGTAGGCCATGAAGTAGCTACAGAGTTTTATGTAAATGATGCAGGTAATCAGATAAACAATCTTATGGCTTCTATTGAAGCTAGGAAGAATGGGGCAGACTTGCCTGCGGATGGCTATGCAGGAGAATATGTGAAAGACTTAGTAGATTCCGACGAGCCATTAGTAGATATTAGGAATCAACAAAAGAGTGTTTTAGCTAGCTTTGGAGTAGAATTTGATACATGGTTTAGCGAGAAGAATGAATTACATAAAAATAATTTAGTTGCAGAAGCTATTGAATTTATGAAATCAAAAAAACTGGCTTATGAAAGTGATGGAGCCTTGTTCTTTAGGTCTACAGATTTTGGAGACGATAAAGATAGAGTTCTTATTAAGGCAGATGGCAGTTATACATATTTTGCAGCTGATATTGCTTATCACAAGAACAAAGTAGATAGAGGATATAGCGATCTTATTAATATTTGGGGCGCAGACCATCATGGTTACATAAAAAGGGTAAAATCAGCCTTGCATTCTTTGTTCGGAGACGAAGTTGTATTAGATGTTTTACTTGGGCAGCTTGTTTTTCTGTTTAGAGATGGCGAAGAAGTAAGAATGAGCAAGCGTACAGGTGAAATGATTACACTTGAAGAGGTTATAGAAGATATTGGCAGTGATGCATGTAGGTTTTTTCTTGTATCTAAACCAGCTGATACAGCTGTTGATTTTGATCTTGAGTTAGCTAAGAAACAGACATCAGATAATCCAGTATTCTATATTCAATACGCACATGCCAGAATAAGCAGTATTCTTCGTAAAGCAGAAGTTACTCCAGTTTTTCAAGATAATGTGAAGATTGAAGAAATAGAACATAAACTTTTAAGATTTTTAGTTTATTTTGAAGATGAGCTAATGTTGGTAGCTAGAAACAAAGAACCTCATAGAATAGCAAACTATTTAGTAGATTTAGCTAATATGTTTCATTCTTTTTATCATCAATGCAAAGTGAATACTGATGATGAGGCATTAACAGCTAATAGATTAGCAATTATCGCTTCTGTAAGAAAGATTCTTGCTACAGGTTTGGACTTATTAGGCATCAGTGCTCCAGAAAAGATGTAATGTTTACTAGAGAAAAAACACGAGCTATTAATGTTGGTGGTGTCCAGATAGGAGGCCAGAGTAATGTAATAGTTCAATCTATGACGAATACCCACACTTATGATAAAGATGCTACGATTCAGCAGATAAAAGAATTGGTAGATGCTGGCGCTGAGTTGGTTAGAATTGCTGTTCCAGACGCAAAGTCTTTAGCACAAGTTGAAAGCATAGTCGCTGGTAGTTCTGTGCCATTAGTAGCAGATATCCATTTTGACTATAAATTAGCTATCGGAGCAATGGAGGCCGGTATTGCTAAAGTAAGAATCAATCCTGGTAATATTGGCGGGCAAGACAAGCTTTTAGAAGTTATAAATGCAGCAAAGCAATATGAAGTTCCTATAAGAATTGGTGTTAATCATGGCTCTATAGGTGCAGCAGAAGATAAAATAAAACTCTCTTTAAAAGTTTTAGAGGAATATGTTACTTTCTTTGAAAAGAATGATTTCTGGGATTTAGTGATATCACTAAAATCTTCAGATGTAATGTCTTCGGTAATAATGAATGAGATTTTTGCAAAAAGACATGATTATCCCTTACATTTAGGTATAACTGAGGCAGGCTATGGTGATGCTGGGTTGATAAAATCTTCAGCAGGGATTGGGGCTATGCTTCTAAAAGGACTAGGCGATACTATAAGAGTTTCGTTGACTGGAAATCCAGTAAAGGAGATACCTGTTGCAAAGAGTTTGTTAAGAAGTGTTGGTTTGCTTAAGGAAGGTGTGGAGATTATTTCTTGTCCTACATGTGGAAGAACAGAGATAGATTTAGAGTCGCTAGCTAAACAAGTTGGTGAAAAATTAAAAAATATTAAGATACCTTTAAAAGTAGCGGTTATGGGTTGCGTGGTAAATGGACCTGGAGAAGCTGCTGATGCAGATTACGCAATTTGTGGTGCAAAAGAAGTTGGCTACATCTATAAAGATGGCAACCAATTAAAAAAAGTACCTGAAAAAGCCTTAGTAGAAGAATTGTTGAAAATAATAAATGAAGATCAGTAATTAATCCTTTTAAAATAATTGGATATATTTTAAACTAATCAATGTAATAAAAGTTAGGAGTTACCTATGATTGAAAGATATTCTCGTGAAGAAATGAAAAATATATGGACACTGCACAACAAGTTCAAGACTTGGACAGATGTAGAGATAGCAGCATGTGAAGCACATAATGAGTTAGGAAATATACCTAGCGAGGCATTGAAAGTTATAAAAGAAAAAGCTGATTTTACAGTTGAGAGAATAAATGAGATTGAAAAAGTAACGGACCATGATGTAATAGCTTTTACTACTTGTTTAGCAGAACACATTGGCCCAGAGTCTAGATACGTACATATGGGATTAACATCTTCAGATGTTGTAGACACTGCATTTTCTTTATTAATAAAACAAAGTGCTGATCTTCTTTTAGCTGATTTAAGGGCATTATTGCCGGTGCTAAAAGATATGGCATATAAATATAAAGATACTTTAGTAATGGGAAGAACGCATGGTGTACATGCTGAGCCAATGACTTTAGGTCTTAAGTTTGCTCTTTGGTATGATGAAATGACTAGACATATAAAAAGGCTAACAGATGCAAAAGCAGAGATTTCAGTTGGACAGATTTCTGGAGCTGTTGGTAATTATTCTAATATTGATATTAGGATTGAAGAAAAAGTGTGTAAGAAGCTGGGACTTGATCCAGTAAATATTTCTACACAGATAGTGCAACGTGATAGACATGCATTTTTTATGTCTGTAATGTCTCTAATTGCTGGAAGTATAGAAAAAATTGCAACAGAAGTAAGAGCTTGTCAGAAAACTGAGTTTCATGAGCTAGAAGAGGGCTTTAAAAAAGGTCAAAAAGGTTCTTCTGCTATGCCTCATAAAAGGAATCCTATTACTTGCGAAAGACTTTGTGGTTTAGCAAGAGTTTTACGTGGGAATATGCTTGTAAGTATGGAAAATATTAGCCTTTGGCATGAGAGAGATATTTCTCATTCTTCGGCTGAACGTATTATTTTTCCTGACTCAACTACCTTATTAGACTATATGTTATTTAAACTTAAAGACATCTTTGAGAACTTAGTTGTTCATGAAGATAGTATGCTTGAGAATGTAGAACTCCTTGGAGGAGTTGTTTTCTCACAGAGACTATTGTTAGCGTTAGTTGATAAAGGATTAACACGTGAAGATGCCTATAAAATAGTTCAAAGTAAGGCAATGTATGCAAGGGATAACAAGTTGATATTTAGTGATGTAGTAACTGAATCTAAAGAGGTACTAGATCATTTAACAAAAGCAGAAATAAGCAGTATTTTCGACTATAGTGTCTACAAAAAGAATGTAGATTTCATTTATAGCCGTGTTTTCAAATAGCCTATAGCTTAATTAAACGAAAAGAACCTCTGTTAAATTAATGCTGTCAAAGAATTCTACTTCTTCTTTTGAAAGTTCCATTTTTACTTCAGCGTCTTCATTTAATATCGCGTCCATTAAGTAATCGAATCTTTCTGTTTTTGATTTTTTCATCCCGATCCCCCCTGTCAAATTTTCTTGTTTATATGTATGCCCGAAAAGTTCGATGTTAAACATTATTTTTAATATTTCTTAATATTACTAGTGTTTGTAAGTGTTATACTAATAGGAGTAGATAAAATAGAAAAAATAGGTACAAGTTTTGTGCTATGAAAAACGATATATAAAATAGATATGTAGGGGGATTGGAATCTTATTAATTAAGGGGAACAAATATGATTGAGAATATTAATGTAAATAACGGAATATCAGGAGTGACTCCAGGTAATGATGATTTACTTTCTGGTCTTCATGAATCTACTATAAAAGCATTTACTCCTTCTAATTTTGAAGTTAATACTGATTTCGTTGTTGAAGATGCTTCAGATACATTGTCTCAATTCTCAGAGGAGATTGTAGATAACGATGTGGAGTCAAATCCTATTGTAAAAGAGGTCTTTGATAGTATTAAGACAGACCATAATATAGATCTTTCTCAAGATCCAGTAGTTATAGATACGCTGAAGGCACTTCTTTACTTATAGTTTCATTCTTTTAATTCATATGTTTAGTCCTGCATATTAGTGGGTATAACTTTATACATAATATTGTATATAAGGAGTTCTTATGCAGATTTTTTCGGATTCAGCTGAATTAAATAAATTTAATCAAAATATGCAGAAAACTAGTCAGTTAGCTCAGAATAATGAGCTTATTGCTGGAAGTAATTTTCAGAAAGTTTTACAGAATCATATTAATGGTGCACCAGTAGAATCAGCAATGATTAGTACAAATGCTGATATAAAGAAAAAAAGAAAAGACTCTGAAGAGATTCTGGAAGAATATAGTGAAATAGCAGAAGAAACTTATGATGTACTTGCTGCTGAAAAGAGAATTAGACAATTATTTAGAAAACTAAGAATAGGTGAAAATGATGCTAGATAATAAAGAAGGCAGTATTTATTCTTTTATTAATGAACAGATAAAAATGGTAGGTGCTGACCAGAAAAAAAACAAAGATGACAGGCTTACATCTATTGAAAACAGGCTATTAGAGATGGTTGATTCATTGAAAATAGCTAAATATAATCCCAAAGAAGACGATGTTTTTTAAAATAAGTGGGAATA
>CAYSAQ010000022.1:0-20757 GCA_964429235.1 uncultured Candidatus Marinamargulisbacteria bacterium
GATGTTATCGATGCACTGCAAAAAAGCAATGTTGAGGTTCTTGGCTGCGATCGCACTCAAGCATTAGGTGACAATGTAGCATTGGCTACTGATGAAGATTATAATACTGAGTTTCATGACTATAAAATTTCTATTAAAATAGTAGATGATCTTGAAGAAGCAATCACTCATGTAAACAAATATGGAACAATGCATACTGAGGCAATAGTAAGCAAAGACCAACAAGCTATAGATAAGTTTAGCCTAGAAGTAGATGCTTCTACTATTATGGTGAATGCTTCTACACGCTTCACAGATGGCTTTGTTTTTGGTTTTGGTGCTGAGATTGGAATAAGTACTCAGAAGATGCACGCAAGAGGACCAATGGGCTTAAAAGAATTAACATCCTACAAGTATGTTGTTGTAGGTAATGGACAAATTCGGGGGTAATCCCCCTGTCCGCAGATTATAAAATAAAGGAGACAAACATGTTCAAAGTAAAAGTACACATTATGTTAAAAGATGACGTTTTAGACCCTCAAGGAAAAACAGTGAGCCATTCACTAGACCACCTTGGTTATAAAGGTCTTTCTCATATGAAAATTGGGAAGTACATCGAATTCCTAGTAGAAGGTGATGATGAAAGCAAAACAAAAGCATCAGTAAATAAAATGTGTTCAGAAGTTCTTTCTAACCCAGTAATTGAAAAATACGAATTTTACATGGAAAGGGCATAAAATGAAGTACGGAGTTGTTGTTTTTCCAGGGTCAAACTGTGACTCAGATTGTTACCATGCGGTAACAGACCAATTAAATGAAGAAGCATGCTATATTTGGCATGAAGATGCTAAATTACCAGAAGAACTTGATGCTATCATCCTTCCAGGTGGTTTCTCTTATGGAGATTACCTAAGATGTGGAGCTATTTCAAAGTTTTCTAAAATAATGCCAGAAGTTATTAAGTTTGCTAACAATGGTGGATATGTTATTGGTATTTGTAATGGTTTCCAAATCCTTACAGAATCAGGACTATTGCCAGGTGCCTTATTAATGAACACTTCTCAGAAATTTATCTGTAAAGATGTTGTACTTAAAGTAGCTAATAATAAATCTAAATTCACTAATAACTTTGAACAAGATGAAGCAATCCACGTTCCTATAGCTCATGGCGAAGGAAGATACCATATTTCTGATACAGGTCTTCAGGAACTTAAGGATAATGATCAAATAGCATTTACTTATGATGATAATCCGAACGGTTCTGTTGCAGACATTGCTGGTATTTTTAATAAAAGAAAAAATGTCTTGGGAATGATGCCACATCCAGAGAGATGTTTATTCAGGAACAGAAAAAGCCTGGATATACTAAACATTAAGTAAAACATGGCTGTAATTAATGATTTGGAGAAGAAGCCAACAACCAAGTCATATGAGAATCTTTATTCTTTAAAGAAAACTGCTAATTATTTATTCACAGGGAATAAATATAAGTCTTCCCTGCAGTACTATAAACGAATCATCAAGCAATGGCCTCGTGAAATACCCGAAATATTGCTTGTGTTTGAAAAAAAGTATACTGCCATCTATAAAGACTCCGAATTAGGATTGTCTTTAGCTGCGCTATATAGGCTAGAAGACAACCCTCAAGAAGCAATATATATTTATGAAGATTTATTAGAATCAGACCCTCTTAACCTAAATATATATACAGAGCTAACCCGAACACTTCAGAAACAGAAAAAGTATACTGAAATAATCAAATACATAGAAAAACCTTATCAATTAGCTATTTATGATGAAGAGATTGCTCACAGTTTAGCAATAGCTTATGTTGAAATAGGGCAAAGTAATAAAGCAATTAATGTTTATGAAAAGCTCATTGAGATTAATGGTGAAAAAGAAAACTACCTCCGGACTTTATCCGACTTATATTTTAATAATAACTATCTTTTACGAGCTGCTCAAATGGCCGAAAAGAGGATTTCGTTAAACAAAAACAGTCATGGTGACGTTATCCCATTCATCAAAAAATGTAGAGACAAACTAGAACAGCCTGATTTATTAAACACTAAACTTATAGACATCTACATACAATATGCATATTATTCAGAAGCACTAGAATTACTAAGAGAATACTTAGTAACAGACTTGGAAGCAAAAAAAATATTTATTGATGATAAACTATTCAATATTCTAAAATCATCACCTGACATGAAAGAAGCATTACTTCTTAGAGCTGAGTTCTATTCTAAAACAGAGCGTTACTCTGAAGCTGCTGATGATTATAAGAAGCTCATATCTAATAGCCACTTCGAAAAAAAAGCTATAACTGGGCTAGAAAACATCATAATTCTTTACCCAACACAGGTTTCTGCTCTTCAGTATCTGGCAGACCATTACGAAGAAAAAGGCGAAACACATTTAGTATTAGAATATATGCGTAAACTTATGAACGCAGACATATCTAAAAGCATTGGTGTTCTTAAACAATGCCAAGATGTAATAGAGAACAATCCTAAAAACTATTATGCAAAGCTTACAATGGCTGAAGCATATCTTAAAAATGACAATTATCACGAAGCTATAGCTATTGCAAAAGAGTTGTTATCCAAGGGTGAAGATAAGGATTCTGCTTATAAGATATTGATACACAGTTATTCTGGAAATAGAGATTTTGCCTCATTAAGAGAGATATACAATCAAGCAAGAATTAGTATAGAAAACAAATTAGAGTTTCATCAAATGTATCAAGATATATACTCTTTAGAGCTTTCTTTACGAAAAGATTTCTTTCGTAATAAAGCAAAGAATAGTAATGAAATCTCAGATAAGCTCAATTATATAAAAGCAATGATTGAAAATAAGCAGTTTAGTGATGCACTAATTAAAATCCAAGACATCAGCAAAATAGATATTAATTATAAGCTATTCTATTACCAAGCATTAGCTTTCATTGGTTTAGGGAATTTCTATTCAGCGATAGTAAGCCTAAAGAAGTCTCTCTCTAGTATTTTTATAGAAACATCGCCAGAGTACCTGCAAGTATTAGAGAAACTAGGCGAGTTATATGAAATGATTGGTTCAATTGACCTAGCACTTGAAAAATATAGCAAAATTCTAGAAATAGACTTCACACAAGAAAAAACAAAGAATAGAGAAAAAATACTAAAAAATTGTCCTTGTTTAGAAGTATCAGGAAAATCACTTATTGTAGTGCCAAGAAATAGTGATGGTAGTGATGTATTGGTAATGTTTAATAGAAATATTTTAAAAAACAAACAAAAAGAACATTTCGAATCTTCTATGGGAGTGGCTTCAAACAATGAAGCTGTAGAAGATATCCTCAAAGGCAAACTTGCTTCTGCCTCTGATAGACTTAAAATCGCTGAACAAATGGACGCTTCACATAAAAATATCCTCAATAATAAAGCGGTACTATCATTATTAGAAAAAAACCATCCAGAAGCTTTAAAGATATTCGAAAGAATACTAAAAAGCAGAAAAGCATCATCAACAGCAGCTTATTATCATATTGGGTTTATACTTACTTATCATCTAAAAAAATATAAAGAAGCAAAAAGTTTATTAAAAAAGCTTGTCCAGGTAGATGAGGACTTTTACGAAGCGTATTTGTTACTAGGAGATATATGTTTTCATGAAGACAACATAGAAGAAGCCACAGAATATTGGGCTAAATATAAAGAAAACGGACTTTTGAAAGAATTAGCAGCTTATAGACTATTAGATGTTAATTACATTATCTAAAAAGATAACCCTCCGTCAGCAAAAGCTGCCACCTCCCTTGATAAGGGAGGCAGTTGAAACTTCTAATAAATTCATAGGGGTAAGGGGGATTACCTTGTGTATGATACTCTTGATCTTTACATTTACAGCTTCCTTTGCAGAAGAAGTAGAAGTGGCTGCAGATGAACTTAACTATAAAATGAACTATCTTATTATTGCCTCTGGCAATGTAGAGCTCACGTACCAACAAATAACACTTAATGCTAATTATGCAGAAATAGACACTAGAACTAATGAATTTATTGCTATAGGTGGTGTAGACGTAGTTTTTGAAGGCAATCGATTTAAAACTGAGATGGTTGCCTATAAACTAAAAAAAGACCAAATGATATTTTCAGCATTATCAGCAACTTTTTATCCTAAAGAGTTTGTCGCTCCACTATATTTTAAAAGTAAAATAATCAGCAAAGATGGAAAATACTTTCAAGGTAAAAAAGCTTCATTATCTACCTGTCCTTATGATAAACAATACTATGTTATAGAAGCTGAAAGATTCAAATTTTATCCAGATGATAAGTTAGTAGGCTACGATGTGTATTGTCATTCTGGACCTGTTCCTATTTTTTATTCACCATACTATGAATTTGCGGTAGGGTACCGTAATCCAATACTCTTATTTCCAATAATAGGAAACAATTTAATTGAAGGAAATTATTTAAAAACAGCATTAGATTATCGGCTTAATAGAGACTTCCGCTCATTAATATATATTGACCACATGCAAAACTTTGGTTTAGGCATTGGCATTGATGCAACAATAAGAGAAGATAGGGTCGATCCAGCTAATGCTTATATGTATTATATTGATGCTAGAAACTATGCATTTAAATGGGATCAATCAATAAAACTTCCTGATGAAACATATCAGTATGGTTTTCATAAACGCAATCTTTATAGAACAACTGGAGCATATGATAGATTCGCTGACGGTTATATTAGCTACTCAAATAAACATGTAGGAAATATTTATGCCTATAACAAAGATGATGCCGAATATTCGAAAAAAAATGAAAAATACACATGGAAGGGCAAAATAGGCGATTTTAATAATAATGTTAGCTATCTGCGTGATAATTATTACAATTCTGGCTATGATAGAAATAATTTCAGTTTCACAACTTCCACAAAAGGTTTTAATAATAGATTTAGCTACAATAATACCCAGTATAGTAATAATAGTAATTATCAACACTACAACAATAATCTAAACATCAGTCCTATGAAAAACTTAAATGTAAATGCTGACCTTACTTATAAAAGTGATAACAACAGTCTTGGTAATGACGAATTATTTACTCCCAAATTTATAGCAAGCTATTATCTAAATAATGCTCCAATAAACTTAAGGGCAGTATCACTTAAAACAAACTTTTTTATAGATTTAGACGAAGATATTGTTACTGAAGATGACAAACTAACAATTCTAGAAAGTTTACCAGAAGCAGGGTTCAGCTTTAATAGCTTCTATTACGGAATATTTCGCTATACACCAAGCCTTACTATTGGTAATTACCATGAAAGACGTTACATTGATGCGGCATATGGAAATAGAGATATTACCCATAAAAGAGTTTTGCTTAAGAACGATATTAACGCTGATTTATATAAGAATGATTGGTCTGTTTTTTCGGTATCTTATGGTTATGACCAATATATATATGACACTCAAGACAAACAATATGGTCTAAATGAAGTATATAGACTAGACATCTTTAGAAATCTTCCAATGAAAAATTCTACACAGTTCAATCAGTATCATAGTTTGGGATATACGCCATTTTATTTTGATGAAATGTCTTCTTACAAAACAAAGCGGCTAAATAATACTTTCACCTATGATATAAATAACAACAGCCGACTAATAATACGTGATGGCTATGATTTTGAAGCAAAAAGAAGAGATGTTGAGAATTTTGACTATAGATACACAATTGATAATAATAAATACCTAACCATGTTCACTGGTTATGATTATGTGAACAAACAATGGCAGAACTTACAAGCTAACTTTTCCTTAAGAGAAAACTCTGATAATTATATCTCATGGAGAACAAGTTATGAGCTTACAAGAGGGCAAGTAAAAGACAGTAGAATTCAAATCGGCAAATCTATTACAAATGAAAATATCTGGAAAATCCGTTCAGAAATAATGTGGAACTATATAGATCAAGCATATAAAGTGCCATATGTTGATGTTATTAGAGATATGGGTTGTGTGGAATTAATATATCGATATAGGGACTACAACCATGAGCATACATTTCTTTTCCGCGTGAATGCTTTTCCTGATCAAACATTAGGGGCTACAATAGGTGACGAGGGATCAACTTTTCAAGGATGGGAGCAACGTGATGTATATAGGTAAGTCTAACGGTTCATTAGGTCAATGGTTCATTAGTTCAGCAGTTGTCGTTATTCTAATAACTGCACTAACTGGCTGTGCTGCTATGGTTAGTAGTCTAAAACCTGATGCCGGTAGTGATATATTAGTAGAACTGAAAATGGGAGCTGATCCAAACCAACTTGATTATAAATATGTATTTGTCTACAGCAAACAACAAATAATTGTGCCACAAGAATACTACTATACCTTTCTCCCTGGAGAAATATTTAATATGAGCGATGTGCCCTCTGATAAAAATCCTACAAACATAAGTTTAAGTTCATCTCAAGACGCATTCATAAATTATTACTATTCAAATTTCTTCTATACTTGGAGCGATTATATTTATCTTAATCAAGACTCAGGCATAAAAGAACAAATATTCTTAGATGGTAATGGCAGCTATTTCCCATCTACTGCTGATTTGAATATTAACAATACCTACAATTCAGAAAAAAAAGACTTAGGACAAATGTCTTGGAGCTTCAGCTCTGCTAACGCAGAATACGACATACAATTTCAATTCCAACTAGAACAATTTGGCACTGACAGTGCACCAAGCACAGATCAAAAATTTTACTTCAATCTTTTTACTTTAGATCCAGATGGAATAGTTGTTGATTATTACAGAAATAACAATAATAACTGGACAAAAAATCAAATTAATGGAGAAAATCAATATGAGCTAAGCAATAATAGTCCAACAAGTTCTCATTTAGGATTATACTCAATTAAGGTGAAGATTATATGATGAAATACATTACAGCTATAATTATCGGTTTATTAACTGCTCTGAGTTACTTCTTAGAGCTATATATTCTTGTTCCTATAACAATTGCATTAACGCTAGCATTTATTTTGAAAAACAATGAATTCTACAAAAAACCAGAATTTTTATTAGGCTTAATTACTTTTGTTTTAGTTCACAGTCATTGGTTTCTATCACTTCATTTCTGGACAGGCCTATCAAGTGCAGTTGTGATTTATCTCGGCATTAGCTTATATTTCTTTATTATTCTATATTTGTTCTTTTATTTAATTAAGTATTTATTAAGAATACCCAAAGGATATTTCCTTATTCCTGTCTATTGGATAATGGGGGAGTGGTTAATGACAAAAGGTGTCTTTGGTTATCCTTTCTTTAGTTTGTATCTTACGCAAGTCGGTTCGCCATTCAAATGGTTAGCTTTTTCCTCAATCAATGGACACGCACTAACCCTATACCTGGTAACCATAAGCCTTTTCTTTGCCCTTTTATTAACAAAAACATTTAATATAAAAAGGAATATTGTTTTATTTTCTATTTTCTTTCTAATTATTTCTTCAGTTGCAATGAGTTCATTTTTAGATCAAAAGCATGAAAAAACGAGAAAAATAGAAATAAGTGTCATACAACCAAACATATCTCAAAAAAATAAAACAGATGAAAAATTATTTGATCAGAACTTAAATAAATATAAAGAACTTATAAATAAAGCAGTTAGTAATCATCCAGAAACAGATATAGTAATTTTGCCTGAAAATATCATTCCTGCACTTTGGGAAACAAAGATAAAGGAAACACTATGCTTTAACTCTGAAATAGGGAATAGGCTCTGTATATTTGGTCAGCCTGTGAAAAGAGATAACCGGATCTACAATTCGATGCTTTTTTATAAACATGGAGATTATGTAGCTGAATACCATAAAAGACAGCTTGTACCATTTGGTGAATACCTGCCATTTCTTTCAGACTGGGTTAGCTTAACCGATATGATTTACTATTATCCAGGTGAAAAAGAAGAGAATATGATTTCTATAAAAAGTCTCAAAATAGGACCATTAATCTGTTTCGAATCTGCTTTCTCAGCGCTTATTCCTGTAGAGAAAAATTATGATCTTGGAGTAGTGCTTACAAATGATGCTTGGTTCAATAAATACTTCCAGCTACTTCATTTAAAAACTGTACAATTTAGAGCAATAGAACATCAAGCACCATTTGCCTTTAGTTCAAACACAGGGATAAGTGCAGTAATAGACCATAATGGAAAGATTATGCAAATAATTCCTAGTAACAAAACAGGTATTATCTCTGTTTCAGTATCATTACCTGAATATAAAAAAAATGCCTTACAACAAATAATGTATTTCTTGCCACTATGGATGATTATCTTTCTTCTCATTTTAACTGCTGACAAACATAACTACTTTTATAAAAAATAACAGCAAACACAACAGCAATTATCTATGGAAGAATGACATCTCAATACGATATATTAATAATGAGATTAAAATTAATATCCATTAAAACAAACATATACAATACTATAACTGCACCGTTTGATGGCGAGTTTTCCGTTAAAGTAGTCAAAAACCACTTAACATCAAGCTCATATGGAGTAACCGAAAATGATTATAAAAATCTTGAACTAATGATTAAAATTCTTCCAAACTTAGATACAATGAAAGAAGATCATGACTTATTAGCTGTAATAAAAACTGCACTAGAGGTTATTCAATATTACAACAAGGACAATGAAACATTTTCTATTTTCACTGAACTTGACTACTTTGGGTCCATTTGTGATGATATACGATCAGAAACAATGTATATGAGCGATATAATTGAGCTGTATCGCAATCATAGCGAATCTGAACTAATATTTCAAGAAAATTGCAATATAGATTTAGAAATAAATTCAAGGATACTCTCCAACCTACTTGACTGTAACATATTGACATTAGCATTTATGCAGCCAGAGTACATTGAACAACTACTAGCTGCGATTGATTGCAATAATAACAAAACATTCTTTTGCATTGAATCCAATGATAAAACTCTAAGTACTCCAGAAATTAGAAAGATTATAGAGAACCTAAAGTTTTACAAAGGATTCTTGTCTACCACCAAAGTAATGAAAGGATCTCATTCAGTTCAATCATGTAAAAACTCAAAAGCATTCCTTATTGAAACAATAGGCGTAATTATCCCTGATTATATAAAAATACTTATTAATGGCAAAAAAAATCAAATATACGAACTTGAAAATCAAGAAGAAGCTAAAATTGAGCCTAAAAGATTCAACAAACAAAAAATAATAACACCTATAATACTATTTAATGGAGAGCAAGTTACGCTACGTGAACTAGCAACCGACAACGGAAGTACTAACACATCTAACGAATTTGACATTGGGCTATTGAAATTAGAACAACTTCATAACCAATTACCAAAAAATGAAATAAATGACGAACATTATGACAATTTATTTAAATACTTACTTGCAAAATATCAGGGGACAAACAAAAAAGTAACTATAAGATTATCTGATTTTGTAGCTGACAAAGCTGGTAGTGGTCTAGATTTAAAAACTGACAATTCGCTTAGATTCTTATTAAATAACCCTAAAGGACAGTATATACTTGAAAAAGATATTGAACTTATAATGAAACTAAAATTAGCTGGAATTAACTGTGAAATGCTTATACCAAATCCTTTTTCAAGAAATGAAATGGAAAGGATATACAAGATAGCATTCAAAATAGAATCATCGATGATAATTGAAGAAAAAAAAGACATAAAAATAATACCAACTAAAAAAGTAATGATTGAAAATCCATTGTTTCTGAAAAGTATCATAATAGATGGAATTAATGAATCTTCACCATCTATCGGATTAAGTGATTTAACAAATTATTACTTTGGACTAAAGGAAAACTACCCTGAGTTATTTAATAAATATGGAGCAATAAATTTAACTAACGTTACACAAAAACAATTAGAATCAGTTACTGACAGAAAAGGAAGAATAAAAAGCACTGATGAAATGTTTCAAACTCCAGACTTTATTTATTTTTTTAAAACGCAGGTGCTCCCTTGCTTAGATGGAGACATAAGTGTCTGCGGAACATATAACCAATATACTGCCGCTATTCTTTTAGCCCTTGATGTCCAGTCTCTTACCACAACACCTTCAGATATGGAAAAACTAACATTGCTGCTTGATTCAGTCAAACACATCTCATTAATATCGCTAATTCAGGATGTTTATAGAAGGCCAGATAAATATAAAGGTAAAGATCTCGAAGAGCTTATACAAGGATTAGGCACATAAGAATAAATAAAAAAATTCTATCAGATTTCTGCTTTTAGCATTTAACTTTTAGCTTTATACTAAACTTATGACAAATACAGATAATCTAAAATTTAACGAACAAGGACTAATTCCAGTAGTAACGCAAAGCAACATTACCGGAAAAGTACTTATGCAAGCTTATGCTAATAAAGAAGCAATAGAAAAGAGCTTATCAACAGAAATAGCTACATATTTCTCAAGGTCTAGAAACGAACTTTGGGTAAAAGGCGAAACGTCTGGTAATACTCAAAAATTAATTGATATCCTTATTGATTGTGATGAAGACAGCATTCTTTATTTAGTAGAAGAAGCTGGTCCTGCTTGCCACACTAACAATGAAACTTGTTTTTACAGAAATATTGAGCAAAAAGAACTAGATAAACCTGCAATATTCTCTATTTATAACGATTTATATAAAAAGCTAGAACAAAGAAAAAATGAGATGCCGGAAGGATCTTATGTAACATCTTTGTTTAAAAAAGGATCCGATAAGATTATTCAAAAAGTAGGGGAAGAAGCTGTTGAAACAGTGATTGCTCTAAAAAACAAAGACAAAGAAGAAATAATATATGAGGCATCTGATCTTATTTTTCATTTATTAATTAGCCTTGTAGATGCTGGTGTAGATATATCTGAAATAAACAAGGAACTTCTAAAAAGATACAAATAATGGATATCGTTGCAGACTTACACATCCATACTATTGCTAGCCAACATGCATATTCTACAATAAAAGAATGCGCTATAGCAGCTAAAGAAAACAATCTAGAATATATTGGAATTAGTGACCATGGTCCTGCAATGAATGATGGCCCACTTGAGTATTACTTTATGAACCTTAGAATCCTTCCCAATATAATAGAAGGCATACGAGTGCTAAAAGGCATCGAATTAAATATATTAGACGAAGAGGGCACTATCGACTTGAAGAGTCATATTCTGAAAACATTAGATTACGCAATTGCTAGTTACCATCCAGGAGTATCTCCTGCCTATTATAAAAAAGAACAATTCACAAATGGGTATTTAAACGTTATGAATAACCCTAATGTAAAGATTCTAGGACATATAGATAACCCTGCAGTGCCCTTTAACCATGAAAAGGTACTAAAGAAAGCTAAAGAAACTAATACTATTATTGAGGTCAACAACTCTTCTTATGGCTATGTTAGGCCGGGATCTTATGAAGTAGGCAAAGAACTTCTAGCTAAGGCAAAATCTATTGGCAATAAAATAATGCTTAATACTGATGCTCACTACCATGAGCATGTAGGAATAGTGGATATATCTAAAAAATTAGTAGAAGAGGTGGGCTATCCTCAAGAGTTAATTATTAATACAAACTTAGAAAGCTTTAAGGAGCATTTTGGTGTTTGATGTATTTATAACTACCAACGGACCAGGTGAAATAACAACTTGGGTTGCTCCTTTTGTGAAAAGACTAAAAAAAGAAATCAAAGAAGTAAGAATAAGCTTATTTATTGTACCTTGTAGGTTTAAAACAGGAACTGAAGCTGATGTTGCAAAAGAAATATCTGAAATAGATTATATTTTCTCCGCAGAAGAATTTACTTCAAGGCTAGTAAACATACCATTTACACCGTCAAAAAAAGGATGTGTCGTCTTCCTTGGTGGCGATCTAGCTAAAGCTGCTCTTTTAAAGAAACGCTATGGATTTAGAGCTATTGCTTATACTGAAGGTGATGAAAGCTTTAAAGGAGCTTTTGATAAAATATTTAAAAGAGATATCGATGGCGATTTAATGTTCTCTTTCTTTGATATATATATAAAAGACACAGCCTTAATAAAAGAACTAAAGACTAAGAAAAACATAGTTTTTTTTCCTGGAAGTAGACCAGAGCAATTTAAAGTCTTATTTCCTTTATGGCAAAAAGTATCAAGACTTTTGCCTGCTGATTTTAATTGCCTTTTTAATATATCATCATTTATCCCAGATGAAATAGTATCGAAAAACAAAATTGACTCAAGAACGCTAAATATTTATAGAAATAAAACAGTAGAACTTATGGAAACTGCAAAACTTGCTATAACTATACCAGGAACTAATAATATACAATTAGCTTATCTACAAACACCATCTTTAATAACGTTTCCTTTCAGTGACCCCAAAGTAGTTAATTTCCCAGGAATAATTGGATTACTTGCAAATATCCCAGGATTCAGAAAACAGAAGAAACTATTTTTATTGAGATTGCTTGATAAAAAAACCCAGTTTACGTCACTTGTTAACTCAAAAAATAATAGAGAAATATTTCCTGAGCTTAGAGGAGAACTTACTGTAAAACAAATTGCTATTAAAATAGAAGAACTAGCCAACAGTGAAAATAAATTAAAAAAGATAAAAGAAAATTGTGCATCTTTATCTAAAGAGTCATTAGTATTAGATAAAATGATTGAAAAGGTAAAAACATATAATGTCTAACACACTTCTAGTATTTGATATTGATGGCACACTTATTAATACAAACACTTCATATTTAACTGCAATCAAGCTTACTGCTGAATATTTTATAAAGAACTCAATAACAGATACTAACGTAGAAGATATTAAAATGCTATCTGGCTTCAACAATGACTGGCTAGCCGCTTATGCATTAATTAATTCCAAATTAACAAAGCTTCCAGCTGAAACATTCAGTAATGAAATCTGCAAAGAAGAAAAAAAAGATTTTGAAACAATAAAAAAAGTGTTTCAAAATTTCTATTTAGGAAACAAAAGATTTACAGAAGAATATGATACTAATCCAATTGTTGATATGGAAAAAGGACTATGGGAATCCGAAACACTAATATTCTCAAATGAACAATTAAATGAACTTTATAAAACTTTTGGCCCATTAAAAATTATTACAGGAAGAACTGCTGCTGAAGCAGAATATTCTATTAAACACTTCCAAATAGATAAATTCTTTGACCAAATCATAAGCGTAGAAGACATAACCAATAAAAGCTTGTCAAAACACCCAGAATTAAATAAACATGGAAAAGACAAACAAAACCCTGTCTTATTGCACAAAATCTCAAATATAGGCAATTTTGGTCTCATATATTACATTGGAGATGGCATCAGTGACATGCAATTGCCATTTAATGCCAGACCAGAAATAAACATTCAAGGCATTCACCTATTAGAATCTTTTAAAAAAGATTTAAGAATAGACCTTATGAATAACGCAGCACCATATAAGCCATATAAAACTTTAGCAACTGCAAAAGAAGTTTTTGATTTTTTATTAAAAGATTAAAACAACGCTAGGGAAACTTCAGTTATTTTTTCGCCACCATCAGGTACCAAAGCAAAGATTAACGCTTCGGCAGTAGCTTTTCCAAGTAGAGCATTGGCTTTTTAAAGAATTCATATTAGACATATTTTATCCCCTTATATTATTAATAACGTGTTTTTTAGACTAATTTCTTGCATTATTTTGTAAAAACAGAATAATTCGCTGTATTATTCAACTATTTGTTCGATATTTATATATAATATATTCAATAGGAGTTAACTATGAACAATAAAATAATTTCAAGTAGGGGCGATAAGATGGAAAAGCTTATATCAAACATTATTAAAGAAGTAGAAACAGTTATAAACGATCCAGAGGTAGTAGGAAAAGTAAAAGATACACTATCAGGAAAGATAGACATTTGGACTGCAGCAAACATACTAGGCAATTACTACAACACAGATAAGGCAACTGCTGCCGAAATTAAATCTGCTAAATATATAATTAATAACATTAGAGACTTCATGGGTGAAAAAGCATCTACTTCAAAAGAACCAACTACTGTTGTATTCGGAACATCTGGCTGGAGAGGCAGAATAGGACAGGATTTTACAACTCATAATGTTCACAAAGTAGCTAGAGGAATTATCAATATGATGAAATCAGATGAATTCCTTAAAACAAATAACTATTCTTCTTTTGAAGAAGTACAAAAAAATGGAATTGTTGTCTTCAGAGACAACCGGTTTATGGGAAATGAATTCATGGACGCAGCTATGAAAGAACTTGATGCAGCTGGCATTAAAATATATTTAGCTGTTGAATGTCCAACAGGAGTTGGGTCAGCATTAGTTACTGAGTTAAATGCAGCAGGATCTTTTAATTTCACTCCATCTCATAATCCTATGGATTATGCTGGTCTTAAATTTAACCCAGCAGATGGTGGGCCTGCAGATGGCAACCTTACTGATATTATAATGAGTGAATCTGCAAAATTCATGGTAGCTGATAGCAATTTTGTTCCTGTAAATAACGACTATGATGCAAGTATAATTGATGGAGCTAATGCATATAAAGACTTTTTAGCTAAAAGTGAAATATTTGACCTGCCAGCAATAAGAACTTATCTTCAGTCTGTAAAAAATGATTTATTTTTACTTGTAGATAATATGCACGGTTCATCAAGAGGTTATATAGAAAAAATTCTAGGAAAAGATCTTATTGCAGAGCTTCAAGAAGCAGGGGCAATTGCTTTTATTAACACAAATGAAGATTTTTCATTCCACGGAGTAAAACCAGAACCAAACGAAAATAACATGAAACCAATTATCAAATTAGCAAAAGAGTCAGGTAGAAAGCTATCACTAGTTTGTGCTCTAGACCCAGATGGTGACAGAATTAGATTTGGTACAGCAAATGCTGATATTGATATGAATAGATTTGGGGCTATAGCTTACGGTAGTTTGTTTGACCAAGGAATAATTGGTCCAATAGCATCAACACTTCCATCTTCAGATTTTGGACTAGCAATTGCAAAACAAGAAGGTCAAGACGTTATTGAAACTCCTGTTGGATTTAAATGGTTTAGACCACATCGTGATGCAATTCTATGTTTCGAAGAATCTGATGGTATTTCTTTTAAAGGACATACACTAGAAAAAGATGCAATTGCAGGATTATTACTGGCATTAGATGTAATGAGAACAAAAGGAATTACAATTTCTGAGTATTATAACCAACTTCAAGAAAGATATGGCTTCTATTATCCAGATAAAGATGGAGTAGATGTTCTAGGTGTTTCTATTGAAGAATGGCAACAATACAAAAAAGATGTTGTTGCTACACTTCAAAACGGATTGTTTAATATTGGCGATAAACTAGAAGTGAATAAAGAAGAAAAAACTATTGCTAGAATCAGCACAGATGACGGATTAAAACTAATCTTTGACGACAATAGTTGGATTCTTCTTAGACCATCAGGAACAGAACCTAAGTTTAGAGTTTATTACGAAGTTACTAGTGAAACAAAAATAAAAAACCCTGGCCCAATACTTGCTGGTTATTTAGATGCTGGTTCAGAAATACTAGCTAAAGCAAGAGCTGTAGTAGATAATAAATAAACTACTAACGTTAATTTAATACATAAAAAGCACTCATTAATTGAGTGCTTTTTTTATAGTTTCTTTTATGAATTATAATTAGTTTGAAATGCTGTATATGCTTTCTGATAAGGCTTCTGGCTTATAATATTGAGGATCTTCGTCTGAAGCTACAGCATGTATTCTTATACCCATTTTTTCCAAAATAGCTACATCAACCTCAATGCCACCAGATTCTAAATATATAATATCTGTTACATAGTCTGATAACGAATTAGACAGAGCTCCATATCTATTTAAACCTCTTCTAAGCTCTTCTAATATCTCTATTGCTGTCATGCTATGTTTCTTTCCATTATCATCTATATACATTGTTTCTCTGTCATTACTACCATTTAACACGAATATTTTCTTTCCTGTATTATCACTAACTGTTTCTCCAACACCAGGCAAAATCAAATTAGGTAAAATACTTGTATAAAAAGATCCAATAGAATAAACGATACTAGCAGCCGAAGCTATCTCCGGAAGCACATCCTCGCAAATATCAGGTGTAAATGATTTGTGATCCTTATCTATGTATTTTAATTCTCTTACTTTACTATTAATTGGGCTTGAATCATCTTTGTTTATATCGGTACCATTTGAAGGGTGTGATATATTATCCTGTCCTAATATCGGTTCTCCTTTAGTTAATTCTGCTAAAAGAGTTAATCTTTTATTTAAATCTACAACAGGAACTACTCTTGTTTGAGTATTAATCCCCAGTACATGTTTAAAAACCTCTATTGTTGCTGAAAGGGAGCCATAATGCATTCTTTCACCACTAAAAAAAAAGTTCCCAATAGAACCTTTAAAATAATCAAATTGCTTATTAGTATCAATGTTTCTTTGTAATGCGCTATTAAAGGTATTTAATCCTGCACGGACTATATGTCTGTACTTTGTTGGCACATCAGCCCATAAATCATGTTTCATAGACAAAAGCGAATTCCAAACAGTAAATGCATCTAGGATAACCCCTTTATCATCTTTTTCGTCTTTTTTTGGTAGTCTAAACTCCAATATTTTTTTCATTGGACTATCTTCAGCTAATCTTATTAACCTAGATCTAATATCCCCAATTGCTGGACCACCAATAAATTTCTGTATTTCTCCAGTACTACCGCCATTATCTGATATAGGAATGATATAGGTTAATGCATGAGTCAGTTTATGCAATTCTGATGTAAAACTATTTGCTGCTGTTCCACCAGTAAACAGTAAAATACGGCTATTAAAAGCTACTAACTTATTATTCATACATATATATCGTAAATATGTCAGGAATTTCCCTGCTAATTAGAGAAAAAGTATCCCCCTAATGCATTCTGCATCGTTCCCCTTTAACCGCATCCCTAACCCTTCTCCTAAAAGAGAAGGGGACATTGTACATAAACCTCTCTTTTAGGAGAGGTAGCGGCATTATATATCTTCGAAGCATTTTTATGTATTCCGCTGGTGAGGTTTAAAGGGGGTTATTTGAGCTGGTATTCTATTCTATATATTTCCCAGTCGTTATCTATACAGCGTTGTTCAAAGTAAGAAACTGAGCCAGTCTTATTCGGCACCCCGGTGACGATTTCAGTATTTGTTATTTTATAGTCTTTATTATCTTCTATATAGCCAATAGTAGCTTTATACAAATCTTCTACATCTGTTTGGAAAAACAGGCTATGTTTAGCTTTTAGCTTAGGCTTAATCTCTTTTAAGAAGTCAGGAGACACTATCCTTCGTTTATGATGTTTGTTCTTAAAACAGGGGTCACAAAAGAAAGTAATAACTTCATCAACGCTATTATCCGGCATAATATCCAAATTCACTGCCGAACTTGCATGCATTACATATATATTATCTAAATTCTTCTCTTTAGCTATTTCGCTAACCTTTTCTACTAACGGCCCTCTGACTTCAATCCCTATAAAATTAGTACTAGGCTCTTTACTAGCTCTATCTAGAAGATACTCTCCATATGCAAAACCTATCTCAAAGGTAAGTGGGTTTTTAGGTCTATCAAAGACTTTCTGAAGTTGTATTTTTTCCTTATCTTTGATAAAGTTAAGTGGATTTGCGTGCTTACGTACTCTCATAAGGACAGTATTGTAATACAAAATCTTAAAAAAAAACAGATTCCACCTCAAGTGGGGAATGACAGTAGTAAAAAACAAATGTTTAAAAAAGAAAACAAAATAATCATTAAAAATAAAGCACAAATTGAAGGCATCAGAGATGCTTGCTTTTTAGTAGGCAAATTTCTAGATCTTGTATTACCCAAGTTTATAAAAGAAGGAATTACTACATTAGATATCGACAATTTAGCAACAGAATTCTGCATAGAACACAATGTTTTTCCTGCCTTTAGAGATGTCCCTGGATATTTTCATAGCACTTGTACATCAATTAACAACGAAGTAGTACATGCTATACCGGGAGATAGAATACTTGAAGATGGTGACATCATTAAAGTTGATTTTGGAGTAACTAAAAACAAATTCATTGGAGATGCTTGCAGAACATATATGATTGGCAAAGTAGATAAACGAGTTCAAAAGCTTGTTGAAGTTACCAGAGAATCTTTAATGCTGGGTATAAAAGCTGCAATACCAGGAAACAGAATAGGTGACATTGGCTATGCCATTCAAAAATATGTAGAAAGAAACAGATTTAGTGTAGTAAGAGAATATGTCGGGCATGGAGTAGGGCTAGAGCTTCACGAAGCTCCATCAGTACCTCATTATGGCAATAAACGTACTGGCAAGCAATTAAAAGCAGGTATGGTAATAGCGATTGAGCCGATGATCAACATGGGAACATGGCGCACAAAGGTTCTTGATGATGATTGGACTGTGGTAACTATGGACGGAAAATGGTCAGCTCAATTTGAACACACAATAGCTATTACTGAAAATGGACCAGAAATACTAACAAAAATATAATCTTGTTCCAGGCGGATGAGGTTAAAGGAGAAATAAATGGATATTAAAAAAGTTACAAAATTAACAGAACTACTGGGAGCTTCGCAATTAAATGAACTAAACTATAGTGATGAACAAATCACTGTTAATGTTAAGAAAGCTGCTATACCAGTAATAATAGAACCAATAATAGAAACAATAAAAGCCGAAGCACCTGTTGTAAAAGCTAATACTGAGGAAATAACTTCAGAAGGTGTTGGGTTCTTTCATAAAACTATTAATGATAAAGATATTTCAAAAAAATCAACTATAACAAAGGGAGCAGAAGTGTTTTATGTTAAATCAATGAACCTTGAACATCACAAACGTTTAGAGTTTGATTGCAAAGTTGTAGAATATTTAGTAGAAGAAGGCGTGCCTGTAGAATACGGCCAGCCTGTAATAATAGTCGAAAAAATATAGAATTTCAGGTTAAGGGGACTTGATTTTTTATTTCATACATATATACTATTAACCATAGGTAATGTTTAGCACAATTAATATTATTACCAAGTTTAAAAATTTCCATGTATTATTGGGCAATAGGAGATAGTCACTATTTTTTGATGACTTATGAAAAACCAAGGGGGTGGTAGTTAGATAAAACTAATTAGGTTCAAGACAAGTTCGAAAAACGAAAGGATATAATAATGAAAAAACTTACTTTATTAATTATAACAATATTTTCTTTAGGGCTGTTCGCAGCAACTGTAGATATGAGCGGAGCAGGTTCTGTCCAGTTCGATCCACAGGCTAACAAAGCCAACACTATGATGTTTGGCCAAACTGACCTTACTTTACAAGCTGCAAACGATGATGTAACTGTATATTGGGTAGCTGACCTAGCTTCTAACCAAGGTGTTGCTGCTCCAGCTACACACACACCAAAAACAAGATACGCATACGTTGAAGGAATGGTACTAGACGGTAAAGGTATCGCTGGTAAAATCTCTCCTCTTGTATCTTGCATGGGTGGCGGTTTCTATGGAGATACTGCATTCTTTACTAACGCTAACATAGACGGAGCTGGTGTAGCTTACATGACAGGTCCTTGGACTGTTGCATACACAGGTGCTGCTACTATTCTTAATGGTACAAATGGTGCTAACGGTGAAGTTTCTGATTTAGCTGTTGCATATGACATGACTGATACTTGTAAAATTGGTGTTATCTTAAACGATACAGTTGGAACTTCAACTGCTTATAATTTATTAGTTGAAAAAACTATGATGATTTCTGACGTTACAGTAGAAGCTCAGCTTCTTTGGGGATTAGTTGGAACTGGTACTTATACTCAAACTCAGCTTTTCGCTCTTAACTTAATGTACATGGATTTCTATGCTTCATTAACAGACAGCTTAAGCAACGTTGGTACAGGTGCTGCTCTTAAAACTTATTCAGTAGGTTATGATTATGCACTAAGTAATAGTTCTTCATTAATTGCTGACTATACTTATGACATGGCTGCTTCTACTAAAACAGCTACTGTAGGTGTAAACTTTACTCTTTAATTTTTAACGATTAAAGCTAGTTAAAAAAAGGGAGACCATTTGGTCTCCCTTTTTTATTGGATAAAAGCTCCCTTAAAACCCTCTCCCCGCAGAAACTCTGCGACCCTCTCCCAAGAGAGGGTAATACAAATATAATTCTAATCAGTTATACTATAAATATGAATAGAGAAATATTACCGTATAACAATAAACTTCTAAATAGAGCTAAAGAATTCAGAAAAAACATGACTAATACAGAAAAAGTTCTTTGGAGTAAGGTTAGAGGAAAACAAATATCTAATATTAAATTTGATCGACAAGTTATTGTTGATAATTTCATAATTGATTTTTACTCTAAAGAATTGAAACTAGCAATTGAAATCGATGGAAGCATCCATGATTCACGTAAAGAATATGATGAAGAAAGAGAAATTATTTTAAAATCAAAGGGAATTATGTTTCTTAGGTTTAGTAATAATCAAGTTCTTCAGCAACTTAACGATGTTATTAATATCATTACAAAAAAGGTTCAACTTTTATCTACTAAATAAAACATTCTTATCCCCTCTCCTGGGAGAGGGCTAGGGAGAAGGTTTGGTACCGTCAAGAAGAGTGTGTCTGAGGACAGACTAAATCAAACAACATACAA
>CAYSAQ010000023.1:0-10930 GCA_964429235.1 uncultured Candidatus Marinamargulisbacteria bacterium
CCTAGAACCTATGACCCCGATATGTTTTACTTCTGACATTTTGTGCCTCCTTTTGCGCCAGCTATGCTGGCACTGCTTTGATGGAAAAAGGCACACCAGAAAAAAAGATTCATGTCAAAGACATATTTTTGATGATTTGTTTGTGAAAACTACAATATATAGGTAAATATTAATAAAATTTAAGGATAGAAATATAAAAAATATATTAATTAATGTATGATAGTACACATGATAAATCAAAACCCAGAACAAATAGCTAGGGATAATATTGACAAGCAACTGCGTGTTTCTGGTTGGATTATTCAAAGCCTAAAAGAAATCAATTTAAATGCTGGGATTGGTGTTGCAGTTAAGGAATATTTAACTGATGTTGGACCGGCCGATTATGTTTTATTTGTAGAAGGAAAACCTTGTGGCATTCTCGAAGCAAAACGAGAAGAAGAAGGCCATAGAATTAATGTCCATGAAACCCAAGGTGAAGATTATGCTAAAGCTAAACTAAAACACCTGAACAATTTACCTCTGCCATATGTGTATATTAGTACCGGAGAAATTACTAAATTTACTGATTTTAATGATCCAAAACCAAGAGCAAGAGAATTGTTCAGCTTCCATAAACCTGAAACATTAAGAGTTTGGTTAAAAAAAGAAAAGTCATTAAGAGGCAGATTGCACGACTTGCCTATATTAGAAACTGAAGGGTTAAGAGAATGCCAAATAAATGCGTTAAATAATTTAGAAAAATCCTTTAAAGAGAATAGACCGAAGGCATTAATTCAAATGGCAACAGGAGCTGGTAAAACTTTTACAGCCATTACATGTATTTATAGATTATTAAAATTTGCTAAAGCTAAACGAGTCCTGTTTCTAGTAGATACTAAAAATCTTGGAGAACAAGCCGAACAGGAATTCATGTCCTTTGTCCCCAATGATGATAATCGGAAATTTACTGAGCTATATAATGTTCAACGGCTTAAGTCCAGCTATATAGCAACTGATAGCCAAGTTTGCATAAGCACAATTCAGCGATTATATTCTATTTTAAAAGGGACTGAATTAGAAGAAACAGCAGAAGAAGAGAATCCTAATGAACGAAAATATCAACCCAAAGAAATTCCTCCCATTGAATATGATTATAAAATGCCGATTGAGTTTTTTGATTTCATAGTTATTGATGAGTGTCATAGGAGTATCTACAATTTGTGGAAGCAGGTTCTTGAGTATTATGATGCATTTGAAATAGGATTAACTGCAACTCCTGATAAACGAACTATCGGGTATTTTGAACAAAATTTGGTAAGTGAATATTCACATGAAATGGCTGTAGCTGACGGCGTAAATGTTGGTTACGAAGTTTTTATTATAGATACTAAAGTAACCCAACAAGGTTCAACTCTTTGGAAAGGGGAATATATTGAACATCGTGAACGGCTAAGCAGAAAAAAACGGATGGAGCTACAAGATGAAGATGAAACTTATTCTAATAAACAGTTAGATAAAGATGTTGTAAATCTAAATCAAATAAGAACTATTATTAAAACATTCAAAGATAATTTGCCACATATATTTAAGGATCGATATACACCTAGTGGAAGTTTTGAAGTTCCTAAAACCTTGATATTTGCTAAAACTGATAGCCATGCTAATGATATTATCGACATTGTTAGAGCTGAGTTTGCGGAAGAAAATAATTTCTGCAAAAAAATAACTTACAAAAGTGACGAAGACCCTAAGAGTACATTGGCACAATTTCGCAACTACTATTATCCACGTATCGCAGTTACTGTTGACATGATAGCAACTGGAACCGATGTGAAACCATTGGAATGTTTATTATTCATGCGCGATGTGAAAAGTAAAAATTATTTTGAACAAATGAAAGGAAGAGGAACCCGTACAATCGATTTAGATAGTTTGAGGAAAGTTACTCCTACTGCTAAATATACTAAAGACCATTTTGTAATCGTAGATGCCATTGGCGTTACTAAAAGTTTAAAAACAGATAGTAGACCTTTGGAGAAAAAACCAGGAGTCCCACTCAAAGACTTACTGCAAGCTGTAGCGGTTGGTGCGAGAGATGAAGGATTGTTTACTACCTTAGCTGGTAGGTTAGCAAGGTTAGCCAAACAAATTACTGAAAAAGAAAAAGAAAAGTTTATTGAAAAATCAGGCGGAAAAACAGTTCCACAAGTTGTCAAAGATTTACTCAATGCATTCAATCCTGATGTCATAGAAGAAATAGAAACCAATGTAAGAAATACTAATATTGGAGCAACCAATGAAACGATAGAATCTAAGATAAAAGCAGAAACTGAAAAAATACAAAATGAAGCCGCTAAAGTATTTACTGGTGAATTAAATGAATACATTGAAAATGTTCGTAAATCACATGAACAAAGAATTGATTTAAGTAATCCAGACGAAGTAATTAATGTTGGTTGGGATAAAGACAATGCAGTTAATGCTAATGAATTAATTCAAGGCTTTAAAGATTGGATGACGGAAAATAAAGATGAATTGCTTGCCTTACAAATATTCTATGATCAACCATACCGCAGACGTGAGTTAACATATAACATGATTAAAGATGTTTTAGAAAAATTAAAGACAGATAAACCTTTATTAGCCCCAATGAATGTTTGGCGTGCTTATGAGTCACTTGAAAAATGTAATGGTTCGCCAAAAAATGAACTAACAGCTATTGTTTCTCTAATTCGTAAAGTGAGTGAATTAGATAAGACGCTTACCTCGTATGATAAAGTTGTAGATAAAAACTTTCAGGAGTGGGTATTTAAAAAGCAAGCTGGTGCTACCAAGTTTAATGAAGAACAGATGCAGTGGTTACGAATGATTAAAGATTATGTTTTAAGCAGCTTTCATATTGATAAGGATGATTTCGATCTAAATCCGTTTAATGCCCAGGGTGGATTAGGGAAAATGTGGCAATTATTTGGCCAGCAAACAGACATTATAATTAATGAACTTAATGAGGTGTTAGCAGCATAATGAGTAAATATCCTAGAGGTTCTGAGTGGAGAAAATGGGATCTGCATATTCACTCAAATGCTTCTGATGGCAGTGCTAGTCCTGAAGAAATAATTGAAGAAGCTAAAGCTAAAGGACTCTCGGTTATTGCTTTAACAGACCATCACACTGTAAAAAACATAGATCAAATAAAAGAAATAGCAAAAAATGAAGGCATAACTGTAATTAGTGGTATTGAATTTCGTTCAGAATATGGAAGTAAATCAGTTCATTTTATTGGTTATTTCCCTGATTATTATAATGGCATTGAATTAAATGAAAAAGCACTCGAAGATTTAATACTAAGTAAACTTGGAGTATCTGAAACACAGGTAATTAGCAAGGGTAAAGAGATAGACTCTTCCGCTAATGGTGTTGATGCTTTCAAAAAAGGGATGTTTCTTGTTCAAGTTGATTTTAAAGAAGCTTCTAAGCTAATACATCAACACGGAGGACTAGTCGCTGTTCATAATGGTTCAAAGAATAATGGGCTCGACAAAGAAATGAAACATCAAGGTGCAGCAGAAAAAAATGTTACGGAACTATATGATTCATTGGGCACAGTGAAAGAAGAATTATTATCAAAGAATTTCATTAATATATGCGAGATAAGTAAAGAAAATGATAGTGAAGATTTTTATTTAGAAAAGTTTAACAAACCATCCATAATTACCTCAGATGCTCATTCTAAAACAGAAATAGGAAATAAATTTGTATGGATAAAAGCAGACCCTACTTTTGAAGGTTTAAAACAAATAGTTTATGAACCACTGGAAAGAGTTAGAATCCAAGAAGGAAAGCCAGAAGAGAAAGCTGGATACTATGTTATTGATTCTATTCATATTGAGAAAGAAAAAATATGGAATCAAACGATTTTATTAAGTTCCAATTTGAGTACAATTATCGGCGGGAGATCAACTGGAAAATCTACACTTTTAAAAAGCATCACAAAAAATATTTCCCCTAAAATGATTGAAGACGAATTTGTGTCAGGTTTTTCTGACAGTGTTTCGGTAAAGTGGAAAGATGGAGAATCTACTTCCGAAAGAGACATTGATTATTTTAGGCAAAACTATATGTATGATATTTCTAAAGATACTAACAAAGTAGATGAATTAATAGAAAAAATAGTTAGGGATAAAGATGAAAATAAAGCCTTGCTTAATTATAAGAAATTTTGTGATGAAAACAGGATAGAATTAATTGATAATATTAATACTCTTTTTAAACTTCAAAAAAATATAGATATTCTTAATAATGACTTGAAAGAAAATGGGGATAAAAAAGGCATTGAACATGAAATTGCTAAGATTAATGAAAATCTAGGTAAAATTCAGCTAGATAATATATCTGACGAATCATTAGAAGACTACGAAACTACTAATAAATCTTTATCTGAGATGAGTGAGCAAGTAGCAAACCTAAATAAGGATTTATCCGTTATTGATGCAATAAGTGCTAAAGATATAATAACCAAATCAATAGAGTATGACTTTAATGAGCTTTCTGAAGCTACAAGAAATGATTTTAAAAGTGGATTTTTATCATTAAGTAAAGATGTGCGGTCTAAATGGCAAAAACAAATAGAAGAATACGCTAAACAAATAAAAAAGAACATCAAAAAACTGGAAGAACACATTGAAAAACAAAAAAAAATTCCAAAGTATTCTTCTATCTTAGAATATTTAGAAAAAAACCAATACCATAAAGAACAAATTGCCAGATTAACATCTGAAAACAAAAAATTGTCACAATATAAGGAACTGGAAGCAAAAATAAAAAATCAAAATAGTGATAAGAAAAAATTAATAGAGCAAATAATAGAACTTCACTGTAATTATTATGTAAAAGCCCAAGAAGTATTAAGTTTAACAAAATTCGAGTGTGAGGATATCGTTATTTCTCCTCAAATTATATATGACCAAGAGAAATTAACTAGTTATTTTAATGAAAGACTTAGCCTAAAAGGAATAACAAGGCAAAATTATATAAAAAATTATATAAAAAAGTATGAAAAAAATCAAAAAGAGAAGCTAGCAGAATTTATCAACTTAGCTTTAAATAAAGAAATAGAATATAAAGGAATATATCAGGATAAAACACAACCAACAGTAGTTTCTGATTTATTATCTACAAATTGGTTTTATATAACATATCAAGTTAAGTATCAAAATGATGTGTTTTCTGATATGTCGCAAGGCAAACAGGCTTTCGTTATTCTTAAACTATTATTAGAGTTTAGTGATAAAAAATGTCCAATATTAATAGATCAACCAGAAGATAGTTTAGACAATAGAGCTATTTATAATGAATTGGTTATTTATTTAAAATCAAAAAAGAAAGAAAGACAGATTATTCTGGCAACACATAATCCAAATGTTGTAATAGGTGCGGATGCTGAACAAGTTATTGTCGCAAATCAACATGGCAAGGACTCAAAAAATAAAGACTCTATTAAATTTCAATACAAAACAGGGAGTATTGAGAACACAAAGAAAAAAGATGAAAAACAAAATATTATTCTAGAATCTCAAGGAATAAAAGAACATATTTGCGAGATTCTTGAAGGTGGAGATGAAGCCTTCATTAAACGTGAAAATAAATATGGATTTAAAAACTAATGACTAAACAAAATACTATCCCCAAACATTGGCAAATAAAAAAAATAGGGGAAGTTTGCAATTGTGTTACTGGAACTACTCCTCCCAAAATAGATTCGAGTAATTATGGTAATGACATCCCTTTTGTAAAGCCACCGCAATTATTAAACAGAGCAATAAATGATTCCCCAGAAAAACTTTCAAATAAAGGTTCTGAGAAAGCGAGAATTTTGCCAATCAACTCAGTTTTGGTGACTTGTATTGGTAATTTAGGCAGAACAGCAATAAATAAAACACCAGTAGCATTCAATCAACAGATTAATGCAATGATACCTCCTAAAAGTATTAATGGAAGGTTTCTCTTTTATCAAGCTCAATCATTTTATTTTCAAACCCAACTGAAAGAATTGTCTTCAGCCACAACAGTTTCAATCGTAAATAAAAGCAAATTTCAAACTATAAAGATTAAAATCCCCCCTCTCCCAGAACAACAAGCCATAGTTGCCAAAATAGAAGAACTACTCAGCGATTTAGAAAACGGTAAACAACAACTGCTAACTGCTCAACAGCAGTTAAAAGTTTATCGCCAGAGTTTGCTCAAGTGGGCTTTTGAAGGAAAATCGTTATTACCCTTCGAACAATTTATTGAAGTATCACAAAATGGGTTATCCAAAAGGTCTGGGACAAAAGGTTGTGAATTTAAGGTTTTACGTTTAGCTGACATTGATAATAATACTATTAATGTTTCAAATCCAAGAAAAATATTAATGGATAAAAATGAAATTGATAAATATAAACTCTTAAATAATGATTTAGTTTGTATTAGAGTTAATGGAAGCAAAGATTTAGTAGGCAGATTAGTTTATGTATCAAAAGAAGATGAAAATAATGATTGGGCATTTTGTGACCATTTTATCAGATTTAAACTCGAGTCTATAAAAGCTTTTTCAAAATTTTATTACTACTATTTTTTAACAATAAAAGTTAGAAAATATATTCATGACAATATGGTAACATCAGCAGGCCAAAATACTGTTAGCCAGGTTACAATAAAAAAAATATTAGTGCCAGATTGTCCTATTAAAGAACAACTTCAAATTGTCCAAGAACTAGAAAGCAAACTGACAGTTTGCGATAAAATAGAAGAAACTATAAGTCAAAGTTTATTGCAAGCTGAATCATTAAAGCAAAGTATCTTGAAAAAGGCATTTGAGGGGAAGTTGGTTTGAAATCACCTGCTGAATACCACATTGAAGCCATTCAAAAAATATCTGATATGGCGATGAAATCATACGAAGAAGAAAACAAGATTCTGATTACCTTATCATTTGGAGCGGTTGGTTTTATTGCACACCAATTACTTAACAGTGGATATAACTTTTGGTTAGTTGTTTCGTTTATTAGTTTTAGCATATGTCTAATAATGTTAGTTATTTATTACGCTGTAATGAGAAAAAATGCTATTAAGGCAATAAAAAATATGCCAACAGAAGCGTTGACATTTAATGCTGATGAATTCGGTGCAGAGATTGGAGCTAGACTTAATAATCTCGTCACAAATGTTATGCAAAATCCAGAATGTTATGAAGATGAAACAGAAGCTATCAGCCAATATATTAATAAAAGTTTTGATAAATTCACTCCACCAAAAACAAGTTGGTTTACTTTTTTCAAAGCTTATCTTTGGCAATTTACAAAATATGCTAGTTTTATTATTGGCACTGTTTGTGCTGTGATTTATGTATTGGTTTCAATATAATGGAGTTTCAATAAAATGATTTTAGAAAAAGAAAAACCACAATATGAAAACAGATTAATTGCTTATATTGATATTCTGGGATTTAAAGAAATCATTAAACAGTCAGAAACAGATAATTCAAAACTAAAACTGATACATGAATCACTAAATTTCTTAAAAGGATTTGAAAAACCAGAAGAATGGGATCTAAGTTTAATAGAATTAGAAGAATCAGCACAAATGAAAGGAATTAATAAATTTGATATTTCTTCCAAAGTTGCTTGTACCTGTTTTTCTGATTTAATTGTTGTTTCTGTCAAAGTTAATAATGATTTTAATAAAATTCTATCTACCTTAGTAACAAATCTTTCCTACATTGGTGCTAAATTAATGACTGATAAAATTTTAATCAGGGGTGCCATAACATATGGAAAACTTATTCATTCAAATGATGGGATTATTATGGGACAAGGATTGATTGATGCCTATAATTTAGAAGTTGTTGTTTCAAAATTTCCAAGAATTATATTATCTAATAAATTATTAAAGAAATTAAACTATCCACTCAAAGAAAAAAGAATAAAATTTCCATACCACCAGTATATTAGTAGATTTAGTGATGGATGTGTTGGATTCCATCAAATGATTTATTTTCAGGTTATAGAACCAAGTGTTAATCATAGTGATGATGCTTTAAAATTAGGATTGAACAAAATAAAACAAACAATTATAGATGGCTTAGATAATTCTTTTGAAAATCCTCATATATTTGAAAAATATTTATGGCTCAAAGAAGAGTATCAAAAACTAATTATCAATAAAAATGGAATAAAAAATCAAATTCATGAACTAAATAAAGGAATATCAGGACAGAATATACATTATTCATATACCGATAAATTTTATAATAATAAAAAGGAGACATTATGACTGGAGAAGAAATAGCAAGTAAAGTTTGGAGTTTTTGTAATCCATTAAGGGATGTTGGGGTTGGATATGGTGATTATTTAGAACAGTTAACGTATTTGCTGTTTTTGAAAATGGCAGATGAGTATAGCAAGCCACCATATAATCGTAAATTGAATATTCCAAAAGAATTTAGTTGGGAAACATTAACATCAAAAAAGGGAGCAGAATTAGAAATACATTACGCAACGTTGCTCCGAGAATTAAGCACACAAAAAGGGATATTAGGACAAATATTTACAAAAAGTCAGAATAAAATTCAAGACCCTGCCATGCTTTTTAAAGTAATAGATATGATAGATAAAGAGAATTGGCTAATTTTGGGTGCTGATATCAAGGGTGATATTTATGAAAAATTATTAGAACAAAACGCTCAAGACGTAAAAAGTGGAGCTGGACAGTACTTCACGCCAAGAACATTGATTAGCGCTATGGTCGAATGTATTAGGCCACAGCCCATGAAAACAATCGCTGACCCTGCTTGTGGTACAGGAGGATTTTTCCTGGCAGCATATGATTATTTAGTAAGCAATAACAAATTAGATAAGGAACAAAATCAATTTCTGAAGCTCAACACTTTTTTTGGAAATGAAATTGTTGCAGGGACAAGAAGACTGGCTTTAATGAATATGTTCTTACATAATATTGGCGATATTGAGAGTGATAATTTTATATCTCCTGCTGATGCCTTAATAGCTGCTTCTCCTATAACTTATGATTATGTATTAGCTAATCCACCCTTTGGTAAAAAAAGTAGCCAAACTTTTACTAATGATTCAGGTGAACAAAAAAAAGAAGAGTTAACTTACAATCGCCAAGATTTCTGGGCTACAACTAGCAACAAACAATTAAATTTTGTTCAACACATCAGGTCAATGCTAAAAACAACCGGACTAGCCGCTGTTGTTGTCCCAGATAACGTATTGTTTGAAGGTGGGGCTGGTGAAACAGTTCGCAAAAAATTATTAGAGACAACTGATTTACATACAATACTTAGACTACCTACAGGAATTTTTTATGCAAATGGAGTTAAAGCAAATGTAATTTTCTTTGATAATAAACCTGCAAGTAAAGATGCTTGGACAAAAGAAATTTGGATTTATGATTATCGAACGAATATTCATCATACATTAAAGAAAAATCCTCTCAAACTTGAAAATTTACGAGATTTTATTACTTGTTATAACACAGAAAATAGACATAAACGTGTTGAAACATATAATGCCGAAACAAATCCAGAAGGATGTTGGAGAAAGTTTTCTTACGAAGAAATTATTACCAGAGACAAAACTAGCTTAGACATAACTTGGTTAAAGGATAAATCTTTGGCTGACTTAGACAATCTCCCCGATCCAGATGTTTTAGCAACTGATATTATTGAGAACCTCGAAGCTGGTCTTGAAAGTTTTAGAGCTATTATGGAAAAGATGTAATGATAAAGTTAAGAGTTTAAGTTATTAGCTGAATCCTCAAACCAATCTTTTGAGTGATTAAAAATAGCATAATTTATAGCTTCATCATTCATAGTACTACGATATTTTATTCCATTAATTCTGTGAAGTTTACAACATTGAGCAAAAAAATTAGGAATGACATATTCTATCTTAAATGAAGTGTTTGAATCACTTCTTTGTAGGCAACTATTAAAAATTGGACACTTGGTTTCTGTTAAGTCTAGGAGTGTCAAATTTTTTATCAGATTTATTTCTATGATTCTATGATTAACATTATCAGTAATCCCTAATTCGTCAATTACCCCATCTTTTTTGTCGCTTGTATATAAAACGCTTTCACCAAAAAAATTAAATCTTGATTGAGAAGCTTTTTCTTCTGGGGGAGCCCACATTTCCTTTTTAGCTAAAAATCTGTCTTGATTTTTTGGATTAATTCTTCCTCGATATAACTTTATGTTATTGATTTCAATATGCTTATGATTTTTTATAAATTGTGATATTTTTTTACCAACAGAATGATTAAGGCCAAGCATAAAGTGTTCAGTAATAAAGTCATAAAAATTTATCGCCTCATTTTCAGATATAGAGGTAATAATATCCAATATACTGAGACCTTCTTGAATCTCTTGAATGGACCTTTTGTCCTTTGAATGATCTTCATTGTTTGCTGTTATTATTGGTTTGATAGAAAGTTTATTGATTCTAGAAATAATTGTATTAGTTGAATCTAGATCATAAAAAATTGGGAAATCTGTTTTTTTTATATAATTATATAATGCATTTGATGAAGCTTGTAGTTCAGTATTACTAGTTATTGCTGTATTTATATCTCCGTATGAAATATTTGTAAGGCTATTTATACTGTTTTTAAAATTATCTGAAAAAGATTCAATAGATTTGAAACTAGAGTTCAATGTTTCATCAAGCATAACAGCATTAGAAAATAATGAAACATTATTTGCAAAAGTTAACGAATTTGCAAAGCTATCAGAGATAGTTGTTGAAAACTCAGAAAGTTTATTATTCATTTCCTCTAGTGAAAATGTAGTTTTAGGTAGTAGGTAATTGTTTTTCAGAGTAACAGCTGGGTTTATTGCAAAGCTATCAGAGATAGTTGTTGAAAACTCAGAAAGTTTATTATTCATTTC
>CAYSAQ010000023.1:11030-11347 GCA_964429235.1 uncultured Candidatus Marinamargulisbacteria bacterium
CTCTAGTGAAAAAGTAGTTTTAGGTAGTAAGTAATTGTTGAATTTATTTTCTTTTTCCATTCTCTCTTTAGTATACTATACGAAAAATTATAATCTACAAATTTTCTACAAAAAAGAATATAAATAGATAATTTCATATTTATTATTCAGCCAAACAAAAAAGGTGTTTAAATACAGAAAATCATCAAAAATATGTCTTTGACATGAATCTTTTTTTCTGGTTTTTCTGTGCCCCATCAAAGCAGTGCCAGCATAGCTGGCACAAAAGGAGGCACAAAATGTCAGAAGTAAAACATATCGGGGTCATAGGTTCTAGG
>CAYSAQ010000024.1:0-7653 GCA_964429235.1 uncultured Candidatus Marinamargulisbacteria bacterium
GAAGGTTTCAAAGAAGGTGGCCCTCTGGGCACTAAGAGAGCTGTCGAGAGTAACGAGACTGAGGGAGCTTTATAAGTTATAATACTTACCAATGAAAAACTTTATTTACCTACTACTCTTAATGTCATTTGTTCTGGCATCTTTCACAGATAATATTGGCGATAGAGAACAGATTGTCTACGAGACATATAATGGCAAAGACACCCTAATAACTACCGAAGAAGTAACTATTGTAAGCTTTAACAATCTAACACTTCATAAAATCGAACTAACTGGTTCTGATGGAGGCTGGGCAGATATATACCTAAAAGAGGGTGATCTTGCACCAATAAGTATTAACTACTTCAATAAAGATGGAGATATTACAAAACAACTTATATATAAAGAAAATCAGATTTTTGTAAAGCTGAATGGAGGAAAAGACCAATACACATATGATACAAATAAGAAAATTTTCTATGATATGAATTCTTTTTTCCATCTTATGAGAGGCTATCCTTTCACTGAAGACGAGTTTGTCTTCTGGACATTTCTACCAGAAATTAGAAGAAGCTTTCTTCTATATGCTAAAAAAATAGGTACAGATGAACTAACTGTTAATAAAGAAAAAGTCTTCTGTAATAAAATAGAGATGGGTGCTGCAGGTCTTATAGAATCTACATTCTTCCCACAAAAATTCTATTTCTGGGTAACTACTGAGAAACCTGTTAGGTTTGTTCAATTTGAAGGCAGTAATTTGCTTGGAAAAATACAACGTACAAAAGCAGTAAAATATAGCAAATACTAGAGTTGTAAAAGATTTTTTCATAAGATATAATACAATTCACGCAATTTTGTGGGGGCCCATAGCTCAGTTGGTTAGAGCGCCCGGCTCATAACCGGTAGGTCGTAGGTTCAAGCCCTACTGGGCCCACCAATCTTCGCTCAAAAGAAGATGTGCCCCACAAAACTTAAATTTAGGAGGACTCTTTATGAAACTTTCAATAATCGTTCCCGCTTACAATGAAGAAGCTACAATCGCAAAAACCCTTGAGGGGCTAACATCGCAAACATATAAAGATATGGAAATCATTGTTATAGACAACAACAGCAAAGATAAAACATCTGAAATAGCTAAAAAATACGTTGATAAAGTTTATTTAGAAACTAACCAAGGTTATATTCACGCTGTAATTCGTGGAGCAGCTGAAGCTACTGGCGATATCATTACTTTCTGTGATGCTGACACAATGTATCCAAAAACTTGGGCAGCAAAAGCAATGAAAAACTTTAATAAAGATAAGATTGTAGTAGTTTATGGAACTTGTGATACATATGATGCTTCTAAAATTGGTAATTTCTTCAATTATATTGGCTATACTGCTTTCCTATATATCTCTATTTTATTTAGATTACATAATACAAGTGGTTTCAATTTTTTAATGAGAAAAGAAGCTTATGAAAAAGTAAATGGTTATGATCCTAAGTTTCAAAAAATGTCACCAGATATAGAACTTGGCAGAAGATTAAGCAAGCTGGGGAAAATTAAATTTGTACCAACTCTTAAAGTTTCTGGCTCTGCTAGAAGATTTCAAGAAGGTGGAAACACCAAGACTTTTTGGATGTTTGCAAAAGCATGGTGGTCAATGGTAAGAAACAAAGTGCCTGATATCGATTACAACGAATATAACCAAATCAAAACATCATGAAGTACAACAGCCCAAGAGGGACCAGAGATTTATTACCAAAAGAAAGTAGCATCTTCAGATCTACAATAAAAAGCATATTAAATACATTTAAACTTTTTAACTATCAAGAGCTTACTACTCCGATTTTCGAATCTACTGGATTATTTGAAAGAGCAGTTGGTGCTACAACAGATATAGTAGAAAAGGAAATGTACACTTTTAAAGACAAAGGTGATAGATCCATTACTCTTAGGCCAGAAGGCACAGCTTCTATTGTAAGAGCATATCTGCAAAGCCTTTCTAGCTTCCAAAAACAGCATGTTGCTAAACTAGCCTACGTAGGACCTATGTTTCGCTACGAAAGACCACAAACAGGCAGATATAGACAGTTCTATCAGATAGGAGTCGAGGCTATTGGGTCAAATTCGCCGCTAGTTGATGTAGAAACAATGGTAATGGGTGTAGCAGCACTTAATAAACTAGGTGTTGAAAAAGCTGAAATTGCTATTAACTCAGTTGGCTGCGATGTTTGCAGACCTGTAATTAGAGAGCAATTAAAAGAATTTGTAGGTTCTATCAAAAAAAACTTATGTGATGATTGTCAAAATAGGTTTGATCAAAACCCACTAAGAATCCTAGATTGCAAAAACCCTAAATGCCAAACTTACTTTATGGGTATGCCGTCAATGGCTAATGCTCTGTGTAAAGAATGTAATGATCACTTTATTTGTGTACTAGACCAGCTTGATGAAAACGATATCCCTTATACAGTGGATTCTAACCTTGTTAGAGGGCTAGATTATTATACTAAAACTGTTTTTGAAATAAGATCATCGCTACTTGGTGCTCAAAATGCAATCTGTGGTGGCGGAAGATATGACAATCTAATAGAGGAATTGGGAGGAAGAAGTACTCCTGCCTTTGGATTTGCTATTGGCATAGATAGATTAGTAATGGTTTTGGATCAACTAAACATTCTTCCTGATGATGAATTAGATATTGAGGTGATTTGTATTGGCATAGGAACAGAAGCACAAAACAAGTCCTTTCAAATTATGCAAAAACTAAGAGCTGCTGGTATTAAGGGTGAATACTATTTCAAAAACAAATCTATAGGTGATGGAATTAAGCAAGGGTTACTATTAGGTGCAAAATTCGCTATTATTTTAGGTGAGGAAGAAATCGATAATAAACTAATACTATTAAAGGATTTAGGCTCTAAAGAACAAACGCATTACAAGAGCATTCAAGAGGTAGTAAAAGCAATAAAACAATAAGCTGGGGGGCTTCTTTGAATATAAGAATTACATCAATTCTAACAATATTGATTCTATCAATGACTACTAGTTGGGCAAGACCTTTACTTAGTGGCTTCTTAGACTATCGTTATATGTGGGCTCAAGAAACTTATTCTGGAGCAGGAACGTTCCAAGTAAATAATCTAAATCTAGCATATACATTTCTCCTGAATAAATCATATAAAATATTCTTACAAACAAATATTGCACCAGGCTCAAATAATTCTCAAATCATTAAACAATTACATCTAGATACAGAATTCGCAAAACCTTTTCAATTAAGACTTGGACGATTCAAAGTAGAAACAATGGAAAGAGATTTTGATCAAGATAAGAACAACTTTATCTCTGGACCAATTTTTTGGGATTTAAATTGGGGAATGGCTTCTAATCCAGTGCTTCCTGACAATGAAGTGGGCGTTAACCTTTATACCAAAAGTAGAAACAATGAGCTGCAGCTATATGTTGTAAATGGTAGTAATGAATGGACTGAAACAAATACTGTTTCAAAAAAATCATTTGGCGCTTATTTCAGAACACTTTTTAGAAACATTGTTGAGTTTAGAGGAAGCATCTATTCCAATATGTATGATGCTGGTAGCTATAATCACACAGCTATTACAACTGAAGCATTATTTAGCATTTTAGACATAGATATTAAAGGTGGCGGACTAATTGTTCTAGGCGAAAACAATGGCACTAGTGACAATGCTGTAGGTGGTCTATTAGAAATGTCCTTACCGATAAGCAAAACAACTAGACTTTCAGGGCTAGCATCTTTATATAAGAATGACGGATATTACTATAGAGGAGCATTAGCTCTTAGAAGTAGTATCAACCAAGATATGATTTGGAAAAATGAAATCTGTGTTGAGAAAAATGATACAACTAATATCAGAGATTATAAGTTCCAAAGCCAAATAGTAGTAAGGCTGTAACTTTCACTGCAATTAATTATTTAAACCCAATTAAAAATACCGAAAATTAGAAGTAATATACTATAAAGCCCCATACAATAACATATTTCGCTTTGTTTCAATTCTATAAATTGTTATAGTTTAGTAGAGGTGAATTATGGTTATAAAAGATGTTGAATTAAATATATCGGGGATGACTTGTGCGTCATGTGTGGCCAGAATAGAGAAAGTTCTTAATAAAGTAGAAGGCGTTGATGCTAGCGTTAACCTGGCTACTGAAAGAGCACAGTTAAATTTTGATTCGGACTTAGTTAGTGAAAGTTCCTTAATAGATAAGATAAACAATCTTGGGTTTCAGGCGCAGATACGTCTTGCTGGTGTTGATACAAATAAAGAGACAAAAGATAAAGAGATAAAACATTTGAGAATGCTTTTGATGGTCTCTGCCTTACTTAGTGCACCACTTCTATTAGCAATGCTGGATATGATTTTCGGGTGGGGATTCCATGTTTTACATAATGTATGGTTCCAGCTTGCATTAGCTACTCCTGTTCAGTTTATTGTTGGTTATCGTTTCTACAAGCACGGTTTCGCAAGTATCAAATCATTGAGCCCTGGCATGGATGTTCTTGTAGCTATGGGCACAAGTGCTGCATATTTCTTTAGTATTTATACTGGATTTTTCAAGGTATATGCCGAAGGTGCTCGGATAGAGCTATATTTCGAGACATCTGCTATTCTTATAACATTGATAATGCTAGGTAAATATTTAGAAGCGTTAGCAAAAGGACAAACAGCAACTGCCATTAAAAAACTTATAGGACTACAAGCAAAAACAGCGAGTGTGATTCGTGAAGGCAATCAGATGGTTATCCCTATCGAACAAGTTGTCCCTGGCGATATCGTTATTGTTAAACCAGGAGAAAAGATCCCTGTAGACGGACAGATAACAGAAGGGAACTCTTCTATAGATGAGAGTATGTTAACAGGGGAGAGCATCCCTACAGAGAAAACAGTCGGCGACAAAGTAATTGGTGCGACACTGAATAAGTATGGAGCGTTCAAGTTCAAGGCTATTAACGTAGGAGCAGAGACTATGCTCTCGCAGATTATTAAATTTGTAGAAGAAGCTCAGGGTAGCAAAGCGCCTATCCAGAAACTAGCAGATAAAGTGTCTGGAATCTTTGTTCCAACCGTTTTAGTGATAGCTCTGCTTACATTTATTGTTTGGTATTTGATCTCTGGTCAAGCAAGTGTTGCCATAATAAACGCCATTGCAGTGCTAGTTATTGCTTGTCCTTGTGCACTTGGGCTAGCCACTCCTACTGCGATTATGGTTGGCACCTGGAAAGGTGCAGAGAACGGTATACTTATAAAAGGTGGAGAAAGTTTAGAGCGAGCTTATAAACTTAATGCTGTTGTGCTCGATAAGACAGGCACAATAACCAAAGGAGCGCCAGAACTGACTGACGTTGTATTGACAGGGAAAATGCTAGAAACGGAAGTTATCAAGCTTGCAGGCATGGCAGAAAAAAACTCAGAGCATCCATTAGGAGTAGCTATATTAAATTCGGCAAAAGTTAAGTTGAAAACAATTCTTGATCCTGACCAGTTTGAAGCAGTTCCTGGTAAAGGAGTAAAAGCTAAAGTCGCGGAGAGTAATATCCTTGTTGGAACTAGAGGACTAATGGAGCTTAACAAGATTGATGTATCAATGCTTGAGGACAAGATTGTGGAATTAGAGAAACAAGGAAAGACAGTAATGATGTTTGCAGTTAATAATAAACTAGAAGCGCTAATCGGAGTTGCTGACACGATTAAGGATACATCCAAAGCTGCTATTACTGAGCTAGAGAAGCTAGGATTGAAAGTATATATGGTAACCGGAGACAATGAGCTTACCGCTAAAGCTATAGCCAAAAAAGTTGGTGTTAAAAATGTGGTTGCTCAGGTTCTGCCAGAGAATAAAGCAAATATTGTTAAGGAATTACAATCACAAGGAATGGTTGTAGCAATGGTTGGAGATGGAATAAACGATGCACCAGCACTTGCACAGGCAGATGTTGGTCTTGCTATAGGACAGGGAACAGATATTGCTATGGAGTCTGCTGACATTACATTGGTTAAAGGTGATTTAGCTAAGATCGCTACGGCTATAAGACTATCAAAAGCAACGATGCGCAAAATAAAGCAGAATTTATTTTGGGCATTCATCTATAATATGGTTGGTATTCCGTTTGCAATGTCAGGGCTTCTTAGTCCTGTAATCGCTGGTTCTGCCATGGCTTTTAGTAGTGTAAGTGTGGTATCAAATAGTTTATTACTAAGGAGGGTAAAAGTATGAGTAAAGTAAAATATAGTGTTCCTGGTATTTCATGTGGACATTGCAAAAAATCGATAGAGAATGTCTTATATGAAATTGGTGTTAAAAGGGCAGAAGTTAGTGTTGAAGATAAAACAGTAGATATAGAACTAGGTTCAGTTACAGAAGATGAAATGAAAGAAGCACTTGATGAAATCGGGTTTGATGTAGAATAAATACTTGGACATCTCCCAGAGAGCAGAACGACCCATAGAGTTAATTATTTATTAATGATATAATCAAGTTCCCTTTATTTTTGGGGGTGTATTTGGTTTCGACATAGGGTTTTCCTTGAATTAGGAGCGGGTCGAGGAGCTGCCAGGCCTCGTAAAAAGGCAGAAAAACATAAGTGCAGATACAAAAGCATTTAAAGGTGCATTCGCACCACAAGCAATCGCGGCTTAATTTATTAACCACGTCGCTTTAATCTGGTGTTGACGACAGGTTTTAGCGTTATTTAGTCGACTATTCACTGCAGTCCGTGTTTGCTGTTAGTGAGAACAAGTTAAGCACTTACTTTAGGCTTGCATGCTTATAAGCTGGTCTGAAGGAAATTTTTAATAAGCTACGCCCGTAGCGCCTCTTTTATGGTTCTTTATGGACAGGGGTTCGATTCCCCTCACCTCCACCAAAAATCGCTGTAAGCCAAGCCCTATTTGGGCTCTAGGGTTCGACATAGAACCATGATATTTTATAAATAATGTCGAATTCTTTATTGTTGGCTGAGACTCATCTTGAACCTGTTGCATGAAATATTTCCTTCTCTGGAATCATGCTGAACTTGATTTCAATGGCGTCTTTTTTGCAATCGATTCGGTCAATTAATTTTGTTAGTTGGCTACGATGATTTTGACTATCGCTAAACGGATGTTCTGTCCTATAGGTGATGAATAGCTTCTTGATGTCGGCAATGGACAATAACTCCTCTTTAGTTTGATGGATAACGGCTTCTTGCTTACTGATAGCTGTTTGTAGTTGTTTTTCATCTGTTTCCATTTCGCCGATCTTGGCGTTGATTAGTTCACGTTCCTTGCTCAGGAACTGGCTGGACATAAGCGTATCCAAATACTTATCTTTCTTTTGTTTTAGCTGATTTAGCGTGTCTTCTAAGTGGTGCTTAGTTTTCTCATGGTCTTGGATTTGATTAGTTATTTTGTCATTGTGTTTGAGTAATTTGTTTTCAATGGGGCTGAACTCTTCAGATAGCGACAGGACAATTTCGCTGACTCTAGCGTCTAGCTTGGTTAGACTGAAATGAGGACGCTGACATTTTTGGGATTGGTCTTTCGAACCAGTGCATCGGTAATAGAAATATTTTTTCTTGTGACGATTCGTGGTGTGACTTGGGGCTAAAGGCGAGCCACATTTTGCGCAGAAGACTTTCTTTGCCAGCATAGCGCCCGTGGTAT
>CAYSAQ010000025.1:0-5699 GCA_964429235.1 uncultured Candidatus Marinamargulisbacteria bacterium
AGATTAGGTGAGATAAAGAATATTGAGTCTTTAGAAGTATTTCATAATGGACATCAAATATATATGGATAACGATTATTCTGGGTTGGATTTTGTAAAAGATATTATTATTCCTAATGGCTCAAGTATCGATGAACTAACATTGGAAATTGTATATACTGATGGAACCACAGATACCAAGACAGTTTATCCAATTACTATTGATGCTACTACAAATCAATCCAATGTAAAGCTATTGGAAGTTCTTAATGATATGAGTGGTGAACTGGACAATAGTCTTAGAGTATACGGACTCAATTATGGTGAAGAGTTAGATGACTATAGACAATATATTGCTGAGCTTGGAAAAATGTATATTAGTGCTAAGGTGTTGGCTCAAAAGAGTGGAAGGAATCTGTCTATCACAGCAGCTGATATTGTAGATTCTTATGCTACAGCACTTATCGCGCAAGAGTTTTCTGATATTACATTGCCTGACAATGTTATGAGTAACGTTTGGACAAAGGTTTGGGTAATAAATAATAGAGATAAGCTAGGGTTGTTTGATAATAGTATTATCAAGTTGATGATGGCTTCATCGATTGATTTGAATCAGGCTACAACAGAGGTAACCAAACAAGGTGAACGATATCAAATAATGATTGGTGGTGAAGGTTTTACCCATGGAGCAGATTGTGGTAATACGGCTGCTTATGGTAAGGCCAATGTCATTGGTGTTATGGACACTTTTACAGGGCAGATATTAAGAACTCCAAAAGAAACAATAGCTTTTACAAAGGATGTTAAGTGGATATCGGATATTAATCAGCTTAGGGAAAAACAACGAGATAGCGCAGTTGAAGCAGGTCAACATGCCTTATCGTTGAAGAGTTTTTATGCATGTAAGATGGGCGAAAATGCTTTAGCTGAGAATTGTATGAATTTTGATGTTCAGACAGATAAGAGTTGGCGAGATGTTGTTGCAGATTCAGAAGTTGCGGTGGCTTCGTTTGCAGAGGTTCAAGAGAATAGAAAACAGTTTGTTGGTAACTTAATGCGAAATGTTACTGGTAATAATCTATTAGGAGATGCCGAGGCAAAAGCACTTTATGCCAAATTCCTAACAGCTTTTGAAGACTATTTGCCACGTGATAGCGAAGAGCTTTCTATCGCTTATCCAGCTTCACCTCAGAATTATATTCATAAAGCTAACGAACCAAAAGGCTTCTACCTGTCCAAAGAGGCTGTGCTTATTTTACAAAACATGAAGAACTCAGGGGTAGACGTGCAGTCAACTATTAACAACTTAACGGATACTACAAAAGCTGAACTTCAAGCACATATCAACTCTAATACTTTAGATAAGGTTAAATCACTTAGGATTCTTTCTGAAAATATTTCACTAGTAGATGCTCCATTAGTTCTAGAGGTAGGGAGTTTGTATTCTGAAATTGTTAAGAATGTTATAAATGATCTTTTTGAGTCTAATTTATCTACAGCGGAGTCTATAGATGTTTTATATAGCATCCAGTTGAAATACCCAAATATAGTCTCTGCTGAAGAGAGAGGGAGTGTTGGAGTAGCTACATTTGCTGTGCTTAGTTATCTCAAGGTAATTAATAACAAGAGCTTGATGAGTAAGTTTAGAACATTGAATGATTTGCCAGAGCAAGTATCGCTATCTTCTCAAAGCTTTATAGATGAGGTTTTAGAAACAGAGAAACAGGGTACTGCTTTTGAATTCATGAAAGTCACTAATGATGGAATGATGTTGGTAACTTTTTCACCAAGTGGAGCTGTGACATCTGATACATATAAAGATGGTGTAGTAAGAACAAAGACAATGAATTCTATTTCATCAGGAGCAGCGGCAAGCTTTACAGATGATGAATTCCAAGTAAAAACAGATTCTGAAGTAAATATAGGTGCAATAAATAGCTTTTCTCCAATATACCCTATGTCAGGTGCTTATGCTGAATATGCTGACTGGAGTCTTATTGGAAATATCATTACCAGTGTAATAATTTCTACAATTATTGGAGATATCGCAGGTGCTGCTGCAAATATGGCTGGAGTGAGTGATTTATATTCTATGTATAGGTCTGTTCAGACAGGATATGATGTTGTGAAAGCAGGTGTTACAGGTGAGATTCATGCTTTAGCTAGAAATATTGTAGGTAATATTATTCCAGATGATTTGTTGAATATGGCAGAGGATATGGTTAATACCTATCAGCAGTTTGAGAACCAATATAATCAAATTAAGGCAGATATCGATCAATATATACAGAACGGATCCATTCAACAACTAATTGACGTTAAAGATGAAGTAGAAGCTACTTTGCAGACTACTCAAGCAAATTTAGAGCAGCTTAAACAAGATGTGATAAATGGTGCAGGTGATTTTGTTGGGTTTGATGAAGAACAAAAAATGAAAGCAATGGAGTCTGTTTCAGCTCTAGAAAGACAAGTTGCGTTAACTAGATATAAGTTGGAACAAAAGCTTAAGAATGTAGAGAATAGCATTCCGGAAGTTGATTTTGGAGGTGGGATAGATATAGGTCTTTCTACAATAGACCCATATGCTGGGATGATCTCAAAACTTGAATCTAGGCAGTATGAAGATCAGTTAATAATAGGGTTTGATGCAATGAATATAATGGATCAAATACAAGGCGAAGGGAACATCTTTGTAAAAGTTGGAGATCAGTTAGTAGCTACTGAAATTACGCATAACTATCAAGCAGGCCAGAACTTTTTAACAGTAGATGTTGATGCATTAATAGCTAGCTTGGCTGATGAAGGAATAACTCTTACAGATGGTCAAACTATAGAGATATTTGGTAAAGAAGTGACTGTCAGTACTAGTTATAATCAGGCTGATTTGAGTGATGAACTGCAGGAGTATGAAGTTCTTCAGTTAATTGGAGCAATAGATAGAGATATGAACCGTAACTATTATGATTTTGAGAATCCTTTAACAGGAGTTGATTACAACGTGGTAACTGGTGATGTCATGGTACTTGTTATGCCAAAGAATGGAGCCATTTATGGAACTAAGGATGATATGTATGCATATATGATACTAGAAGATCTTTCAGGGAATAATTCACTGCATAAAGTGAAGATTGGTGATCTGTCACAAAATCCATATGCTGCAACAAAAGAGTTAACTATATGGGAAACATTGATGCATCAAAAGATTAGTACTTATGAGTTAAAGAATGGTTTAAAAGTAAAAGGGCTTTCTGAGCAACGTAAACGTGTTTCTGTGCTTGGAACTGATTTTAATATAATTCCTGTTTCGCAGAATAATCCACTGGTTATGTCTAATAAGGCTGATATTTCAGTTAAGTGGAAAGGTGATTATGTTGATATTTCAATAACGAAGGAGCTTGATAAGGCCACTTATCCATATTTGATAGTAGGAGGTATTGTTGTTCCTATAGATGCTTCTGAGTTTAAAAGGATGTATCCAAATCAAGATCAGTTAGGTATAGATTGTCGTACGGATTGGTTCACAAGTATAGCCAACTACGAACTTTCTTTAAGTAGTTTGGAGAAATTCCTATTATCAATAGATCCGCAAATGGATGTGAGGTCATATGATCTTACAGTCTTTTCAATTGAAAGACCTCTTTTGGAATCAGAGGGGAGTGCTTCATTATTAGGGGCACAGCTTAATGATACAAACAGTGTGAGTATAGTTGCTGGTAATATTTATGATCAGCAAGGTAAGTTTGGTTTGAGTTATGAGGAGTTTTGGGATGAGGTAGCAAAAGATGAAGAAACGAGTCTGCTTGAACTGAATTATAAAGAAAAGCGGGCATTGTATGCTGGAATGTATGCTTATACGGCTCTCAGAACTTATGAAACTATTTATGATTCTAAAAAAAGTTCTCTTCCTGCGGAAGAGTCTGAAGAGTTTGCAACAAGAGCGTCTGTGAATGCTATGGTTGCTTGGGCATATTTGTTAGATGTTGTTAGAAAAGAAGACTATAGAAAATTTGATACATATTTAGATGAGTTAACAAAGATTGATTATGTAACTCTTGGTTACAATAAAGCTATGCCATTAAATGCTGAAAGATTCTTTAGAAGTATTATGGAGATAACAGATAAGAATCTAGAAAATGCGTTGGATATTGCAGAGTTAGAAGTGTATAAATTCGATGGAAAAGAAGATGAGATAACCGTAGTAGTTCATGGCATAGGGATGCCATATATTACAATCCCTGAAGATAATAATAGTTCATGGGTTGATGATGTGAAAACGTCTTTTTGTAACAGAAAAGAAGAAGTAAAACCATTTGTTTGGAATTCGGATGTTGATAATGTTCCAGACGGACCAGTAGCTTCTTTAGAATATTATTTAAGAAACAGCAACCTAGAACTATGGAAAACCCCTGAAGAAGATCCAGTAATACAATTATTTGAGCAATTAAAACAATTAAAGACAGACTATCCGAGTAAGAAGATAAATATTATCGGCCATAGTTTAGGAAGCTTGATAACTTACAGGTTGTTGAAAGGAATTGAGAATCGAGATTATGAAAAAAAATATGGAATAGATTCTTTAAGTTACTTTAATATTAATAATGTAATTTTAGCTGGTTCTCCTGTTGCAGCTTTCGAGGATTCTTCAACAGTTGGATTTAATGATAAAAATGTGGATTTAATTAATGTTTGGAGTATAAAAGATGAGTTTTATTTAGCATCAAGCGCTTTGTGTCTTGCAAATAAAATACCAATGCCAAAAACTATAGATGTGGTAAACGCTATTCTAAGTATTAGTCTTTTCTCTATATACGGTGGTGATATTAGTAGTCAAATAATGGGTCCAATAAATAGTGCAAATATTGACAATATACCGATTGGAAGCAAACATGTAAATATGTTATTTGATGAGAATTATATGCAAGAAATTAGGCAGATTTACGAGGAGCAAAATTAGATGAAAAGATTATGGGCATTATTAATAGGAATGGTGTTGTTTGGTGCGGTATTGTTTTATTGGGCAGGATCAGATCAGCGAAAAATACCTGAGTTTAGGAAGCTTGATTCAATTGAGAAGCAAGTGGCATATACAGGAAGATTAGTTACTGCACTTAATCTAGGATACAACGGACCAAGAAAAGAAGTGGATCAATTAGAGGATGCAGTAATAAATTCAACCGAGTATATGCTAAGAGCATTTCATGATGAATTAGAAGAAAGACCTACCTTGCATGTGCGAGTTTTACAGGACCTTGCATATCAGTATGGAGTATATAAACAAAATTATGATAAGGGAGAAGGTTATAGGCAGAAGTATGAAAGTGTATTAGCGAATAATAGAGAATCATTTATTACTGAAGATTATAAAAGAATTAAATTAGGGGCTCTTATGGGAAGGGCATCTATGTATTTTCATAAGAAAGAATATGAAAAAGTTGTAGAAGCGAATTTAAAGATAATAGAGTTGTTCCCATATAGCTTTTCGAGCATTACAAATAAGAATTTATGGATAGCTGCTTATAATAGTATTTGGAGGATGTATAACGATAGGATAGGAGATTATGATAAAGCATTATATTATGCCAAGAAAGCAGCTGTAGATCCTAGGAATTTACCAAAAGATAGGATAGGTTTGCTAGGTGGTTATGAGGTTTCTTATGAACAGAAATTGGCTAATGATGCCGAAAATAATCAGATTGATTCTATGCATAAAATACAGTCAAC
>CAYSAQ010000026.1:0-1772 GCA_964429235.1 uncultured Candidatus Marinamargulisbacteria bacterium
AGTTTTTCTTGCGATATATTATTGAAAGAATAACTTAGGAGTGTACAAATGAAACTAAGATTAACAATATGGGGATTATTACTTTTTAGCTTTTTTACTTTTTTAATGGCAAGCCAGCCACAAGAGCTTACTATTGTAAATATTACTGGGGCTTCGTTTACTGTAGTTTGGTATACTGAGCAAGCAGAAGTTGGTTCTATTTCTTGGGGAAGTGCTATTCCTAGTACTGTTACTTATGATGTTCGTGGTTCTGAGATTAGTGACAATGTTCACTTCGTAAAAGTTATTAACTTAACGGCAAATGCTTCATATGTTTTTAATATTACAAGTGGAGGCCAGGTATATACTAGTTCTTCCTATATAGTAAATATTGCGGAAGATGTTCCTGCTGCTGGCTCTAGACTTCAAATAGATGATGTTTATAGTTTAAATTCCACAGCTAATTTAGTAGATGGTGATATTATTGTTTTAGCAAGAGCTTATAATAATGGTGTTTATAGTGTACCAAGAGCAATTGTTTATAAAAATAAGAGCATTCATGTTTGTACGTCACAAGATTATTTAGATGGGTATAGAGATAAAATAGACCTTAATTCTTTTAGAGATTCTAATGGCGCTTCATTTGTCCCTATGGGTGTAGAGCTTTTAGCTTGGTCTTCAGATGAAGGATTTAGTGAGCCTATAACCGTTGCTGCAGTTGCTCCTAATCATAACCTATATATGACTACATCAAATATAACTTTTTTTAGCGATGTGACTAATAACATCGTTCCTACTAGTAACCCACAACCAACTAGTAACCCAATCTCAACTCAGAGTGTTGGTGTTTTATTTGAAGATTTTGATAACACGCCAATTGTGAATGAGTTTGGTGGAAATAATTATGAATATCTTAATACAAGTAATAGTATTGCTAGTGCAATCTATATAAATGATGGCGTTAACTCTTCTACATCATTAAAATTTTCTTACACGCTTGGAGCTTTAAGTCCAATAGGCGATATGTATGCTGGATATGGACTTGATTTAGAAGTTAATAAAAACGAGGTAGATATTACACAGTATGGAGCAATCAGATTCTTTGCAAAAGGTACTGGAATAATAGCTGTAGAGATGGAAGCTGCTAATGATTTAGTAACAGACTATAATCATTACTTTAAAGAAATTACATTAAATTCAGATTGGACAGAGTATGTTATTTCTTTCTCTAGCTTTGCTCAGGATTCAGCTTGGGGAACTCCAGTTGATATAGTTGAAGCATTCCAAAGAATGGTAGCTGTGAAGTTTAAAGCATATCCTCAGACTGCAGGAGCATATAATTGGTTTCAGATTGATGAGATTTCATTTACTGATGTTGCACCAGGTGCAGTTAGAAACCTTAGTGCAGAACTTTCAACAACCGCAGCTGCAGTTAACCTTGATTGGGATAGTCCAATTGGTGCTAGTTCATACCTTGTTGTTGGCAAAGCATTTAATTTGCCGAATCCAGGAACATATCCTGTGTCTACAGTCGATGGTCAAGCAGTTGTAGTAACTAATGACACTTTTTATCAAGATAACTTACAATATGGGAAAGTGTACTACTATACTGTGTATTCTTATAACGATAATCTTGGAGCATATGGTCCTGGTGTTAATGTTGGGCCGATTAAATTGTTTACAGGAGTAGCTGGAGTGTCAACAGTAATTACAGTTGATGAGATAGTGCTTTATGCATCTGGTTCTAATTCGGGCATGATTGTAAGAGATAACGATAATGTGAATACAAGTTT
>CAYSAQ010000026.1:1872-3907 GCA_964429235.1 uncultured Candidatus Marinamargulisbacteria bacterium
GGATACAACGCTATTAGCTTCAACGGAGTTGATGCATTTGGTGATAAGCTTGCAATTGGTTTGTACTTCATTCAAATTGTTAATGGTAACAAGATACTAGGAACTAGTAAGTTCTTAGTTACAAGATAACCCTACGACGCTAAAGCTATGAAGGGTAAAGGAGTAAAAATGAAAACATTAAAGATTATATTGTGCACGTTAATGATAGGTTCTTTGTTTGCTACAGGTTCTGTAGATCCAGCTTATCGTTATACTAGTGCAAGAGGCATAGGTGTAGGTAATGCATTCTCAGCATTAGTAGATGACTATTCTGCTGTGTTTGTGAATCCAGCAGCTATGGGCGAACATGAAAGTGTTCAGCTTGGACTTATGCAAAGTAATCTTTTTGCTGATGTTAATTTATTAAATGGTGCAGTGATATTCCCAGGTGATATCAATTATGGTTTGGGTTTTTATTACATTGGTACAGATATGCCTGCAGAGGCACTTTTTGATGGTGAACGTTTTAATTATAGTAATATGCTTGGTTATAATGACATTACATTGTTAGGTTCTGTTGCATCAAAGTTATCAGATGATTTTAGCTTAGGTTTAACAGGTAAATATCGTTTTGCTGAAGCTGGAGATTATAATACTTCTCAAGCTAATGCAGATTTTGGAGTTTTGTATAAAGTTAATCCGGCTTTAAAAGTATCCGCCTTATATCAAAACTTCTTACCATTAAAGGTACAAGTTCAAGGTGGAGGAGAAGGTGAAGTTCAGCAGAAGATTACACTTGGTGGTGCTTATAGAGTTTTAGGAAGAGCACCTGGTTCAATTGTTTATTCAAAGAATCAGAAGTTAGATATGTCGTTAGATGCAGAATTTGTAGATCAACAAACAATGCTTAGAATAGGTATTGAGTATAAGCCAAATCCAGCTTTAGCATTTAGAGCAGGTTATGGTGCTGAAAAGTGGGCTGTGAGTTCAGTTAATGTAGAAGATAAAAAGATTTTTTCACTTGGAATGGGTTTTAAGTTTTCTGGTATTAATTTTGATTATGCATATTCCTTAGATCCAAATAATTTCACTGATAATAACACACATTACTTTTCAGTAGCATTTGATTTGGATAAACCAGAAAAGAAATATACAGATGATTATATGAAGATAAAGAGTCCTGTAGATAAGAAAGTTACATATGAGAACATGCATAGAGTAATCGGAACAGTTATTCCAAAGGTAGCAGCTGTACAGATTAATGGTGTAGATGTAGATGTAAGAAATAGCAGAATAATTGCTACTGTAAAGTATAAAGATTATGGCAAACAAGTTGTTGATATTAAAGTTTATGATAACAACGGTGATGTTTTAGAACAAAAAAGAATAAGAAATGTATATTTAATGTCTTTCTATGATGTAGATAAAAAGAATTGGGCTAGACAGTATATTGAGGAATTGACTACACTAGGTCTTCTTAGACCAGTTAAGCCTGGATACTTTATGCCATATGCGTTTGTTTCAAGAGCAGAGTACGCTAAGGTGTTATATTCATTAAAAGATTTATCGATGAGAGATTTGGATCTATCAGAAGGATATAGATTCTCTGATGTTGCAGGTCACCCATTGGCTGAATATATTGAGCTTGTTGCACAGAAAGGTATGATGAGAGGCACACATCAAGATAAGTTTACGCCAGATGCGGCATTAACAAGAGAACAGTTAGTTGCAGCATTAGTTATATTAGAAGGACTAGAAGTTCCAGAAAAGGCACTGCAGAGCAGATTTAGAGACGTATCTGTATCTAGATGGTCAGCTAAGTATATTGAGGTAGCGATTGATAATGGACTTATTAATGGTTATTGGGACGGAACATTTAGGCCTAAGAAGGAAGTTACAAGAGCAGAGTTCGCAAAGATTGTGCATAATACATCAATGGGCAAAAAATTAGTTCATGATTTATATGATTGGGATTCATTCTAACCTCACCCGCTGAAACAAATCACATATTCAAAAGAAGTATAATATCAGCACCCTCTCCTAAAAGAGAGGGTTT
>CAYSAQ010000026.1:4007-5196 GCA_964429235.1 uncultured Candidatus Marinamargulisbacteria bacterium
TGAGGGAGCCTAATATTATTGCAATAAAAAAGCCAGCTGTTAAGCTGGCTTTTTTATTATCTTTATTTCTTAAGTGAGTTTAGCTTTTTTCTTTTTCTTTTTTTTCTTTTTCTTTTTTTTCTGCTTCAATTTCAATGTCATCTGCTTCAACATCATATTCTTGTTCTTCAAATGCAGAGTTGTGAGACCCAGCACCCATGAAAGAAGTGCTTTGCCAGCTCTTCATCTCTAATGCTTCTTGTTTCTCTTTTATTACTGTTTCATTGTCTAGTTCAGAACATATTGAACATGTCTGCTTATATAGTCCGTGTTTGCATTCTAATATTTCCACTTATTTACCTCCAGATTTTAGAAAATTTAGCTAAATTATTATTGCATGAATTGAATTACTTTTAAAGTCAGGATTTATTGAAGCCTAGCATTTGTAAAAATAATATCATCACTATCAGTGTCCATTATTACAAAGCCCTGTAGTTCATTCCAGCTCCAGTTCTTGCTCCTGTTAGGCCCATGAGAGTAAACTACATAAAACGGTTCATCTCCTGGCTTTCTATATACTATTTCATATCCATATTGTTTTGAGTCAGTTTTGAATGGATCAATAGGCATTGTTGTAATAAATCTTGGGTTTTCTTCTAATAAATCATCTATTGCATCAGGGTACTCGTTATTGTGTTTTCTAAAGAATGCCTCTATACCAAGTTGAAGTGTTCCAATATCGCCTTCTGACTTAATAATCCATGCTTCAGATTGATATCCTCTGAAAGATGGAACTAATATCCCCGCTAATATAGCAATAACTGTCATAACGATAAGTAATTCTATTAATGTGAAAGCTTTTTTTGTCTTGTTCATGCTACTAAATATACCAAATAAAATAATGAATCACAATAATTAAAATAATAACTGCTGCCTATTAACAAACATAATCTTTTGTGCTAATTTATTTAACAGGGAAATGGGGGTTATCAATGGATAGTATTGGTATAATAACAAAGTGGCAAATAGTGTTGTTTGGACAATCTATTAGCTATAATCCAGTTATGTTGATGATGACATGGATTGTTATGGCAATTATTGTTATTCTTGCAATATTAAGTACCCGTAAAATGAAAAAAAAACCAGGCAAACTTCAGATGATGATGGAGCTTTTTTATAAAGCCTTTAGAGATCTTACGTATTCAACACT
>CAYSAQ010000027.1:0-2414 GCA_964429235.1 uncultured Candidatus Marinamargulisbacteria bacterium
CTTTCATTCTGTTCATAATAATCTCCTTTTACCTCTAACGCCTTGCTCAGCGGCAGTTTAAAGTGGCACGTTTTTGCGAATGCAAAACAAGTGACGCTTTAAGCTGTCCGCTGGAGCTATTTGTTAGCTGCTTTTCCTGCTTCATAAGTTGACCTATTCTCGGCTATTCCTAACTCCAATTGCCCAATACCTGTTGACGACTGAACTTCAGACCAGTATTCATATTGAACAAGAAAACCAAGTTCTTTTGCTATTTCTTTAAGCGACAATCTTCTTAAAATATCTATCGTTATTGGTCTTTTTTCATCCCAAAATATCATTGACTCAAGAAATTCAAGTGCGGGTTTTGAAACAATAAGGCTATGAATAAACCTAGCCTCATCTTCCGAGTCAAATGATAGAAAGTTGACTGTGTCATCAAACGCAACTGTTTTATTATCTAGTGGGCCAACCAAATTAAAATTTAATCGTTTGTAGAAACCTGAAATAGCTATCTTCCATTCTTTAAACGTATAGGGGCCAATACCAAATACTGAAAATGATGGTTTGTTTTTGTAAATGGTGCTTTTTCTTTTGTTTAAATATTCTTCATGCGCCACCAAATACCGCCATGTTTTTGGTGCAATATTTTTTATAGTAGAGGTTTCTTCACCAACGGACTTCTGTGTTATCAGCACTACTTTTCTGTAAGTATTAACACGGCTATTTCCAACATCAGAACTTTTTAGCAATGGATAGATATATTCTCTTTCGAGGATTACATTCTCGCCTAGACCATTTAGGTAACCTTGGTTATCAGGTGACAGTTCCATAACTTTTGAGCAATCATGTTTTACTCCTGATCGCCAGACATATCGAGCATCTTGCCCTCTCAGATGCCGCCATTTCTCGTAATGGTCAATATCGCTAACAATAAAACCATCTCTTTCTCCAATAATATGCGACGGAACTATGGAATCTATATTTTTATAAACCTCACAATTTGCACTACCGTTATCCGTGGTTAGTATAAAAAGACATGCTTCAACAGAAGCATTAAAGTTGGCTTTTGCATCTATTGGATAAATGTGACCAGTAAAATGATGATCTGCACTCTTGCTCACTTGCTTCATTACCTTACGTGCAACTGCATATTTACATAAAAAAGCTATAGCCCCATTTCGTTTAGAAAGCCAATTTATATGCTGTAACAACATCCATTCGGAAATATCGAAGTTTCCAGACCCTGTAATAGCCTCTATTCCTTTTCTATTCTGGAAGTTGGATTTTTCTGGAAGGTTTTTACTATTAAGAAGACCTAATTCACTACTGGTTACCCAAGGAGGATTACCTATTATAAGAATATAACCAGTAAGACTTGAGAGAATTTTATTCCAATCAGTGTTAAAAAAGTCTGCTTCCTCGACTGATACTCTTTCTGAATCTAAGGTGGTCGATGTAAATAAATTGGCTTCATTCACATATTCTTTGTTTATTTCAAACCCTAGAATATTGGCATGATCAAACCCTTCGTAGGCTGCTTTTACAAATGCACCCTTTCCACAGGTTGGCTCAATAACTATATTTGGATCAATGTTGTGATTATTCTTGAGTACATCAACGACTTTTTTAGCCAAATTAATAGGGGTCTGGAAATCACCATACTGCCATTTATTAATTGATTTAGTTGCCATTATTCATCGAACCCTTGAAATGCCTGATACTGCACCAGCTTCTTTAATTACTCGACTATATTGAAGTCTCCATTGAAGAGCATTAGATATTGTCAAATAACCTTGCAAGGGTGGATTTTCAATAATTCTATTTGCTAATTGCTCTGCACCAATTTCATCTAGCGGTAAATTCCTTTCTACAATAAAGGAGATAATGTCATCCTTATTTCCATCTCGTTCAATAATACCCAAAAAACCTTTTGTTGTTTGAAAGTCCGCAGTGCGCTCTTTTGCAACAAATATGGTATGTTGCATATTTAGTTTCCCTGTTTTCTTTTCATTATCATCTATCTTTTCATATACAAATATAAGTAAGTGATAACCAAGCCCATAAACTTTTTGTGAAGCTGATTTAAATGGGCATGAAGATTGTGGTTGTTTTATGCTCGTGACCTTTATATCTACTCCAAGCCCAGGAATATCTATCCCTGAAGCAGAATTTCCTTGTTCATAATTATAAGTTTGAGCGAGGTAAGCTGTAAATTTATGCTCGAGGTATGTTCCCACAGCTTTTCCGTCAGTCACCCCATAAAGAGTCGGCTCATCATGCGATGTTTCCAGCTCTGCAAATTTTGATGCTTCTTTTTGCAATATATCTACTGTCAAATCTTGTTTCATATATCTCTCTATGTGTAATGTATTTTGCAGCTAACATAAAGATCACCTAGAGTGAACCGATGCCGAAAGGCTGAGGGTAACGAT
>CAYSAQ010000028.1:0-2328 GCA_964429235.1 uncultured Candidatus Marinamargulisbacteria bacterium
CTTTAGAATGTCAGGGGGAGCTATGTGCTGTTCAGACATTCTTTCAGCCATGATGTATAATTATATTTATGACATTTAAATTATCTGAGTTGGATCATTTACAAAATAAGCATATAGAAAAAATTGTATTTAGGGATTATTGCAACAAGCTGAAGATTATTCCTGTAAACATAGAGTCCCCCGATCCCCCAGATTTTTTATATACATATAAACATGAGCGCTTTTTATTAGAATTAACAGGTTACTATGATGAAGATTGTCAAAAAGAGGAGGCATATCGTCACAGATTAGTAAGTAGTTTCACAAAATATTATAAACAAAACTCTGATATTAAAGTTATTGGCAATATTCATTTAAAAGATAAAGCTAGAGTCAGCAAAAGAGAGAGAGAGCTTTTTAATAGGGAATTAATGAGTATTATAAATAAAAATCTTGAATATAAAAGAATATGGATAAAGAACCCTGCAGATTCACTTGAGATTGGTAAAAGACTTTCAAAAAAAGGAGAAACTGTAGTTGGTTCAGAAATATATAAGACGGTGGAGAGTATACGTTTGTCATCAATGTCTTCAATTTGTGATTTCAATACTCAGTCAGCTTGTTTTTTTGATAAAGAGTTTATTATTGATGTTGTAAAAAATAAAATCAGAGAAAAAGAAGTTAAGTGTAAGAAGTTTAATGAGCCTTGTGACATGAAAAGAATTTTAGTCATTCATGCTAATGGTACAAGTGGGGCTAGCAACTATGTTGTTACAGATGAATTGTTGAGCCATTCTTTTAAGAGTGATTATTTCGATAATGTTTATCTTTTTCATTTGATTGATAATGATTTAAATGATTTAAAAATGTCGATTTAGCCTCCTTTATCAAAGGAGGTGGCAGTCTGGTCACTGAGCGGAGTCGAAGTGAAAGACTGACGGAGGATTACAAGTTATTTAACAAACCAAAAATAACTAAACCCTCTCTATTTAGAAAATAATAAAATGTACAGCGACTAAACCTCTCTGCCAGGAGAGGTAACGACATTATAGTTACTTAAAAGACCTTTATATATTTCGTTGGTGAGGTTGGTGAGGTTAGAAGGTTTTTCTCCTTCCCTTACGAAGGGAAGGTGCCCGAAGGGCGGAAGGGTGTGCTAAAGACTAACTGTCCAACCAAAAGTATCTTCAGCTCTACCATACTGTATATCAGTAAGACATTTATATATCTTATCTGTAACTGGTGTAGCATTGTTCTTCAGAGTATAGTCAGTGCCTTGATAGCCTATTGTAGCTACTGGACTGATAACAACGGCAGTGCCAGAACCAAAACACTCTGTCAGCTCACCAGATGCTATGTCAGCAACAACCTGATTTATGTCTAAGTCACATTCTTCTACCTCTAAGTTATGATGTTTAGCTAATTTTATTACACTGTCTCTAGTTATGCCTGGAAGTATGCTTCCATTCAGTCTAGGAGTTTTAAGTTTGTTGCCATATACAAAGAAGATATTCATTGTTCCAACTTCTTCTACATATTTACGATGAACACCATCCAACCACATTACTTGTGAATATCCATTTTCATTAGCTTCTTTACTCGCAAGTAGCGAAGCAGCATAGTTACCACCTGTTTTAGCTTCACCAGTACCACCGGCGACAGCTCTTACATATTTATCTTCTGCAAGGATCTTTAGTCCCTCTTTTGTTTGAAAATAAGCTCCAACTGGGCTAAGTATAACGTAGTATAAATAAGTCTCTGAAGGTTTCATTCCTATCATTGGATATGTGCCTATCATTGTAGGTCTTATGTATAGGCTAGAATTATCTAGGTTTGGAATCCATCTTTTTTCTAGCTCTAATAATTTGTATAGTGATTCAAGGCAGAAATTTACATCTATCTCTGGCATACACATTCTTGCAGCACTTCTACCAAATCTTTTAAAATTTTCTTCAGGTCTGAATAATCCTATTTTTCCATCAGCACGATAGTAAGCTTTCATTCCTTCAAATATCTCTTGGGAGTAATGAAGCGATGACATAGCTGGTGATACTTCAAAATTGTGAAAATCTTCTATTTTGGCGTCATGCCAACCTTGTTCTAGAGAATGCTTAACTGTGATCATCATATCAGAATAGTTCTTGCCGAAGACAAGCGTGTTGAAATCCGGGAGTTCTTTTTTTGATACGTTATTTTTTATGGTCAGATCACTTAAGTCCATTTTCTTCTCCTTATTACCTTAATAGCTAAATTATATGTTCAAACCCTAAATCGTTCAATCTTTGATTGCTCTATTTGTTCCCCCTTCATAAGGGGGATGTCCGCCTCCGGCGGACAGGGGGATTATTC
>CAYSAQ010000029.1:0-2129 GCA_964429235.1 uncultured Candidatus Marinamargulisbacteria bacterium
ATTTAAACCGCCATTTAAACCGCCATTTAAACCGCCATTTAAACCGCCATTTATTCCCTCAATTGGTTTAGTATTAGAATGAAAAATGTTTTTCATAAAATTTTGAGATATATTAAAACTATTTTTATCATAAGCTTTTAGTATCCTATTAAGACCAGAACCAAGGTGTTCTACAAATTCTAAATCTTTATATACTCTCATAAGTTCTCGACAAATTGGCTTAGAATATCCACTAAAAAAATCATCTATATTTTTAATAGTAGAGAGTCCCCCACTTGATGTTATTTCTATTCTATCGCTGTATATTTCAAATACAGGGGGCACTTCGGTTGTATAATCGTTATGTACCATAGCATTAATAACTGCTTCCCTCAAAGCAACTTTATCCCATAAAGGTTGTTCTTTTCTTGTTGTGTGTGTTATCAGAGTAGCCGTTTTGTTTTCTACATCTAATTTATTAAGAACTTGATTGGTTGCTTTTATTAATGAACAATATCCATATTCGTTATTTTCTATTAAATCAATTTTATCAATTCCGGCATATTTAGCTACTTTTATAGAGGTGCCATTTGCATCAGCTAGTAGATATGCTACATAATTATAATGTCCGTCTTGTGTAAGTAGTTCTAAAGTTGAAGCAAATTTATCATTAAGCTTTAAATCTTTTGCTTCATAATATATTTTAAGTTGTTCAAATGTTAAATCTTGTCTAGGAGCTTTTATCTTACTAATAGAATTTCTTACCCTTTTAGCAAATAAATCTTCTATCAAAGTTTGGCTCATAGGTTCACTACTACTTCCTATTCGTATAAAACATCCTTTGGAAGACATGCCATATTTTTTAACATAATAGGGGGTTTCTCTTCCACTTGCTATGATAATTTTAATAATATATATTTTTTCAATTGTTTCTAATATAACTTCAAAAAGTCCAAGACAAGAGGGTGCAATATTATACTTTAGTTTGTCTTTTATTTTGAGCTGAATTTCATCTGGATTCTCACAACCAAAAATTTTACCATCACTTGATATCCCTATATAAACTACTCCCCCTTCTTTATAATTTAAAAAAGACACAATCGTTTTTTCGAAATCAGCTGTAAGCTTTTGTTTGTATTCTATTCTATGAGATTCATTCATATACACTCAGCCTTTGCATAATCTCTATCTGATGTTTCCCCAATAATCTTATCCCACATCATTGGATTTATCCCAGTTCCTGGTCTCATGGTAGTTAGATTATCTTCGGTAAACTTTTCGCCTACTTTAATAGCCTGCTTTGCCACTATGCTCTTTCTCGCACAATCTTTGTTCTTTAATTCACTCTCAGTAGGCACCTTTTCTGAAGTCCCTAAAGCTTGCTCAATATTACGAATTGCACTCATCAACTGAACTAATTCTTGAGGGCTGGCACTTGCTAAATGATCAGGACCTTCCATATTCTTATCCAAAGTAAAATGCTTCTCTATAACAGTTGCGCCAAGGGATACAGCTGCAACTGCTACTTCTATTCCCTCGGTATGATCACTATATCCAACAGCTACTCCAAGCTCATCAGCTATAGTATTCATTGCTAATAAATTCACATCCTTCATTGGTGTAGGATATTCTGTATTACAGTGTAATATTGTTATGTTTTCTGCTGCTGTTCCTTCACGAACTAGCACATCAAAACAATCTTTTATTTCTTGCATTGTTGCCATGCCAGTTGAGAAAATCACTTTTTTATTTAAAGCAGCAATGGCTTTTAGATAAGGATAATTTGTAATCTCTCCTGAAGGTATTTTGTATATCTCTATACCTAAAGCATCCAGCGTCGCTATACTCTCAACATCAAAAGGAGAACAAAGAAACATTACGCTTTTCTTCACACAATATTCTTTTAGCTCTTTTAACTGATCGTCGCTGAGCTCTAGCTTCTTTAACATCTCATATTGAGATTCGTCTTTATTAGTGGTTTGTTTTTGGTATTCTGCTTTATCTGCAGTCTCGCTTACAAGGCTATCAGCCTTAAATGCCTGAAACTTTACAGCATCAACTCCTGCCATTGCAGCTACGGCTATTAATTGTTTAGCTATCTCCATGCTGCCATTGTGATTCACTCCGGCTTCTGCAATAACAAATACTTT
>CAYSAQ010000030.1:0-1669 GCA_964429235.1 uncultured Candidatus Marinamargulisbacteria bacterium
TTGCAATTAAATAACAATAATGTTAATATATTGCAATGAAGTTCGAAGATTTGCTTAATCATTACTCTAATCAGCCTTTTATTGAGATAAGGAATGCTTCTTTGTTACTGAAAGAGCCACTTACTAAAGTTAAAGTGCAATTTTCAAGGTTTGTTGCATCGGAAAAATTAATTAAATTGAGAAATGGTATCTATTTATTTAATAATGCATATAGAAAAAGTATCGTTAATTCGTTGGCGCTATCATCAATTATTTTACAGCCTTCATATATTAGTATGGAAAAAGCATTAGAGGCACATGGATTGATTCCTGAGAATGTATACGCGATAACCGCTTTAACAACAAAAAGAGCAAATAAATTTTATAATGTTTTTGGCAAATATGAATATAGGCATATTCAGAAAAGATTATTTTTTGGATATGACGTAGTGGGAGATACTTTTTCTTATTATATGGCTACTCCAGAAAAGGCATTGCTTGATTATTTGTATGTTAATAAAATTTTTTTAACCAATGAAGTTCTAGTTGAATTAAGGTTACAGAATTTAAATGTTTTAGATTTTGTTAAACTAAAAGAGTTTGCATCTATTTTTAATAAAAAGAACATTTACGTTGCAGTAGAGAGGATAGAAGCTTTTGCAAATAATCCTTCAAATTTAGAGAATATATTATGAAAGATCACTTGAAAAATATTTTATTAAATAATGATACTGGGCAGCGATTGAATATTGCTCGTGAGTATCTACAGAGTTATATTTTGCTTTTGTTACAAAAAAACAATTTTTTTACTATTGCCTCGTTTGTTGGAGGTACATCCTTGCGGTTTATTTATAATTTGCCAAGATTTTCAGAGGATTTAGATTTTTCTTTAAAGATTAAGCAGAAAGAGTTTAAGTTTATTCCTTTAATCGAATATTTAAAGAAAGAATTAGAAAATGCTGGATATGATATTAGTGTAAGTTATAAAAATAATACGAATGTGTATGTTGTAATGTTTAAGTTTGAAAATATTTTATATGATTTTGGTCTTTCTCCGAATGCTAATCAAAAGTTGAGCATAAAGATGGATATTGATACTTTCCCTCCAGTAGGTTTTACGGAGTCAATTACATTGGTTTCTAAGTATGTGCCTTTAACGTTAGCTCATTATGATATGCCATCTATTTTTGCAGGTAAAATGAATGCTATGTTTACTCGACAATTTATTAAGGGCAGAGATTATTATGATATTTTTTGGATGTTATCTTTTTATAAAGGTATTTCTCCGAATATTGATTTTCTTAATAATTCTTTAAAACAATTTAAGTTAGATTTAGAAATTAATATTGATAATTGGAAAGATAAATTATTAGAGATTATAGAAGGAACAAATATGGATTATGTAATAAAAGATGTATCTGTTTTTATTGAAGATTCATTATTATTAACATCCTTTAATAAGCAGGGATTTCGTTTGTTGTTGAGCAATAAGTAAATTCTTTAAGAAAAATATCCCAATATTTCAAAAGATCATAGATTCCCGTTTTCACGGGAATGACTGTGACTATTTTTTCTAAAAAACATTTTTTTATTCTATAATTGTTTTCATAATTTTCTATTGAGCAACTAAATTCGAGGTAGTGTCCAGAAAAGGTTGCAATTTCATCGTAAACTCCATGTTACTTAAGCC